>NZ_JANAVJ010000005.1 GCF_024213375.1 Paenibacillus sp. MZ04-78.2 | reverse complement strand
TGGTAGAATCGATTTTATCGAAAGAGTGGCCTTTTTTCAATTTTTGAATACCTTATTTTGGTTAATCAACAGGCGTGAAGTACTAACTTTAAAGTGCGTACTATTTTTTATCCGGGATGCGTTTATACTTAAGAATACCGTGTCCGGCGGGCCGCCATATGAGTTCAGGTTACGCAGGGGCAGAACTACATTGTAACTCTCCCGTTGGACGGTGTAAACCGATGCGGCAGGCGCAGGCAAGGCAACAAGGAAAGGATGATAACGATGCCGAGGCATGATGCGCTCGCGTTTCATACGGGCGATTTAAGCGAGCAGGAAATGTACAAGCTGATGATCGGTTCGGTTGTACCGAGGCCCATTGCGTGGGTTTCGTCCAAAAGCAAGGACGGCGTTCTTAATTTGGCGCCCTTTAGCTTTTTTACAGTCGCTTCCCGAAACCCGCCCACGCTGCTGATTTCCATTGGACCGGGCGTAGGTGAACGGGAAGGTACGGTGAAGGATACGCTGACCAATATTCGCGAGGTCGGTGATTTTGTCATTAATGTGGTTTCCGAGCCTCTGGGCGAGGCGATGCTGCTTTCGTCCGCTAATGTCGGGCCGCAGAAGAACGAGTTCGAGCTTGCGGGAGTCACGCCGCAGCGTTGCAAGAGCGTCGATGTGCCGGCGGTGCTTGAAGCGCCGATTGCGTTCGAACTGAAGCTGGATCGAATTATTCCCGTAGGCGGGGATCATCTGGTTCTTGGAATCGTGGAGCGCGTACAAGTGGATTCCGCCGCCTATGCAGGAAACTTTAAAATAGCAACGGAGAACTTGAAGCCGCTGGCAAGCTTGGCCGGGGATTTCGCCGGGCTGACGTCCACTTTCTCAATCGATCCAAAGCATCGTCAAGAATAAGAATAAAAAGCTTTGACGGCGGCGGAAATGTTCAGTTCCCCCGGCTGGATGGGAGTGGAGGGCGCAGCGGCAAAAGTTGCGATCTGGTACGGGTGCGGTTCGATGCCATGCGACATCTCTTGAATCCGAAGCGGGGTAGGATGAAGCGCTACGCCCATCGCTTTCGCAAGGGTCGCCGCCTTCTGGCGGCTGCTGTGGACTGCCATCGTCAACGCCTGATGGTAATAAGTCTCCGGATGAGCCGAAGCAAACTGGATGCCGGATACCGTATTCGCCCCATGGCGAACCGCCGTGTCCACAATAACTCCCGTCTGCTCGATCTTATCCGCGGTCACTCGCAGAAGGTGGGTGACTTTGTAGCCACGGAACATTTGAACCCCGTCCTTGTAGTTATATTGGATCTCGATGCCGTACTGGACCGTCTGCACCTTTTCCTTCGGAATCCCAAGCTGGAAAAGCGATTGGAGGATGCCTGACACCGCTGCGGCATTCTCGGTCTGCGCTTCGCTCAGACTCGCCTTCTCCGTGATTGCCCCCAGTGTAATCAGCGCCCGGTCCGGGGCCGCAGCAACCATTCCTTCGCCCGAAACTTCGATGATCTTCCTGGAACTGTCGGTCAAAGCCGTCGTCGTATTCATTTCGAATCACCTTCCTTAAAATAATTGATCTACTATCCAATGTATTTCGATTCGAAGCTCGTATGAACCGTGATACGTGCAAGACTTCATTTCAGCATTTCAGGTAAGGCCACGAAATTGTTTCCAGCTGACAAGTGAACATCGATGATTCCCGGAAGAGCCGCATGACGCGGCCCTTCTTTGTTTGCTTGCTTGACTCGGGGATTCAAAACTCATATTCCATTTACGGAACCTTCGGCCGGAACCAAATTCCGAGCAGCGCAAATAAGACATACGCGCCGCCAAGCCAATAAAACATGCTGTGGACGGAGAAATACTGCATGCTGAAGCCGCCAATATTCGGCCCGGCGATACTCCCGATGCTGAACAGTACGGAGGCGATGACGTTCGTACGGGGCAGCATCACTCTCGGCACCACATCCGCCGCGTAGGCAAGCCCCAGCGTAAAGAACGAGCCGACAAGCCCGCCAGCCAGGCCGAACAGAATTAGCATCAACAGCAGATTCCCCTGCGCGACGAACGGGACGGCTGCGAAGGCCGCCCCGCCGATCAGGCCAGCCGTGATCAGGATCGGCTTGCGGCCCCACCGGTCGCTCCATATGCCAAGCGGCAGCTGGAGGATCAGCGAACCGATCCCGATGACCGGCAGCAGCAAGGAAATCCATGTGTCGGAGATACCCGTGCGCAAACCGTAAGCGGGAAAATTGCTATTCATGGACGATTCCATGTATCCGTACAGGAAAGAGGTAAGCAAAGCGTACCAGGCCAGCCGGAACACAATGGGATAGGTGACTCTAGCTTGCGCCCCCTGTTCCCTCTTCCCCGTTTCCGGGTGCGCATTGGGCAGCCGGCTCACGAACAGCAGCGACACGGCCGCGCACAGCATCGTCGCCAGAAAAGGCGCCCACATGCCGTACGGCAGCAAGTTGATGCCAAGCGGCCCCAGGCTGAATCCCGCCCCGTAAGCCATCCCGTAGAACGAGATGTACCGGCCTCGCCGATCCGCCGGGGAACGGGACACGATCCAAAGCTGGGTTGCATAATGCAGACCGCTGTCTCCAACGCCTACCAAAAACCGGAGCACAAGCCATACCCAGAAATTAGGGAATGCCGGGAATAAAATCAGCGCGACAAGCACGAGCAGGATGCCGACGACGATCACCGGTTTGTAGCCGAAACGGCGCACAGGCTTCTCAATCCAAAACATCGTGGCAAAAGTTCCGATGTACAGAGCGGCCGCATTCAAACCGTTCACCCCGGTCGAGACCCCCGTTTTGTCAAGCAGCAGAGTAAGCAGCGGCAGCAGAAGCCCCTGGTTCATCCCGGCGATAATGACTACGGTAATCAGCGTAAGATAATGCCGGAGCGGAAACGGGGATTCCAAGCCGCGTTCATGGGATAACGTCAACAGTAACTCTCCTTCACGACTTCAATTCAGGATGCCTTGATTATTGTAGCTGATCTTTGGTCAAAAATCGACCGTTGACGCATATTGTTGATAATCAAATGTATTGTACAACAAAATGCACCGCTTTTTTGATCATCCATGCCCAGCGGCGCATTTTATTTAGGCCCGGTGTCCGTTTTGGCGTTTGCGGCCCGCTATGGTAAAATCACCCTATACGGAAACGAACAGGAGGGAAAGAGATGATTAGAGATTTGTTGGGAAAAGCAGTTTCGATGGGATTGGGCTTTGCCGTGGTCAGCAAAGAGCAGGCGGAGAAATTCGTCGACGAGCTGGTCAAAAAAGGAGAGCTGAACAAGGCAGAGTCGCAGCAGTTCGTGGATGACTTGGTACGCAAAGGAGAGGAAGCCCAATCCACGCTGGAGGAGAAGGTGCGCGGCTATATGCGTCAGGCGCTGCATGAGATGAACTTGACGACCAAAGACGATTACGTCCGGCTAACGCAGCGCATCGGAGAGCTTGAGCGCCGCGTGGCCGAGCTGGAAGGCAAGCAGCCCGAAGCCGGCCAAACCTTACCTCCCGCAAGCTCATGAGTCTCGGACGGAAAATCCGGCACCTGCAGAGGTACCGCGACATTGCCAAAGCGTTCGCCCGCAACGGTCTCGGCTTCCTCGTCAAAGAGCTTGGACTGCCCGATCTGCTTGCGGGAACGCGCATCGGCTTGAACGAACGGCGGGAGGCCCGGTCGCGCTCGATCGGCGAGCGCATCCGGACGTTTCTGGAGGAGCTTGGCCCGACCTTCGTCAAAATCGGCCAAATCGCCAGCACGCGTCCCGATCTGCTGCCCGCTCATATTATCGACGAGCTCGTCAAGCTGCAGGACCGGGTTCCGCCCTTCCCTTTCGAACAAGTGCGCGAAGTTCTGGAAAGCGAGCTCGGCGAGCCCTTCGAGAAGCTGTTCGCGGAATTTCAAGAGACGCCGATTGCCGCGGCTTCCATCGGGCAAGTCCATCTTGCCCGGCTGCATACGGGCGAGCCGGTCGCCGTCAAGGTTCAACGCCCGAACATTCGTTCCATCGTTGAAACGGATCTTGAAATTTTGGACGATTTGGCCCGCCTGGCCGAGCACCGGCTCGACTGGGCGGCCAAATATCAGGTGCGCGACATGGTGTACGAGCTGTCCCAGTCGCTGCGCGCCGAGCTGGACTATACGAACGAAGGCCGCAGCGCGCAGCGGATGGCGAAGCCGTTCGAGCGCGATTCGGATGTATGCATACCGGCGATTTATTGGGATTATTCGAGCCGCAACGTGTTGACCATGGAGTATCTGGAAGGCGTAAAGCCTACCGAAACGGAACGTCTGCAAGAGCTGGGGTACGAACCGAAAAAGCTGGCCGAAACGATTGCCCGAATTCTTTTTCAACAAATTTTTGTGGAAGGCTTCTTTCATGCCGATCCGCACCCGGGCAATATTATCGTGCTCCCGGGCGGATCGATCGGACTAATCGACTTCGGCATGGTCGGGCGTCTTACCCCGATGATGAAATATCATTTCGGCTCGCTTGTTATTGCCCTGCGGCGCAACAGCACCGACGGCATTATCAAGGCGATTGAAGGCATCGGCATCATTCCCGACGATGTCAACATGGACTCTCTGCGCGCGGATGTGGACGAGCTGCGGGAGAAATACTACGACGTGCCGCTCAGCCGCGTCAAGCTCGGCGAATCGGTCAACGATCTGCTCGCCGTCGCCTACGAACACCGTGTCCGCATTCCCGCCGACCTAACACTCCTCGGCAAAGCGATTCTGACGCTTGAAGGCGTCGTCACTTCGCTGGACCCGACCTTCAGCATCATTAGCATCGCCGAACCGTTCGGACGAAAGCTGTTCGCCGAAAGGTTCAGTCCCCGCAATGTGGCCGACAGCGTGCGGCATCAGATAAACGAGGCTGCCGCCCTGCTGACGGAGACGCCGATGAAGCTGCGCGAGCTGCTCGGGATGATGAAGAAAGGCAAGCTGCGCTTTGAAATATCGATCGCCGAGCTGGATGCCTTGATGCGAAAAATGGACCGCATCAGCAACCGGCTATCGTTCAGCATCGTCCTGCTCGCTTTCAGCATTATTATGGCCGGTCTTATTATCGGCTCGTCGCTTGGCAGACAATCGACCTTACTGTGGAATTTTCCCGTCATTGAAATCGGCTTCTGCGTCGCCACACTGATGTTTCTAGGGCTGCTGCTTTCGATTTTCAAGTCGGGACGGTTTTGACCGCAGCCGAATGCCCTAACCAGTTCAGCAACGCTTGCGGCTTAGCGCGATTGGGGCTTCTGTTTCAGCCATTGAAACGGAGTCGTCTTAAAGAACAGATTCGGATTGACCGGAACGTTGTGCGCCCAGAACGTAAAGTGCAGGTGCGGTCCCGTCGAGAATCCGGTCGAGCCCACCAGCCCGATAATATCGCCCCGTTTCACCCGGTCCCCTGTTTTCACCTGAAGCTTGGACAAATGCGAGTACTGGGAAAACAGATTCATTCCATGATCGATATAAATCGTATTGCCCGACAAATAAAAGTTGTCCGCCAGCGCTACGATGCCGTCATTCGCCGCTTTGATCGGGGTGCCTTCTTTGGCCGCCAAGTCGATGGCCATATGGGAGCTGGCGAACTTGCCGTTCACATAGCGGGTATGGCCGAACGGCGTCGTCAATCTCCCCTCGATCGGCTGAATAAAGGACCCGGAGAACAGGAACCCAGGCTCCGACTTGCTTCGCGCGGCATCGATTTTTTTCTGGTCGGCTTCGATTCGCTTCGTATCCTGACGCATGCTTTCCATCTTCTTCGTTACCTTGAGCTGCTGCGTTTCGAACTTTTTATCCTTGATCTTCAGCATCTGATCGCCAATCGGGTACGAGCCGGACTTGGTCTTCATCGGCACCGGAAGGTAGGTGAAATACCCGGCTTCGAACGGCCGCAGCTTATACGTCTTCCCCTGCCAAGCGACTTCGCCGGGCTTATCGTGCCGCACCAGCACGACGTCGCCGGGACTGGCCGTATCCGGCAGGAGCGTCCAAGCGGAATCCATCGCCTTCTTGGCTTGCTCGGGCGAAGCATACAAAGCCGTTTCCCGGCTAATCCGCTGCTGACGCTGCTTTTCTTCCTGCAGCGCATCCTTCACCGCAGGCGTCACCTCGGCATGCCAGGTTTGTCCCCCGTCCGTGGTCACCAGCAGCGGGTTGGCCAGACCCGTTCCGGCCGAGACAAGCGCCCAGCCGGCCCGGTCGGTTACAAATTGCGCCTGCTTCACGGGGTATTCTTTCGCTTGGTAAGCAACCGTTGTGAGCGTTTTGACATTGGCTGTCGAAGCGCTTGGCCTATTCGTACCGGATGCCGCTGCATCCGGAAGACCTGAAGCTTGCTCCGTCCAATGAGCTCCTCCGTCCTCCGTCACGCTGCTTGTGCCGTCCGCATAACGAATCCAGCCTTTATCCAGATCGGTCATACGAAAATCGAGAATTTCGCGTCGGACCGGGGCTTGTTTTTCGGCAACCTCCGGCGCAGCGCCCTTCCCGGACGCAAGCAGCCATGCAGGGGTTTCGCCGCCGTACGTAACCAGTACCGCACAAGAGGCGGCAAGAGCCGTTCCGGCGAGCAAGTACCCTATCTTTTTAGAACGCGGCTTCATCGTTCTGATCTCCTCCAATTCAGCTTCTTCCATAATCTATGACTTTATCATAGAAGCAAGCCGATTGTCCAAGCCGCGCACGGAAGGCAGAGCCACAAGACTACGATAGTTGATCTTACCGCTTGAATTAGTGGCCCAGAAACGCATTTAGCATCCAGACGTGCTTTTCCAGACTCGAATGAACGGCCAGCAGCAGATCCCCCGTCGTTTCGTCCTGAACGGACTCGGCGTATTTCATGCCTATCTTAAGCTCCGCGACGATCAGATTAAAATCGTTCACCAGCGAAGCCACCATCTGTTCCGCCGTCTCCTCGCCTTCCGCCTCGCGAACCGTGGCGAGCCGGAGACTTCCGCTCATCGTCGCGACCGGCTTGCCACCCAACGCCAGCAGCCGCTCGGCCAACTCATCCACATGCAGCGCCGCTTCCGTATACAGCTCCTCGAATTTCGTATGCAGCGTGAAAAATTGAGGACCTTTCACGTACCAATGGTAATTATGCAGCTTGACGTACAGGACCGACCAGTTGGCGATCTGGTTGTTCAACAGCGCAGTTAATTGTTCATTCATGGATGATTCCTCCTCGAATTTTATACTTAGATTAAGTCTAAATTCATATACTGATTGTAGCATCGCCCTGCCTTTCTTTCATGAAGAGAACATGAGGATCGGATGAAGATTTGGTGAAGCTTGGCAGCGTTATTCGGCTTGAATTTCTGTGATTGCGAAATGTCTGTGATTTGGATCACCAACAGGTCGTGATCCTTCTCACTGTTCCGGCGAATCGAAAGAGGTATGCTCAAGTCGAGGAGCCGGCAGCACGCGCTCCAAAGCGGCGAAAGAGCCGGCAGTCAGCACAGAACACATATCGAGGTGACTTCCCGTGGGAATGGCTTCCGCACCATCGCTTAACACTTATGCGCTTAATATGAAGTTTCTGCTTATCGCTTGCGTCGTCACAGCCAACGCCATCGAGCCGATGATCGATCGAAGCTCGCCTTTGTTCACTCTTTACGAGACGATCTACGCGTTCCATATTCCGATGTTCGCTCTGGCGATGGGCTACTTTGCCAAAAGCTTCCGTCTCGACCGGCCCGGAATCGACGGGCTTTATACGATTGCGTATCAATATGTGTTGTTCCAGACGCTGTACAGCTTGGCGGATATCGTCTTCTTTCAAGCCAAAGGCGTGATCCATTCGTTCTTCATGCCCTATTCGCTGCTCTGGTTTTTGCTCAGCCACTTTTGCTGGAGGCTACTGCTGCGCGCGTTCGTCCATATGCGCCATCCGCTGATCGTTTCGCTGCTGCTCGGCGTCGCCGTCGGTTATCTCCCTTGGTCGGGGGCTTGGCTCAGCGTATCGCGGACATTGGTATACTTTCCATTCTTCCTTGCAGGATACTTCCTGCCGCAGCATTGGGAAACCATAGTCAAAAGGCTGCGTATGCCTGCTGTTCTTCTCGGCGCAGCCGTAAGTTGCTACTTCTGGCTGGGCGGACGAATCGATCCGCGCTGGCTGTACGGCAGCTTCACCTACGCCGAGGCCGGTCATCCGGAGTGGTATGCCGGAATATATCGCTTGGGAATGTACGGAGTGCAGGCGGCCGCTTCGATCGCTTTTTTGAGCTTGGTGCCCTGGGCGGCCGGCCGGATCACGGATTGGGGGAAACGAACGGGGTACGTCTTTCTGCTCCATGCCTTCATTCTAAAATCGCTGCTGGCGGCAGGAGTTTACGTCTACCTGCAAACCCCTTGGAGCCAAGGGCTGGCAATTATCGCCGGGTTCGGCATCGTCTGGCTGCTGTCGCAGCCATGGGTCGAAACCTACGCCAAACGATGGTTCGAGCCGGATATTACTTTCGTGAAGCGACTTATCCTTAAATCGCAAAGAACCCCGTAATCACGGGGTTCTATTTTTTATTCGCCCAGCCGCTCTAAACCTCTATGGATTCCCCATCGCCTTCATCACTTCTTCGATCGCGATCATTTTGCCAAGCGGCATCGGTCCGAGGATGGACGTATCCTCGAGATAGTAGACATGATTGCTTTTGGGAGCTTTCATTCCGTTCCAGATCGTGTTCTCCTTCAGCGTTTCCTTCACGCCCTTTTTGATCGGCGAAGCCCAGTTGTTGACGATAAAAATATGATCCGGGTTCATCGTCGCCAGCGTTTCGAGGGACAAGGACCCGCCCTTTTCGGTGCCGGGCACCGGCTTTAGTCCGAGCTCCTTGTAAAAGGCGGCAACGCGCTCCTCATTGAAGGTGATGAATTCCTTTCCGCCGTACATCGCGAACAAGACCGTCTCCCCGCTGCGGCTCGCCAGCTTCGCTTTGTATTCCTTCGCCTTGCGCTCGAATTCAGCCAGGAAGGCCGCCGCCTTCTCTTCCTTACCGATAGCCCCGGCAATCAACTGCAGCGTGCCTTTCCAATCCTCGGTATACGGAAAAATCACCGTCGGCGCAATTTGGCTGAGCTGCTCATATTTATCGGCCATATCGTCGGAGGCGATAATCAGATCCGGCTGCGACGCGAGCAGCTTCTCCATACTCACTTCTTTGCCCAGATCGATCACGGACTTCCCTTCGAGCTTTTTCTGCAAATTCGGGAAGGTGCTCATCATCGCCATCCCTTGGGCCGCCACGGGTATTTCGTCCAAAACGACCAAGTTGTCGAGATAAGTGATATAAGGCGCCGCGATTTTTACCGGCCGCTCCTTGATCACTGTTTCCCCTTTGAAATGCTTGATCGTCCTCGGAAAAGATGCTTGCGCCGCCGTCCCCTCGGACTTTTTCTGATCCCCTGAAGCGCCGGTTCCCGGGTTGCTTCCTGTGCATCCCGCAATCACCCCTGCCATCACAACCAGAAGCAGAAGCGATAACCAAGTTCGTCTGTACATGTTTTTTGGCCCTCCTTTGTTTTTGCCGCCGGCCCTTACGGTGCTTGTGCACTGGATGAATTGATAACGATTTTCATTATCAACAAATGGTATGCTACAATATCAGCGCGCTATAGTCCACCCCTGCACGGATTTTTTCTACGGTTTCCGGGATTTTTATGCGCGGCAAAAACCGCCAAAGGAATTTCCTCTGGCGGCTTGGAAATTCATGCCTCGTACCGGAAATATGAAGCTCCCGCTTCCCTTGCAGGCAAAAGCTGAGCTCGACCATCGCCGAATCCGTACGCAGCTGAAATTGACGGTTCCGCGTAAGCGTATAGTCCGAAATGACGATCTCCAAATCCGGACGCGGCACAAACCGGCGCAGCGCGCCTTCTCCGGACTGACGCGGAACGGGCAGCTGCTCGGTCTGATCGGCATAACGACGCGACAATTGAAAGCCGTCGAAAAACGCATTATAGATTTGATGAAAATCCGCAGCTATCATCGTTGGCACCTGAATCCTCTCACTCCGTAGTCGTTCATCCCTCCTCTTAAATGATAATGATTCTCAATCATTTAGTCAACCACGGCCTGCTGTTTCTCCCGGATTCCCCGGCTGCCCCACACATAGCCCGTGAGCAGCGCAAGCAGCAGGATCAACAGCCAGAACGGCGTCTCCGGGCTAATCCGGTACAGGAACGTGCCGCTCAACGGACCGAGCAGCGAACCGATCCCGATGGCTGCGGCGATCATCCCCGCGGCAGCGCCCTGTTCATGCTTGGCTACAGCCAAGGAAGCCCCCGAGGTGAAGCCGGGAATCGCCAGCCCCACCCCGATCCCCATCAGGGCAAAAGCGGCAAAGAACAGCGCGAGATGGCTGAAGCTTACGAGCAGCGCAAGACCGATAGCGAAGACCGAGACACCCAGCTGCAGCAATTTTAAGGGCGTCAGCCGGTTTTTGCGGACAACCGTGAACTGGACCAGCGCCATCATGAAGCCGATGCTGAACAGGGCTGCGCCGACCGCTTGCGCCGTTTCGGTCGCCGACAAGCCGAGCTTATCCTGAAAATAAAATCCGGCAGTCACCTGCGTCTGGATCAACGCCATCATGACGATCATGGCGACCGCAAGATAAGGAAATATTCCTTTGCGCAGCGTTTTTTTCTGCTGCCCGTGGGCCTGCGGCTTGAAATTCGTCATGCCGAAGGCGACCCAGAGCATGACGAGCAGAGGCAGAGCTACCGCGAGGTAGATCGGGGCCAGCAGGCTTAGGGCGGTCAGCAGCGCGCCGACCGCAGGACCGACGACAAGCCCGAGACCGTTGGCTGCGCCGATTAACGACATCCCGGCGGCGCGGTCCTTCTCGGTCGTAATATCCGCCATATATGCCTGACTGGACGACAGAACGGCCGGGAACGCGGCTCCCAGCAGCAAGCGCGAGATCAGCAGCAGCGTAAACAATATGGCAGGCTGGAACTTTCCGTTCAGGCCTTGCTCGGTCACCGCGACGAACATGCCGAAGCTGGCGGCCATTCCGATCAGTCCGATCAGCAGCACCGGCTTGCGTCCGATGCGGTCGCTCCAGCTTCCCCAGAACGCCGAGGTGAGCAGCACCATGAACGAGGAAGCCGCTACAATCCAGCCGGCATCGGTTTCCGAAAGTCCGAGCTCACGGATCAATGGAGCGACAAGCGGATTGAGAATGCCCAGACCGACATAACCGGTCAGCACCGAAGTAAAAATAATAGATTTGGCACGCATCTAACGATTCCTCCCTCCGTTTCGTTTCCTAATTGTAGAGGGAACGGAAGCCGGTGTCCGCCGTCCTGCGGAGCATGCCGAACACTGGAGGGATTATTTCTTTCGCTTAACCGATCCTTCTAGGAATCGATGCCGGACGCCGCAAGCCGTCTTCTCTTTAAAGTCACTAGCACGAACACGCCAAGCGCAACAAGACTTAGGATCAGATTTAGCATAAATATCATGTAAAAAGCGTCCGCTTCGTGCTGCAAGCTCCCGGCCCGACCGCTCAAAAGCCCGAGCCCGATAGCGGACCCCAGCACCATGCCCATATTCCGGGTCAACGCGATCATGCTGCCCATAACTCCGCTGTATGCGGCTGGCGTATGATTCATCATAAAGCTGTTGTTCGGGGAAGCGATCAGCCCCATGCCCGTTCCGAACAAAGCCAATACCACAATCATTCCCGGCAGGGACAAGCTGTTCAAGAACAAGACCATAAGCAGCGATCCCGCCCCCATGGCGCCTAAGCCCGAGATGATCAGCCGCTTGGGGCCGTAGCGGTCCGATAAGCCCCCGGCCAAAGGACCGGTCACCGCCAACAAAATGGGGTATGCTGTCATGACGTAACCGATCATGGCATGGTCGATCCGGGCAAAGGCCATTAAATAAAATGGGGCCGCAACCAGCACGGCATTGGCAAGCGCGAAGGAAAGCAAGCTGACGGTCAGACCGACGCCAAGCATCGGCTTGCGCATCAGGTGAACCGGCAAAAAAGGCGCCGGGTGCCGCGATTCCCAACGGAGCAAAATCAACAAGCTCATTCCCGAGACGACGAACGGTATCCAGGTTTGTGCCGATCCCCAATCGTTCCCGCTGCTTACAGTGGAAACCCCGTAGATCAGAAAGCCGATGGCAGCGGCAAAGCAGACCGCTCCCACGCCGTCAAACGAATGCGGCTTGCACGTGATCTGCCGTGACGGAATATAGCGATATGCCAAAAACGTCGCTATAACGGCTGCCGGAACATGGATGAGAAACAGCCAGCGCCACGTCAACCATTCCGTAATGAGCCCTCCGGCAATCGGTCCCGTCATAGCGCCCAGCGCAACAGCCGTGCTTAATACCCCTAATGCGCGGCCCCGCTGTTCCTTGGGCAGATGTACCGTTAGCAGCGCCATGTTCGTGGACTGGAACATGGCAGCGCCGACGGCTTGCATGACCCGGTAAACGATCAGCGCGGTAACGTGCGGCGCAAATGCGACAAGCACGGAGGAAACCGTGAATACCAAGTAGCCGAGGTTATGGACGGTTCGGTGCCCGAGCCGGTCCCCCCATTGGCCCATCAACGGAAGGCAAAGACTGATGACCAGCAGATAGGCGGTTGTAATCCACTGCACGATTGCGAGATCGGCTTGAAACGTTCCGGCGAGTCCGGGAAGCGCCACGTTCACGATGCCCGCGGTAAAATGCGAAATAAAGGCCCCCATATAAATCGAGAGCTTCATCCATGGGTTGGGCTTGAACTGTTTGTTGGAATGCTCGTTGAAGTCCATTCGATCGTCACCTCATTCGTTTTGCTTGCTGCTTGGACTGTTCCAGCTGAGACGTTCATTTAATTTAGTTTAGAAACTAAATTAAATGAACAAAAAAAGAGAGAAAGCATTACTTTCTCAAAAAATAAATAAATTTCTCTATCCCTTCCTCGAACGTCCTTATCCCTTCGGCGCCCAGCTCCGAGCGAAGCTGATCATAAAAGCTTCTATGCAGCTCCTCGTGCGCTTTGTGGGCGACTTTACCCTGCTCCTCAAGCGAGACGATGACGCTCCGCGAATCGCTCGGATGAGGGGTGCGGCGAACGAGCGCTTTCGCCTCCAGCCGTCCGATCATTTGCGAAGCCGCTCCCTTGGTGATGCCGAGTCTGGCGGCCAATTCGCTCATGAGGATGCCTTCCTCCCGGCCAATCGCGTCAATCGTATGAATCTCGGTCGGTGTCAGCGGGCCGACTCCGCCGTAATGGCGTGGATCGCGCTCAAGCCGCCGAATCTCCAAAATCAATCTGCCGAGCGGATGCCCTTCCCCTCTGTCGCCCTGCTTATCGTACGGTAAATCGGTATGTGGTTTTTTCATGATTTTAGTTTAGCTCATAAACTATACATTGTCAATCGCGTCATAACAAACAGAAGCACGGTCCGCCATCCTATCCGCTTCAAGCGAATGCCTGGGTGGCAAACCGTGCTTCTCTTCTTAAAGTAGACTGCTTTGCACTCTGGGCAACAGCCCTACCAGATCTGTTTAAAACTCAAGAAACGCATCATTCTCAAAATAATAAATAAATGCACAAAATAACTGGTCTAATGATGGTTTGTCCAACTGAGCTTTTGCATTTTCTACCACATCTTCAATACTTGCACCATCTAATGTTTCTTCCCAACCATATTTTTTAGCTTGTTCTGGCAAATACTCGTCAGAATCAGATGAAAAATCATAACTATCTAATTCAAATACCCCTTCTGTATCCAAACTCCATTCAGCTTGATTTGGCGGGAGAAAAAACCACGTGTCTGGATTTTTTTCCGGGGACATCAAAACATCCCGAATACGAATTAATGTAAAACTTTCCCACTTTATAAAATGAACACCTCACCTCTCATTAAGATTCTTAAATTACACTGGTGAGGAACTCAGTTTAGTCAAACCGGAAGTCGTCGTCGGTCAGCGGCTCGACGTGAATCGTGCGCACATAGCCGTTTCCTTTTTTGGAAAAGAAATCGTGCTGCTTCGTCCGCGTGCTGATGCCGTTCAAGACGATCGGGTTGATCTCTTCCTCCTCGAACAGCGGGTCTTGGCCCAGATTCATCATCGCTTTGTTCGCGTTGTAGCGCAGAAACGCCTTTACCTCGTCGACCAAGCAGACGGAGGCGTACAGCTGCTCCGTGTACCGCTCCTCGTTGCCGTGCAAATAGCGCAGCAGTCCAAGCAGCGTCTCGGTGACGTCCTCCTGATCCTCCTCGCTCAGCCCGGCGAACACCTCCTGCGCGAGCACGCCGACATACAGACCGTGGATGCTCTCGTCGCGCAGAATGAGATCAATGATTTCGCCGCTGCTTGTCATTTTCCCCTGCCCGGCCAAATAGAGCGGGTAGAAGAAGCCGCTGTAGAACAAGTAGCTTTCCAGCAGGACGGACGCACACATCGCCAAGTATAATTCCTTCGGCGTCCGGATGTGGTTGTAATACTGAGAGATCGTCTCCGCCTTCGTCTGCAAAAACACATTTTGCTCCACCCAGCGGAACACGCCGTCGATCTCTTCGGTTGTCGCCAGCGTCGTAAAGATGCTGCTGTACGATTTGGCGTGAATTTGCTCCATCATGCCCATGAAGCCGAGCACCGCCTTGCGCTGCAGCCCTTCGACGTGCTCCAGCAGCTTCGGCATCCCGACGCCGCCCTGAACCGTATCGAGCAGCGTCAAGCCGCCAAGCACCTTCATATACAGATCCCGCTCGTCGTCGTTCAGCGTCAGCCAGCTCATCTTGTCGTCGGACAACGGAATTTCGTCGTCGGTCCAGAACTGCATAATGTTCTGGTTCCAGAAGGTTATCGTAAAATCGTCGTCCGGACGGTTCCAGTTGACCGCCTTCAACACGCTCATACCATCGGCTCCTCTCACTTGCCTTGCTCGGATGCTGTCTCGTTACACGGAGCAGCTAATGCATTCTTCCATCGTCAACCGGTTCGTCCGGGTATAGTACAGCGACTTCAAGCCTTTGCGGGCCGCATAAATGTAATATCGTGCCAGCTGCCTCGTCGTCACGTCGCTGTTGACGTGCAGCACGGTCGAGATGCCTTGGTCAACGTGCGCCTGAATTTCCGCGATCAGATCCAGCACCTTGAACTGATCCATCTGGTAAGCGGACTTGTAATAGAAGAAGTTGTCCCGGTTCATGTACGGCATCGGGTAATACGTCGTCGAATTCGCGTACGTCCGCGTCTCGATCGGCTCCACGATCGGCATGATGCTGGAGGTCGCATTTTGGATATACGAGATGCTTTGCGTCGGGGCAATCGCCAGCCGGTAGGCATGGTACAATCCATGCGTGCGAACAGCCTCCTGCAGCGACCGCCAATCCTCGGGAGAAGGAACCGCCATTTGCCCGAACAGCGCCTTGACCTTCTCTGTCACCGGCCGGTAATCCGTATCGGTATAACGGGCGAAATAACTGCCGTCGGCGTAATCCGACCGCTCGAAGCCTGCGAACGTAACGCCCGTCTTCTTCGCCGTCTCCATGCTCGCTTCCAGCGAGTAGAAATTCATCATCATGAAGAAGCTCCGGACGAAGTCTTTGGCTTCCTCGCTTTCGTACGCGATCTTGTTCTTCGCCAGAAAGCCGTGCAAATTCATCGCGCCGAGCCCGACCGAATGCATCTCGCGGTTCGCTTTCGCCACGCCCGGCGCATTAGCGACATGGGTCATATCGCTGACCGCCGTTAACGCCATGATTCCTTCGCGGACCGATTCGCGTATTTTGCCCTGCTCCATCACGTTGACGATGTTCAGCGAAGCCAGATTGCAGCTGATATCGCGCCGGATGATGTCCGGCTGTCCGTAGTCGGCGATTTCCGACGTTTCCTGAAGCTGGAAAATTTCCGTGCACAGATTGGACATTTTGATCGAGCCGATATTTTTAAGCGCATGCGCCCGGTTGGCGTTGCTTTTGTTCATCATGTACGGGTACCCGGATTCGAGCTGCACCGTCGCGATCTTCACGAGCATGTCGCGCGCGCTCATGACCGCTTTCTTGCGCACCCGGTCGTCGGCCATCAGCTGGTCGTACATCTCGTCCATGTCCATGTCGTCGAGATGCGTCCCGTAGGCCTTCCAGACGGAGTATGGCGCGAACACATGAAGCGGCTCGTTGTCCTCAGCCAGCCGGTAAAACCGGTTCGGAACGATCAGCCCGATCGAGAGCGTCTTCAGCCGGCTTTTCTCGTCCGCATTAATCTTCTTGCTGTCCAGAAACTCCATGACGTCCCAACCGAAAATGTTATAGTAGGCCGCGCCCGAGCCTTTGCGCTGCCCCATTTGGTCGGCATACGAGAACGCGTCCTCCATCAGCTTCAGCACCGGCATGATGCCTTTGGCGGCGCCTTCCACGCCTTTGATCGGCTCTCCGCGTCCGCGCAGCTTGGACAGGTTCACCGCCACGCCGCCGCCGATCTTGGACAGCTGCATACACGTGGCGAGCACGTAGTTGATCGAATTGAGCGAATCGTCCATCTCCAGCAAAAAGCACGACACCATCTCGCCGCGCCGGCTTTTTCCGGCATTGAGGAACGTCGGCGTCGCCGGCTGCAGCCGCTGCTCCATCATCGAAGCCGCCAAGGCCCGTGCGGTGTCCGCATCGCCTCGTCCGAGATACAGCGCAACGATCGCCACGCGGTCGGGATAATGCTCCAGATAGAGCGAGCGGTCATTGCTTTTCATCGCGTAATCCGTATAAAATTTCGACGCCGCCATGTACGACTGGAACTGGAAGCCGTAGCTGTGTGTAATCCGGTAGATGTCCTCGACCTCTTCCGGCGAATAGCGGTCGTACACGTTCTCGTAGTAGTCGTTCTCGATCATATAACGGACCTTGTCAGACGTATCGGCGAAACGAATGCTGCTGCGCTCCGCCTCTTCCATAAACGCCCGGACCGCTTCCCGGTCCTTCTCCAGTTGAAAAAATCCGTCCGCTTCCCGCCGCATCAGCTGGTTGTTCAATTCAATATGCCGCAACGGTGTCCACCTCGCTTCTAAACGTTTCTATATCCCGCTTCGTTCCTGCAAGCTCGAATTTGCTCAGGACCGGCACGCCGTACATGGATGCAATCCGATCGGCGCTCTTGGCGAAGCCGTCGCCCCAATTGCGGTTGCCGCTGGCGGCGACCCCAAGCAGCCGATTGTGATTGCGCTCAAGAAAAGCGGCCGTTCTCTCCGGAACCTGCCCGAAGCCGGTCGTATAAGTAACAAGGACGAAAGGCTCGTCCATCTGCATGTTCTCCTCGATTTGAACCGATGGCATATTCAGCTTCCCGATAAATCTCCGCACATTCCCCGTTCTGGAATCGTACGCAATCAGCATGGGTCTTCGTCTCCTTTTTTCTCTCCCACCGACGTCCCGGGCGCGGCAAAAAAAGACGCCGCCAGCCCACGGAACGGACCGAACGCGCCTCAAAAACAGCATGTAAATAAAACATGCTGTCTAAGCACGATGCCGGACACGTTCCTATCTCCGTAGGGCGGGTGTCGAATGAACGGGCAGGTCTCCTGGCTCGGATTCATCGCTCCCTCCCCCTTCCCGGCCATTCTTGCGTCAAGACCAGTGGGCGAACTCGGAGGGACACTCTTCCTTACAGTGGCGGGACCGCGCCGGCTTTGCACCGGACTTCCCTATTAAGCCAGTCCGCGTCTCTAGCGGAAAGGCGCCTGTCCAATCACGATATGTAGATGATAGATTCAAATCTATAACAAGATGTTGTGCTTGTCAAGACTAATGCTCATGGCTTGATCGGGGTTCTGCGGGTGATTTTCGGGGCAAATCCGGTCCCGTCTGCGTCCTGATGCGGGTTCTGCAAATGTGGATTTTTGTTGACGGAGCATCCGCTTCCGGCCATGCTGCTCCGCAAAATCCAGACGAAAGGTCCACCAAATGACATCATAGATGAATAAATATTTTACTTCTACGCCCATTTCGAAAGCAAAGAACTGCCGGCCTCGTTTCTTAGCGGTACGGCAGTTCTTTTTCGTTTCATTAATTATTAATATCGTTAATTATTTATCACGATATCAAAATGAGTACGAAGCGCTTCGTCGTACTCTTCTTCGGACTGCGGTGTGAACGTTTGGACGCCCTCGGCGGTGAAAATCCGAAACTCCTTGCCGAACAACGTCTTGCGCCCGTCCCGGGTACGAATAGCGGCTATGGCATCGCTGATAAAGACCGAGTCGGGAGCGTTCTGGCACCAATAGCTCGCCATGATGAAGTCTTTAGGCAGCTGCGGCTCCTCGGTAAAGGAATATAACCAGCTCCATTGCCCGTGCTTAAGCTCGCTGAGCACCCAACCGTAATAAGGGTCGCGCTCCATCCGGTAGCATTCGTCTCCCTGCTGCTGCTCCAGCCCTTCGATCAGTTGGACGGGCTGGCGGGGCACAATCCCTCCTACTCCAACATCGCATAGATACGTCGCGCCCCCTGCCTCGACCTTCAAGACTTGGTGGCGGCGCTTGGGGGGCGGGCTCGACTCGTCGCGCCAGAAGCGGGCCACGAAATCCGTGACCGTGTACCCGAGCTCCCGCAGCAGCCAGCCGAAGAGCGTGTTAAGCTCGAAGCAGTATCCGCCGCGGCGGCGAACGACAATTTTGTCGATAAGATCTTCAACTTCCAATGACAACGGAATGCGACGTACAATATCCAGGTTTTCATAAGGCACCGTATGAATATGACGCTCCTGCAATTCGGCCAGCACAGCCGCGCTTCCGTCCAGCGGACCGTCATATCCGATCCGCTTCAGATAAGCGCTTACTTCGGGCCTCACATCATGGTGGCGATCGATCATTGTTTCAACTTCACTCCTTGTCGGCATTGATTAGCGTGTGACAAGGAAATGTATTCGAGGAGCATCCTCAAATATCCTTTTTTTCCGTATGATGCTGTTCATTATAACCGATCAACGGTACCCGGTAACATCCGCCGTTTTGCCTGCATCCTGCACCTCGACGATATACCGCCAGCAATCCGGCCGGGACCCGTCAAGATCATGGAGCCCGTACACTTGCGCAAGCTGGCCGCTGGACAAGGACTGGCCGTTCCACCGGGAAACCTTCGGGTCGGCAGCCAGCGCGGAAATGGCCCGGCCTACAAACCGCGGCGTTTCCGAGATCATGAAATGAGGCTCTTTGGAAGCGGCGTCGCGCCAGTTCTCTTCGTTCACCCCGAAATGCTCCAGCATGATTTCAGAGCGCATCCAACCGGGAGTCACTGCCACCGCCGTACATTGGTGTGGCGCAAGTTCATGGGCCAAAGACCGGGCCATGCGAATGGCGGATGTTTTGGCCAAGTCGTAAAACAGCGACAGCCGGTAATTTTGACGGTTGTATTCCTCCGTACCGTCGGTCATTTCAACGACCAGTCCGTTGCCGCTGCGGATTAATAAGGGCAGCGCAAAATGGCTCGTAATGATATGCGTATCGACAGCCAACCGCAGCATGCGAAGCCCTCCTTTGAGGGAATGCTCCCAAACGGGCACGTTCCATTGCATCAAGTACTCGGAGCCCCAAATGTCGTTGACAAGGATGTCCAGCCGCCCCTGCTCTTGTTCTATGCGTGAGACCAGATCCCGGACCTGGTCCGATTCGAGATGATCCACTTGAACCGCGATCCCTTTGCCGCCCGCGCGATTGACAAGCTCGGCCGTCTCTTCGATCGTCTCGGGCCGGTTATACTCGGAGCGTATCGCCCGGGTCGTACGGCCGGTGACATAAACCGTGGCTCCGGACGCTCCCAATTCAATTGCGATGCCTCGGCCCGCACCGCGCGTAGCGCCGGCAACCAAAGCCACCTTTCCATGCAAAGACTTCATCGATGATTCCTCCTCGGTCGTTGAATACTCCCTCATTGTAAACAAGTAAACCTGTCAACCTACGTCATATTTAAAACTTTCCCACCATCAATAATTCAAGGGGCCCGCTAAAAAAGAAACGGCACAAAGCGTCAAGACGTCTCGCATCTTGATGCTTTGTGCCGTAGATGTCCCCTCTGCTTCAAGCAAAAGCAGCAGGATTATTCAATACGCAGGCCGATCGTCCGCTCCCCTAACGAAACGGATTCCATCCCTGTTTCCTTGGCATACCGGACGCCGGACAGCAGCACATTGTCCCGCAGCACATGATCGAACCGCTCCAGCGCTTCCTTGAGCTGCGGATCGACGTCGAGCACGAGCGCGACGCGCTTTTCGATCGGCAGCTCCAGCTTTTTGCGGTAATCCTGCACGGCGCGGATGACCTCCCGGACAAGCCCTTCCTGCTCCAGCTCCTCGGTGATCGCCGTATTTAAAGCAACGGTGATTCCGTAGCCGGACGCGGAGGCGAAGCCGGTTTTGGCTTGTTTGTCCACGAGCAGCTCGTCGAGCGTAAGATGAAGCGTTTCTCCGTCGACCGTCACATCCAGGAAGCCCGCGGTGACGGCTTGCTTCGCTTCCGCGGCGGACAGCTGCTTCAGAAGGCCCTGCACCGGACCGACGAATTTGCCGTATTTTTTGCCCGCCACTTTCAGGTTCAGCTTCAAGCTGAAGTCCACGAACCCGCTGTCGCTTTGCTCGATGCGGATGTCTTTGACGTTGATCTCCTCTTTGACGATATCCGCATACCGGTTCAGCTCGAAGTCCCGGTCCAGCGAAACGATCAGCTCCGCCAGCGGCTGGCGGGTTTTGATCCCGGTTTCGTTCCGGACGCTGCGCGCCAGCTCGACGATTTGCCGCGCGGTTTCCATGTCCCGCTCCAGCGTCGGGTCCACCGCGGAATCGTTCGCTTTCGGGTAATCCGCGAGATGAACGCTTCCCTCGCCGCCAAGATTGCCGTAGATATCTTCGGCAATGAGTGGCGCATAGGGCGCGATCATGGCGGCAACCGTCAAGAGCGCTTCGCGAAGCGTCTGGTACGCAGACACTTTATCCTCGGTCATGCCACTGGCCCAGAAACGGTCGCGGGAGCGGCGGATATACCAGTTGCTCAGCTCGTCGACGAACGCCTCGATCTGCTTCGCCGGATTCAGGAAGTCGTTGTCGTCCAGCCCCTTCACGACCTGACACAAGGTGCTGTTCAGCCGCGATAAAATCCAGCGGTCCAGCTCGTTCGCGGAAGTCCGTGTCGGGTGCTCCTCCGGCTTATAGCCGTCGATCGCCGCATACAGCGCATAAAACGCATGCGCGTTATGGAGCGTGTCGATCACCTTCGATTTCGCTTCGGCGACGATTTGCTTGGAGAACCGCTTGCTGTTCCACGGCGCGCTGTCCGCCAGCAGCGCCCAACGGAACGCGTCGGTGCCGAATTCCTCGATGATTTCCCATGGATCGATGCCGTTGCCCTTGCTCTTGGACATTTTCTGCCCGTTCTCGTCCAGCACGTGCCCGGTCGAAATGACAGCTTTATAAGGTGACTGCCCGTTGTACAGCGTCGAGACGGCCAGCAGGCTGAAGAACCAGCCCCGCGTCTGATCGATCCCTTCGCAGATCATATCCGCCGGGTACTGCTCCTGGAACTGCCGTTCGTCGCCGAACGGATGATGGTACTGCGCGAACGGCATCGAGCCGCTGTCGAACCAGACGTCGATCACTTCCGGGGTTCTCTCCATCGTGCCGCCGCAGGCGCAGCGCAGCTTCACTTCATCGACATACGGCTTGTGCAGCTCCAAGCTCTCGTCAAGCGGCTGAATCGCCCGCTCCCGCATCGCTTTCCGGCTCCCCGGCGCATGCTCTTCTCCGCAATCCCCGCACACCCAGACGTTCAGCGGCGTCCCCCAGTAGCGGTTGCGGCTGATGTTCCAATCGACGAGCTCTTCGAGAAACTTGCCGAAGCGACCTTCGCGCAGGTGGGAAGGATACCAGTTGATGCTGCGGTTGTTCTCGATCAATTGGTCCTTGACCGCCGTCGTCCGAATGAACCAGCTTTCCATCGCATAGTACAGCAGCGGCGATTTGCAGCGCCAGCAGAACGGGTAGCTGTGCTCGTAGCGCTCTTTGGAAAACAGCAGGCCGCGCTCGGACAAGCTTTTCACGATATCGACGTCGCAATCCTTGACGAAGCGACCGGCAAATGCCGTCACCTGCTCGGTGTAACGGCCGGCCTGATTCACGAGGTTGACGTAATCCAGCCCGTGCTTGCGGATCGTACGGTAGTCGTCCTCCCCGTGCGCGGGAGCCGTATGGACGATACCGGTCCCGCTCGTATCGCTCACGTAGTCGGCATCGACGACGATATGCCCTTTATCCGGACGAATATAGCCGAAAGGCGGCTCGTAAGGGGTACCGACGAACTCCGATCCCTTATGCACCGACACGATTTCGTAGTCCGCCTTGAACACGTTCTCGGCGAGCTTCTCTGCGACGACATATACTTCGCCGTTATACTTTACCTTCGCATAGTCGATGTCTTTATTCACGACAAGCGCCACGTTGGACGGCAGCGTCCACGGGGTAGTCGTCCAGGCGAGGAAGATTTCGTCCCCGCGCTTGCTTTTGAATTTTACGGTTACGCTCAAGTCCTTGACATCCTCATAGCCTTGCGCCACTTCGTGGGAGCTGAGCGTCGTCTGACAGTCCGGACAGTACGGGCTGACCCGGTGGCCTTTATACAACAGACCTTTGCCGTGGATCACGGACAAAAGGTGCCAGACGCTCTCGATATATTCGTTGGTCAGCGTGACATACGGATGGTCCATATCCGTCCAATACGCAATCGCCTCGGTCAGCTCCCGCCACTGCTTCTCGTATTCGAACACGCTGCTTTTGCATTGTTCCACAAATTCGGCCACGCCGTACTTCTCGATCTCCTGCTTGCCCGAGATGCCGAGCTGCTTCTCGACGCCCAGCTCGACCGGAAGACCGTGCGTGTCCCAGCCGGCTTTGCGGACGACGCGGTAGCCGGACATCGTTTTGTAGCGGCAGATGAAATCTTTTACAACGCGCCCGAGCACATGCCCGATATGCGGCGAGCCGTTGGCTGTAGGAGGCCCTTCGTAGAATACGAAATTCGGCCGTCCGGTCCGGTTTTCGATCGATTTGCGGTGCGTTTCGTCCCGTTTCCACTGCTCCAGCACGCGAAGCTCGCGAACTCTCGCTTTTTCTTTCACGTCAATTTTTCTCACAGGTCTCATCCTTTCTTCTTGAAAAACAAAAAATCCCGCCCCGTAAGGGACGAGATTCGTTCTCGCGCTACCACCCTTGTTCCGCAGCGATCATCATGAAACATGATCCCGCGGCACCTCCACGACGTACCATCATACGCGTCCCTTGTAACGGCGGAACCCCGGGGCTGCTTACTAAAACTTCAGCATTCCTTCTCGGAGAGGATGTTCGGCTAATTCTTGAACGTTGGCTTTCAGCACAAGGCCAACTCTCTAGGGAACAAGGGATTAGCGTACTCGTTCTCGTCAATGAATTTTACAGGCGATTTAATTACTACAGTTGTACACCAGTTTCGACCAAATGTCAACAGTGCTAATCGCGCGGCGCGAACAAATGGGACAATGCATTCGCCCCGCCCCGTTACCGCCAATCGGCCAAATGCGCCGCTACCTGCCGGGCCAACTAAAATAAACGATAGACTCTTCCTTTATTCAATTTTAGTCACTTTGCTCCCCCGTGTTCCGAACCCGCGGGTGCTTACTTTGACATCAACGTCGACTTTAGTCTCGCTGAACTTCTCGTCCCAATCGTCTTTATATTGTTTCCATGTATTGTAGTTATGTATTTTCAATTGCTCGGCAAACCCGGCCACATCGACCTTATACGTGTCCTTTGTTTTGTTAAGCGCTTTAAGAACGAGATGTTTGATTTGCTTTGCCGTCAATTGATTCACTTTATGAATGAAATCTTGTTCGAAGGAGCTTTCTTTGGTCCAGTTTTCCCCCAAATATCCTTCCGAATCGATCGAAACGCGAAATGAAAGCCGATCCCGCTTCACAACCGGTACGATCTTTGACCGGATATAGTCAATCTCGTAAACAAGTTCTTTCCGGCTATTCTCATCGACAATTTTCACGATACCTCCCCTGCTGCCGTGCCTCGTGCCCAGAATCCAGTTGATTCCGGAAGTTTCATCCGCGCTGAGCCAACCGATGCATGTTTTCTTCTTTCCTGAAATGACAGCGGCTCCTCGCAATTTCACCTCTTCCCGAAGCGGGATGAGTTTTTGAGCCAGAAAACTTTTTTTGGCAGTCAAGTTCTCGGACAAATCGCCCAATGTCACCAAACGCGGCATTTCCGAAGTTTTATAATCATTTTTTGTCGTTCCCCACAGAACTATAGAAGGTATTCCCTTTTTATCCGATTTCATTTCAAGCACTTTTCTCGCATTCCCGGGGACAAATAAGATTTGAACCGTACGCCTGACTTCATGATCCCTAAGAAACAGATCCGTAAGATCGGTCAGGTCCAGTGTGGAAGCAAGCTTGTCACTAATGACAATGACTTTCAGATGCATGAAGTAGGGAGACTTGTCCGTTCTATTCGATGTTTCGCGTATGATTTGGAATATGCTCTTGCCTTGGCCGGTAATGTTATTATAGGCTTTCACCGTTTCTTCCTTGCCTCCCTTTGTCGTATTGACAAATTGTTGGGTCATTATGATTTCATTCTCTGACGATGACTCCGCCTTATCAAGGGCTATTCCGACGACCATACCGATTAGTTCGATCTCGCGGCGATCCCAGCATCCCGACAATAGAATGACCAAGAGGATGAGAAACATAGCCATTGTCCGATGCAGGATCATCATTTCCTCCTCCTTGCCAATGCGATAAGGAACAAGACGCAAGGTATCACTCCGGCGATAAAAATCGCCGTCATTCCAACCCTGTCCCCTAATTGGAATACCGCGTTTATATCCGGTGGAGATATCGCCAACCAGTAGATGACAGGCAGCAAACCAAAATGGAAATAGACAATTTTTTTATTCAGCAGTTGACTGAGTCCAAGGCTGGCAAAATAGCTGGGAAGCACATACGTCGTAAAAAATTCGATGACCCACACAACGAAAAAGATCGCTTCGAAATTTTCAAAAAATCCTCCGGGAAATTCAATGCTCCTGGCAAGCTCCATCGTCGGCCATGTTAACGTTGTAACTTCATCTATCCCGAACGTTCCGATCACCACGACGGCATTCGCGACATACAACAGGAGCGGTATGGATATGCCTACGGCAACCGCCTTCACTGCGTTTTGGGGCTTGTTCATAAATGCCGTAAGTAACAAAATAATTTCAAAACCCGAATAAGGCAGAGCCGTCGTTTTGATGACTTTTATAACGGGACTTATACCCTCGCTAAGCACCGGACGCAGGTTATTAAGATCAACGTTTTTCGAAGCAACGATGAAGACGATCACAATAGCTATAATCGTTATCGGCAAAAATAGTTCCATCAGCCTAACGGTCGGATTGACTCCGCCCATGACCAAATACAAACCGACAGCCATAAATGCGATCATCATGGCCTGTATCGGAGTTTGATTCAGCAGGTAGTGATTCATGACCTCCGCCTGTATTCGGAGTTCCAAAGCGGCAGTGCCGACAAAATAAGCGATCATCACCAAGCTGATCAGCCATCCGACCGGTTTGCCGACGATGAGACCGGTGTATTGAAAAAACGTCAGACCTGGAAATCTTTGACTCAATTTGGCACCTACGCCACCTGCAATCAGGCATATCATTCCACCCAGCAGCATCGCAAGCCAAACGTCCGGGGTTCCCAGCTCCATCGCTGCGAATCGGGGCATTACAATGAAGCCCTCAGCGATAATATAAGAGCTAATACTCAAGGCCGTCTGGGAAGTCGATATCTGTTCCTGTCCGCTCACGCTCATGTCGTACCTCCATTGGCTTATGGCTTGGCGCGTTTACGTTCCCCCGGTTTCAGAAACTCCGGACGTTTTCTCATCAACTGAAGCGGGAATCTGACAAACGTGTCTTTCCAATCGTTCAACCGGTAATGAACGAACGTACCCGCGTAATTGACTCCGAAGCTTTTCAATTTCATGACGTGGGAACAAACAAGCAGAAAAACAAGCATGATCCCGTAAAGACCGAATACGGCAGCGGCAAACATCATAAAAAATCTGAGAATCCGGATTGAAATGCTGATTCCATACTGAGGAAGCGCAAATGAAGAAATGGCCGTGACGGCTACGACGATAACCATTATGGGGCTGACAATGCCGGCTCGTACAGCGGCTTCCCCGATAACGAGACCCCCGACAATCCCTACGGCTTGACCGATCGGCTTAGGCAAGCGGATTCCCGCTTCGCGCAAAATTTCAATCGTTACTTCCATAATCAGCGCTTCGACTAAGGTAGGAAAAGGAACGCCTTCCCGGCTCGCGGTAATGGACATTGCCAAGCGGGTCGGTATTAAACCCGGATGATAAGAAGTACAGGCAATATATATAGAAGGCAAAAAAAGTGCAAAAAAGGCGATAACGAACCGTAATAAGCGCACCAGGGAACCGATGGGCCACCGTTCATAATAATCTTCCGGAGATTGAAGCAGCATGGGGAATGTGACAGGTACAACCAAAACGAAAGGGGTGCCGTCCAACAAAATGGCGACTCTTCCTTCCAGCAAAGCGCTGACTACTTTATCGGGCCGTTCGGTAGACATGGATTGCGGAAAGGGGGAGTAATGATTGTCTTCGATGAACTGTTCGATATATCCGGACTCCGGCACATCGTCGATATCGATTTTTCCAAGTCTGAGCATCACGGTTTCTACTATATGATCGTTAACAATTCCGTCCATAAAGGCTACTGCGACGCTTCTTTTCGTACGCCGCCCCAATGTGGTCTTCAACATGGTGAAAGCGGGATCTTTGATACTCCTCCGCAGGAGAGAGATGTTCGTTTCTATACTCTCGATAAATCCTTCCCGCGGGCCTCGCACTAATGTCTCCGATACCGGCTCATTGATTGATCTTCTTGTTCCTCCGCTCGTATTCAGCACGATACCACCCGTAACGCCGTCTGCGATCAAGACCGATTTTCCGTCGAGAATGCTTTCAATGCAGCCGTTTAAATCGTTGAGCTCGCCCACGTCTTCCAGCTTGACCACATGAGTCATCATCTCTTCCTTAAGCTTGCCGGTCATGGCGACTTCCTGTGATATCTCCATTAATAACAACGGCTTTATCACGTATTCATTGAGCTTTTGGCTTTCTACGAGGCCTGAGATATAAATAACAGCGGCTTTAATCCCGCGACTGCCGATTGCAAGCTCGCGAAGAACGACATCATGGTTATGGCCGATAACGTTCATGATCATTCGGGAATTAGCGGCAAGATCGTCCGTCAGCTTTGCGGTTTCCATTGCAAGCTTTCTCCTCTCCTATTCCCGCTTATCTTTCCATAAAACGGAGGAGTATATGCACGGTTTTCCATCGTCTCCAGGCCGATACCGCAATATCCCCATATCGAGTAGGCCTATGCGCAAGCGCATAGGCCTCTCATAGATCCGGACGTGCGGGTCAACGCATCCGGCTCTTCCATGATTATCAATTACCGCCAATCGGCCAATGCGCCGCTACCTTTTCCTTCTTCAGCACGGCTTCCTGTTCGGCCTTATCCAGCAAACGGAGAATTTCACAGCGATCCGGTTCGCCCTCCGGAATCCGGCTCGACGCCCCGTTCGCACACCGTGGCGCCCTGCGCTTCAAAGCGCTTCAGCAGCGTGTCCCAGCGCCCGATCCATCCTTTGACTCTCTCTCTCATGCTTCTGCTTTCTCCTCCAGGTAACTTTCAATTTGCGGAAATCGCTTCAGCAAATAACGGATCAACGCGATGTACCGCCGCTCGTCATCGTCCTCTCCCTCGTGCTCCAGCCAGTATTCCCCGTCGGCGAGGTCGCATACTTCGTAAGCCGTCGCTTCCCGGCACTCCGGGTGCCGTAAAATCGCCTCGATCGGCTCCAAGTCGTCATCCCAGTTAAATTCCAGCACATAAGCGTGCATAAGCTCCGGCATATTCAACAGATGCAGTCGGGCCATGCGCTCCTCTGTCTCGGTATAGAGCAAAGTATCGACAATTTCGCGTTCCGCCTCCGTCAGCGTTAACCGGATGGCCCCTTTTGTGCCAAGCAAAAGATCGGCAATTTCCGGTTGATTTCTCGCCTTAAACCAAGGCGTATGTGCAATGCCCTTCGGATGGTCCAGTTCGATGCCATGCGCGATCAGCAGCTCCACCGCCTGCTTATTGCCGAACTTGATCGCTTTTTCCAGTACCGTTAAGCCGAGCTTGTCTTCCAGTTGCGGATCGGCTCCCTTGGTGAGCAAAACGCAAACATCTCCAGCGGCGCTTTTTGCGTAATGATGTAGTGCAGCGGAGTGCGGCCGGACTTGTCTTGCCCGTTCACATCGTCTGCTAACGCTGCGGCTTCGAGCGCCTCCATCGAACGGTTTTTGATCGCTTCAAAAAGTAACATAATATCCCCCTTATTACTTAACTACTCCAGATTTACAGAACCGGTTCGTCTTTCAGATAGTTTTCAAAGTAGCTTTTCGTCACTTTGGGGATAAGCTCGGAGAGCGATGCATGCTCCGCAGGGTTGTTGGCGAGAAAAGCGAAATTTCGCAGAATCGCCCAAACGAAAAACAGGTCCAGACTGTTCGCGTCGATCTCCCACAGCTGACGTTCCTCCCGGTAGGCGGACAAAAATTCGCGCCGGTTCTCCGGTGAAAGATGCAAAAACGTCTCGGCCACGTCAAACAGGTAAAAGCCGTAGCCGCACGAGGAGAAGTCGATGGGCCTCGGACTGCCCTGATCGAAAAGATAATTGCTTTCGTGCAGGTCCGAGTGAATCAGTCCCCACGCGGACTTGGCCACCGTTAGCCGCTGCAGACCGGCGGCGATTTTATGTGCGGTTTGTTCGAGGCAAGCATACGCTTCACCCGAAATGACGTTCAGCTCCAGCAGCCGCTTTAACGGACCGGGCAACGACAACACGTTGTCCGTATCGTACGCCGGGCGGGTGAACCCTGCGGGAGCGCTCCACTCCATCGCATGCCGATGCAGCGCGGCCATGAGCTGCGCCAGGCTTCGAGCTTCTCCGAGTGTCGGCTCCCTGTCCAGAAGCTCGCCATTCACCCACTGATACAGCGTGACGACGACGCTTTCCCCGAATGCGTTGACGGCTACTTCTGCGGTCAGCCCGTTGTCCCGGTTCTAACCGGAGAAGGTACCGTCAAGGTCGTATCCGCAGCTAACGCTTCGAGCCAAAGCAGCTCCGACTCGACCGTCTTTTTGGAATGGTTTCCCTTTGTAGCATAATGCAGCTTCATCAGATAGTTCAAGTTTTCCTGCTTCGTCTTCACCTGAAAGGTCACATTATCGCTCTTCCCCAAGTAAACAAGCCGCTCCCCATGAACCGGGAATTGCTTTAAAGCTTCCCTCGCGATACTCTCGTCGTCCCAATGGACGCGCATAACGATCCCTCCTGCAAGCTTCTGTTGGTCTATCCTGCATCCTACAAAAAAAGGAGGCCGGCTGCAGAACGAACCGACGCTCCTCTATGGGACTTATTTCTCCGCTTTGGCCGCCGCCGCTTCGGATGTCGTTGGCACAGCGGCCAACTCGAACGTCTGATTGCCGTTCACCTCGATGTTTTGAACCGCTCCTTTCATATTCACCCAGCCTCTCGCAAGCAGCGAGGCTTTGCCCGAGTTGACGGAGATTTTTCCCAGGTATATGCGATCATTGCAATTGAGATGATTGCCAAAGTTAATATGGTACAGCCCTGTGGCATTGCCTTTCAGCGTAAAAGGCTTGCCGGGGATGATCGTGGAGCCGATCTGCTGGTAGGACGTGCCTTCTGTCGTAAACTTGCCGCCGTCCTGTTGATAAAAAGACACCGTAATATCCGCGGGCGTGCTGCCGGCGTTGGATAATTGGAACGAAAAATCCAGAGACTGTTCCGCGCTGCAGTAATTGTTCGTCGGAAGTTGGAAGGCGATTTCTTCAAGCAGCGGCTGCTGCTGTCCCGCCGTTCGGGACGGTCCTTCCGCAATAGCGGGAGCCATGATCATCAGACTTAGCGCTATGGCAGGCAGTAATACTTTGTTGAGCTTGCTTTTCATTTGCCGTACTCCTTTTGTCAAGTCATTCCTTTCTACTTTAATGGAGCCCGCCCCGATTGTCCAGAGGGGTTTCTTCCAGCATATGGGCAGCAAAAAAAGCCTCCGGCGCTGTGAGGAGCTTAAGCCGAAGGCTTCGTTTCCGAATTGATAGAACGGACAGGTGCGGGCCCGTCACGCTTGCGCTTGCTGCCGATACGGTCCTTTGACCGTTTTCACTTCATAGTTTCCGTGGCTCGAGCTGAGGATATGCTCCGGCTTCGGCTTGCCTCTTGCTTGTCTGTGACCTTCGAGATGAACCTCGCTGGTCTCCCATTTCTTCCACGCTTCCTCAGACTCCCAGCGAATCATGACAATGACCTCTTCGTCGCCTTTTCTCGCCTTCTTGACAAGGACGCTTAAATCGATAAAGCCTTCGGATTTTTCAATGGCGCCCTCTCCGCTGAAGCGCTGAACGACCAGGTCCGAGGTTCCTTCTTTGACGATAATCGTTTTCATTTCAATAAACATGAAATCACTCCCCTAGATAAACTTACCATTTTATAATATTGATAAAGATTATCATTGTCAATGAACGGACGTCCTCCGGCGCCGGCCGGCCGCCGCAACAAGCATCCATAGCACAAACGGAAACACGACGGCAAAGCCTGTTCCGAGTTTGCCCATCCAACCGACCATTTTGTCGTTCTCGCGGAACGTCGGCTGATAAAAGATGTAAGACACAACGAGGAGCAGCAAAAATACGATCAGATGTGGCCGATGGTCGGGCTTGCCCAGCATCCAGCTCGTGGCATATACGCTGCAGTACGTAAAAGGTATCCACGTCAAAGAGATAAGCAAAAGATACAAGGCGAGGAACACGATTTCAAAACGTTCGATGAAGGGAAATTCGACCACCTTCAGCAAGCTGATCACCGGTTCGTTGTATTGCAAGATCTCGTCCGGGCTGTAGAACACCTGGCAAGTAAAGTCCAGCAGCAAGTAGACAAGCAAGGCCAGCGTATTGGCGGCAATCACCCCAATGGCTGCCCGGTCTTTCTTTTGCAGAAACGGATACAGTATAAACGTCATTTCAAAGCCTAAAAAAGTGAACACCATCTCCGGCGTACCTTTCAGCACCCGTCCCCACCCTTCCTTAAGCACGGGAAGCAGATGAAGCCATTCGGCGTCACTAAGCACGTCGATAAAAATCAGAGGCATCCAACAGGTGATCAAAACAACGAACTCCGCAAATCTGCCATGGACCCGGACGCCGCTGCGGGCAATGAACCAGAATGGAATCATCAGCAGAGCGACGAGCATGAACTCCGGCGTTTGCGGCAGCAGCCATGCTTTGACGTAGATCACCGTCCGGGAGAAACAGGCATATGTGAAACAAGCAAAATAGAAAGCGACGAAGATCGCGCCGGCTCCCCCCGCCCATTTGCCCCAATAATTCGTCAGCAGATCAAGCAGCGTCCCGTCCGGGCAACGCTTCATGGCTTGGATGATGGCCAAGCTGGCGGCCGTAATCAGAACCCAGCCCAAGATGACCGATATCCAGCTGTCCGTCCCCGCATACCGGGTCACACTCGCAGGAAACGGGAGGACGCCGATGCCAATTTCCGAGGCGAAAATGAGAAATACATATTGCCAAGTCGTAATTTCGTTAAAAGCATACTTTTTCATCCGCGAAGCCTCCGAGTTGGACGATCCTGAATGATTAAGATATCCAATTCAAGGAATTATATGCAGTCGCTTGCCGCTGCTGCGCATGGCTTCCCGGCTCTGTTTAATTTGAAGAAACGCATCCTTCGTCACCTGCATTTTAAAGTAAGTGGCTCTGGTTCTACTGATACATTGCTCAAATTTGGTAAAAAGTATTCATATAGTCGATGTAATCGAACAAATGTTCTCTTGCTACCGACTTCCAAAATACGGTACACTAAGACCTAGTGGCTCGAATGGCCGAAAGGTCCGTCAAGCCATCAAAAAAAGGCCTGTGGGAAAGCATCCCCGGCCTTTTTTTCGTTCATTAATATTTCCAGTCCTACGCCTTGACCGACAGCTTCTGCAGCAGAACCTCTCCTTCGGTCTTGAACGTTTGTTTCGCCTCCAGAAACGCTTCGACTTCGCTCAGCTTCGCCGGCCGGTACCCCGGTCCGTCGCAGCCGCAGGAATGATAGCTGAAGCCGTGAGCATACAGGACCTCGACTTTTTTCCACTGTTTAATATCTTTCTGCTTCGGGGCATGAAAGTCGTGTCCCATATCGTTCATGACTTCGCCGCATTGCGGACATTTGTATTGTCTGTTCGCCGCTTCGATTTTGCCCAGTTCATAATCGGGCCTTTGCTTAAACACTTTGCGGCACGAAAAGCAAGCGTAAATATTTTTGTACGTCGTCGCATAACGGCACATCGCCATCCACCTCCGGTAACTTCCTTTCCATTTTACCGTTTCCAGCAAATTTTGTCATGAGGGGACTTCCGCTTGGAGCAAAAGAAGCTGGTACGTGGCTGAAATCCCTTCGGGGGCTGAAAACCGTTTTTCGTACTCCCGAAACATACCGGCGAATAAGGAACGCCAGCCAAGACCGCGCGAAGCGTCGGCCGCCGATGCGCTGGCTCCCGTCGCTTTGACCGAGTGCAGAAATTCGCTGACGGAGGTATAGCCTTCGGTCCGGATGACGCTCTCATCCCGAGCCTCCTCAAAGCCCGCATGTTGAAGGAGGGTCCGCCACTCGCCGGCAGAGGGAAACGCAAGGCCGTGCCGCTGCGGCTCCAGACTGCGGGAGCGGTAAACGGCGGCAAACGATTCGTGCAGCTCGCGGAACGTCTCCGGACCGAAGGTCGTGAACGTCAATAGACCGCCGGGACGCAGCAGCAGCCGCAGATGCCGCAGCGTTTCCTGCGGGCTGGCCAGCCATTGAAAGCAAGCGTTCGAGACGATGAGATCGAACGACAACGGCTCCGCTTGGGCGGCCCACGCTTCGGCATCCGCCAGACGGAAGTTGACGGGAAGCCGTTGGTTTGCGGCCGTCGATGAAGCCTTGGAGCGGATGCGCCGTTCCGCCGCTTCCAGCATGGCCGGCGCGATATCCAGCGCGGTAATGACCGCATCGGGCCAATCGCGCAGCAGCATCTCGGTCAGCAGGCCGGTGCCGCAGCCGATTTCCAGCAGATGCGGCCGTGTTTCCCCGCTTCCCTGCTTCCGGCGGGCCAATGACCGGACAAGCTCGTCTGCCATGACGCGTTGTACGCGTGCGTGCGCGTCATAGGATGCCTTGGCAGAGCGGTCAAACCGGCGGCGAATCGAATGCAGCCTGTGCTCCATGCCACCACCTCCTGATCGTTTCGGCGATAGCTGCCTCCCGCGCAAGAAACGGGATATGCCCGCCGCCTTCGACCGGCAGGATGTCCGCCTGCGGCAGCCGTTCGTACAGTTCTTCTGCCGCACCGTACGGGCACACCTTGTCCTCTTTGCCGTGGACAAGAAGCGTCGGACAAGCGATCTCCGGCAGATCCGGCACATGATTCGCGGTCCGCAGAAGCTGAATGCCAGCGAGCAGCGCTGCGGTCGGCCAGCTTCCTGTCCGGGGTAGCTGCGGGAGGAGGCCCGCTTTCTTTTCCCCATCCGAGAGCAGCCGTTCGCGGAACTGGGCTTCTACAGCCAGACGGTCCTTGGCGATGGCCGCCGCCATGTGCCGGAGAACCGCATCCGGCCAGCCGCGGTCCGACTCTTCCCCGGAGCGGACGAATCGCGCGGTTGCGCCGAAAAGCACTAGCGCGTCCGCGAATCCCTGTGCGGCGAGACGCAGCGCAAGCAATCCGCCGAGCGACCAGCCGGCGATCAGAAGCTTTCTGCTTCTCCGGGAGGTCGTCGGAAACCGCGGGTGGGTACTGTCCCACTCGGCGATCCAAGCGATGGCAGCCGCTTCAACCTGAGCTATCATCTGCTCCGGCGTTTCGGCGCAGTTCAGCCGTACCGGGACATGAATGAACTCCGGCAGATGCGATTGAAGCTCTGCGAATACCGTTTCCGGCATACTCCATCCGGCCAGCCATAAGATAACGGCGCCGCGCGGCTTTGTGGTTTTTGGCGTTCCGGTCGATGCGCCGAGCGCCGCTCTGTTCGCGAAGATGCGAATCGGGTCCGTCATCGCGCCAGCACCCCCAGCCGATGAGCGACCTGTTCGACGCGGCGGGCGGCATCGGCCAGGTCGTCCGGAGTATGCGCGGCGGATAAGGAGAAGCGGATGCGCGCCGTTCCGTCCGGGACCGTCGGGGGACGGACGGCGACTGCAGCAATGCCTTCCGCTTCCAGCGCAGAGCTGAGACGCAGGGCTGTCGCGTTGTCTCCGACGATAACTGGGACAATCGGCGAATCTCCGGGCCCGACTTGGAGGCCTGCCTTGCGCAGTAAGGAACGGAACTGCCGACTGGACGCGGCAAGCCGTTCGCGCCGCCACCGTTCCGTTTGCACCAAATGCAGAGCTTCCGCAATCCCGGCGATCACGGACGGAGGCAGCGCCGTCGAGTAGATGACCGGCCTCGCCTTATTGACCAGCCAACGGATGAGCGTACGGCTGCCGGAAACGTAGGCGCCGTAGACGCCGAACGCTTTGCTGAAGGTTCCCACGTGTACGTCTATGCCGTTCTGTAGCCCCAGCGCATGACATAGTCCTTCGCCGCGCGCTCCATAAACGCCTCCGCTGTGAGCTTCGTCGACCATGAGGATGGCTCCGTACTCCCGCTTCAGGGCAACTAGCTCCGCCAACAGCGCTTGGTCGCCGTCCATCGAGAAGACCGCGTCCGTGACGATCAGCTTTCGTCTTGCATCGCGGTGCTTGTACAATAACCGACGCAACTGCTCCATGTCATTGTGGCGGTACCGGACGTGATCGGCGCGACTTAACCCGATGCCGTCCACAATGCTCGCGTGATTCAGCCGGTCGCTGAACACGACATCTCCGCGGCCTGCAAGCGCCTGTATGACGCCGAGGTTCGCCATATACCCGTTGGCTAAAACAAGCGCAGCCTCGCTTTGCTGCCAAGCGGCGAGAGCCTCTTCCAGACGGCCATAGGGAGGCAGATTGCCGGTGATCAGACGCGATGCGCCGGAACCGGCTCCCTCGGCGAGAAGCGCGCGGTTCATGGCGGCAGCAATAGCCGGATGGCATGCCAATCCAAGGTAATCGTTCGAGGACAAATCAAGCATCGTTTTTTGTTCACGCAGCACATACCCTTGGCGGCCGGGGACACGGGCGCTGGTATGCAGCGAGCGGTTGAGCGACTGATCTTCCAGCTTCTGAAGCTCGGCTTCGATCCATTTCATGCCGCCACCGCCTTACAGGGCGCAGGCTTCAATCTCGAAGCCCAAATCTTCGATCATCTGATAGTCCGCCGCAGCCTCCTGCCCTTTCGTCGTCAAATAATCGCCGACGAACAACGAGTTGGCGGCGTACAGGCCAAGCGGCTGCAGCGTCCGGAGATTGACCTCGCGGCCGCCCGCTACGCGGATTTCCTTGGACGGGCAGATCAAGCGGAACAACGCCAGCACCTTGAGCGCCTTCAACGCGAGAGTACGCCCCGCTTGTTCCAGCGGAGTCCCCGGAATGGCGTTCAAGAAGTTGACCGGAATCGAGTCGGCATCAAGCTCCCGGAGCGCGTAAGCCATCTCCACGATTTCGCGGTTCGTCTCGCCCATGCCGATAATTACGCCGGAGCAAGGAGACAGGCCGTAATGCTTCACCTTTTCGACGCTTTCGACCCGTTGATCGTAGGTATGGGTTGTCGTGATAGAAGGGTAGTTCGCTCTGCTTGTGTTCAAGTTATGATTGTAGCGGTGTACGCCCGCTTCCGCGAGGCGTTCGGCCTGATCGTCCTTGAGAAGGCCGAGGCACGCGCAAATCTTGAGCGGCATCGTCGCGCGGATTTCCTTGACCGCGTCGATGACCTGATTCAATTCTTTGTCCGTCGGGCCTTTGCCGGAAGCGACGATGCAGTAGGTTCCCGCTTGACGGGCCAGCGCTTCGCGTGCGCCGGCCAGCAGCGTGGCTTTTTCCAGCAGCGGGTACTTGGCGATTGGCGCCGAGGATACGATAGATTGGGCGCAGTAGCCGCAGTCCTCGGGGCAAAGGCCACTTTTTGCGTTAATAATCATGTTCAGCTTGACTTTCTTCCCGTAAAAATGTTTGCGTACCCGAAAAACGGCCTGCAGCAGCGGCAGCACTTCGTCGTTATCGGCCTCCAGCACGGCGAGTCCTTCTTCGACGGACAAACGTTCTCCATCCAGCGCTTTTTGAGCCAACGCCTGCCAATCCGCAGCCGTTTCGGGTGTTACGGGTATTCCAGACACGTTTGCCTTCATCCCCATCTCCCTCTCCTCCTATTGACTTCTTGCGTTTATCAACATTTGTCGGACCGGCGAAATGTCGATATGCCGCTTCACGGCTCGTACGAGTTTCTCCATCGTAGCTTCGCCGCTTATCCACGGGAATCGCCCAAGCACGCGGAGGCCGCCGTAGCGCTCAATCAGCTCCGCATTCACAGCGGTGCTTGGGTCATCGCGCGATGTCGCGAGGTCGACCTCGTTCATCACAATGCCTGCGACCGGAATCCCCCGCTGCCGCAGCAGCGCAGCGGTTAGCAGCGTATGGTTGACCGTGCCCAGGCCGCAGCGGGCGACGATCAGCGCCGGAACGCCAAGCTCGGCGATAAAATCCGCTACGAGGGTATCGGAGGTTAACGGCACGGCAGCGCCCCCCGCTCCTTCGATCAGCAGCGCGTCATACTTTTCGGCCAATGGTTCTCCTGCCGCCAGAAGCCCGGCCGTCGTCATAGTTACCCCGGCTTGCTTGGCGGCAAGCGCCGGAGCCAGCGGCGCTGCGAACGTAAACGGCGCGACCTGTTCCGGGCGGTCGGCGATACCTGTCCCCCGCAGCAGCCGTTCGGCGTCGGTGATTCCCTTGCCGAGAAGCGCCCCGCTCTGGACCGGCTTCCAGACGCCGACGTTCCGCCCTTCGCTGCGAAGTGCGGCAGCGATTGCCGCCGTAATCACCGTCTTGCCGACGCCGGTATCCGTGCCCGTGACGAATATTCCGCGCCACCGCTTCCGGCCGGGCGCATTCCAGCCGCACAGCTTCTCGCCGCCCTGTGCAGACACTACGTACGCCCCGGTCACGCTCCCCAGCCTTCCTCGGTGACATCGTAGATCGCGGCTGCCAAAATGTCCGTCATCGCATCCAGCTCCGATTCCGTACTCGCAAGAGGCGGGATCAAAACGATCACGTTGCCGAGCGGGCGGGTCAGCATCCCGAGCTCTCGCGCCCGCACGCAGACGCGGATGCCGACACGATCCGTCCAGGCATAAGGCTCGCGGGACTTTTTATCCCGGACAAGCTCGATCCCGATCATCAGACCTTGCTGCCGGATTTCGCCGACATGCGACCAATCGGCAAGCGGAGCCAATTTCTTCGCCGCAAATGCAGCCATTGCATTTACCGTATGTATCCTATTCCGTTCCTCAAGAAGCCGGAGGCTGGCCAGCGCGACGGCGCAGCCAAGCGGATTGCCTGTGTACGAGTGACCGTGAAAAAATGTTTTTTGCTCCGCGTAGTCCGCATAAAAAGCAGCATAAATCTCGTCGGTTGCCAGCGTCGCCGCCAGCGGCAGATAGCCGCCGGTCAATCCTTTGCCGACGACCATCAAGTCGGGCGATACGCCCTCCAAATCGCAGGCGAACATCGCTCCGGTGCGGCCGAAGCCCGTCGCCACCTCGTCGGCGATCAGCAGCACGTCGTGCTTGCGGCACAGCGCGGCAATCTCGCGCAAGCATCCTTGCGGCATGACAATAATGCCGCTTGCTCCTTGCACAACAGGCTCCACAAGGAGAGCCGCCATCTCGTCCGCCTGCGACTCCAGCAGCTCCCGCAGCGCGGACAACGTTGCCTCCATCGCTGCGGAAGCCCCGCCTTCGCTACGGTAAGCGTAAGGATACGGAATGACGCAGGAGGAAAACAGCAGCGGACGGAAGACGTTATGGTAAAGCGGAATCGCACCGACGCTAACAGCCCCAAGCGTGTCTCCGTGGTAAGCCTGATTCATCGTAATAAATTTTGTTTTGCGGCCGATGCCCCGGTTGTGCCAATACTGGAACGCCATTTTGAGCGCAATCTCCACGCCGGTCGCACCGGCATCGGAATAGAACACCTTCGTCAGCCGTTTCGGAGCGATGCGCACCAGGTTCGCGGCCAGCTCGATCGCCGGCACATTGGCCATGCCGAGCAGAGTCGAGTGAGCGACTTTCGCCAGTTGGGATGCAACCGCTTCGTTCAACTCGGGAACGTTGTGTCCATGCACATTGAGCCAAACCGACGAAAACCCGTCATAATAAGCGCGTCCCCGAACATCGTAAAGCATAATGCCTTCGCCCCGTTCGATAATGAGAGGCTCGCCTTTAACATAGTCCTTCATCTGTGTAAACGGATGCCATAAGTACGCCTTATTCCAAGCCGCAAGCTCTTCGCAGGTTGTGGCCGTTTCCATGACCGTTCACCGCCTCTATCGTTTTTAATTGTTAACCTAAAAAAAATAATTCTTGGTTAACAATCGATCCTATTCTAGCAAACCGATGACCTCGTGTAAAGCGAGAGACTAGCACCAACCGTAGTCCTGACAAAACGAACAGCCTATGGAAGGCATTCTTCCATAGGCCTTTGGGGGCTCCTTTTATATGCTTCTCCCCGTCTGCTCTTGCTTCGGGTGCTTGTGCCGGTAAAACAGATAATGAACCAAATAGCATATAATCGTAAACGGAATCCCGTAGTAAAGGGCGATTTTCTGCTGCTGATCGAAGGCTAGTCCGACCAGTGCAACGATGCACAGGATGATCGCGAGAATCGGCACAAAAGGAAATAGCCTGACCCTGTATTTCAGATCGTGAACACTATTCCCTTCGGCAATAAAACGGCGGCGGAACACATATTGCGATAAGGCTACGCCCATCCATACCATGATTCCGGCGAATCCGGATATGCCGCTCAGCCACAGAAATACGGTGCCTGGGGCCACGACGCTTGTAATCAAGGCTAACGACGCAATAACGGCGCTGACGATAAGCGCCCGAAACGGCACGCCTTGAGGGGTCAGCTTGCTTAAGTAAGGGCTGGCCATATTGCTTTTGGAAAGCGCCCACAGCATCCGCGAGGAAGCATACAGCCCGGAGTTGCTCGCCGAGAGCAGAGCCGTCAAAATAACAAAGTTCATAATATCGGCGGCATAAGGAATGCCCATTTTATCGAATACAAGCACAAACGGACTGTCCGTCAAACCTGCCTCCCGCCATGGAATCAGCGAACCGAGGACAACGACCGATGCGACGAACAGAAACAAAATTCTCCAAATCGTATTTCTTGTCGCTCTTGGAACCGATTCTTCGGGATTTTCGCTCTCTCCCGCAGCAATGCCGATTAGCTCCGTTCCCTGATAGCTGAAATTGACGGCGACCATCGTCATGAATACGGGAATAAACCCATGGGGAAACAGCCCCCCGTCATGGGCGAAGCCCGAGCGGATCGGAGCCGCATTCAAGCCCTCGAAAGGCATCAGTCCCACGATAGCGGCCAGCCCTAACAAGATAAACAGCATGATCGTCGTCACTTTAATGCTGGAAAACCAAAACTCGGATTCGGCAAAAAGAGTGGCGGAAAAGGCGTTTAACAGGAACATCAGCACAATGAACAGCGCGATCCACGCCCACGAGGGCACGTTCGGGAACCATCGGGTCATCAGAATTCCGGCGCCGACCCATTCGGAACCGACGGCAACAATCCAGTTAATCCAATACAACCACCCGATCGTAAACCCGGTAGCCGGACCTATAAACTTGGTCGTATAGGCCTGAAAAGAACCCGTCACCGGCATCACGACCGCCAGCTCGGCCAAACACAGCATGACCAGATACATCAGAAGTCCGCCGGCCAAATAGGCCAAGACGACACCGCCCGGCCCGGCTTGATTGATCAAATACCCCGTGCTGACAAACAAGCCCGTACCGATGGCCCCGCCCAGCGAAATCATAAACATATGCCGGCTTTTCATGGAACGCTTGAGATGGTTGTCCTTTTCCTCGATAGCACCAGCCATATAATAATACCCCATTTCCAATAATGTCATTTCCCAGTAAACGCTTACAAATGTTTTGTTAAAATGGCCGTTTTCGAAGACGGCCCGCCATCATCCTTTGCTAAAAAAATTAAAAACTTAGCATGTCCGGACACTTCTCCTTCACGCCAAGCTCTTTCCTATAGACTGTAAGCTAAACAGAGCTATGAAAATGAGATTTGTAATTTTTTCCTATTATACTATGATTCATCTTTAAGTCAATAATTTGTATATCTCAAACGCCACTTTGGCATGTTTTTAGTCGTGAAGTCATGCATCACACTGTAAATTCGACAATATTCGTACTTTTCCTTTTTCCAATGTATGGACTGAAAACCTACTTCTCGCCCATTGAAGACATGAAAAAAAGAGGAAGCCTTTCGGTTTTACCGATGCTTCCTCTTACGTGCCCTACGGATAAGCTAAAATTCGAATTCGTACACCTTCGACTTCTCTTTCAGCACGAAACCGCATTTGTTGGCCAGCGCAATGGACGCCTCATTCTCCTCGTCCGTCGTCCAATGAGGCACCAAGCCATTGCGTACGCAATGATCAAGATAAGCGAAGGTGACCGCCGCTCCGAGCCCCTTCTGCCGCTCCTCTTCCTCATAGGTGCGAACGACAAGGTCATGTCCGTTCCCGTAGACATAGCCGGAGAAGCAAACGCTCTGCACAGTCTTGTCCTTCAACACGCAATAGCCGAACCCTTTGTCCATAAAGTCGCCGGTCGAATTCCAGAATTCACTCAAGTCTTCAAGAACGAAGTCGTTTGCCGGATCGTGTAAGAGATCGACATCGAGCGGCGTAATCTGAATGCGGCTTTCCGACTGCGCCTGCCTGAGCTTTGAATATCGATCCGCCGCAAATTCAAATTGCAAATCTTCGCCCTCAACCAATTCATAGTCCGTTAACGCTTCATTCACCGCCTCATCCCAAGCTTCGTCCGCAACCGCGGCGGTAAACCAGGTGCCCCCGATGATATCCAAGGAATCCTGCTTTATTTTCTGATCCATGTACGAATTCAGATGTGTTGTAAATTCGGAATTGCGGCAATCCCCTACGAAAAAAGCGATGCTCGCGATCGCCCAGACCATAGCCGTTCTCGGGCGATCGCGAGCATCCACGAAAATTTTGCCCTTGTTGCTGCCTGCCACAATGCTCATCAGCGTGACATTCGCCTTATCCTTCTCCGATAGCAGAGGCGTTATTTTCGAATATTCGTTAACATCCAGTTCCACAATCATGCATGGTTCCTCCCCATCATTTCCAGTCCTATCCTACATTCCCTATACGATCTCAGCGAGAATAATGTTGCCGGAATGGGAAGGAGAAAATCGTCCTGACGCTTCAGGAAACGGTCGTTGAAGCTTTTCTCGTTCCTCACCCAGCTTTCGATAAAATGTAACAAAACGCGGACAAACCCCGTTGTTTTTGAAGAAAAGGATGTCTATCCTTAAATGGACGATAGTTGCAGAATGCCAGGAGAAGGGGAGATAACATGAACAAACCACGCAATTTTAACGTATGGATTACGGTTTTTTCCATTATTCTTATCGGAGTGATCGCCGCTTTGTTTTTCATGCCGAAATATGAAGGTACGGTCGGCTTTGACGTGACGGTGCTCCCACTGCTGAATGCCATCTTTAACTGCTTTACCTTTGCTTTCTTGCTGCTTTCGCTTTATTTCATTAAGAAGAAGAACATCGCGGCGCACCGGAACTTTGTGCTTCTTGCTTTTGTGACTACGGCGTTCTTCCTCGTTTCGTATGTCATTTACCATTTTCTGACCGAGCCGACGAAATTCGGAGGAAGCCTATGGCTGAAATACGTTTACTTGTTTGTCCTGATCACCCACGTGCTGCTGGCGATCGTGAACGTCCCTATGGCCTTAATTACCGTAACCCGGGGCTTCAGTATGAATATCGAATCGCACCGGAAAATCGCCCGTTGGACGATGCCCATCTGGCTGTATGTAAGCTCCACCGGAGTTCTTGTGTACCTGTTAATTTCGCCTTACTATTAACGAGAAAAAAGACAGCATGCCCGAATGTGACTTCGAGCTGCTGTCTTTTGCCGTTCTCTCAGGAGTATAACCCGCCCTCCAGCCGGGAGCTGGGTCTGCAAGCTCCCAGCGGCACTTGGATGAGACTGGTAACGCCCTCCGCTTCCATCTTATATATTTTGTCGCAATCGGCCGGGTTAAAGCTAAGGAGCGGATGCCCGTTAAGCCCAAGAGCGACCCCGGCGATCAACAGTCGCTGAACAAGCATTCCCGCTTCCATCTGCTGAATGCGGTATCCCCGGAAACCGAGCGCATCCGCATAGTGATTCCTGTCCGCGGCCACGTGCAGGCAAAGCGGTGTCTGAAACAGATTCACGTTGCCTAGCGCTATTCCTTCCTGCAGCAGCATCCTATAGTCTCCCGGACGGATTATCCGCAGCTCGTGAGCCAAGGCATCGTAACGGTAAGCGCCGTCGGGAATGCCTTCAATGCCGTACAAGCAGCCGTAAATGGATACCCGCTTCCTGGGCTCGTGGCCTGCCGTATCCAAATCGTTGGTATAAGGAAACGAGGCCGTTGCCTCGTGCAATAAAGCGGCGGTCCGATAAGCATCAATCGTGCTAAAAACAAAATCCAGGTGCGGCGAATAACGCTTGCGGACGACCGAAGCCAGATCAAAGGACAGCCTTTGCATCCGGGGCAGCGCTACCGACTCCCCGCCGCCGGTCGTCGTCCCTCCGATATCCGCGGCATCGAGCGGACCGAACGATTGCGTTGTTTCCATCAACGAAGCCTCGTTCATGCGAAGCAGCATCGGGTACTCTGTGGTGCGAAGCGAGCGGACGTAATGCTCGTGCCGAATCGCAGGCAGCGCGGCGCACAGTTGGCGGGAAGTCAATACTCCCGCTTCAGCCCCGCTGCCATAGAACCAGCTGCCGGAAGGCTGCAGCGATAAAGGGATGACCGCATACACGCTCTCTTCCTGCTCGGCAAGGCCAAGCAAATGGTTAACGGCCCGGTCGAGGAAACGGAAGTACACGCCCGTATGATATCCGAAGCGTTTGGCTGTTTCCAGCAGTTGTCCGATGAGCGCGCCGGCGTCAAGGCCTTGCAGACGATAACCGAAGTTATTGTATTTATAGAAGTTTTTCCAGAATACGGTTGACACGAACACGGCGCCGAAGCAAGCCGAAAGGTCGCAGCGGTCTCCCAGCCCCCGGGTCAAATAAGCGTCAAAATCGCCAAGGCGCAGCAGCGCGAGACGATGATGCGCCGTATCGTAATGATAGATCCCGACAGGCAAATCGTCCGTTTTCAAGTACACATACATTTCGCTCGGATACAGGGAGCCGCCGGAAGGCGCGAACCGCCGGAGCGAGTGGAATACGTTTGCTCCTCCCTCCAGCCCGCCGTCATCCATGTAAAAAACGGACTGGCTCAGCTGTGCAAGCCCGTAGGCATACCAGAGAAAATGACCGATATCGCGAATTTCCGCTTGATCCGGCACAGGTCTTCCTTCAAGGGTCAGCGGCACTTCCGAAGAGAGCGCAAAGGTCGGTAAGCCGCGGTACAGCTTATAAGCGAGCGGAGCATTGTACCAATCGGGTTCGAAGTCCGGCGGCCTGGAATGATCAGGATCATAATGCAGCTTATACAAAAAAGACTTAAGGCTCACGGCACTCTCCCCTCTCGTCGTCCCTTACGGAAACGGATGGGGATGCGGATTGAGCTGTTCGACCGTGAGCGGCTGCTTCGTATAGCCGAGCTGCGCCGGAACCTTCAGTACCCGCTCCAGCCCTGTAACACGCGTCAAATGATGACCGAACGTCATCGGCAGCATCCCCGGAATCAGCACTTTGACGCAGGTTAACCCGTTTCGCTTCAGTTCGGGCGAGGTCTGATCGACCACGATGACATCCAGATTCAAGGAGCGGAATTTTTCCAGGATCATCTTCAAGTCGTCGGCAAGATCCGTATGCAAGCTTTGCGGCGGGAACGCCTCCCGAAACGTCAGCGGGGGGCCGGGCTTCTTCCACAAGAAATCCAAACGCTTCTCCGTCTCCGGCAAGCCGTACAGCATGGAGTGATGTTCCATCTCTCTCACTTGGAAAGGGTCCTCTGCCATCCGTTCGCTTTCCTGCCGGTTGGCTTCGAATCGGTCATCCAGCGAGAGCATCATGCCGGCCAGTTCAAAGATCGCGCTTTTCAGCGCCCGTATCGGGTCGAGATGGGCTCCCGCCGCACAGATGAGGTTCATCCCGCGCGATTTCAGGTTTTTCGCGTAGGTCCAGATGCACGGAATGCCATGCTCCATCGTCGCATCGAATACGTGCAGCTCATAACCGGCCACCGCCCTCATCCGGTCGATCATCATATTTAATTCGCGATCGCCGGCGGAATAGGGGTCGACACGGGAAAGCGGAAGCTGTGCGTACCAGGTCAACAGGAACGAGTCGCGCTCCAGCACCTCCATAATCCCGTGGAAAATCGCCTCCTCCATGCTGCCGCCCAAAGCGCATCCGTTGGACGTTTCATAGACAACGCCGTTTCCGCAGCCGAGGCTGTAATAAGCGAGCAGCTCCGGTACCAGAATGGGACGATTGTGTATGATAGAGCGGCCCCAGACCCAGTCCATTTCGCAGTCGGGATCAAAACGCCGGAACGGGAAATCAGGCCGCGCATACTGCTCTTCCGCGTGGACTCCTACTTCGAGCGGATTTAACGCATGATCGGCGATCTCGCGGTAGCTTTTGCAAATCTTCGTCCATTTGCCTCTCGGAACCACGCCGCAATGACGCTCCAAGCCTTCCAGTATCGCCGTCAGCTCGCTATCCGCATAGGAGAGCGTCCGCCCCGAGCTCGGTTCGTCGCCGGCGAAAAACGGAAGATTTACGGTAATATCGGCGAACGGCGACAAGCCCTCCTTCATTTTGCCATTGATGAGCCCGGTCCGGAAATCCAAATAATCGCGGGTAAGCACCTGCTTCAGTTCATCGATGGAACGGCAGCGGAAGCTGTTCGGGTGGATCTTCGGACTTGACCGGAGCGAAAAATTGGCCAGTTCCTCCGAATCTTCCGGCAATTCGCCGCAAACCGGGCACATTGGATCGTGTAAAAAAAGGTGGCGTGAAGTCTTCAAGGTTTTCAGATTCACGAGCAGGATACGTCCTTCCAATTGAGGCTGTCCGCCGAGAAGCACGCGCCGGGCTTCCGTGGCCAAGAGCGTCGCCACCTGTGTCAGTCCCGTGCGGGAAGCCCAGGCGTCCTGCGGGATTCCTCCGCGTTCGGCAAGCTGCTGCTGCAGCACACGAAGCTCCTTACGGTCGACGGTGGCCATAAGCCGCCGCATGTCCGCGCATCTGGAGCATCCCTGAACGCCCGGCCGGACCAGCGGTCCGATTAACGCCTCCCCAAAAGACACGAAGCCCCTCAGCCAGGGCACCTTGGCAGCCTGAAGAACCTCCTCCGCCCTGTCCTGCACGGCAGGGAGCCAGCCATCCTGCGCAAGGATAACCAGATCAGCCGAACGGAATTCCTCTTCCTCCAGCTCGCCCGTACGGATCACCCAAAAGGCAGAATTCAGTTCAGCGCATATCAAATCCGCCAGCACGCCTTTGCCGATTACGGCTACAACACTGCTCATGTCGAAACCTCCTCTCCCAGCGCAACGCCCAGGACGTGAATGGGCCCTTTATTCAAGAAAGGATCGAGCCTGTAATCCAATACATGCAGCCGTCTGCCGTGCTGCTTCAGCTGTTGCATGGCGGAGGCCAGTACGCCCGCTCGCGGTGTTTCTTCGCAGGCCGGGATGGTCAGGCTGTGCGGCCGTGCCTTTTTCGGAGCCCGGCTTGGAACCGAAGCAATCCGGACTTGAAGCCGGGGCGCTTGACTTTGAACCTCCGACAGCGCTTGAAGCAGAGCCCTCCGAAGCGCAAGGGTGATATTCAAATCGACGCCCGAGTACCATCTTCCGCCGATATCCACACGAACCACCGGGAAACCGAACAGCTCTTCCTCCAGAAGAAGGTCCGGCACCCCCTGCAGCGTAGACAAGGATTTCAAATAATAACGGACCCGCTCGTCATCCACCATACTCAACTGCAACGGAGTGACAAGCGGCTTTCGACCGGTTCGTCGAATATCCAGCTCTTCCGCCAGACACTTTCGCAAGCCCCGGCATACGGCTTCCGTCAGCGTCTCACCCGCCCCGATGCCGACATATTCGGATGCACGCAAACCCGTTGCGCCCGTTTCCAACGGAGAAGACGGCTGCCCCATACGTTCAGCCAATCGGGACGTATAAGCTTCCAATCCGGCAAGCGCCGAATCCCGTCTCGCTTCCTCATGCGTCAATCCTGTGCCGACTATGGAAGGAAGCAGCTCAACCGGCCCGTCCGAGAGCGGGTCCGCCACCTGAACCCGGCATTGCGCAAGCGGCAACTGCTTTAAATCGCCTTCGTCCCATTCGTAAAAAATGCCCGTATCCGGCGAGGTTATCCGTTCACAATAATCCAGTAACGGGCTGTGCCTTCCGCTCTGCGGCGCCGGGCCCGGCTGCTGCATCAGCCGCGGCTCAATATCCGGAATGCGTTCAATCCGGTTGCAGCCGATCACCATCGGGTGAGCCACGAACGAATACCAGTCCCCTTCCAGCGTTTCCAGGTTCAGCAGATATACCGCCTGATTTCGCAGCGGATCGGCAGCTCCCGTCACCGTTTTGAACAGTTCGAACACGATCACATTCGACAGCAAAGCCCCGGCGTGGACAGAAAACCCATGCTGCTGCGGATCTTGGCGTAGAACGGGCTGATGAATGCGCCGCAGCGCCGACTCCCAACCATTCCCGTCTTCCGGCCGCTCAAGAGGCCCTGCCAAACCGGCTTGCTGCAAGCAAATCGCGGGAAGGAAGAGTTTTCTCTCCGCTTTGCAGGCCGCTTGGACGATCCGAAGCTCTTCAACATCCCCCTCCTGCGATACGTACATGATCGAATCGAACGGTTTCAGGACCTCCTGCCAAGCGGAAACGTCCCGTCTGGGGTAAGGGACTTCCTGAATATGTATCTCCGGATCGGATTTCCGGGCATGCTCCCCCAGTTCCTTCAGCCGCTCACGGTTGGTTGGCAATGAATCGCCAATGGCCACTCCGATTCGGGGTAAACCGGATTCCAGCAAAGCCGCCACCAATGAAACCAGGAACGGACCGGAACCAATCGCCAACACCTTCTCTTGGCGATATTGCTCGAAGCGGTGCGCGCCGGAGCCTCCGAAATTGCTCAGAAATTCAATTTGCGAGCCGAACTTCTCAAGAATCCTTTCCGATAGCCGGTGGGAATGCTCTCCGCTTACATCCCGGGCGAAGCCATTTTGGATCAATAAAGCGGCGATATCGAACACGCGGCCTTTGTGCGGCTCCGACAACCCGTCCGTCAATTCCATAAGCGTATACTTCCCGTTAAATACCGGAATCAGCTTTTCGATCCATCGGTCAATCAACTCGCCTTCCAGCTTGAACGAGCCCATGTTGTTCCTAAAATAGACCGCGCCGTTCCGATCGGTGATAAAAAAGGTGTCACCGTTGATTTTCGGACGCACAGAAGCATCGAATGTGGTCATCTCACTCCTCCTTATCCGTACTTTTGGTCAATCCGGCCGGATGTTCACTGCTATCTTATGTACTGTCGTTTGTCCTTCTTGTCAATTATTTTCAAGGGGCCGTTCCAGCCCCTGCGGTTTGGATCAAAAGCCGCATGTGCAGGGGCTGATACTACCGGGGGAGTCCCGTTAATGACTTAACCGCAACGATGTCCGCAACGATGTCCGCAACGTCCTCCGCAAGCGCAGCCTCCGCCTCCGCAGCCGCAGCCTCCTCCGCAGCCGCAACCCCCGCCGCAGAAACAGCTGCAGAAGCAGCGGAAGCAACCGCAGCCGCATGGACAACGGAAACAGCCGCAGCCACCGCCACATAGCCGAGAATCGGCTTCATAATGGCCTTGATGCTGTAAAGGCGTCACCTGACCCGCATTGTATGCCCCAACTTGCAATTGTTGAAGCTCATTCTGAAATTCACTCATGTTGAACATTCCCTCCGTCATAATAAAGTAGTGCCGGCTGGAGCCGGAGACTGGCAAGAGATAGAAAGGAAGTGCCCGGGCAAGGAGTATGCGCCGGGTGATCGCGCTTTCTCTGCTCTCGACAGAACATACAACATTTTTATGAATTTCGATCCGCATGTGTTACGGGGTGCCAAGCTTAATTCCCAATCATTTTTCAATAATGGTTAAAAGTAGGTTTTCGTATCGGATAACAGCGAATAACCCGGACGACTTATGTCACCCGGGCGATCTAACGAGCCTATACTTTTTATCCGCGGCGCTTCGGCTGTTTGACCTCTGTTGCACAACAAAAAATCCACCTATGTTCCCATAGATGGATCGCGTAGTTGAAAATAGAAAAGTTCGATCATTCCTCCTGCCGATTTCCCCATGTCTCGTGATAGATGAGGTCCTGCAAGGAGCGGCGCTTCTCCCATTGGGCCGTCTCCAGAATCGGCTTCTCCGGATAATTCTCCGTATACCCGACCGACAGCAGCGCGACCGGCTCGATATGCGGCGGAATGCCCAGAATTTCGCGCACGTCGTTTTTCTTATAGAAGCTGACCCATCCCATAGCAAGCCCTTCCACACAGGCGGCCAGCCACATATTTTGGATCGCGCAGGCGACGGACAGCATGTCGGTTTCGGGTATTGAATTCCGGCCGAGCACATGGGCGCCTCCCCGGGTCGAATCGCATGTAATGCAGATCGTCAGCGGCGCTTGCTTCAGCCCTTCCACCTTGAGGCTTAAGAATTGGTCTTGACGCTGGCCTTCGTAATGGATCGCCAGCGCCCTTCTTTCCTTGTCCGCGGCCCAGGCCAGCCTCTCTTTTAGCTGCTCCGAAGTCACCAGGATAAAGTTCCAAGGCTGCATGAAGCCGACGGACGGCGCATGGTGGCCGGCGTGAAGCACGTTCGTCACCGCTTCCTCCGGAATCGGGTCCGGCAGGAAGGATCGGACATCCCTTCTCGTATAGATGACCTTGTATAACGCTTCCTTTTCCTGCTCCGTAAACATACGATCCCTCCCAAGGTGATTAATTGTAAATCAAACCACCCGCTTTCTTGAACTCCCTGGACTTATCCTCCAAGCCTTTCTCGATCGCGGCGCGGTCCTCCAAATCGTGTTGTTTAGCATATTCCCGTATATCCTGCGTGATACGCATGCTGCAAAACTTGGGGCCGCACATCGAGCAAAAATGCGCCGTCTTCGCGCCTTCCGCCGGAAGCGTCTCATCGTGATACTCCAGTGCTTTTTCGGGATCGAGCGACAAATGAAACTGATCCCGCCAGCGGAATTCGAACCGCGCCTTCGACAGCGCATCGTCCCGCTCTTGTGCGCCCGGATGGCCTTTGGCCAAGTCGGCCGCATGGGCCGCGATTTTGTAGGCGATGACGCCTTCCCGCACATCGTTCTTGTTGGGAAGCCCCAAATGCTCCTTCGGGGTGACATAGCACAGCATTGCTGTCCCGAACCAGCCGATCATCGCTGCGCCGATGGCCGAAGTAATGTGATCGTAACCGGGCGCAATGTCGGTCGTGAGCGGTCCGAGCGTATAGAACGGCGCCTCCTGGCACACCTCAAGCTGCCGGTCCACGTTCTCCTTGATCAAATGCATCGGCACGTGGCCCGGGCCTTCGATCATCACCTGTACGTCGTGCTTCCAGGCGATTTGCGTCAGCTCGCCCAGCGTATCCAGCTCCGCGAACTGCGCCTCGTCGTTTGCATCAGCAATGGAACCCGGACGCAGGCCATCCCCAAGCGAAAAAGCGACGTCGTACGTTTTCATAATTTCGCAAATTTCTTCAAAGTGCGTGTACAAGAAATTTTCCTGATGATGCGCCAGGCACCACGAAGCCATGATCGATCCGCCCCGGGATACGATCCCGGTCACGCGATTCGCAGTCAGCGGAATGTACCGCAGCAGCACTCCGGCATGGATTGTAAAATAATCGACGCCCTGCTCCGCCTGCTCGATCAGCGTATCCCGGTAAATTTCCCAGGACAACTCCTCCGCTTTCCCTCCGACCTTCTCAAGCGCCTGATACAGCGGCACCGTCCCGATCGGCACCGGAGAGTTGCGGACGATCCATTCGCGCGTCGTATGAATGTGCTTGCCGGTCGATAGGTCCATGACCGTATCCGCTCCCCAGCGCGTCGCCCACCGCATCTTCTCCACTTCCTCGTCGATCGACGAAGCGACGGCGGAATTGCCGATGTTCGCATTGATCTTCACAAGGAAATTCCGGCCGATAATCATCGGCTCGCTTTCCGGGTGGTTAATGTTCGACGGAATGATCGCCCGACCGCTCGCCACCTCGCTGCGCACGAATTCGGGAGTCACCTTTTCGCGGATAGCTATATATTCCATCTCGGGCGTGATAATTCCTTTTTTGGCGTAGTGCATCTGCGTAACATTCGCACCCGGCTTGGCCCGCAGCGGACGGCGCGCTGCTCCGGGAAACCATTCCTGCCGCCGGGCCCCCTCTTCCTCTTTGAAGCCGTTGTCCTCCGGCTTTACCGCCCTTCCGTCGTACGCTTCGACGTCGCCCCGTTCCATAATCCATCCCCGCCGATTGGCCGGAAGCCCCTGCCGGATGTCCGTCCGGACATCGCCGTCCGTGTACGGACCGCTGCTATCGTAGACGCGCACGGGCAGATTGGCCGTTTCCCCTTCCGAGCCCACCGTCGGGCTCAAAGCAATTTCCCGCATCGGGACCCGAATGTCGCTGCGGGAGCCTTGGATATACACTTTTCGGCTCCCGGGAAATCCCGATACGTCCGGCACAGCATGTTGTTGGTTTGGTTTGTTTTCGCTTGTCATGTTCAATTCCTCCTCGAATGAATGTGAGCAAGCGGGGAACGTCATGCATACAAAAAAGACCGCAACGGCAAAGAAGCGGTCTTTGTGCATACAAAGGCTACGTATTTCCTCCGCTGGCATTACCCAGATCAGGTTTAACGGTCGATAACATCCGGTTATCCTCTCAGCCTGGCTTCACCAAGCTCCCGCACATATGAAGTTGTCAGTACAAGAATAACCTGCGGACCGATAGAAATCAACAGCCAGCGTAAATTTTTCTAAAATGCCGGAACGACCGCAACGCCATACTTGTCTTCGATAAACTTCTTCACTTCCGGCGTCGTCAAAGCGGCGTCGAGCTTTTTCACCTCGTCCCGCGTCTCGTCTCCCTTGCGAACGACGATGACATTGGCGTAAGGCGATTTCGCATCTTCCCGGAACAAGGCCGATTTCGGATCAAGTTTGGCTTCCAGCACGAGGTTCGTATTAATTATCGCGCCTTCCAGATCGGGAAGCGACCGAGGCAAGGTTGCGGAATCGGCTTCGACGAATTTCAGCTTTTTCGGATTGTCCGCGATGTCCTTGGGCGTCGCTTCATATGTCGTCAGGCCATCCTTGAGCTTGATCAGCCCTTGCTGCTGCAGCAGCGCCAGCGCGCGGTATTCGTTGGACGGGTTGTTCGGAATGCCGATCCGCGCCCCTTCCTTGATCTCGTCCTTCGATTTCAGCTTGCTCGAATAGAAGGCGATCGGCTCCACGTGAACCTTGGTCGTGACGGCAAAATCATAGCCCTTCTCGCCTTTGACCGAATCCAGATAAGGAACGTGCTGGAAGTAGTTCGCATCGATCTGCTTGTCTTTCAGCGCAGGATTCAACTGCCCTTCGTCGTCATAGACGACCACTTCGAGGTTGACCCCTTGCTCCTTCAGCTTCGGCTTGACGAAGTTCAAAATTTCCGCATGCGGCACGGCGGCCGCGCCGATTTTCAGCGTCGTTTCTTTCATTGGCTTGACCGTGCTGGCTGCACTGCCTTGCGCCACAGACTTCGTGTCCGGGGCCTGCGCGGTGCCGCCCGAGGCGCAGCCCGAAACGATGGCACCGATAACAACCAAGATGGATGCGAGAGAGAAAAGACCTTTTTTCCCCATACCTACGCCTACTTTCTATAATTAAAGTGACTTCACTAACGCGATGTCTGCGCTCAATCCAGCTTGTAACGCTTCTTGTCGATCGATTTGGCAATGTAGTCGCCCGACCATTGGATGAGCTGAACCAAGACGATGATGAGCAGAACGGTTGCGATCAGAACGTCCTCACGGAACCGTTGGTACCCGAAGCGTATGGCCAGGCTGCCCAGACCGCCCGCTCCGATCGCGCCGGCCACGGCGGTGAATTCCGTAATCGCAATGACCGCAATCGTCATCGCACGGACAAGCGCCGGCAGCGCTTCGGGAATCAGCACCCTGAAAATGATCGTGAGCGGCGAGGCGCCGACCGCTTTGGCGGCCTCGATCTTGCCCGCACCCACTTCCTTGAGCGAATTTTCGATCACCCGGCCCAGAAAGGGCGCAGCACCGATCGAAAGCGACACGATGGCGGCCGTCGGACCGAGCGAGGTGCCGACGATCAGCCTGGAAAGCGGCAGCAGCAGAATGATCAGAATAATAAAAGGCAGCGAACGAACGCTGTTGATGACCGTCCCGAAGATTTTGTGCAGCAGCGGCGCTCCCAGGATGCCGCCCTTCTCCGTTACGACAAGCGTAATGCCCAGTGCAATGCCGAGCACGAGCGCGAAGACGGAAGACCAGAGCACCATGTAGACTGTTTCGCCAAGACCTTGCAGCAGCAGCTCGATCAGATCGTCTCTCATATTCCCGCTCCCACTCCTTCCATCACATACCGGCTGTCGCGGTAATGCTCCAGAATGCGGACGAATCGGCGCGCCGTATCGCTCTCGGGATTCAGGAACAGCTTGTCAACCGGCCCTGTCTCGACGATTTTGCCGCTCTCGATCACCGCCATGCTGCGGCAAATATGCTGCAGTACGTCGAGTTCATGCGTGATCAGAACGACGGTCAGTTTTAGCTGGCGGTTAATGTCCCTCAGCAGCTCCAGAATGGAGTAGGTCGTCTGCGGATCGAGCGCCGACGTCGCTTCGTCGCTGAGCAGCACGTCAGGCTCATTAACGAGCGCTCTTGCGATGCCGACCCGCTGCTTCTGGCCGCCGCTGAGCTGCGACGGATAGGCGTTCTCTTTATCGCCCAGACCGACAAGGTCGAGAATTTCCCGGACACGCCCGCGTATGTGCGCTTTCGGATGCCCGGCGACGTGCAGAGGAAACGCGACGTTCTGGTACACGGTCTTGGCGTCCAGCAGATGAAACTGCTGAAAAATCATGCCGATTTTTTGCCGAGCCAGCCGCAGATCCTTCCCGTTCAAGTCCGTAATGACCGTGCCCTCGATCTCGACGCTGCCGGAGTCCGGCTCCTCCAGCCGGTTGAGGCAGCGGATCAACGTCGACTTGCCCGCACCGCTGAAGCCGATAATGCCGAAAATATCCCCCTTTTCGATCTGCAAGCTGACGTTCTGAAGTGCAGGAAATGCGCCTGACGACGTTTTGTACGATTTGCTGAGATTGCGAATGACGATCATGCCTTCACCTGCTTTTCCAGAAAATAAAAAAACCAAGCGTCGCCCCGCTGCCATAGCTCGGGGAAAGCTTAGTTTCCAGTGGACTGGTCAACTCATCGTACATGTTGTCGTTTTTAATTCCGACTATACCGATTATATTTATTTAATTTAAAGGATGGACTGGGTGCTGTCAAGAACTTTTAGCACGGAACTTACCGCGGGAAAAAGCAGCCGGAGCTTCTCCGAGCATCCGGGGATCACACCTATGCTGGCGTGCTCCGCGGATGCCCTGCTTCCCTCCGGCTGCTTGCTTGACTTAATTGGACAATGCTTTTGCGAACAACGCCGCCGTCTCCGAACGAAGCATCGGCTGCTGTGACTTGTAATCGACGGAGCCGTCCGCTGCTTCCTTCACTTCAGGCCCGTACAGGCCAAGCGCGACGATCTGCTTGACGCCGTCGAGTGCCCAAAGCTCGGTATGGCTGCTCAGCTTCGCATCCATCGGCGAAGCGACGCCGAGCTGAATCGTCCGCGCCACGATGACTGCCGCCTCCTGACGGGTGATCGGCTTATCCGGCTCGAAAGCGGACTGGGATGAGCCTTGGATCACCCCTAGCTCATACAGCGTTTGAATCGCGGCCGCCGCCGGATGATTCTGCGTATCCGCAAAGGCCACAGGCCTCTTGGACAGTGTCATAAACAGCAAGCCTGCCGTCTGCGCCGCAAATTCCCCGCGCGTGATCGGCTCCGCCGGGCCGAACGTGCCGTCCGCCTTGCCTTTGACGAGATTAAGCAGCTGCAAGGCTTCGATGTGGGGGGCCCGTCCTCTTTGCGCACGTCGGAGAAAGGCTTCGGCACGTTCAGCTTTTTCGAGGTGCTGAGCTCATAGCGGTAACGCTTCGACCTCTTTCGCATCGGACGGTCCTTGTGCAGATTCATCATCCGGCGAAACGGAGACGGCAGAGGCGGCGGAAGCGGTGAAGCTGACGAGCAAGGCCGCAGACAGTACGACAGGCAGCTTGGTTGTGCGAAGCAGTCCTTTCATGGGAATCGTCATTCCTCTCGCATGTAAATTATTTCCTCGCTCTTGATCATAAAACATCGGGCTGGAAATAAATTCCGACAAACGGCTAGGGATTTGCTGGACTTTAGACCGGGATGCAAGGAGGAATTGACGGGGCGAGAAGATCATGCTAAATTATAACAAATTAATCATATTGATTAACTCGGATATATGGAGGTATAGCTTATGACCCGAACAAGACAAATCAAACTGTCCGCCTATTTGGTCGGCACCGGCATGCATGTCGCTTCGTGGCGGCATCCCGAAGCCCACCCGGATGCGAGTATCGACATCGATTATTACAAGCGTCTCGCGCAGCTGGCCGAACGCGGAAAATTCGATATCGCCTTTATCGCCGACAGCCTCGCGATCAACGAAGCGTCTCATCCGAATATTTTGAACCGCTACGAACCGGTCACGCTCATTACCGCGCTGGCGGGCGCCACTTCGAAGATCGGCGTCGTCGCCACCGCCTCCACCTCGTATATCGAGCCGTACAATCTGGCCCGTCTCTTCATGTCGGCCGATCATATCAGCAAAGGCCGGGTCGGCTGGAATATCGTCACGACCCGCGACCTGTCTGGAAATACATCACTCAACTTCGGAGGCAAGGAGCATTACGAGCACTCGCTGCGCTATAAGCGCGCGGAGGAGTTCCTCGAAGTCGTTCAAGGACTGTGGGATTCGTGGGAGGACGACGCTTTTGTCCGCGACAAGGAGAGCGGTCAATTTTTCGACCGGAGCAAGCTGCACCGCATCAACCACCAAGGCGAGTTTTTCGTCGTGCAAGGTCCGCTCAACATCGGCCGCTCCCCGCAGGGCCATCCTGTCCTCGTGCAGGCTGGCAATTCCGAATCCGGGCAAAGCTTTGCCGCAAGCACGGCGGAGGTCGTGTTTTCCATCAAATACGATATCGACGATGCGAAGCGGTTTTACCGTTCCTTCAAAAGCAAGGTCGCTGCTGCGGGAAGGTCGGCCGATGACGTGTATATTTTGCAGGGCATCTCTCCGGTCATCGCCGAAACGGAGGAAGCGGCCCAGCGGAAGCTAAAGCAGTTGGAGTCCTGCATTACCGAGGAGACGGGCATCGGCTTCTTGTCCGACTATTTCAAAAGCGTCGATTTTACGGGAGCCACCCTCGATTCGAGAGCGGCGGACTTCGGGCTGGATCGGCTGCCGGAGACGAAATCCGATTACATCAAGCACCGCCCAGTCATTGCGCGGGAAAACCCTACACTGCGTGAGGTTTATTCCCTGCTGACCGGTTCGTTCAGCAGCGACCACTTCGTCGGCACGCCGGAGAAAATTGCGGATACGCTGGAAACCTGGTTTACGGAAAGAGCCGCCGACGGCTTTATGCTGATGGCGCCCTTGCTTCCGCAAGGCTTGGAGGATTTCGTGGAACACGTCGTCCCCCTGCTGCAGCAAAGAGGGCTGTTCCGTACGGAGTACGAGGGCAGTACGCTGAGAGACCATTTTCACCTGCCGAAGCCGCAGAATCGGTTCGCCGCCGCCAGAGCGGAGCAGGCGCAGCTATAGCTTGCATGATGAAAGAATAACGAAAGACCGGGCCCCATCCTGCGAAGGAAGGAGTTCCGGTCTTTCGTTTGATGCATGGCGGCGGTCGTCTTGCCGGACAAGGAGATCATCCGTTTACATTTTTTGCAACAAGCTGAGCTTGTCCTTCACCTGCTCGACCAGCTTCCGGGCGTCTTCTTGATTGTTCACTACGTCGGTCAAGTCCACGCTTCCGTAGCTTAGCCTTCTTCCGTTAAAGCGAGGAACTGCTTCACATCTTCGATGGAAAGTTCGACCGCCTGCTGCCAAAACTCCGGCTGCTCCAAGTCCACCCCCAAATGCTTGCTCGCCAGCTGCTCGACCGTCAAGCGGCCGGTGTCTTGAAGCAGCGCAATGTACCGCGCCTCGAACGATTCGCCTTCCTGACGCGCAAGCGAGTAGATGCCCGAGGAAAACAGGGAGCCGAACGTGTACGGGAAATTGTAAAACGGCACGGAGGTCCGGTAAAAGTGCGACTTCGCCGCCCAGAAATGCGGGTGGTACTCGCTCAGAGCGTCGCAGAACGCGTCTTTTTGAGCCTCGATCATCAGCTCGTTCAGCCGGTCCGGGCTGACGAGTCCGGCCTTGCGCTCCTCATAGAACCGCGTCTCGAACAGGAACCGCGCATGGACGTCCATGAAAAAGGTGACGGCCCGCTGAATTTTATCATTCAGCAGGAACAGCTTCTGCTCCCGCGTCTCCGCCTGCCTCAGCGTAGCATTGCTGACGATCAATTCGGCAAAGGTCGAAGCCGTCTCCGCCACGTTCATCGCATAGCGCCCAGTCATCGGCGGAAGCTCGTTCATCACATAATGGTGAAACGCATGGCCAAGCTCGTGCGCCAGCGTCGATAGGTTCCCCGCCCCGGAGTAAGTCATAAAGATCCGGCTCTGCTTACTGACCGGGAACGAGGCGCAGAAACCTCCGGGCCGTTTGCCCGGGCGGTCCTCCGCCTCCACCCACCGCTCCTCGAACGCGCGCACGGTAAAGTCGGCGAGCTGCGGCGAGAACCGGCGGAACTGCTCCTCGATCATCATGGCAGTCTCGTCGTAGGAGATGTTCGCATTCTTGCCTTCAAGCGGCGCATTCAGATCGGACCAGGCAAGGCGCTCCACGCCCATCAGCTTGGCGAGCCGCTCCAGATAAGCAATAAAGACCGGCTTGTTCTTCTCGATCACTTCCCACATGGTCAGCAGCGTTTTCCCGGTCATCCGATTGTTTTCCAGCGGCTCTCGAAGCACCGAATCCCAGCCCCGGTGCTTGTACAACTGGAGGCGAAAGCCTGCAATACGGTTCAACGTATCGGCGCAAAAATCTTCCTGAGCCGTCCATGTTTCCTCCCATTGCCGGAACAGGCGTCCCCGTTTCTGACGATCCTGCTCTTTAAGCATCCGGTTGAAAAACTGCCCGGCTGAGAGCATGACCGTATTCCCGTCCTTCTCGTACGGAAGCCGGATCTGCTTCACGATCGTATTGTACAAGGCGCTCCAGCCATGGTAGCCGTCCACGGCCAGGTCGTTCGCTAACGTTTCTTGCTCCAGCGGCAGCTTGTCTTTTACCTGCGTCCGGCGTTCCTCCAGATTGAAGGCGAGAGCTATCATCGCTTCGCTGCCGACCCACTGGGCGAATACGGAGTCCGGCATCTCCATAAGCAGTACGTCGAAGCGCGTCATGGCGGACTGGTAGTTCGCCTGAATGCCGTCCAACCGGCCGCCTAGCCGAACGGCCCCCCGGTCCGCCTGATTTTGCGCGGACAAGCAGATGATGAAGGCTGCTGCTTGACGCAGCCGTTTTTGCAAGTCCTGCAGCCGCTCCACGAAGCGCTGCAATACGACGGCAGTTTCAGCGGTCTGCGGCGACGGCAAAGCGTCCAGCTCGCTGCGGAAGCGGTTCGTGTCGACTTCAAGCGCATTCAAATATTGCGCGAACTCGAAAGAGTCGCTGCCTCCCGGGAAAAAAACGTCCAGATCCCAAGTTTGCTGCAAAGGTCGGTTCATCCAACGAACCCCTTTCGGATAAGAGAATATGTAGACGGATAATACCGCACAAAACTGCGCACTTCATGTTATTCTACACACGGTCAATTATCCCTTCCGGAAACTCTCCATTCAGATATACGCCGCGTTGCCCGGCCTGAAAGCGGTGAACGGCTGCGAATCATTTTAGAAAACAACGGCTTGAGGCAGATCGCGAGGACATACATGAGATTCGTAACGAAAACGAGACTGGACCGTCTTCAGACGCTCCTCCGATCCATCGCTGACGAGCAGCAGCAAAAAGAAGCCCTGCATCTTCTGGAATCGCTCAAACAGGATATCGATGAAAATTACGCAGAAATCCGCAAACCGATCCGCCTTTATGAGAAAAATCAATGACCGTCCAACGAGCGCAGCGCCAGCATGATTTTCTCCACGTTATGCGTCAGAGAATGCTCATTCGTATGAATCGTAAGCTCCGCATGCTCCGGGGGCTCGTAGGCGTCGGATATGCCGGTAAAATTCGGAATCAGCCCGAGCCGAGCCTTGGCATACAGCCCTTTGACGTCCCGCTGCTCGCATACCTCCAGCGGACACTCTACATAAATTTCCATGAACCGCGGCAGTACCGACCTCGCGTAAGCTCTCATGCTGCGGTACGGCGTGATGGCCGATACGAGCACGATTGCGCCGCTATCGGCGTGTGTTTTCGCAAGCTCGACAATCCGACGGATATGCTCAAGCCGGTCGGCGGGCGTGAAGCCCAGATCGCTGGACAGCGTCTTGCGCAGCTCGTCTCCATCCAGCCATTCGACCCGGCGTCCCTGTTCGCGCAGAACGGAGGCCGCCTCCCGCGCCGTCGTCGTCTTCCCCGAGCCGGACAGCCCGGTAAACCAAAGGACCGCGCCTTCTTTTTCGTTCAAAAACCGCATGGCGACGCCTCCTTCGCAGCATATCGCGCATCCATGCTTGGGACCCGTTCCAATATTGCTTTTCCGTAAATCGACTCCATCGACAGCTCCGGCATATGCACGTAGCCGATATAGCAGCCGCACGTTTTCATCCGGCACGGCCTCTCCGTGGATAATCGTTCCAAGCCGTCGCGGTACAAGTTCCCGATCACTCCCCGGTCCTTATAGCAGCGCTTGACCAGCCCCGAGCCCGTAACGAAAAATACGCGGCTTCCCGTGGCGCAAGGCTTCCCTATACTGTCATAGTCCCGCACGTTCCAATCGAAATAAGGGTCGATCTCGCGAAAGGCCGCTATCTCCTCGGGCGAATAATACGCAGGCTGGTCCTTGTACGCGTTCACCCACAAGTAAACCTCCTGAGGCAGCGCGCGGCGCAGCGAACGGATCGGCTCAAGGTAGCTTTTGATTCCGACGGAGCCGACGCTGAAGGATATCCCTTTGTCGTAAAGCTGTGTGCACTGGGCCAGAAACGACGCTTCGCTCGTTTGGCCGGGATGATACGTGACCCAGAACGCCGCCTTTTCCTTGTTGAGCCCGTTCGTCCAATCCAGCTTGACGGACAAGTTCGTCTGGATCGCCACTTTGTCGACGTGCTCTAGATGAGACAGCTCTATCAACGCCTCGCGGTAGCACCGGTGGACGAGCGCCTCACCGTACGGATTGAAGAAGAGGGACAGACGCCTGCCGTCTGCCCCCTGTTCCCGGACCCATGCCACAAACCGCTCCAGCTGCGCCTTGTCCTTCGCCAGCGTCTCGCGGCTGTCCGTCGTTTTGCTGAACGGACAATACGGACAATCGTAGTTGCAGGAGGATAACGCGCCCCGGTAGTATAACGTCGTGCCTACACGCATACGAATTCCTCCATCCGCTCCCTGACCTCCGGCGAGATCAGCCAGTCGCCGATCGCATCGGAATAAGCCATGCCTTCGTCCGTCAGACGCATCGTACCGTCTTCCAGTACGGCGAACCCGTCGGCCAGCAGCCGGCTCAGCTCGGGACGGTCGGCGAACGGATCGCTGGCGAACCTCGCTTCATAAGCGCGCCGCTCCAGCCCTTCGCGGTGGAGCAGCGCCTTGATAACGAAACGGCGCTGCTGCTCGGCCAGGTTCAAGACGTAGCCGTAATCGGCCGTATCGTAGCTTGACGCAGAGATGTAGTCGGCGATAATGCTTTGCGTCGCCTTGTAGCTTACGCCGTAGCGGGAAGCGTAATGCACCTCCCTCGTGTACGAACGTGCGCCGCAGCCGAGACCGACCATCCCTTCCTCCTGACAGCCGTAAGGCAGCAGGTTCTTTTCGGACTTCGCGTCCGGCTTGGCGAAACGCCGCATTGAGAACGCCTCATAGCCTTTCTCCTTCAAGCGCTCGTAAGCGGCTCGGTACATATCCAGCCGGTGATCCTGCCCTTTGCGACGCAGCTCCTCCGGCTTCAAGATCGTATTCTCACGCGTATACAGCGGATAAATGAAAATTTCCTCCGGCTCATATTCCATCGCCCGATCCAGCGAATACAGCCACGACTCCACCGTCTGGCCCGGCAGCCCGTAAATCAGATCGAGATTGAGCACGGCAAAGTCGTGCCGTTTCAGCACTTCGAGCGCGCGCATCACTTCACCCGGCTTTTGCGGGCGGTAAATCGCAGCGGCTTCGGCTTCGATGAAGCTTTGAATGCCCATGCTCACCCGGTCAACCTTTCGCTCCTTCAGCAGCTTCATTCGCGCATCGGTCACGGTATCCGGGGACGTCTCGACGGAGATCGAGGCACGGTCCGGATCGAGCCCCATCACCTGCTCTGCGATATCGAACAAACGTTCGATCAGCCGCTCGTTCAGCAGTGTCGGCGTCCCGCCGCCGATCGCAAAGCGGGAGAACGGCCGGTGAGAAACCATGGGTGCCCACTGCCTCGCCTGACGTTCCAATGCAGCAACATACTGCTCGTGCGCATCAGCGCTCCGGTCGGGCAGCGTAAACAGATTGCAGAACCCGCACCGGGCCGCGCAGAACGGAATGTGCATATATAAAAAGAACGACTCCCCGCTCTCGCGCTTCCACAGCTCGTGCAGCGGCAGCGGCGGATTCAGTTCGCGATAGGCCGTTTTATGCGGATAGGAGTACAAGTAAGACCGGTATGGCGATGCGGCGATTTGCTCCGACCAGCGCCGGATGTCTTCTGATTCCCGGAATTCCACTTGATGTCCCTCCTTTTGATAGCTGTTATGTCTATAGAATAAATTCCCGGTACGGCACGTTCCATACGACCTCGTGCGCCAGCCGGTGGCCGTGATAGCCGTTCTCGCCGTAAGCGGTTCCGTGGTCGGAGCAGACGATGCAGAACGTCTTGCCCCGCGCGCGCATCGCCTCGAACAGCCTTCCAAGCTGTCCGTCCACATAGCGCAGCGCCGCCCGCTGGGTTTCCACCGAATCGCGTTTGGCTCCGGGTACAAAATAATGGTTCGGACCGTGAATGGCGCTCACGTTCATGAAGAGAAACAGCCTCTGGTCCGGGTTGGCCGAGCCGATTAGCTTCAGCGCATGATTCACCTGATGCTCGGTAGAGCGCGGATTCGTTACGCCGAACGTCTGACGCCAGTAGCTCTCTTGAAAATACGACGGTAATACTTTTGCCAACGCCACTTTTTTCGTAAAAAAAATAACGCCGCCGATGCAGATCGTCCGGTACCCTTTCTTAGCAAGGCCGGAAACGATGTCGGGCGTATCGAACAGCCATGTGTTCGAATTGGTCGGCAGTCCCGTATTTTTCGAGTGGAACAGCCGGACATGGCTGGCTTTGTCCGTATTCGCAGGCGTCGGCAAAAAACCGCCGAAGAACGCGTGATGCGCGGCATACGTAAAGCTGCCTGGCGTATGACGCTTTTCCCAGCCGCCCGTGCCGCACAGATTGGGGCAATTCTCTTCCTCCAGCTTCGCCACGTCGTAGCGAAGCGTGTCAAGCGTCACAAACAAAATGTCGTGCGTGCCGACAATGTCATTCATATTGATGGTCATGCTTCATTCATCCTTTAACATGCGGGTCATTTGCCATTCGTAGGTGTCCATGCCTTCGTAACGAACGTTCAGCAGCAGATCGCCGAACGGATTAATATCGACGATATAAGGACGCAAAGCGCCCTTGGCGAGAAGCACGTCGATCCCTGCCACAGCGGAACGCGGAAACAGCGAAGCCGCCTGCTCCCCGGCCGCAGCCACCGCCTGAACGGTGGCTGCGGATAGCCCGAGCTCCTCCAGACCGGCCCGCTCATTGCGCAGATGCAGGTTCGTGATCGGCGTGCGGCTGAGCCGGGCAACCCGGTGGCACGCTTCGCCGCCGACGACGAGCTGGCGGATATCGAATGCCCGGCCGTCGTGCGAAGCTTTCTGCACCCACTGCTCGACGTGCATGCCTTGAGCGCCCAGCCAATTGATAATTTCACGGATGATTGGGCGCTCCCGGTATCTGCGAAGACGGCGCGAATTATAATATACCCGCTCGTACCCAAGGCGTTCGAAGCCGATTGTCGTGTCGGCCAGCTCCGCTCCGGTCGTCGGATTCATCTGGTAAGCCAGTATCCCGGAGGCCGAGGAGCCGAACGCCAGCTTGACGAAGACGCGCCGCATGCCGGTCCGCTCCATCGCTTCGCGGAGCTGATCGTAACCCCGGATAGAGCCAGCCTCCCCCGGAGCCGGGGGCACCGGCACGCCTCGGGAGCTGAGCAGCCTATGGCAGCGGCGCTTGTCGAACATGACCGCGATTTCCTGCGGATCGTTCGTCCAGCGCGCTTCCGGCGCCGTTTCGGCCAAGTCGGCGCGAAGCCCGGACAGCATCCGGCAAAATCCGCGAAACCATTGCGATGGATAGTAGATGCGTCCCGGCTGTTCGGGCAAGTTCCGGGCCGCTTGCGCCGAGATGACCGGCATCGGGAGAAACTCCGGCAATGGGAACAGCTCGTCCGCTTGCCCGCCGTCAGCAGCACCGAGCGCGATCAGTTCGCGCTCCACCGGGAAATGCTCGCCGGGCGAGTCCAGCCGGACAAGGACAGGCTCGCCGCCTGTGATTTCCCGCCAGCGAACGCGGCCCTGCAGCAGATCGAGATACGGCACGATCTGTGCCGGAGACATCCCGAGCCTCCGTCGCGCTTCCTGCAGCATCGTCGTCCTCCGGTTGCCGGGATTGCCAACAACAATCAGCGGACGGGCCATTTACTCCGTAACCGCCGGGTAACGCCAGTCGTCGTCATCGTCGATCTCCTGCTGGTCGCTGACATCGACGGACATGCCCGACGCTTGCCAGCGTTTTACCATCTCGTCCGACATGTAGTGATAATTCAGGTCGAGGAACGAAAGCTTCCGGACGCGTTCGCTCGCCAGCAGCACTTCGGCGCCTTTGTCGCTAAGGGTTCCCAGCGATAAATCGAGCGTATGCAATTGATCGAGGATCGGCGAATCCGCAATCTCAATTGCGATTTCGTCTTGAATCTCGCTGTCTTTCAGACCGAGGTAAGTCAATTTGGGAAAGCACCCCGGTTCCATAAGCGGTTTAACATCCTCCAAGCCGCCGTCAAAACCGTAATTGTCTACGCCGAGATAAAGCTCCAGTTTTCTCAGCTCCGGCAGCTCGGCGTCGCGGATATCGGCGAGCACTTCTTTGCTTAGGCCGCCGCAGATAATTACCAATTCTTCCAACCGTTCGTGCTTCAACGGCTTCAAGGACAAGTCCGTGCTGCCTTTAATACGGAACGAAGTAAGCTGCGGAAACGCCTCCAGCAGCGGAGCCAGATTCGTCTGCATAATCCACGAAACTTCGCATTCCTCCGAGTCCATATCGCCGATGGACAGCTTGCGCAAGGCCGGAAAAGCGTCCTTATGTCCGATCAATGTATCCATGAACGTGTCGGGACCTTCTTCATAGGCCTGTCCCCATGAGCCGATCGTCAGCTCTACCACCTCCCGGCTCTCGGGCTTCGCAGCCAATTGCTCGATCAACTGCTCCATGCGTATTCCATCTTCGTGTTCGTCGTGGCTGATTTCCAAACGGACTTCTGTCATCGATAGCCCTCCCACAATATGCCATACTCTTTTCTAAACTATCATCTGATTTTTGTTTCGTCAATCCGAATATCCATGCGTTGTGCCGAAGATAACGAGTCGAGAGACATTTATACTAAACTTAAGAGAATTTTCTGTAAATTGTATTGACTACGAACAAATGTTTGGTATAATAGAGCTCAAGAACGCATGTTCCTATTTCCTGAGAGGAGTGTAGATACGATGGTGACGAATGTTAGATTTATCGAACGGGACTACTACAAGAATGTCATGGCCGAAAATGGAGAACAGCTCACGGAGCAACAGATCGAAAAAATTTTGGATGCGTCCGAGTCATTCTGGACCGATCTTACTTTTAAATTTTTCGAAAACGGATCGATGATCATTATCGACAACCATACCGAGCTACAAGTTCCTCTCAGCAGCCTGAGTGAAGCGGCATGCGAGTTTTACGCCCAACAGCGAATCAAAATGATTAAAGCCAAGCTTAGTAATCAGAAAATTACGGAAGCTTCCTAAAAAACTAAGATTAAATACAAAAGTCCGCGCGTTCTCCGGGGTTGTCCCTTCGTTCCGCAACGGACCTTTATGCTTATGCTTGTACTAAGTTATTCCGCAAAGGCTTTTAGCACGATGACCGCATTGTGCCCGCCGAATCCGAAGGAATTCGATATCCCGATCTTCAGGCTGGCTTGACGCGCTTCATTCGGCACATAGTCCAAGTCGCAATCCGGGTCCGGCTGTTCCAGATTGATCGTGGGAGGAATGATTCCCTGCTCCAGGCTCTTGGCCAGAGCAATGGCTTCTACCCCGCCGGCCGCTCCCAGCATGTGGCCGGTCATGGACTTGTTGGCGGTGACCGGAATCCGGTAGGCATGTTCGCCGAACAGCTTCTTGATCGCCATCGTTTCGGACTTGTCCCCCAGTTCCGTACTCGTCGCGTGCGCGCTGATAACCTCCACTTCCTCGGGGTTTACAGCCGCTTCGCGAAGCGCCGATTTCATAGCCTGATAAGCCCCGATCCCCTCCGGATGGGTGGCGACGATGTGATAGGCATCGGAACTGGCCCCGTAACCGATCACTTCTGCGTAGATTCGAGCGTTCCGACGCTGTGCATGGGAGAGCGATTCAAGTACCACAATGCCCGCCCCCTCGGCCATGACGAACCCGTCCCGTCCCGCATCGAACGGACGGCTTGCTCTGGCAGGCTCGTCGTTTCGGCCGGACAAAGCGGTCGCGTTGCCGAAGCTGGCAAGCGATATTTGCGTTACGGCGGCTTCCGCACCACCGGCAATGATCGCGTCCGCGCCGCCCGCCCGGATTAAACGGAATGCTTCGCCGATGGCGGTGTTTCCTATGGAGCATGCCGTTACCGGAGACAGCGTTGGGCCCAGAGCTCCATATTTTATGCTGATCATCGCTGCGGCCATATTCGATATCATCATCGGTACCAGCGTCGGACTGACCCGTTCCGGTCCCCGATTACGGAGAATACCGTCCTGTTCGAGCAGCGTTTGAATGCCTCCGATGCCCGATCCTACATATACGCCAAGTCGTTCCCGATCGATTTCGTCAAGCGTTAACCCTGAATCCTCCAACGCCTGTTCCGCAGCAGCCAAAGCAAACTGACAAAACCGATCCATCCGCCGCACTTCTTTGCGGCCGAACCGGGCATCGACGTCAAATTCCCGGACGACCCCCGCAATTTTCGTTTTAAAGCGGGACGTATCGAACGTATCGATCCGGCTTATCCCCGATTCCCCCCGGCACAAACGATTCCAAAAGGTTTCCACTTCATTTCCAAGCGGCGAGATAACCCCCATCCCCGTTAACACGACTCGTTCCATCGTATTTCCTCCCTCTCGTTCATCGGTTAAGTCCTATGTTGTCACAGTTTTTATCCTATTACAAGTTGCAGTTTATTATAGTATAATAACTACCATGTTAACGAAACCAAAAGGCGGAACCGAAATGAATCATCAAACGAGGCTTCAGGCGTTATCGGCTTTTTTGAAGGCACAACGGGCTAAAGTGCTTCCGCAAACGGTCGGACTTCCAGTGGGAACCCGCAGACGCACCCCGGGCTTAAGACGCGAGGAAGTCGCCCAACTTGCCGGGGTCAGCCCCACATGGTACACATGGCTTGAGCAAGGACGGGATATCAAAGTGTCCAAATCGGTCCTGGACTGCGTCGCCGCTGCCCTGCAATTAACGGTAGACGAGCGGAAATATTTGTTTTCGCTTGCTCTGGAAACCGGATCGGGTGCCCATACGCTAATAGAAGAGCTGCCCGAGATCAGCCCTTCGTTGAGAAGAATTTTGCAGGAGCTGCGCTTTTGTCCGACCATTATCTCTGACCGCCGCTGCCATATTGTCGGCTGGAACGAAGCAGCTTCCCATGTGTTTCTCAATTTCCAACATATCCCGGTCGAACAGCGGAATATAATCCGGCTGCTGTTTACACAAAAAGAATTCCAACGTCTCGCCGTCAACTGGGAGCATTTTGTCCGCGGTTTTCTTGCTATTTTCCGGGCGTATTACGGGCAATACGTTGAGGACGAATGGTACGAGCGTTTTCTTGCGGAGATGAAGGAGGTCCACCCGGATTTCGACCGGCTATGGGAGCAAAGCGAGGTCAGCTCGGCGCCGGAGGTGTTAATCGAATTCAGGCATGCCAAAGCGGGCAAGATGCTGTTTCACCTTACCTCGCTGCAGGTACAAGGGAGTTCTGACCTGCGGTGCAGCATATATACTCCTACGCCCGATTCCTCGACGGAATCGAAGCTGAAGCAGTTGATGGAGCGCAGCTTAAGCACCCCCGATCAATCGGACTGAGCTAATCCGGCGGCGGTGAGAATGATTTCCCGCTCGCCGCTCCTTACTCCTTCACCATTGCATACTCTGATGATTCTTCGCAAATATGGTACAATGGACAAAGCTTAACGACGAAGGAGAACAACGATGGCGCGCAATCATAGATTGGTAAACGATGCGGATTTTCAGGAAGCGATGGAACGCGAAGCATCGATCCGGGTTTTTCAAGACGACCATGTGGTCGGTTCCGGCGGGATCATCACCCGCTTCGATAACGATACGGTCGTGATTCAGTCCGGGGTCAGCGATGTAGCTTATTACCGCAGGGAGTTGTGCGAGTTTTTCGAGATGATAAAAAGGTAGTACACGCGAAACAGCCCGGTACTTGAACACAAGTCCGGGCTGTTTCTTTTTGGGTTTCTGCTTCATTAATGCTCAGGCTTAGAAAGACGGATAATGTCGAACACATTGACCTTGCGTCCCGTCTCGTCGTGGATGAGTGCATTCCCTTCAATCTTATCGATGTAAAGCACCCCGTCCAGATGGTCCATTTCATGTTGAATGCAGCGCGCAAGGTACCCTTCCGCTTCGAGAACGACCGTCTCGCCTTGCCGGTTCAAGCTGCTGATCTTGACTTGATTGGCCCGCTTCACGATACCGGAATGCCCGGGAAGCGACAGGCAGCCTTCCGTCCCGATCTGCTCTCCGGACATTTCCAGCATTACCGGATTGATGAGTTCAATGAGTCCGTCGCCGCAGTCCATCACAACCACCCTGCGCAAAAATCCAATCTGCGGCGCAGCAAGTCCCGCCCTGCCCTCTACGGCATATAGCGTATCGACCATATCGTCAAGCAGCTTAATGATTCTTGAATTTACCTCTTCCACCGGCTTGGCCTTTTTGCGAAGAACCGGGTCGCCGAACGGCAGGATTGTTTTTTCAGCCATAACGTTAATGCCTCTTTTCTTTTTTAAATGGACGCGCTATTGACTTGCGCCGGCGTATGCACCCACAAGTCGTTCGGGGTACATGTCCAAAGCCGTGCAGCTCGCGCACTTGCTTTTCCCGATTGTATCCCCGCTCGCCGATTCATGGCTAATTCCTTTTTTCTCCCAACCGTTACTTCAACCAGTACTGGCTTCCGTCCGGTTTTCTGTCTAAAAAACCGTATTCGATGAGATAACGCCGTATGGTAACGAAGTCGTCGTATGCGGCCTTCAAAGATTCGTTGACTTCCTTCTCGCTGTAGACATGCCCGCTTTCGAACCGTTTAGCGATCTCTCTCAGTATGACAAGCTTATGCTTTTCCTGTAGATGGAACGTCTTTAATGGCCCATCCGTACCCTTGGGAAAATATTTCTGCAAAATCTCTTCGATTTCTTCCGCTGTTATGTTGTATCGCTCATCTACCATTTTGGCGGTTCTGTGAGGCTCGACAAAGGCCGGAGCATGCTTGTCCTTTTCCTTCAGCAGCTCCATCATCGCCAAATACACCTTGGACTGGCGTTCTTTTTCCTTCAAAGCAAAGCGGTGATTGCGGATGGTGGACGCGCTGCCGATGCCCATTCCCTTCTGAATGTCCGCATCGCTCATCCCTTGGTAAAAATGCCGAAGCAGACTGTTTTGATGGTCGGTCAGCCCGGTCAGCTTTTTATCCAGTGCGATCAAATATTCGAACACGGAGCCATGGGTGTTTTCAATATGAACCCGTGTATAACGTTCCGCCTCGTAGAGCGTGCCTTCGTCCGGATAAATAATGCCCTTCTCCACCGTTTTGCCGCAGAGCAAGCAAATATAACAGTCCGTCTCCTCGACGTAACCCCGCTTCAACGCTTCGAGCGATGCATTCCAAAACTGTTCAGACAGCTGCATAACACAAACACATCCTCATCTCGTTTACCTTATGATGGACATATTACATTAGCGTTTATATGTATGTCAACTTTTGCAGAATGCCTCTGCTCTATCTCGTCGCTTAGCAGCCCGTCATTAAACAAACCCGCTGAAAATATAGATAATTAGGATGGTTATCCAGTTATTAGCCAGTCCCCCAGCCGATGGGGAATAAGAGAGGGAAAACCATGAAGAAGAAGATTGCGGTCTTGTCCGCCACCCTGATTCTGATGGCCGGAGTCGTAAACGCCTCCGGATTGAACGGGGATTACAAAGGAAATCCGATCGTGAAAGTAACGTCGAACGGGAAGCCGCTCGAAGCGGGCGAAGTGCCTGCCATGATCTATGACGGCAACACGCTCGTGCCGATTTCTTTGCTGCGGCAGCTTGGGGCTTCCGTGACATGGGACGGCGACGCTTATCAGGTGGATGTCAAGCTCCCCGAGCCTCCTGCAGCAGCGGACAAATCCGAGATCACGAAGCAGCAAAACGATGTAAAGAAGCTTCAGAAATATGCTGCTACAGCCGAGCTTTACTTGAAATTGCAGACACTCGGCGAATCGTTGGATTCCGCCCGCACAATCATCCGGTTGACTGCCGATGCCATGAATGCAGGGAAAGCGGAGGCCTCCTCCTTAATTACCAATGCCAAGACAAGCTACTACAAAGCCAATGAAACGCTAACAAATCTAAGTAAGGAAACAACGGAAAGTGTCTATGACGATTTCGTTACGCATGGCATCGATTCGAACCAGATTAGGTCTATCCTCACCGATTATAAAGAGAGCGCCCGGCATTATCAGCTTGCATTGGAATATCTCGATAAATACATTCGGGACAAAAAAGCAAACGATTATAACGAATATTTAAATAACAATGGAAAAGCCAACGATTCCGCCAAAAGCGCAAGAGAGAAATCCTCCAAAGGATACGCCGAATGGTCCAAGAATGTGCTAAACTATTAATCCCCATCTGTCGCATGAAGCATACAAAAGCCCCTTTCCGGGGCTTTTCATTCATTTACGGCCTTGGTCGTGAAAAAATACCCTTCTTTAACCGTTGCCATATAGGTATTCGTCCTATAGATTTCTTCTCCGAATAGGGCGGCTTGATAGGCTATCGCCGTGAACATCACATATTGCTGCTTGTTCAAGTTAATTTTCTTCCTTGCCAGACGCTTCATTTCTGCTTATCCGGTGTCTCATCTTGCAGTTGCATCGGCTTTCTGCAATTGTTTTTCGATATAATCGATCGCCTCGTCTTTATTCTTGAACACCCATTCGATCGTTTCCAGCCCTTTATCGCTATGGATTCCAAGCAGTAGCGTCCTGACGGCCTCCTTGCAAGACGGGCCTACGATGACCGCCATGGGCAGGGCCGGCCCGCAGCAGCCGGTATCGATATCCAGCGCCAGCTCCAGCATATCTCCCCATTCGTACTTCAGATCGGACCAGTCCAGAATAATGGCGTTCACTCTCCAAGCTTCAAGTGCCGCTTGGCCCATCGCTTTCATATATACTGCATCGCTGTTCCCCTGAGAGCCGAAGCCGTACTCGCCCGAGTATTTTATCATTATAATATTGCAATATTTCACGGTCTTTGACGGCCCAATAAAATAATCAACTTGAATATCGCTTAATTCTGACAATTTTACTTCCCGAAAATCGGATTTCATGGCGTCATCCCTTTTCATTTATTTTTTCGTACATGCAAATTCCGCGGCCTAGCCGGGACGTCAAGCTCTTCACCACGAGGCCAAAGTGTACTGCATGAACTCCATCACAGGCGTCACTGGAGCTATTTTGATTAGCTGGGATATTTCGAGCTTGCCGAATTACACCAAGTCTTGCAAAAACAGCGTTGCGTTCAAATAACGTTTAGCGAGAGATTGAAAATACGAGGTCTGCACCGACACCATAGCGATAAAAATCGTATGGCTCAGCAGCTTCTTCTGCCCGTCGCTCAATCCCTCCACCGCCCCGGCATATTCGTCTGCCTTTTGCTTGATTAAATGCTCCAGCATATGGTCATGGTTGCGCAGGCCGCTGTCGTGCCCGGACAGGTCCAGCACTTGGTCGTTGTTTTGGTCCAGCTCTTCAAAGATCGAGGAGTACGCGGCGTACAGCCGTAGCGGGGAAACGACATCGTAAGCATCGTCGTCCGGGTGGTTGAAGACAAGCATCAGCAGCTTGCGGATCGACTCGAAATCGAGCGTCGCCTTCAAATCGTCGATAATGAACAGGACGGCGGTTTGGTCGATCGAATATTTTTTCCCCAGTCTCGGCGAAGGAATCAGCGACTTGAAATCCCGCTTCACCCAATTTTGTACCGAAGTGACCGAATACTGCGCGTATTCGATCTGATTGCCGAGCGCAACGATATCGGTTAACGAAAAGCCTTCGCCCGTGCTTTTCATCTTGATCAGCTTCTCGAAGATCGGCGGCAGCGAGGTGGATACGAACGCCCCCAGCGTCTTTCCGTGCTCCATGTCGAACCGGTGCGATTTGGCCCAGGCCTCCTGCAGCGTAGCGAGCGGCGTCCGATCCGTCTTCCCTGCAAGAGACATCAGCAAGCCGGCCATTTGTTTTCGCGTCAAATAAAAGGTTTCCATAAGCGAGCCCCTTTGTAACAACAAGTTCAATTGAACCAATCATAAGACTTTGTAGTAAGAATGTCAAAAAGCTCATCCCGCTAAGATTGAGCTTCCTACGACATTCTCTTTCTCATTTCTGACGTTATTTCGCCGGGAACGCTTCAAAATGGACTTTGTTATTCAACGAAAAAGGTCTTAATATAGGTTCATAAGAACTTATAAAGCGAGAGTTCATCATGACGCTTCTGCTGCTGAAACAAACGGGTCACACCAGGAACGATTAAGCCGCAGCCGGAAATAAACGTATCAAACTCGAAAACGACGAGGAGAGCAAACGATGGGGTTATGGGCTTTACTTAAAAAAGGAAACACTTCTTCCTTAATGGCGGCGCTCGGAAATACGGCGGTCGCGTTTGCCAAGGGAATCGCCGCAGCGCTTAGCGGAAGCGGCGCCATGTACGCGTCGGCCATGCACTCGGTAGCGGATGCGATCAACCAGGGGTTTGTTTTTGCCGGAAGCGTGCTCGCGGAAAAACAGCCGACCCGGCGGTTTCCCACCGGCTTCGGCCGTGTGATCAATCTGTTCTGTATGGTCGCAGTGATGGTCGTTTCCTTCATGGCTTACGAAACAATTCTGGAAGGCTTTCGTCTGCTGGCCCACCCGGCGGAAGCTTCGAATTTCTGGCTGAACTTTGTCATCCTGCTGATCGCCATCCTGATCGACGGCGCCATCCTGTGGAAGGCAATGAAAGAAATTGTCCGCGAAGCGCGAGTGAAAGCCAAAGGACTTGCGATCATCCCGGCCGCATTTCGGAATGTCGGTCGATCCGCCCCTCCTACCCGGCTGGTCTTCTATGAAGATATCGTCGCGACGTTGGGCGCGGCTCTTGCCTTGATTGCGGTCATCGTCACGCAGCTGTCGGATTTCAAAATGCTGGACGGAATCGCCACGATCCTGATCGGATTTCTCATGGTCGGTGTAGCGTTCAAGGTCGGCTATGACAATATGGTAGGTCTGATCGGCGTAGCGGCGCCGAAAGCTGTGGAGGACCGGGTCGCGGGTCTGCTGCTGGCCGACCCGGATGTTCGGGACATTAACCGACTCCGCATCCTACAGGAAGGCCGGACGTATCACGTCGACGGCTATGTAGAGCTTCGCGTCGGCCTGACGCTGGCGGACGCCGACGATATTAAGTTCCGCTTGAAAGCGATGCTGCTCAGCGATCCGGACATTACCGACGTTACGCTCGACATTCTCGAAGACAACGGCGTTCGGGATTGGAGACCGGAGCTTAATCCTTAAACGTCGCGGTACAAAATTTCGTCGATGAGCCGTAAGCCAAGGCTTCCTGCGCATTCATAAAATAATCCCGATCGGTATCGCGTTCCAAAAAAGTATCAAATTTTTTTACCAAATTAAAAAAAAGATTTTGGTATTCAAAAAAATGGAAAGTATATGTATCAAAAAATATTGATGTGGAAAATTCAACTTGTTTTATCCCTAATAGAACAATAAAGATTGCAAAAGAGGAACTGAAATAACTGGCGAAATTTCCCAGGCAAGCCCGCTCGGAGCGGGCCATTGATGCCTGACGTATTACCTTTGCCCCCTCCAGTCCTGTCCGGACGCGATTTCGCGCCAACGGCTGCGAATCGATTGCAGCTGCGCTTCCGGCAGGACGCCTTTCCTCGCCAGCTCCGCGTTCCGCACCCAGCGGTCCGGTTTCGCCGTGCCGACAATGGCTGTACTCACGCCGGGAATACTCAGGGTGAACCGCAGAGCGATTTCGACCGAATGCTCCAAGTCTCCGTGCAAAAAATCGTAACGAAGCTGCTGTAACCGCTCCCAATACGGCCCATAATAAGCCGAAACGGGCTTCTCGCCGGTCCGCCAGGCCACCTTTGCGAGCGGTCTCTTGGCAATGACGCCCATTCCCCGCTGAACGGCTTCCGGTATCGTAAGCTCTACGGCTTCCTGATCCGCAATATTGACCGACGTCTGCAGCGTATCGAACGCCCCGCAACGAATCGCATACAGCGCCGCCTCGCGGTCGCCGCTGTAGCCGATGTAGCGCGCTTTTCCCGCCTCGCGCGCCCGCTGAAGCACCTCAATGACGTCCCCTTGCTTCAATAATTGTTCCGAACAGCTGTGGAGCTGAATCAAGTCGATATAATCCGTCTTCAGCCGCTTCAAGCTGCGGTCAATGCTTTGCACGAGCAGATCCGGGTCCCAGTCCGGAATGGCAAAGCCGGAAGCATGTCCGCATTTCGTGAACAGATAATAGTCCTTCCGGCGGTGACTGACCGCTTGTCCGATCAGTTCCTCGCTCCCTTTATAGCATTCCGCCGTATCAATAATATTCAACCCCGCATCCAGCGCCGAATCGAGCAACCGCTCCACGGTTGATACGGAAGCGGCTTCAAACCCGATCTCCGCTCCGCCGAAACCAAGCATACTGACCTGCATATCCGTATTTCCTAACTGACGTCTTTCCATAACTTGTCACCCCTTCGCTTCGGATCAACTTTATATTAACAAATATTTACTCTTTTGTAAGCCACAAGCGGAAGGAAAAACAAAAAGCCGGCCGAACCAAACGGTCGAACCGGCTTCCATGAAGCTCATCCCTTCTGCACTCCGGTATCCGTCGCACGCATCGCGAGCCTGCCTTTCAGCGAACTCAGCGTGAACAGCAGCAGCGCGCTCCAGATCAGACAGAAGCCGATCAGGTGCACGGTCGTAAACGGCTCGTCGTATAAAGCGACACCCAGAATGAGACTGATGGTCGGAGCCAAATATTGCAAGAATCCGACGGTCGTCAGCGACAGCCTTTGAGCCGCTTGGGCAAACCACAGCAGCGGCATCGCCGTCGCCACCCCCGACAGCGCCAGCAGCAGTTGGTAGCCCATGCTTAACGACGATGTCGTCGATTGGCCTGTCATCCCAACAACCAGCAAATAAACGGCGGCCACAGGCAGCACGACGATCGTTTCTCCTCCGAGGCTAATCATGGGCTCGAGTTGCATTTTCTTTTTGACGAGCCCGTACACTCCGAAGCTCAGCGCCAGAACCAACGATACCCAAGGAACCGATCCGTAGCTAAAGGTCAGAATGGCTACCCCGGTCGTAGCAATCGCCATGGCCGCCCATTGTACCGCGCGAAGCCTTTCGCCCAAGAAACAGATCCCAAGCAGCACACTGATCAGCGGGTTGATGTAATAGCCCAGGCTCGTTTCGACAACGCGGTCGTGGTTGACGGCCCAGATGAAGATAAGCCAGTTGAGGCTGATCAGCAGGGAGCAGACCACCATCGGCAACACATTTTTGCGCTCGGAAAAAGCGCTCTTGAGCGCCTTCCAACGGCCGCCGATCAACAGCAGCAGCGCAACGAATACGAAGGACCACACAACGCGGTGACCTAAGATTTCTCCCGACGATACGGAATTAAAGGTTTTCCAAAACAACGGCAAAAGGCCCCAGGCAAGGTAAGCCAGCAGCCCATAACCGATCCCAGCATTCACGTTTCTCTCTCCCTCTCTATTTCTATGTCATCGGAATGACCAAAGAATCCATTATACTCCCCATCCGGATATCCGGCAAGCACGTCCGATGAATGATGATTGATGCGTTTTTATCGGGACTGTCTGCGGATACCTTTATCGATAAAATAACACAAGGTAATGAAGACGAAAACGACCGCTAACAAGGGAAGAACCGTCCCGTTTAAATCCATGGAAAGAAATTTGGTTATCGTGTAAATGAAAGTTGCAATCATTCGATCAGCTCCTTTTTCTATCGACCTTATCTTTTAAAATGCCTATGAATGTGATTATAGCGGAAATTCAAGTTATTGGAAACCAGGAAAAAGGAGGGTTCCTATCACAACCGCTACATACCGCCTGCCGCAACGGCTCACCCTCGGCAACCTCGTTCCGCCGCCGTCACCGACCGGAAATACAGCACGAAGCTGCTCCAGACCGTGAACGGCCAGCTTCCCGCAGCCCTAATCGGTCAACGGATCGACTTGAACAGCCGCTTGCTTCCCGCTTAGCTGGATGCCCGTTTTCTTGCGACCGCTCGCGGCCAAATCGTTCAGCAGCGATTCAAGCAGCGCTTTCGCTTGGGCCCCTTCCTTGCCTTGAATCCGCACGACAAATTGGACGGCGTCCCCGGATTTCAAAATCCGCTCCGCCTGCTGCTTCTTCGTCTCGTAATCGTGCTCTTCGATCTGCGGCGTCAGACGAATTTCCTTCAGCTTCGGCGCCCGCTCGCGCTTGCGGGCTTGCTGCTCCTCCTGTTTCGCCGCGCCAGCGCGGACCAGCTTGCACGGCGGCGGGCTGCTCATGAGCGACGTGCAGACCAAGTCGACCTTGAGCTTCCGGGCCATGTTCAGCGCCTCGACCGTAGGGACGATGCCGAAATCTTCGCCGTCGACTCCAGTTAAATGAACTTCGGACACTTTAATTTTTTCATTAAGAATCATTGTGAACCCACCTGAACTTTCGATATAATGAACCCATCTTACCGCTTAGAAGGAGATTTTTCAATGAACCGCAAAGAAATCGAAGAGCAAGTCATCCGCAATTATCAGCGGGACGAAAATATTATGATTCTCGCGTTCGCCCAGTGGTGCATCAACCACGGCCTCGATCCCGTCGCGCTGTATGAGTGCGCCTACCCGCAGCAGGAAGCAAACCCCGCGCTTCAGCAAGCGCTGGAGCTCACCGTGCCGAAGGAGGAAGCCGGGGAAGTGCCGGACGATACGCTGCTCGGTGTCCTGTCCATGTTCGGCAACGAAGATCTGGCTTTCGTCGTTACGCAAGAAATCGCGAAGCGTCAAAAGTCCGGACGGTAAACCGGGCATCGCCGGAGTTGGAGTCACAGTTGGGCCTGCAACTCGCAGGCTCGCACCCGGCGTGTTCCGCTCCCGACTGGCATCGAAACCTCGTCCTGAAGCCCATCCACTAAGTGGCCGCAGGAACGAACAGCACTCCCACTGCTATGAGAACGTGCTTCCAGCACTCCCCGACAAATCATCCTGCTTCCTCTAAACCCCGACGAACGATCCAACGTACCGCTTAACGCATCGCAGTTCCTTTATTTTTCACTGTATATACTTTCAGCCTCACGCACTTGTCGTCTGCATGCATGATCAGCCCCACCTACTTCGCGAATCCGCACAACCTGAACATCCAGCATATCCGCAAACCTCGAGCACCCATACATAGTGCAATTGCAGCTCCACGAAACTATTCTTTACATGCCGAAAAGACCGGCTTCGATGGAATCCGGTCCTTTCGGCATGTCCGCCGATGGCTGGCGGAACGCGGGGCGAATCAGCTTAAGCTTTGGTTCACTCGTTCGACAATTTGGTCGGATGTCATGCCTTGAGCATTGATAACTGAAGCTTTCGTTGCGGTTTCCGCGATGCCCAGTACGTCCTTGTCCTGTCCGGAAATAACGCAGCAGTCGCAATTTTGCAAATTCGCGTTATCGACGGATACGATTTCGTGCCCGTTCTGCTGCAGCACGTCCTTTACATCCTGCAAGCTGTTTTCCACTGCAATTCTCGCCATGATCTTCCCTCCTTATCCAGATTGTAGTATACCGAGCTCCGGCTGTTTTTATTCGCTGTCGCGCCCCCTCCTCTTCCGCTCGCCAACCTCGTCCGCATCGGCCAAGCTGTCGACCAGATGGGTAAGCAGGCTTTCCATATCGCCGATATGGCTTTCATCGATTTTACGGATAAACTCGATATGTATCCGGTAAGCGCCGTTTTCATCCGAAAACTCGCCTCCCGAACATCCTGGGTCGTCGTCCGGAACGAATTCCGCCGACCTTTCGTGACGGATTCGGGCTTCCTCCGCCCATCGGTCCGCCATGGCTCGGTGGAGCTCCGCCGCGTGCTCGCAGTGGCTGAGCGGCATCTCCAGTCGGAGCGCCAGCTTGGCGCCGGGTCGCTCACCGGCTTCGACGAGCCGGAACCGTTCCCCGGCGAAGTCGGACAACACGCTGGTCATGCTAATTTCCGCTTGACAGCAGCCTTCGTCGCGTCGGATGCGCATGCTGAATATCCGTTTCATGCTGGCCAGATCGATGAAATCCTCCCGGCCGATGACCCGGATCATTTGCTCCGCATCCAAATCGTACAAATGTCCTTCGAGCACTACTTTTAAATTGTCGAATATCGTCGGGTCAAACAAGGTAACTTCCCCTTTCGCAGCATGGCTTTACGCCTGCGGCAAATGGCGGATATCCAGCACTTCTCCCTGAGCGAACCGTCCGCCCTCCACCACGTTTAGTATTCGCTCCGCCGCCTCATCCGGCGTATACAGTCCGCCCGTTTTCTTCAGACCTGCAAAGCGCTCCACCTCCGGGAACCGGTCCGGCTCCATCCCGCGGATCAGCTCCTGCATGCCCGTATCCACGACGCCGGGCGCGATCGAGACGACCTTCACCGCCTGCGGCCCGTCGCCTTGCTCCAGTCCGACGCAGCGCGTCAGCATATCCAGCCCGGCCTTGGTGGCGCAGTAGCCGCTCCAGCCGGAATACGGCTTTTTCCCCGCGCCGGAAGAAATATTGACGATCGTCCTGACCGTCGAGGCGGGCCAATCCTTCGTCGCCCGGATAAAAGCGGACATCAGCAGCATCGGGGCCAGAAGATTGACGTTCATCTGCTCCGTCAGCGTGAGGCTATCGGCCTGCTCCAGCGGCATGATCGGTTCCAGCATGCCCGCGTTATTGATCAGCGTAAGGGCGTCGAGCGGCTCCTTTTCAAGCGATCGGACGATAGTCGCGATCAGTGCTTCGATCCCGTCCACGCGTTTCAGATCGTATGCGTAGTGCTCGGCCTTCCTCCGGGCTACAGCTCCGTTCGTACGGTCGCGGGCGTCCGCCGTATCCGCAGCGGTCCGTGAAATGCCGATGACACGGTGCCCGGCAGCGAGCAAGCGGCGGGTCAAAGCCAGTCCTAACCCTTTGGAAGCGCCGGTCACAACATAACCTTTCATTCAAGGTTCTCCTTCCACAAAAAACTCCCCTTCCAGCCCGCCGTGATGCGCATCGCAGCAACAGCACGTAAACCTGAAGGGGAACCTCGCTATGGTCCTATTTCTATTGTATCATCGATTGACTTAAATTTCAGCTTTTGCTGTATGCCGCTTCTGCCCCCTTATGGCGAACGGAGGAGTCGGTTTGTAACAGCCTGCGCGAAAAAAACGAAAAAAAGCCAACCGGGCAAATCCGGTTGACCTGTCGCCGGCGGCATTCCCTGATCGGGATTCCGGCATGCATTTAGCTACGGCTTCATCAAATCGTCTGCGGTGATCCCGTCTTCGACGGCAAATTCAAAATCATACACATCATACACTTGAACGGGAACCTCGGCCTGAATGATTTTCTCCATCAATTCAAGCTGGTCCGTCAAAATAGGCGCTTTCTCCCGCAGGGAGGTCAGCACGACCTCGGTTTCGATCGGATCGAACGATTCCCCGTATTGGGCATTATCCACGGCATTGATGACCGTGAACGTTACATTCTCGTTGATCGGCAGCGGCGGACTTGGTCGCCATGGGGCGACAAGCGCGCGCTCCAGCTTCTTCTTATTGAATGAGTCGTCGAAGAAGGCGATGAGTTCCACAATTTTTCCTTTGACATGAGCGTCGTCCTCCGTGTCCGGCATGACCGGCTCAGGGCTGTCCTTCATCTCGTATAATTCCAATATCGTCGAATACGGAATCAAATATTCCACCGGGCGGCTTGGCGCCATGAGTTCGCCATATACAGCCACAAGCACCGCCTCGATAACAAAACGCCGGGACATATTTCCAATTCCCCCCTAATGTGATGCGTCCGTTCCTAAGTCCGGCCTACATTCTTTCATATCACAATTGGGAATAAAAGTCCAACTTTGCAGACGTTCTCACGCTTTGCCCGTTTTTTCAATTCTGGCCCTGTAAGAGTCGCAAATCCGATGCTATAATAGAGCAATGTGCCTGTTTACCGACCGTTATGAAATGGAGAATTAGCCTGATGAATACTGAGAAACGTTTTCCCGTTCCTTTGCCGCTTCTGCTGGTAATCGGCATCGTTGCGATTTCTTTTTCAGCGATTTTTGTCCGCTGGTCGAATGCTTCGTCTTCCGTCATTGCGATGTACCGGCTGCTGCTGACCGCGGCGATTTTGCTGCCTTGGCTGCTGCGGTACCGCCGCGAGGTGGCGCAGCTGCGCTTAGGCGACTGGGCGGGCTTGTTCTGGTCCGGCCTTGCGCTCGGACTCCATTTCTTGTTCTGGATGGAATCGCTCAAGCTGACGACGGTCGCCAGCTCGACCGCGATCCTTTCGCTGGAGCCCGTTTTCGTCCTGATCGGCGCGTGCCTGTTCCTCGGCCAACGGACGAATCTGCTGGCCGTGCTCAGCATGGCGGTTGCGATTCTGGGCGCGGCTATGATCGGTTGGGGCGATTGGGGGCTGACCGGAGAAGCGCTGTTTGGCGACCTGCTGTCCCTGCTCGGAACGGCGGCGATGGCCGTGCAAATCCTGCTGGCCAAAAGCATGCTGAAACGCATTCCCGCCTTTGTCTTCAGTTTCTTTGTTTTTGTGATTGCCGCGCTGGTGCTCGCCGTTTATAATGTGGCGGCGGGATTGCCTTTTACCGGCTACGACTCGCGAGAATGGGGCATTTTCCTGCTTCTGGCCGTCATTCCGACGCTGTTCGGACACTATCTGTTCAACTGGCTGTTGAAGTATATGCGTCCCGAATCCGTATCGATGGGCGTCCTCGGCGAGCCTCTGGGCGCGACGATATTGGCCTACCTGCTGCTTGGCGAGAGCATCACGTGGATGCAAGCCGCCGCAGGCTTCGTCCTGTTGTCCGGAGTATGGATGTTCCTCCGCTCGAACGACCGGGAAGCCGTCGCCGCCCGGACCGACAGAACAGAGATGACCTGACGCGCGAAAAGCCGCTGCTTCCCGGAAACCCGGGAGCAGCGGCTTTTGTTCAAACACTTGACTGAGATTATAGTACGCGGCGTGCCGTCGTATAATGCTTGCTCCACCAGCCGCTGTTCAGATCGGAGATCGTAACGCCCGGCTTGCCGTACGTGTGCATAATTTTCCCGTTGCCTATATAAACCGCAACATGATGAATCGGGGAGTAGAAGAAGACCAGGTCCCCCGGCTTCAATTGGCTTCTTGGCACAAATTTGCCGGCTTTGGATTGAGCCGCTGACGAACGAGGCAGCTTCACGCCGTATTTGCCGAAGATCGTCGCCGTGAAAGAAGAGCAGTCGAATACTTTGGTCGTACCGATCGGCGCACCGAACTTGTAAGGGGTGTGCAGGTAGCGTTTCCCTGTGGAAATAATGCTTTGCGCTTTGGTTGCGGAATACGCATAAGCACTAGTGGCCGGAGCGGCCAGCGTGCTGCCGAACAGAAAAGCCGTGCACAGACCGATCGACAGCACCATGTTCCCCCAGCGTTTTCCAAACAGTTGTTTCATCTGTAACGTCCTCCTTGAAGTCAGGTTTGGCTGTTTGCCTGTACCCCACTATAGCACAGATGAAAATGCGGGTTTTTCCGCCAAACTCCGCTAAACGCCTGCCACCCGGCGCTTCAAGGCTGATTATTAAAAATGCATGAGAAAACGCTCATCTTGCTCTTATTGAAACGCTGTGAAGGATAATTTTGGCAGTTTGATCGTCGCCGTCGTGCCCTTTCCTTCCTCGCTGTCCAAGCGGATCGACCCTTGATGCAGCTCGACAATTTGCTTCGCTATCGCAAGGCCCAGCCCCGATCCTCCGGTGCCCCGGCTTATCTCTACCGAACGCCCGGCGCATTTGCTCAGCGGTTGAGCGGATCAGCTCCGCGATCCGGACGGGATGCAGGTCCGGTTCCGCGAAACGTTCCACCTCTGCCAGCCGTAGAAGGGCATCGATCAGCTCTTTGAGGCGCACGGTTTCCGAATGAATCGCATTCAGCGCTTCCTGCCGAATGGCAGGGTCGCGGCTTCCCACCAGCGCAGCAGCGACGTATAGCTTTCGATGACGGACAGCGGCGGTTTCAGCTCATGCGAGGCGTCCGCAACAAAATGCTTCTGCCTTCGGTCGTTTTCCTGCAAACGCATGATCATTTCGTTAAACGTTCGTCCAAGCTGGCCCAGCTCGTCCTTTTTTGTCGTGAACTGGGGATGAAGCAGTATAAAATCCCCTTTGCTTCGGATCGTTCGCATCGTCTCCAGCAATTGCCGGATTGGACGTACGAGCGCCTTAGTATAGAAAAAACCGACGATCGGCGAAAATAACAGCAATACTGCCCGTCGTCACCGTTAGTCCTGCGACCAGGAGCTCCATAAAAGCGGCGACGACATTCAATCCCTTTCCAAGCTCCAGCAGTCCGATCTGAACGTTGTTTTTACCGGTGATCGGCACTTGAATGAACAAAAGAAGCAGGCCCAGCTCGTTCTGCACGACGGTGTGATACTGTGACCGGTATGTCGCCGGGTGGGCCAACAGCAGCATCAATCGCGTCCGCAGGCTCATGGCTCGGGGTCCGTCAGCTCGTAGCCGACACCTCGCGCAGTCTTGATCAGCTTAGGTTGATAGCCTTTGTCGATCTTCTGCCGCAAATAGCGGATATAGACGTCTACAATGTTGGTGTCGCCTACGAAATCATAGCCCCACACGTCGGAAATAATCTGCTCTCTCGTCAGAACGTGCCCTTTGTGCTGAATTAAATATTGCAGCAAGTCGAATTCCTTCGGCGTTAGCTCAATCGGGTTGTCTCCGCGCATCACTTTACGCGCTTTGAGATCGACGGCTAAGTCCGCCGCGCTCAGCGTGTCGGTCTCCGGCTTCTGACGGTTCGTCAGCCCGATCAGATTGCGGACGCGCGCCAGCAGCTCCTCGATCACGAATGGCTTCGTAATGTAGTCGTTCGCTCCTTGGTCGAACCCGCTGACAATATCCGGTGTCGCATCGCGGGCCGTCAGCAAAATGACAGGCACCTCCGCATTGATTTGACGGATGCGCCGAAGCACTTCCAGTCCGTTCCACTCCGGAAGCATCACATCGAGCAAAATAAGACTCCAAGGCTTGGAAATAGCCAGTCTGGCTCCTTCCCGGCCGTCATGCGCCGTCTCGACCTCGTAGCCCTCGTGTTCGAGCTCAAGCGTCAGCACCCGGGCGATATGTTCTTCGTCTTCAATGACCAGAATAGATTGCGTCATACGTTCTCCTGCAGCCGTTTGTTTACAGGGTAACCATTCCAGCCGGGCCGTATTCCGTTTTCCAAGATAACCGCAGCAGCCTGTCGCGATCGCGGTAGAGTCATGATCCGACGCCTTGACGTCCTATGGAAAATATGCTAGTTTCAGCGTAATCTACCGCCAAAAAAAAGGAGTCGTCGTTTATGTTTCATGCCTCTGCCTATACGGGAACGCGCGAGGAAAATTACAAGCTGCTCATTTCCCAGTTGTCCGCGCTTATCGAAGATGAGCCGAACCGGATGGCCAACCTGGCCAACGCCGCAGCGCTGCTTAACCAGTTTCTGGAGCGGGTCAACTGGGTCGGGTTTTATTTATTCGACGACGGGGAACTGGTGCTCGGGCCTTTTCAAGGCTTGCCTGCCTGCGTGCGCATTCCGCTCGACAAGGGCGTCTGCGGCCGCGCTGCCAGCCTCCGGGAAACGGTCCGCGTCGCAGACGTCCATCAATTTCCCGGCCACATCGCCTGCGACGCCGCCTCGCAATCGGAAATCGTCGTTCCGATCCTCCATGGCGAGCGCCTGATCGGCGTGCTGGACATCGACAGCCCGGAGAAAAATCGTTTCGACGCGACGGATCAGCATTATTTGGAGCTGTTTGCGCTGAAGCTCGCTGAACGAATGTAACGGTAGGTCGCATTTTATCCACGCGAAAAACCGGGATTTGAAACGGCTTCCCCGCTCGAATCCCGGCTTATCCTCGAATTTCTCAATCCAGCTAAATTTAACCTTCTTTAGTTTGGTTCATGGCTTCCTGCCGCTCGCTGCCGAAGGCCATCACGAGATTTTGAATTTTTTGCAGCCGGATATATTCGTTCTGCTTCAGGTCGCTGCGGAAGTACGCGTATAAATACGCCCCCTCCATAAAGCTGAGTCCGGGATAGCATACGAGATCGGAGTTCGTGTACGGATTATCGAGCAGCACCTGCCACTCCCCTTCTCGTTCTTCGGCCGGAATGGTCTCCAGCACCGTTTGCTTGTAGGCGGCAATCCGCTCGAATTCGTCCCATATGTTGACCCAGGATGGACTGAATGTCTCGGGCTCGGGAAACAACCGCCGGGCCTGCTCCAGCAGCTTATTCACGGCTGGAATATCCCCGTCTGAGCATTGCTTGAGGCGATCCCGGAAGCCTTCGAGCAGCAGCCGGAAGGCGGTAAAGCCCTGGCTTCGAATCGATTCCCGAAAGGCGGCCAGCTCCTGCTCAGTGCCCGCCGCTTCGAAATCGGCAAAAGGGTTTGTTTTCATCAAAATTACCATTCCCCGTTTTATAGTCGTTCGGAGGCGGAATGAACGGTGATCTGGCCGTCGCCGCTCAGGCGCACCCGACGCGACGGATCGTTCTTCAGCTTCACGTTGCAGAGCTTGACACGCTCCTCTTGGATCAGATAAATATGCCAATTCTGGGGGTTATCAACGCTGATGCTCTCCAGAAAAGAATGCTTATCCGCCTCGGCCTGCCCTTCGTCCTCCCACTGTTTGACGCCGAAATAATCGAAATCGTATACGTTTTTTTGAATACATGCGGCGATTTCACCGGAATCGGCATGTCTCAGTACATAAGGCATCGAAACTCCTCCGAATCGGTTCTGAAAATAAAAAGGCGCAAGCTCAACAGTACGAGTTTGCGCCTGAGGTTTGTGCCAGCCTTACCTTTTTACAAGTAAGGATTTTCGTGCTTAGCCTTGAGACGGCTCCAGCGGCGTTCGACTTCGTTCTCGAACGATTGCAGCGCCTCCGCGTATTCGGGCTTCGTCAGGTGCTTCGTCTTGCCCATATTTTTCAGCCAATCGCCGACCGGAATCCGCTTGTTCTTCTCCTCCGGATTGAACGTGATCGTCGTTACGCCGTTCTCCACTTCATACAGCGGGAAGAAACAGGAGTTGACCGCTTGATCGATCAACGATTGCCCGATTTGTTCCTCGGACAGCCAGTTGAGCGGACAGGTAATGAGGATTTTGCCGTAGACCAGCCCTTCGTTCTGTGCATAATACTGCGCCTTGGCGGCTTTTTTCAGCAAATCCTGCGGGTTCGCTTCGGACCCGGTGAACACGTAAGGAATGTTCGTCGCGGCCATAATCTGCGGCGTGTCCTTATGATGGAACAGCTTGCCGCCCTGATGCTTTCCGACGTTGGATGTGGAGGTCCGGTGGCCGAGCGGCGTCGAATAGGACAGCTGCGCGCCGGTATTCATGTAGCCCTCGTTATCGTATTCGAGAATGATCATTTTATGATTGCGCAGCGCTGCACCGATGGCCGGGCCCATCCCGATATCCATCCCGCCGTCGCCGGTGATCATGACGAACGTAAAGTCGTCCGGCAGATTCAGATGCTCCAGCTCGCCGCGGCGTTTGCGCTCCCAGAACATTTCCACGACGCCGGAAAGCGTTGCCGCGCCGCTTTGGAACAAGTTGTGAATGTAGGTCGCTTTATGCGAAGAATACGGATATCCCGTCGTTACGACCATCGCGCAGCCGGTATGGAACAGCGCCACGATATCTCCTTCGATCCCTTTGAAGAACAGCTCCAGACCGGAGAAAATACCGCAGCCCGGACAGGCCCCGTGCCCTGGCGCAAGGCGCTTCGGCTTCTTGGTCAGCTGGCGGATCGGCGGAACCTTCACCTTCAATTGGCCCGTCGTCTCGTCTTTGTTGACCGTAATCAATCCGGTCTTCAAATCCTCGTATTTCATCGGTTCGATGACACGCTGTGGCTTCTTGTCCGGATCGCCCGGCGTATGTCCGTAATAATCGAACGGGACGTCGACCCGGCCTTTTTGGGCCGCTTCGATCGCCAATTCGAACAGGTGATGACCGTCCTCGGCGTAAAAATCTTTGCCGCCCAGCCCGTAAATCCGGCTGATGACCATCGTATCGCGGTTTCCTTCCGTGAACAGCGCCGCTTTGATTTCCATCGTCATGTTTCCGCCGTAAGCTCCGTACGAATCCGCGCGGTCGCCGATCGTGACGGCTTTGACGTTTTTGAGCGCTTCGGCGATCTGCTTCTGAGGGAACGGGCGAATCATATTCGGCGCGATCGACCCGGCTTTGATGCCTTTGGCCCGCAGCTGGTCGACGACATCTTTAATGATCTCGGACGCCGAGTTCATCAGGAATACCGCCACTTCGGCGTCTTCCATCCGGTACAGGTCGAGAATCGGATAGTCGCGGCCCGTCAACACCCGGTATTCTTGACGGATGCGGTCGAATACTTCCCCGGCATTGTACATCGCAACGGACTGCTGATAGCAGTTGTTAATGTAATCCGGCTCGTTCATGTAAGGTCCTACCGTAATCGGATTGTTACGGTCAAGCACGTGCGGGAACTGCTTCGGCTGTTCACCGACAAAGGCATGCACGTCCGATTTGTGGGCGAACGTTTGCACGCGGCGTTTTTGGTGAGAAGTGAAGTAACCGTCGGAAGCGACGATGACCGGCAGGCGAACCTCCGGATCTTCGGCCAGCTTGATGGCCAAAATATTCATATCGTAGACGGCTTGCGGATCGCGGCACATCAGGATCGGCCAGCCCGTATTGAGCGCGTAGTACAGGTCCGAATGGTCGCCATGGATGTTCAGAGGTCCGGATACCGAGCGGCAGACGAGATTCAAGACCATCGGGAACCGCGTCCCGGATTGTACCGGCATCTGCTCCAGCATATACAAGTAACCGTTCGCGCTGGTCGCGTTGAACACGCGTCCGCCCGCGGTGGAAGCGCCGTAGCAAATCCCTGCCGAGCCGTGCTCGCCGTCCGCCGGAATCAGCTTGATGTCATGCTGGCCGTTCGCCTTCATCAGATCGAGGAACTGCGCGACCTCCGTCGACGGCGAAATCGGGAAATATCCCATAATATGGTAATTAATCTGGTGAGCTGCATAAGCCGCCATCTCGTTTCCGGATTCGTAAACCATCCGCTGCTCGACCGTACCCTCGCTGACCTCTTTGTTAATCTCAATAGCCATTAGTTTGGTTCACCTCTCCCTGCTAACAGGTATTTGTTTTACTGGGCCAAGCTAAAACGATGCGGCACGCGATGCTCTTCCGCGTAGCCTTCCGTTTCGCGGTTCGAGGATAGCGCCTCGGTCGGACAGGCGACGACGCATTTCAGACAGCCTTTGCAGTACTGGTAATCAATACCTTGGAGGAACATTTGCGGACGTCCTTTCTTGTCCGGCTGTTCGTCCCACACGAAGCAAAAGTCGGGACAGGCGGTATCACAGGCCGCGCAGTGAATGCATTTTTCGTCGTCAAAATGCGGCATCATTCCGCTTCGCGATATGCTGAGATCCTTCAACATGCTGTTTCCCGGATTCGCCACCATCCCGCCGATCGGCTGGGTTTCGTAACCGTACATCGGAATATCCCACCGCTTCGGCAGCGGCATCTCTACACCCTCCGGCAGCGCGAACGTCTGGAACTGCACCTCGTCATAGCCGCGCTGGAACGTGCGCAGGGCAGGCTCGACCGCGCCGGGGTATTTTTTCTCCAGCGATTTGCGGATAATACTCTTCATGTGTTCGAAATCGAGAAAATCGCACAGCCGGAACAAACTGCCCAGCATCGCCATGTTGACGCGGTTTTTCTCCTCCAGCGCAATGCCGGTTGCATCGACCACCGCGATAGTACCGCCGATCAGCTTCATTTTCTCTTTCAGGGCTTCCGGACTTTTTGCCGAATTGACCAGAACCAGGCTGTCCTCGTAAATGCCGCTGATCACGTTGACCGTTTTCGACAAGTTTTCATGAAAAATGCCTACGACATGCGGACGTTCCACTGGAGTCGTATCGCGAATATTCGTATTTATGTCGCAAAAACGGATATGCGCTTTAACCGGCGAGCCTTTTTTCTCCGAACCGTAAGAAGAAAAGCTCACGCCGTTGAACCCGCTTCCCACGACGCCAGCCTCCGCAAGCATTTTTCCCGCCAGGTTGGCTCCCAGACCGCCGATGGATTCGAGCCGAATTTCAAAGAAGCCGAGATCGTTCGTTTTCGGTAGAACTTTCATCTGTTCAACTCCCCTCATGTTTGAAAAGTTATACTATTCTCACAATTCAGTATACCAGTTTAAATCTGACTCGCATAGGTATTTGGACTTGAAAGTTTCGTGTCGCAAGCGCTTTCGTCAACTAAGCTTCCATTGCTCGAGTACTTGACCTGACACGGAATTACGCCTTGCTCAGCAAAAACTATAAAAAGCTGCAGATCAGCCCGCGTACCCGGAAAAAGATAACGGCCGAGTTCAGCGTACAATGGAAAAGCCCTTTCTTCGTTCTGCTTGCGCAGAATGAAACAAGGGCTTCCGTCCGTACGGTCAGCAACCTGGCGCGATTCGTTCATTTGATGCTTTTATACTGTATAGAGTATTCCATTTGTCAACTATGATTTTGAACGCCGGTTAAATGGACTCGTCCTCATCGGAAAGCGGCCGCCCGTGCATTACCCAAAAGCAGGGTCGGCAAGCGCGAACAGCAACTCGCGCCGTCCGGGCAAAGACGAAGTCCCAAGCAGCATTTGCGGCGAAACGGAAACCTCGCGAAAATCCAGCTCGCGAAGCCGCTCTCGAAATGAAGCTTGAACGCTGGGAACATCAAGCTGAATCCGCCCCCGCCATCCCGCTATAAGCGCCTTCAGCAGCCGGAGAGCCATGTCCGCGTCTGCCGAAACGAGAGGACCCACGACCAAGATGTCATCCTTCGCCCAAGCGAATCCATAGCCTTGGATTGCGCCGAATGAATCGCAAACCGCCCATCCGCTGATTTTATGATGAGCGATCGAATGAAGCACGCGCTCTCGCCGGACGCCTGCGGCTGTCCGATCCAGCTCGACCGCCTCAGCCAGCACGGCTTCACTCAACGGTACCATATCCACGTCGCCCGAGGTCCGTTCCTGCCGCGGGCTTTCCAAAGGAAATTCGTACTGAAACCGGTGGATATATTCAACCGTTCGAAAACCGAGCGAAGTATACAGCGGAAACCCGGACTTTGTCGAAACGAGCGTAACGGCCGTGCCCGTTTTTTCCGCTTCAGACAAACAATGGAGCATCAGACGTTTTCCCAGCCCTTGGCCTTGATGTGCCGCATCGACGATAAGATGGCCGATGGAGGCCAACTCTTGGCCGAACGCATAAAATCCCGCGCACGAAATCCATTTTTCGCCGTCCCGGTGCCCGACTACCGGACCCGTACGCAAATACAAATCAGGCTGCGCCGCAGAAAAGTTCCAGCCGACGCTGCGGGCCAAAGCGAGCAGATGCGCGCCGTCGCCGGTGTTCATCGATTCCAGAGCATAAGGCTCGTTCATCTCTCCCAATTCGTCCCTTCCACGGAATACGTTGTGAAGCCTCCATTTTCGTCAATGACCAGACAGTTCAGCTGCTGTCCGTAGACGCAACCGCCGTCGATGCCGATTTTGTCGCCTCCGAACCATACGCTGGGAGAATCGTGCAGGCTCGAGGTTCTCGTATGCCCGAAAATGACGGTTTTCTCGACCACAGTCGGATGGGCGTAAAACGGTTCGCGTATCCAGATCATATCCCGGGCAGGCTGTTCCTTCCAGTTGGGATACGCCGGGTTCAAGCCCGCATGGACATAAATGAACCGCTCGTCCTCGTAAAACAAAGGCAGGCTGCCTAAAAAAGCCAAATGATGGCCATACTCCGACCGAACCCATTCTTTGGCGACTTCGGTACGTTCCCGTTCGCTCCCTTCGTTCGATTCATAAGGGGCATAATAGCTGGAAAGCGTCTCCACGCCGCCGTATTTTAAAAATTTCATTTCCTCATTCTCATCGCACGGGCCTGTTACGACATCGACAAAACGTTGATCGTGATTCCCCCGCAGCGCGATGACGCCGTTCTCTCGAACCATAGTCATCACCCGTTCGACAACGTCCTTGCTTCTTGACCCGCGATCCACATAATCTCCAAGCAGAATAAGCCGGTCCTGACCGGCGTTATACTCCACAGCGCGCAGCAGTGCGTCGAAGCTCTCGTAGCTCCCGTGAATATCGCTGATGACTAACGTTCTGTTCAATGCCAACCTGTCCTTCCACTCTGGTATCCAAATTCCGTAGCCGTTCTGATAATAGGTAATTTTATCACAGCGGTTGGTCTCTGGATAGTGTTCCTTTTCCGTCCAAACGCATCTCGACAGTCGCTTCCTTCGCCAGCCAATCGCGCATATCGCCCAGCTCGAACAATTGCTCGATATGATATACGCCATGCGGGAAATCCCTGCGGCAGAGGGCTTCGGCTACTTTTAAATCGAATTCGTTCTCCGCAAGCCTCTCTCTATGTCCGCAACTCCAACCGGTAGCCGAGCCCCCGGATCGTGCTGATCCTGAACGAGTGCCGTTCCTCGGGAAACCGTTCGCGAAGGCGGTTCACATGAACATCGACGGTCCGCTCGCCTCCGTCATAGTCGTAGCCCCAGATGTCTTCGATCAACTGATCGCGCGAGAACGTTTTACCGGGGTAACTGGCCAGCTTGAACAGCAGCTCGAATTCCTTGAGCGGAAGCGTGATATCTCCCTGCCCTACGGAAAGCTCATACGTGAGACGGTTCATCGTCAGTTCGCCGACCTGCAGCGTCTGCGACGAAGCGATCCGGTACCGCTTCAGCAGCGCCTTCACGCGGACGATCAGCTCTGCCGGTTCGAACGGTTTCACGAGATAATCGTCCGTGCCGAGCTCGAAGCCCTTGACCTTCTGCTTCGTCTCACTGATCGCCGTCAGCATGAGCAGCGGCACATCGGAAAGCTGCCGAAGCTGACGGCACAGTTCCCAACCGTCCATATGCGGCATCATAATATCGAGAATGACCAAATCCGCCTTGAACGATTCCAGCTTGTCGAGCGCTTCCTGCCCATGGGCAGCTTCTTGCACCGTAAAGCCTTCCTGACGCAAGCATACTTTAACCAGCTCGCGGATATGCGGATCGTCATCGACAACCATGATTCTACTCATCTGCTTCGTCAACCGCCTTTCTGATGTTCAACTTCCTTCAACCAGGACTTACAATACAACAAAAATATAAACTGGATGTGAACGACAAAGGGTCCCCGTACGCAAGAAATCCCCGCCGGGACAGACGGGGATGCGTCAACTATATTGGAATTCATACAAAACCTTCGGCCGCTTCCTCCATTCCCAAGATCATACTTGACGCTCCTTGTTCTCCAGCATATGGCTCATCATCTCGATCGCTTCCTCTTCGTCAGCGCCTTTCGTCTGGATTGTCAATTTCGTCCCGCGCCGGATCGGAATGAGCATCATCCCGAGGATGCTCTTGGCATCGAGCTGCATACACTCCGCCTCGAAACGGATCTTGATGTCAGAACGGTATTGGTTCGCATACTGAACGATTTGCTGCAAATATTCGGGCCGCAGATCATCGGAAATAACAATTTCATGAACTCGCATGATACGCCTCCGGTACTTTTAGTGGAAAGAGTATATAAAATTTACTGTATTATACTGCAATTCCAAGGAGGGGAAACCGTTTGCATGCCTATCTTCTTCCTTAACCGGGAAAATACGTACATTTCTCCACTTATTCTTGCAGTGCATAACAAATAGCCCCGCAATCTTAAACGGAAATAGCGTACGTTTAAGCTGCATCCCTCTTTGGCGGCTCGGCCGTCATCGCATGACTTATGCCTTAGACCCGGAGCTTTGCGTCCCCGCTTTTCAACAGGTTTGCCTTTCTCAGTAAAGATGTCTTCTGCGTCCTTGCCCCGCAAGCGGCGCTTGATAAAATTGTAAGCCTTCCCGCTAAAATATGTCAAGTAAATCCTTCACACCCTCGAAGCCCGTACCTGCTCTACAGCAGCCCCCTTTCAACGAAATGGCGAGACGTTTTACATCGGTTTAAGCATTTGTCTAAAAGTAAATGCCAGCTTCAAGCGAAGCAGATCGTTAACTTTTTTGTAATCGACCTCCAGCAGCTCGCCGACCTTCTCCAGCCGGTAAGCCACTGTGTTGCGGTGAATCAGCAGCTGCTTGGCCGTCTCATTCACTTGCCCGTCGTTCTCCATAAACGTTTCCAGCGTACGCAGCATTTCCTGTGAATATTCCGGGTCCTTCTTCAAGAGCATTTCCAGCACCTCGTTGACGTATGTCTGCATATGCTCCCTGGGGACATACTGGAACAAATACGCGAGCTCGACCGCCCCGAACTGCACCACGGCTTCCCGAATGTCGAGCCGGTCAGCCAGCCGGGACGTCTCCAAGCATTCATTGTAAGCATCCCGCAGTTGGTCTGGCCTGTTCTTCTTATTGCTGATACAGATCCGAAGCGGAGTGCCGCCGTCCTCCTGCAGCACCCCGCGCAGACAGGTGCGCAGCAAGTCGTTCAGCTTCCCGTCGGCCCCCGGAGCATCGACCAGAAAGACGGAAAACAAGCCCTCCTGAATGGAAAAATGAATTACGGCCATCTCCTTGAGCTCCGGGTGATACTGCATCTCCTCGCGGATATTCCGCAGCAGCGTATCCTTCTCCCTATGTCCCGTATCCGGAGATATTATGGAGAGCAGACCGCGATACGCGCCTTGCAACAGCGGAATCCCCCGCCGGGCCGCTTCTTCTGTCAGCGCTTCGATCGTACCACTCCCCCGCAAATACCGGCTCAGCAGCAACCCCAGATCGTTTTGTGCGGCATGGTTTCGATATTCATTGAGGATTGCTCCCATATGATACGAAATGATCTCGGCGGTTTGCAGAAACAACTCTTCCTCCACTTCAACCCGGTGGGAATTCTCCGGAAAAATGACCATATAGCCGATACACTCGTCATGCTCTTTCAGGGGAACGCGAAAACATCGGCTCTCTTCCACAAACGCCCACTGTGCTTCTTTCTCCCACGTCCAGCCGTGCAGCAACTGCGAAGCTCCGAAAGAAGTCGCATTGAATATGACTTGACCGCGGGAACCGGCAACGGCGATCGGATATCCTAAAATACCCAGAAGCTTCTGAAAAAAATGATCGATTCGATCCGGCCTAAGCGCGAATTGCATCAATCTCTTTTGTTTGTCGAGCACGCTGTGAAGAATTTGCGTATGATATTGCATTTCAATATGAAGCAGTTCGTTCATCTGGTCGGAAAAAAAACATTCGTAAGGCAATTCGATCAGAGGGAAATCGAGGCGATTGGCTTCTTCGAGGATCGGCTCGGGCACTTTGTCCCACAAGCGGCCAGTCTTAATTCCGAGTCCGGCCGAGCGGCATTGGTTTAGCCTGCGAAGCAGAGAAATAGCATCATACGGGACGTCTTTCATCAAATAAGCGGTCGTGAATACCATCTCCCCTTCCCTGATACAATCAGCAATATCCGGCGTATCCATGACTTTAACCGATTTGACGAGGCGCGACGCGCCGCTTTGTCCGGCAACAAGCTTTCCTTCGGACAACGGATAGATGGACAGCATTTGTTCGACGGTGATGTTCATTTCGTTTCTTCACCTCCTGAATGGTCTTTTGGGCGAATGTGACTCGAATTGGACGTCTTTCCATGCAACAAACTGTATCAAAACTATGTTACATGATCAATGTGTTTTTTAAGTGTATCTATATGTATGAAAACAGCATCAGAGCAAAGTGCGGGGAATAGAGTCAGCTGACGTACGAAGGCATACATCCAACTCGCCGGCGGCTGCTGAGAACGTGAGGGGCAAGCATGCAAAAAGGAGCCCGACATTTCAGGCTCCGATAAGAAAGCGGCGCGTACGCCGTCCTATTCTTTATGCTTGCGAATCCGAATCAGCGACATCTTCTGGTACCAAGCTTCAGGGCTCAGGTTAACAGGATACACTTCCGGATTCAGCTTGCGCAAATATTCCGGCCAGAATAAGGTCAGCTGCTTCCGGTGATGCTTGCGAATCGTCTCCAGCGCAGGCAACTCGTACACCTGCTTGCCATTTACAAAAATCGGCCGAAGCATCGGCTGCGCTTCGTATTGCTCCACCGTTTTCGAAATATAAGTGTGCACCGGGTCGAACAGCTTCAGCGGCTTGCCTTGCTGTACATCGTCTTCGTCCGTCAGGGCGATATAGTCCGCCATCGCCTTGTTGGTCTCGCGATTGACGATGCGGTAGACGTCCTTAATCCCCGGCGTCGTCACTTTTTCCGGGTTGCCCGAAATTTTGATGACCGGTATGAAACCGTCCTCCCGCTCGCGGGCGACCAGCTTGTACACACCGCCCAGCGCGGGCTGGTCGGCCGCCGTAATCAGCTTCGTGCCGACTCCCCAGCTGTCGATTCTCGCCCCTTGGGCCTTCAGGTTGAAAATAATGTTCTCGTCCAAATCGTTCGATGCGACGATTTGGACATCCTGCAGCCCTGCTTCGTCCAGCATCGCGCGCGCCGTTTTCGACAAATAAGCCAAGTCTCCGCTGTCGAGCCGGATCGCCCTCATCCGTTTGCCCTGACTTTGCAGCCATTTGGCCGTTTCGATCGCATGCGGCACGCCGCTTTTGATCGTATCGTACGTGTCGACCAGCAGCGTGACCTGGTCAGGCAGCGCGGCCGAGAATTTCCGGAACGCCTCTTCCTCCGAATCGTGGCCCTGCACCCAAGCGTGCGCGTGCGTACCCTTCGTCGGAATGCCGAACATCATGCCCGCTCTCATGTTCGACGTGGCGTCGAAGCCGGCGATATAAGTCGCTCGTGCTCCCCATACGGCCGCATCCGCCTCTTGGGCCCGCCGCGTGCCAAATTCCATCAGCACATCGTCCGGTGCGACCTGCCGGATGCGCGACGCCTTGGTCGCGACCAGCGTCTGGTAGTTCATGAAGTTCAAGATCGCCGTCTCCAGCAGTTGCGCTTCGAAGACGCTCGCTTCGACCCGGATCAGCGGCTCGTTCGGAAACACCAGCGATCCTTCCTCCACCGACCATAACGAACCGGTAAACCGGAACTGGCGCAGCTTCTCCAGAAAGGCCGGGTCGTAATTCTCCTCCTGCTCCGCCAAGTAGCGGATCGACGCTTCGTCGAATCGCAGGTGCTGAATATACTCGACGATGCGCTGCAGGCCGGCAAACACGGCATATCCGTTACCGAATGGCAGCTTGCGGAAGTAAGCCTCGAACACCGCCTTGCGGTCCATCGAGCCGTTGAACCAGTGGGCGTACATCATGTTGATTTGATATTTATCCGTATGAAGCGTTAAATTGTCGCAGCTCATCGTGGTAGTTCCCCTCTCGCTTCATTAGACGTTCTTATCCGCAGCGCGGACGACTTCGGCGCCCAGCACGTTCCGAAAATGAGTCAGTGCCCATTCGTGTCCGGCCGGATTGAAGCTCGCGACCGCGTCCTCATGAACAACGATTTTATACCCCTTATTATAGGCATCCACGGCGGTATGCAGTACGCAAATGTCCGTACAGACGCCGATCAGGTGCACCTCGTCGATGCCGCGGGCCCGCAGCCGCAGCTCCAGGTCCGTCCCGCAGAAGGCGCTGTATCTCGTTTTGTCCATCCAATAAATGCCGTCCTGGCGCGCCGAATAGACGTCGTGAAGCTGACCGTACAGCTTGCGGCCTTCCGTACCGCGGATGTTATGCGGCGGAAACAGCTTGTGTTCCGGATGATACGCGTCATTTTCCTCGTGAAGGTCGACGGCCATAACGACCAGATCGCCCCCTTCGACAAACCGTTCCGTCAATTCGGCGATTCTTTGCTCCAAATCAATCGCCGGCTGCCCGCAGGGCAGTTTGCCGGTAACGAAATCGACCGTATAATCGATCACAACGAGAGCTTTCATAAGGGCACCTTCCCTTTCCATACGTCTGTATTGATGTAGACTGGCAACTCTACCCTTCCAATAATGTCATTATGACATATTTAAAATAAATGTCAAGCCTCATTTTCCGAATCCCATCGTTCCAGCAGCCAATTCGTCGTATAATCGGCGACGATTTGCAGATTGGTTCGTCCGTCCGGATTCACGAACGGCTCGTGGCCGCGAAAATAATCCGGATGCCCGCCCGTCAGCGCCAGGTTAATCCGATACGCCGGCGCATGCTTGAAGCGGTCGTACCGGAACCGGTGACGAAGCCTGGAGCCTTCCGTTACCCAGCCGCCCCACGAACCAAGCCGGGCAATCGGATCGCCGCCCTTCGCGCCGGTGCCGCGTATGTAAAGCGCCCGTTCTCGGCCTGCGGGGCTTACCGGACATTTCGGCGAGCCGATCTGCACCGTCAGCATATCCGGCAGGGAAAGCGCCGGGCGCAGCAGCTCGGCCGCCTGCACGCCTGCCACTCCCCCTCCGCTGTGCCCGATCAGGACGGGGAAGCCGTTCCCGCAGACGCTGCGGATCACTTCTACCGCCCTGCGGCCTCCGATCGAGCGCGCGGCCGCCTGCGGTCTCAACCGCAGATCCCGGTAAATTTCCAGCATCTGAGCCGCAGTTCTCCGGCTCCAGTCGCCATAAGGGAACAGCAGCCGATACTCGGGCTGGAATCCCCTTGCCTCCAACGTGCGGCACAACTGCTCTCCGAACGTTTCCATAAAATTCGGCGCCGTCGCCATTCCGGACAATAAGAAAAGCCGCGGTCTATAAAAAATGGACATCTGACCGCTCCTCAGCCTCTGGTCAGCGAGTCAGCCGACGGGTCTGCATGAGCCCCGGCTTCGTCGGCGTCCATGATGTCGTACGGGCAAGTTTGGCGGAAATAATTCGGCTTGACGATGCGATCGTCGTAGGACCGATGGAAAATATGCGTCGCCGCTGGCGAAACCGGAGGAATCAGCCACGTCCAATCCCCGGTTAGCGGGCGGCCGCTCCGCTCTTCCTGCTGCTCGAACCGCCGGAACTGCTCCGCCGCCGTATGATGATCTATGATACTGACCCCTGCCGCCTTAAAGGAATGAAGAACCGCCGCATTCAGCTCGACCAGCGCTCTGTCCTTCCAAAGGGATACGTTGGTCGACGTGTCCAGCTTCAGCAGCTCGGCCACCTTCGGCAGCATATGGTAACGGTCCGGATCGGCCAAATTGCGCGCGCCGATCTCCGTTCCCATGTACCAGCCGTTGAACGGCGCCGCCGTATACCGGATGCCGCCAATGTCCAACAGCATGTCGGAAATAAACGGAACGGCGTACCATTGAAGTCCCAGCCCGGCGAACGAATCATATTCCGGGTGTTGAATAGGCACCTCCAGCACCAAATTGTCGGGAATCGGATACCAACGTGGCTTCCGCCCGTTCACTTGGACGACGAGCGGCAGCACGTCGAACGGCGTGCCCGCGCCCCTCCAGCCTAGGTTCATGCAAACTTTCGTGAACCGGACGGAGGCCGGATCGCCGACGATTCCGTTCCCGGTTTCATATCCGGCATAGCGGATCAACTGATGGTTCCAGATGCGAATACTCCGCTCGTCCGTTTCTGCGGCAAACACCGTGATCGACGGCCTGATCATGCCGCCGTTGGTCCCATAGATGATATGGCGGAATACCGCTTCCGCAATGTCATCTTCCCGCTCCAGCCCTCGCTCGTCAAACACGTTTAGCGACGGCCAAAACAGCCTGCCGATGCAGCGGTTGCTGTTTCGCCAAGCCATTCTCGCGCCATGCGCAAGCTCCTCGTAGGTAAGCTCGTAAGTTCCGCGCCGGGAGAGCTCTTCCCGAACGTCCGCGAGCCGCCGACGTGTTTCCTCCCCGCTTTTGCCCAACTCTTCATAGCACGACGTTACAAACGTCGCCGCTTCTTCTTGTATCGCTTGATTCGTCGTCATTTCGTCCTCTTCCGCTGCATTTTTTCCTCCATTATAACCCAGCCCCATGAAAAAAGCTCGCCGCCCGCCTGTCCAAGCCGCCATTTTCCCGGTTCCGCGTGTCATTTCATGTCGAATCTGTGGCAAAAGCCGGGTTGCTCCCGTCCGCCCGTTCTCCCCGACTAAAGTCCAGCTTCCGTACCGCCTTAGGACGGTTTTATCGGACATGCAATTCGTAATACAATAGAGACAAGATCTAAATGAACGAAAGTCAGGTGACAACGATGAAGTTGAAATGGAACATACAGACGATAGGCGGCTTCGTCCTGATGGGGATCGGTCTCATCGGATTGATCGGCTGGGGCGGCATCACCGGATTATTCGGGTATATTTTTGCTCTAGCGATGATCGCCTTCGGATACTGGCTGTGGAGAACATCGGACACGACGCTCAAGCGCGTGTGCAGCGGCTTAGTTATGCTGGCGGGCGCGGCACTTATTATCTTTTGGCTGCCGAAGTTCATCAGCCTGGTATTGGCCGCAGCAGTCATCTATTTCGGCTGGATTCTTGTGAGAATCGGCCAGTCCCAAGGGTATCGGAATTGGAAATAAATCGGCGAAAGAGGCGGCCCATGTCTCCCTCCCGCCCGGCAGGATAGCCGGATGGGGCGGACATGGCACCGCCTCTTTTGTTTTGTCCTTCTTAAAGCGAGTTATACGCGCGGCTTGGCGCGGTTCGTCGGCAAAGCCGTGAGCGGATCATCCGGCCATACGTGCTTCGGGTAGCGGCCCTTCAAATCCTTCTTCACTTCAAAATAGGCGTCCTGCCAAAAGCTTGCCAAATCGCGCGTAACCTGTACCGGCCGATGCGCCGGGGAAAGCAGATGCAGCAGCAGCGGCACCTTGCCGCCCCCGATGCGCGGCGTCTCCCGCAGGCCGAACAGCTCCTGGAGCCTTACGGCCAGCACCGGCGACGCCGGATCGCTGTAATCGACCGGAATCCGCGAGCCGCTCGGCACCGCAACGTGCGTCGGCACGAAGTCGTCGAGCTGCTGGCGCTGCGGCCACGGGAGCATGCCGTCCAGAATGGCGGCCATCGAGAGCCGCTGCAGGTCATCCCGGCTTTTGAGCCCGTACAGATGCGGGCCGAGCCACTCCTTCAGCCCCGCGAGCAGCGCCTCGTCGGAAACATCGGGCCAAGCCGGGTCCACCCGGTGCATAAACCCGATGCGCTCGCGCAGCTGCTTCGCCGCCTTGGTCCACGGCAGCATGGACAAGCCTTCGGCCGCGATACCCTCGAGCAGCGCATTCAGCACCTGCTCCGGGTCCGGGGCTTCCACCGACGTTTTCCGCAAGGTAAGCGCGCCGAGCTTCTCCCGTTTGCGGGCACGGACCGCTTGAGCCGCCCGGTCCCACGCGACTGCGGTCTCCGTTTCAATAGCGCCCGCGAACGCCCGGTGCAGCTGCTCCTCCGAGATCGGAGCCGCCAGATCGATGCGGCCGTCCGCCCCCTGATCATCCAGCTCCGCGACAACCAAATAGTTCTCGCCGTAGAGCGGCTGAGGACCTGAAAACGAACCGCCTCTGCCTCCGCTCAGCAGGAAGCGCCCGCTTCCTTTATTTTGCGCAATCCGGTCGGGATAGGCGAACGCAAGCAGCATTCCGCAGGCGTTCACTTCGTCTCGTTGCTCAAGCGGCAAGCCCAGTGCGCGCTTCCCCTGTTCAGCCTCTGCCGCGATCCTGCGGCGGGCTGCCGGGGCTACCGCCTGTGGCGCGGAACCCGCTCCGCGAAGCGCCTCCACGCGCAGCCGCAGGTCCGCATTGGGCGAGTCCGGCCGGAAACGCAGCAGGTCGCGGTCGCTTAGCAGCGCGGCCAGCTCGCAAGCCAGCCCGCCAAGCCCGAGCGACACCGCTCGCAGCATCATGTGCGCGAGCCTGGGCGACCCACCGAGCTCAGCCATGCGGCGGCCGTGCGGGGTCATCGCTCCATCGTCCCCCAGTGCGCCAAGCTGCTTCAGAAGCGCAACCGCCTGACCATAGGCGGCTGCAGGCGGCGACGTCAGCCAAGCAAGCTGCGCCGGATCGGCAACGCCCCAAGCGGCAAGCTCAAGCGCTAGAGCGGCCAGATCCGCTTCCATGATCTCGGGCGCCCGGTGAGGCGCCAGCCGGCGGTCCTCCTGCTCCGTCCAGAGCCGGTAGCACACGCCGGGAGCCGTACGTCCGGCGCGCCCGCGGCGCTGGTCCGCCGAATCCCGCGAGACGGTGACCGTCTCCAGCCGCGTCATGCCCGTCCGGGGCGAGAACCGCGGCACGCGCATCCGGCCGCCGTCGACGACGATGCGTACTCCTTCTACGGTTAAGCTCGATTCGGCGATAGAAGTAGCGAGCACGACCTTGCGCATACCCGGCACGCTCGGCGCAATGGCCGCGTCCTGCTCCCCTTGAGCAAGCTGCCCGTACAGGGGAGCGATTCTCACCTGCGGATCGAGTCCCGCTTCAAGCAGCAGCCGTTCCACGCGCCGAATTTCCCCCGCTCCGGGCAAAAACGCTAACAGATCCCCTTCTTCGGCAGCCAGCACCTGACGGATGCACGCTGCTACCACCGGCTCCAGTTTTCCTGCCACAGGCTTGCTTAAATACCGCGTCTCCACAGGATAACTGCGGCCCTCGCTGACCACAACCGGCGCATCGCGCATCAGTGCGGCAACCGGAGCCGCGTCCAGTGTAGCCGACATGACCAGGATGCGCAGGTCGTCCCGCAGCACCGCCTGCGACTCCAGAGCAAACGCCAAGCCCAGATCCGCATGCAAACTTCGTTCATGGAATTCGTCAAAAATAACGACGGCCACGTCCTCAAGCGCGGGATCGGCCTGCAGCAGGCGCGTAAGCACGCCTTCTGTGATGACTTCGATGCGTGTTTTCGGTCCGACCTTCGTATCCAGCCGGACCCGGTAGCCCACCGTTTCACCGACCTGCTCTCCAAGCCGGGACGCCATGTACCGGGCGGCGGCTCTCGCAGCCAGGCGGCGCGGCTCCAGCATCATAATTTTGCGTCCGGCCACCCATGGCTCTTCTAGCAGCGCAAGCGGCACGCGAGTCGTCTTGCCTGCGCCGGGCGGCGCTACCAGCACCGCATTCGTATGCTCGCCCAGCTTCTCCTTCAACTGCGTTAAAACGAGATTGATCGGCAGTTCTCCCATATTCGTTCACTCCAACGTACGGCAAATTCGGTTTTTATTGTACCACAACCGCACAAAGAAAGCCCCATAACGGGGCTAAGCCTGTACAATTCTCGATTCATTGAAAGAAAGCAATTCCCAGAACGCCCGAAAGGACGATCACTGCAAGCGGATGCAGGCGGTATTTGATCAGAGCGCCGAGACATATCTCCAAAATAATCAACATCCCGACCGTATGCCAGCTCATCCAATCGTTTCCGCTTCCCGGCAAACTGAAATGAATCGCTGCGTAGACGATCATCTCGGTCACTACCGGCTTCAGCCCGTAGAACGTCGCTTTGACCCCCGGCCGCTGCTGCATTCGGAAAAAGAACGCGGCGATGAGCACGATAATCGCCAGCGACGGCAGCACCATGCCGAATCACGTTGGAGTTATGTTTACAATATCTATCCGAATACACTGAATTTTAAGCGCAAACAAGACCAACAAAAAAAGACCCGGATCGTCCAAATCCGCGTCAGAAAAAGATAGCCTATGGCACTCACCAGCCCGGAGGCTCGTAGCCAATCCCCGGTCCCGTTCGTCCGGTAAATTTGTGCGCGTGCCTTTTGACGGATAGCACGCTCGTGTAATAATTTTGCTTAAACTCAAACGGCTCGTCGTCCGTCAGCGCATCGATCTCATGATAATGAGAGCCATCCGGCAGCGTAATCGGCGGTCCCGTCATCCCGATGAAACGGTGAAAGTGGCCCATAGCCATTTTCGTATGCCCTTGATACCTGTGCACGTGCCCGTCCGTTCCGTCTCCGTTCACGGCATAGACGAACATCTCGACTCCATGGAAATGCCCAAGCGCCACGGAGGTCCAGCCAACGAACGCGTGGGCATGAGCCGGCGGCTGTGGAACATATGGCACCGGCGGAAGCGGACAAACCGACATAAAAGCGCTCTCCCCTTCGCTTTTTTATCGCAGATGCTACAGAATACGCAGGGAGAGGCACGATTATTTCTGTTCCGGCTTCTTGGCTTCCGGATTGACGATTTCCTTGACCCGGCCGACTTGTCCGTCCGTCAAACGCACCTTGATGCCGTGCGGATGTGTCGCCGAATTCGTCAGCAGATCCTTCACGATGCCACGCGTTAGCTTTCCGTTCCGCTGATCCTGCTTCAGGACGATGAGCACCTCGGCGCCCGGAAGAACGTTTGCGCGCTTGCGTCCGTCGCTCATTTGTACCGCTCCGGCAGCTGAAGCCAGCCCTCAAAAATGGCGTAATAGAACACGAATGCGCTTGCGAGGCCCAAAATCGTAAAGCTGATGGCAAGTCCCTTTTTTTTCTGAAACAGCCACACGAAAGCCAAGCTGAAGAACGTGCCCATAACAATTAAGCAAACGATCAAAATGATAGTTGCCATCGCTTCCGTTCAAACCCCTTTCGAATCAACAGTATATTTTAACCGTTTGCTTACCAAAATACCACAATTTCCAACGAAAAAATACTACGTTGCTGCGATAACCTTGACAATTTCATGAAACGGTCAAAAAAAAGAGAGGCGTCCACCGCTTGGCAGGACGCACTCCCATCGTTTACTTTTTGGCGGACAACCATTCCGTCAACGCCTGAATTTCGGGTTCCTTCAACGTGTTTTTGTAAGAAGGCATTCCTCCGCCTCCGTTCTGAATCTTGGCTGTGATTTGTTCTTGGCTCAGCTTGGCCCCCGTCTTCTGAAGATTGGGCCCAACTTTACCGGAGAGATCGGTCCCGTGACAGGAGACGCAGTTCGCCTTGTAAATCGCCGCCGCATTAGACGCTTCGCCGGCTACCGTTTTGGAGGGGGCGTTCGCAGGCGCACCGCTTTTGTGCCCGCCGCAAGCCGTTGTAATTCCGGCTAACAATAGCAATCCGATTGCCAATGGGACCCAGGCTTGCTTCATGACTATGACCACCTTGTTTTGAGGAATATTGGAGCTTGACCCGGGATACATATGAAACGATATTACCCGGAAAGGCAGGGATACGGCCGCTATGCCCAACACCGTTTGGCTTCGCCTCTTCGCCCTCGGCGCCATGATCGTCCTGGGGACTTGGTTCGGCTTCCGGCAATTCGCCGGCACCTCCCCGCAGTTCCCGCCGGTCTCGGATTTTATGGTAGAAGGCTACCGCATTCAAGTGTCGCTTCACACGAGCCCGGCCAGGGCGCTGAAGCCCGGCACGTTTACCGTCACGCTACACGACACGGCTGGTCGGCCGGTCAGCGGCGCGACTGGGACCGCCACCATCTCGATGCCGCAAATGCTATGCGGCGCGAGCCCCTTTACCCTGACGGAAACGGAGGCCGGCCTGTATGTCGGCGAAGGTATTCCGCTCATGGCGGGCTCGTCCGTTGCCGACGTGTCGATGACAACCGGAGACACATTGCTCCGGGTCCGATTTCCTTTTGCCGCCGTCCGATAATATCCGGTATTCCCTAGCCTGCTTCCACTGTAACGAATCGTCCGGGGCCTGCCTATGACTCCCCCGGGCTATTTTTCACTTTATTTATGGCGGTTTTGCGGACAATCCCTTACAATTTATCACCAAAGCCAGGGATGAACACTCGGAATCCATCCGGCCGCAGCCAAGCCTCGAAGTACGGATAGCACTCCGATCCAAACGGCTACGAATTGGCCGGCTATCGCGGCCTTGCTCCGCAGCCGCTTGTTCCATTTGCCCGCAAACAGCCCAACGGAAACCAGCGCAGGCACGGTGCCCAGACCGAACAACAGCATAAGCAGCAAGCCATGCAGCGGACTTGCGCTCGCCGCCGCATTCATTTCCATCGCATAGGTCAATCCGCAGGGAAGGAATCCGAGCAGCAGACCGCTGGCGACCGCGGTCCCTGCCTCCTCAGCTGTCCGGTACCGCTCCGTAAGCCGCCGGACAAGCGGCAGCCGATGAGGGTCTAGCCTATGCAGCGGGAGGGTGGTACGCCGCAAAGCCCACAGCAAAATAAGACAGCCGCCCAATAAGCTCGCTGTCCCCTGCACATTCGCCAGCTTCCCCGCACCATCGACGAACGAGCCGACCGCGCCCATAAACGCCCCGAGCGCGGCGTAGGTTGCAATCCGTCCGGCATTGTAAGCCAGAATGGAGCGAAGCGGACTCGTCTTCGCTTGCAGCGCGAAGCCGGAGACGGTCGCGCCGCACATCCCAATGCAGTGCGGCGCACCAAGCAATCCGGCAAGCCAAGCCAGCGTCAGATCATGAACGCCGATCGCCATCTTCTCTTCCCTGCCTTCTTCGCTTGGAATGAAGGGAATTACACACGTTTCAGCCGAAGTGCGTTAATAATGACCGTCAACGAGCTTAAAGCCATAGCCGTACACGCCATCCACGGCGCCAAATGGCCGCTTAAGGCAGCAGGGATCGCCAAAGCATTGTAGCAAAAAGATAACGCCATATTCTGATAAATATTTGTCATCGTCTTTCGACTGATCCTCACGGCATCGGCCATAGCTTTCAAATCGCTTTTTAGCAAATGCACATCAGCGGCCGCCTTGGCCACATCCGTCCCGTTACCGACGGCTACGCCGATATCCGCTGCCGCGAGCGCCGGCGCGTCGTTTACGCCGTCGCCGACCATGGTCACCCGCTTCCCTTGGCTTTGCAGCCGCCGGACGAGCCCGAGCTTCTGGTCCGGAAGCATATCCGCATAATACGGCACATTTCCAAGCCGTTCCGCAACTGTTTTAGCCGCCGCAGCATGATCTCCGGTCACCAGCCGGACGTCCATTCCCTGCTTTTTGAGCTGCCGCAGCGCCGAAGCCGCCGTCGGTCGAAGCGTATCGGCGAGAGCGACGACCCCGGCCGGACGACCGTCCACCGCCACATAGATTAGCTGCTTCCCTTGGCTTCGCAGCGGACCTGCAACCTTTTCCGTTTCCGCAAAAGGGACGCCCTGCTCCTCCAGCCAACGCCGAGTCCCTGCGACAATCCCGCGTCCATGCACCTCCGCCCGGACCCCGCAGCCGGGAACAGCCAAGAAACTGCCGCAGTCAGGCACTCGCACTCCCCGCCTCTCGGCCTCTTCGACAACCGCCCGCGAGAGCGGATGCTCAGAGAGCTGTTCCGCACCCGCGAGCTTGCTGAGCAGCGTGGCCTGCGTTTCGCCTTCTGCGGCAATCACATCCGTCACCTTGGGCGTCCCGAACGTCACCGTCCCCGTTTTATCGAACAGAAGAATGTCCGTTTGATGAAGCCGCTCTAGTGCAGCCCCTTCCTTGTAAACGATCCCCTTCTGAGCGGCACGGCCCGATGCGACCAGAATGGATACCGGCGTCGCCAGTCCCAAGGCGCATGGACAAGCAATCAGCAGCACGGCAATCGCCTTCTCCAAAGCTCCGCCCGCAGCCCCCGGCTCGCCCATTCCGTACCAGTACAAAAAGGTGCACACGGCTGTAACGGCAATGACCGGAACAAACACCGCGGCAATTTTGTCGGCGACGCGCTGAATCGGCGCTTTCGCATTCTGTGCTTCTTCCACCATCCGAACCATCCGGGCTACCGTGCTTTGACTGGTCGTACGCAGGACACGGATTTCCAGCACGCCGGAACCGTTCAAGGTTCCGCCGATGACGCGGTCTCCTTTTCGCTTCTTAGCCGGCACGCTTTCCCCGGTGATCAGCGATTCGTCCACCGCGGATATCCCTTGCGCGACGATACCGTCGAGAGGTACACGCTCGCCAGGACGGACGCGGAGCAGGTCGCCCTCTTTCAACATGCTTACCGGGACCCGGCGTTCGCCGTCCGGGGTCAGCATGCTGGCCGTGTCCGTCTGGATCGCATGAAGCTGCGATAGACTATCCGCCGTGCGCTTCCGGGCGGACGCTTCGATCCATCGGCCAAGCCATACGATCGTAATGATCATGGTGCTCGTATCAAAATAGTACGGGCTGTGGTGCCCGCTCCCCATCATGGCATGCGAAGGATGAAACAACAAATAATGACTATACAAAAAGGCCGTTGACGTACCCAGAACAATCAGCACATCCATATTCGCGCTGCCGTTTTTCAAAGCTTCATAGGCCCGGATATAAAAAGGGAGACCGAAACCGAACTGCACCGGAACGGCAAGCGCAAGCTGGAACCACGGGTTCGCCAGCAAGTCGGGTACCCAGGGTGAGGAGGAAGTCAAATGATGCGGGACCATCGCCCAGAAGAAAGGCAGCGTAAAAGCAAGCGAAAGCAGGAACATAGCCCGGCTGCGACGAATTTCCTCGCTGCTATTGCCGTTTATTTTCCCATCAGCCGGATGCAGCAGACGGACGCCATATCCAAGCTGCGCGATCCGGTCTTCAATTTGCTCTGCCCGGACCCGCTTCGCGTCCAGCAAGACGACCGCCCGCTCCAAAGCAATATTGGCGCTGACCTCGGTCACGCCTTCCATTTTGCCTACCGCCTTCTCGATGCGTGCAGCGCAAGCTGTGCACGTCATACCTGTAACATGCAGCGTAATCCGGCTCAAATCCGCTTGTCCGCTCATTCGCGTCTCACTCCATTCCGATTGAGGCCCCAGCAGCCGGTCATCGTTAAACTATATGGACGAGCGGCGATTTTCATGACAAAGAAACGCGGCCGCTTCTTTGCGAATTGCGTACAAAGAAACGACCGCCGGTTTAAATGTGGCTAGCTATGATGATGCTCCGCGGCATCGGCGTGCTCCTGTTCGGTCCCCCGCTCGTCCAAATACGTAACGGAAAGCTCGGCGTAAAGCACGCCCTTCTGTACTTGAATCTTGTGCTGCAGCTCCCGAAGCCTGGTCAGCAAGCCGCGAACGACAATGATTTCAAGACATTGATCGTGATTCAGATGGACATGCATCGTCGAAATAATGTCATGATGGTAATTATGCTGCAGCTCGATAAGCTGCAAAGGAAGATCCGCCGCATGATGATCGTACACCATGACGATCGTCCCCGCTACGAGTTGATCGGCCTTCAAGCCGCCCGGCTCCAACAGCACTTTACGTACCAGATCCCGGATCGCTTCCGATCGGTTCGTGTAGCCCTGCTCTGCGATATATTGATCAAACTGCTTGATCAGTTCCTCCGGCATGGACACGCCAAACCGGGTCAATACGTCTTTCTCCAACGATCGTTCACCTCAATCCGCACACTCTCCCGATTATTGTAGCACACCCGCCGCCCAAACTGAATTCGGACACAAACGAAATAGCCCTTCCGCCAGTCGGCACATTTACCAGCCGAAACCAACAAAAAAACCGGCCTGCCTCCCCCATCCGGGGCTGCACGCCGGTCCTCAAACTAACTGCGTATCGGTATAATTTTGTTTACTCGCTGCATCCCGAACGGGCCACGGTTCCTTGCTCCACCGTAATCGTATCGGAGATGGTATCGCGAATGACGCTCATAACGAGCTGAAGCAAGTAATTGATATCTTCCTGTGACTGTTTGAATTGGCTGACAATCGGGATCGAGTCAAGCTGATCCTGCAGCTGGTCGATTTCCTTCTCGATTTTTTCAACCATCTTCTTATTGTCGAACGACTCGAAAGCGACGATTTCCTTCTGCTTCTTTTTGATCGCGCTAATCAACGTCTGGATTTGATCGTTTCCGGCAATTTGCTGCTCCGCCTGCTGGAAAAACTGCACCTCGTTCGAGGTAGCCAGCAGCCCTGCCAGTTCCTTAGCTTTATCCAAAATGTCTTCGCGCAGGATCATTTCCGTATTCGTATACAGCTCCATGCCGCAATTCGTAAATTTCTGCTCTGCCATTAGGCTTCGTCACGCCCCTGCATTCGATTTATTGAGCCACGGCTTCTCCGACCAATTCGCCTTTGATGTAGAACGTCGGGGTTTCCGTAATTTTCACTTGGACAAACCGGCCTACCAGTTCCTTCGGCCCTTCGAAATGAACGAGCTTGTTCGTGCGAGTCCGGCCGGCCAATACGGCGGCATTGTTCTTGCTTTCGCCCTCCACCAGCACTTCCAGCGTCTGTCCTTTCAACCGCTCATTGCTCCGTTTGGCGTAGACGTTAAGCACGTCGTTCAAACGAATGAGACGGTCCCGCTTCACCTCATAAGGCACGTTATCCTCCATGCCCGCTGCCGGCGTACCTTCCCGCGGGGAGTAGATGAATGTATAGGCGCTGTCGTAGCCGACTTCCTGCACAAGCGAGACCGTTTCCTCGAACTGCTCGTCGGTTTCGCCCGGAAAACCTACGATGATATCCGTCGTCAGCACGACATCCGGTATCGCCTTTTTGATTTTGGCGACCAGCTCCAAATAATGCTCTCGCGTATATTTGCGGCTCATCCGCTTCAAAATCTCGTTGCTGCCCGACTGCACAGGCAGATGGATATGCTCCATCAGGTTGCCTTTCTTAGTCAGCACCTCGATCAAACGGTCGTCAAAATCGCGCGGATGCGACGTCGTGAAGCGGACACGCGGAATGTCGATCTTGCGAACTTCATCCATCAAATCGCCAAGCCCATATTTCATATCGTCAAAATCTTTGCCGTAGGCGTTTACGTTCTGGCCGAGCAGCATAATTTCCTTGAAGCCCTGACGCGCCAAGTCTCGTACTTCGGCGATCACGTCCTGCGGAAGGCGGCTGCGCTCCTTGCCCCGCGTATACGGCACGATACAGTACGTACAGAACTTATCGCAGCCGTACATGATGTTGACCCACGCTTTGATGCCTTCTCGCTTCTTCGGCAGGTTTTCGATGATGTCGCCTTCCTTGGACCATACCTCGATCACCATTTCCTTGCTGAACATCGCTTCCTTTAACAGGAATGGCAGACGGTGGATGTTATGCGTGCCGAAGATCAGATCGACGAACGGATGCTTCTTCAAAATCCGGTTCACGACCGATTCTTCCTGCGACATACAACCGCACACACCCAAGATCAGCGATGGCTTCTCGATCTTCAGATGCTTGAGATGACCAAGCTCGCCGAATACTTTATCTTCCGCATTTTCCCGTACGGCACAGGTGTTGAGCAGAATGATGTCCGCCTGCTTGCGGTCATCGGTGGATCGATAGCCCATCTGCTCCAGCAGGCCTTTGATCGTCTCGGTGTCGTGCTCGTTCATTTGACAGCCGTACGTTTGAATCAAGTAATACTTGTCCTTGCCGATCTCACGCATCTCTTCCGGGATGTCGAAATCATAATGCACTTGAATGTCTTCTTTCCCCCGCTTCTTCGCATCGCTGAGAGACGGCGGCTGGAAATATATCGAGTAATCTTTTTCGGATTTATTTTTTGTCGTCATGAAATGAATTCCTCCTGAAGCTTGCAGTATGCTGCAAAGATCATACCTTTTATTATATCATGCTTGCAGCCTGCATTTCAAAGAAATTCATGGGTGGATTACACTAAAATCACGCCGATATCCCCGGTTTTAATTCCGGCCGCGTTCGCTTCGTCGGTATCGATATGCATGTCCAGCGCGAACTGATCGGAAACCCGGGCAATCACATGCTCAAACGTTACGCCGCGTTCTCCTTCGACACGCACGGTAAGCTCCTGCTTATCCGCAATGCCCCACTTGGCCGCATCGTCCGTATGAAAATGAATATGACGCGCCGCTACGATCACGCCCGCTTCCAACTCCACTTCGCCGGCCGGTCCGATGACCTTAATCCCCGGCGTACCGTCGATATGGCCGGACTCGCGTACGGGCGGGTTCACCCCGAGAGCGAACGCATCGGTACGGGATATTTCAAGCTGGGACTTGCTGCGGGCCGGCCCCAAAATGCGAACCTTATCGAAACGGCCTTTCGGTCCGACGACCGCGACCGTTTCTTCAGCAGCATACTGCCCCGGCTGCGATAATGCCTTCATCTCCTTTAATTCATACCCTGCGCCAAACAGCAAAGCGATATGTTCTTTCGACAAATGAATATGTCTGGCGGAAACGCCGATCGGTACTTGTTTCATGTCCATTATGCCCCTCTCTTATGCAAAAGATTCCATGAAGCTCAAATCTATTATACCCGCACGGCATAAAAAAAGCATACGGCCCAGGGCCATATGCTTAAGAAAATTCGGAAAATTATTTGAATTCCGCCACCAATTTTTCAAACTCTTGCTCGGTGATGTTAAGATTTTGCTTCGCGAGACCTTCCGGCTTGAAGCCTGCAACCATATCCTCGTAGCTTTTTCTGCTCTTGTCTTGATAGATAAGTCCTGTCACGAGGCTGTTGGTTTCCATGATTTTCGTCATGGCTGCCACACGGTTGGAAGCATCGTAATCCGGCGTTTCTTCCAAATCAACGATATGCTCTTTAAACCACTCGTACGTATTCACTTTGTTGAACGTGACACACGGGCTGAATACGTTGATGAAAGAGAAGCCTTCATGCTTCATACCTTCTTCGATCAAGGAAGTCAGCTGTTTCAAGTTGCTGGAGAACGATTGACCGATAAACGTAGCTCCTGCAGCCAGCGCTACTTCAAGCGGCGACAATGCGGACTCGATGGAGCCGGACGGCGTCGATTTCGTCTTGAAGCCCTCGGCGCTGCGGGGCGACGTTTGCCCTTTGGTCAAGCCGTAGATTTGGTTATCCATAACGATATAGGTGATGTTGATGTTCCGGCGAATCGCATGAACCGTATGACCCATCCCGATCGCGAAGCCGTCGCCGTCGCCGCCTGCAGCGATGACCGTCAGTTCGCGGTTAGCCATTTTGAGACCTTGCGCGATTGGCAACGAACGTCCGTGAACGCCGTGGAATCCGTAAGCGTTGATGTAACCGGAAATCCGGCCGGAGCAGCCGATCCCCGAGACAACCGCAAGTTGTTCCGGTTCCAGACCGACATTGGCAGCCGCTCTTTGGATAGCCGCTTGCACGGAGAAGTCGCCGCAACCTGGGCACCAGTTCGGTTTGATATTGTTACGGAAATCTTTTAACGTTGCCATACAAGGTTCAACTCCTGACAGTATTTAGTGATTTCGGCAGGCAAGAACGGATTACCGTCATATTTCAACATGCTCTTAATTTTATCGGCGTAGCCAACGTTCAGCTTAATCAAGGAAGCCAGCTGACCCGTAGCATTGTTTTCAAGAACAACAACCGTTTTCGCTTTTTCCAGGTAAGGCTTAATTTCTTCCACCGGGAACGGATGCAGCAAACGAACGGTGATGTGATTCGTTTTCATGCCTTTGTCAGCCAGACGGCGTCTTGCTTCGTCAATGGTGCCGCCCGTGGAGCCCATACCGATAATGAGCAGGTCCGGCTCTTCATGAGGAGCGTCGACCAGAATCGGATTGGTGACTTTCAAGTGCTTCATTTTACCCAAACGTTTGTCCATCATTTTCTTGCGGTTAATCGGGCTTTCCGACGGACGTCCGTCTTCAGAGTGCTCAACCCCGGTTACATGGTGGATGCCGTATTTTTGACCCGGCAGCGAACGCTTGGAAATCCCGTTCTCAGTGAATTCGTAGCGTTTAAACATTTGGTTCTCGCCCGGAGCAGGCAGTTCGCCGGTTTGCAGTTCGCCGCGTTTAATCTGGATTTTATTGTAATCGAGCAATTCGCTTGATTGTTTACCCAAGGAAAGCTGCAGGTCCGTCAGCAAAATAACCGGAACCTGATATTCTTCCGCTAAGTTGAACGCTTCGATCGTGTCGTAGAAGCACTCTTCGATGGTCGAAGGCGACAGAACGATTTTCGGAATTTCGCCGTGCGTTCCGTGAATCATGGCAAGCACGTCGGATTGCTCCTGCTTCGTCGGAAGTCCCGTACTTGGACCGCCGCGCTGCGTATCGACGATAACGACAGGCGTTTCCGTCATACCAGCCAAGCCAATTGCTTCCATCATCAAGGAAAGACCAGGGCCTGCGGAAGCTGTCAGGGCGCGAACGCCGCCGTAGTTGGCCCCAATGGCCATCGTACATGCTGCGATCTCGTCTTCGGTTTGGATAACCGTTCCGCCGAATTTCGGCAGCGTCTTGATCAGGTATTCCATAATTTCGGAAGCCGGCGTGATCGGGTAGGCAGGCATGAAGCGGCAGCCTGCGGCGACTGCGCCGAGACCGATAGCGTCGTTGCCAATCATGAATAGCTTTTGCTTGCCGTCGGCAGGCTCCAGTTGGAATTCAGGCAGCGGACCGCCAGTCAATTCGAGAACGAACTCGGCAGCTTTGCGAACCGCTTCCACGTTTTTCTCTACCACGGCAGCGCCCTTGCGGCCGAACTCTTCTTCTACTGCTTTATTAAACACTTCAAGCGGCAAACCAAGCAAAGCCCAGGATGCGCCGGAAGCAGCCATATTCTTAAACAAGGAAGTGCCAAGCTCTTCCGCAATCGCCGTAATCGGCACCGGGAACAGTCTTGCTTTCACGCCTTCCGGAATGACCGGATTAACCTTTGCGTCGGCGATGATTACGCCGTTCTCGCGCAGCTCGTGCGCATTCACATCAATCGTTTCTTGGTCAAAGGCCACGAGAATGTCCAAATCGTCGGAAATGGAGCGAATCGGCATCGTACTGATTCTGATTTTATTGTTTGTGTGGCCGCCTTTGATCCGCGAGGAAAAATGACGGTACCCGTACAAGTAGTACCCCAGTCTGGTCAATGCCGTGGAAAAGATTTTGTCGGTACTTTCCACGCCTTCCCCCTGTTGTCCTCCGACCTTCCAAGATAATTGGCTAATCAACGTTGTCCACTCCTTTTAAATTCGCTGACATGCAGCTAAACCATGAACTGTAAAGATTTCATATAAAAAAAATCTTTCAGCTGTCTCATCAAATTCTATGACTTATACACATAAAAAGCAAGGGTTTTCGACAAAATGCATAGATAGCTTTTTTAGATCAAATCCATATCGATTAGAGAATAATTTAGTTGTCTTGTATCTACAAATCAGATGTTAACTTTTAATGAATCGGCCAATGACGATGCAGGAACGTAAACCAGTTACGATACATGAACTCTCTCACCAGTTCCTCCGGAAACCGTCTAAGCAAAGCTTCCGTCAGGTACGGGATCTTCCCCGCATGCTCCAGTCCCGGGATCCATTGATCGATGCCGTCAAAATCCGATCCGAACCCAGCCTGGCCGCCGCCAAATCCCAGAACGCCGCCTCGGACAAAATGGGACGCATCCAATAGCATACCCAAATCGTTGCAGTCTTTAATAAACGATTCGCCCACGCCGTGTAAATCCTCCCTGCGCGGGTCCTGCATCACTTTCTGATAAAAAATATTTATATATTCCAAGTAATGGTCAAAATGCGGCAGAGTTATACGTTCAGGCAAGTAAATCGCAAAAAAATTGCAGTTTTACGCCTCCTTGCGCCATTTTCACATAAGATTCGTCCAATACGTCTGCATGAGGATCGAAGAAATCAATGGCCGGGTTCTCAACCATCTTGAGCAAAGCATCACAATGCCCATCGATAACATACATCGGCTATCCCCTCCTCAGGAGCAAGCTTGACTGTGTCATAATGAAACAAAACCAAAAAAACCTGTCTACAAAAGTAGACAGGCGCTTTGGTCGTTCGGTTATAAGCTGCAAAGCCATTATCTCGGTTCTACAATCAACTTAATGGCTGTCCGGTCTTCGCCGTCGATGACAATATCGGTAAATGCTGGTATGCAGATCAAATCAACCCCGCTGGGAGCTACAAATCCTCGCGCGATGGCTACGGCTTTGATCGCTTGGTTGAGGGCCCCTGCCCCGATGGCCTGAAGCTCAGCAGCCCCGCGTTCACGCAATACTCCAGCCAACGCGCCTGCGACGGAATTTGGGTTGGATTTTGCTGACACTTTTAATACTTCCATGAAAAGTACCTCCTCGGGAATGATGATTGCTTCCAGTACTAATCATATTCTAGGAATTTGCGGTTAATTCCTTCTACCCGAAGATGGTATTTTCGAAAATATTTAAATTGTTCGTCAATTCAATCAAACAAAATCGTCTCTTCGTCCATGCGAATCAATTGAATCTTTTTTCCGAGCCCTGTAGCCGGGTCCAATTCCATGCTGACGGCATGAAAATGCCATTTGCCTTCGTCTACGACAAAGCGGACGGGAAGCTGGGTTTTAAATTTTTGCAGCACGGCGTTCCGCTCCATCCCGAGAATACCGTCCCGCGGGCCGACCATGCCTACATCCGTCACATAAGCCGTGCCTTGGGGCAGCAGCCGTTCGTCGTTCGTCTGTACGTGCGTATGTGTCCCGACGACGGCGGATACTTTGCCGTCCAAATGCCAGCCCATCGCCAGCTTCTCCGAAGTCGCCTCGGCATGAAAATCCACAAAGACATACTTCGTTCTCTTTTTAGCTTGCTCTACCAGCTCATTCGCTTTCTCAAACGGACAATCGAGCGGAGGCAAAAAGGTGCGTCCCTGCAAATTGATGAGGGCTAGCTCGATGTTCTTTACTTTAATAAACGTCATCCCTTTTCCGGGCGTTCCCTTCGGAAAATTGGCCGGCCGGACCAGCCGGTCTTCCTTGTCGATAAAATCGAAGATTTCTTTTTGGTCCCACGTATGATTGCCCATCGTGATCCCGTGCACGCCAAGCTCGAAGAAGTCTTTGGCGATCGCAGCCGTAATGCCCCGCCCTGCTGCCGCGTTCTCTCCGTTCACGATAATCCAATGCGGGTTATATTTATTTTTGAGGGTCGGTAAGCACGTTTTCAACGCTTTACGGCCGACCGAACCGACAATATCTCCAATGAACAGTATTTTCATCGGGCTCTCCCCTGCCTCACTTTAAATTTTCTGCAGCTTTCCGCTGAATTAGAGAGGGAAGTGGCAAAATCGCCACTTCCCTCTGTAGTGTATGCAATTATTTGGCGTATTCTACAGCGCGCGTTTCCCGAATGACCGTGACCTTGATGTGACCCGGATAATCGAGCTCGCTTTCGATTTTCTTCGTAATGTCTCTTGCCAGTCGGAATGCCTCGGTATCGTCCACCTTCTCAGGTTGAACCATTACGCGCACTTCGCGTCCGGCTTGGATCGCATACGATTTCTCGACGCCTTCGAACGATTCGGAGATCTCCTCGAGCTTCTCGAGCCTTTTGATGTACGTTTCGAGCGTTTCCCGGCGCGCGCCTGGTCTTGCTGCAGACAGCGCATCAGCCGCACCGACCAGCATAGCGATGACCGAAGTCGCTTCACAGTCGCCGTGATGCGAAGCGATACTGTTAATGACCACCGGATGCTCCTTGTACTTCTTGGCGATCTCAACGCCGATCTCGACGTGAGAGCCCTCCACTTCGTGATCCAGTGCTTTCCCGATGTCATGAAGGAGACCGGCACGTTTCGCCAATGTCACGTCTACTCCGAGTTCTCCTGCCATCAGTCCGGCGAGGTAAGCCACTTCCATGGAATGCTTGAGCACGTTTTGACCGTAGCTTGTACGGAATTTGAGTCGGCCCAAAATTTTGATCAAGTCGGGGTGAAGACCGTGTACGCCGGTTTCGAACGTTGCTTGCTCCCCGTATTCGCGGATCCGCTCGTCGACTTCCTTGCGGGACTTCTCGACCATTTCTTCAATGCGAGCCGGATGGATTCGTCCGTCCGCTACAAGCTTCTCAAGCGAAGTTCGGGCGATTTCCCGACGAATCGGGTCAAACCCGGACAAAATGACGGCTTCCGGCGTGTCGTCGATGATCAAATCGATGCCGGTGAGCGTCTCCAAGGCCCGGATATTGCGGCCTTCACGGCCGATAATCCGGCCTTTCATCTCTTCATTCGGAAGCGCTACGACCGATACGGTCGTTTCGGCCACATGATCGGCCGCGCAGCGTTGAATGGCGAGCGTGATGACTTCTCTAGCCTTTTTGTCGCCTTCTTCTTTAGCTTGCTGTTCGATTTCCTTGATCAATTGAGCGGTTTCGTGGCGAACTTCCTGTTCTACGTTGGTCAAGATGATTTGTTTGGCTTCGTCCATCGTCAACGCAGAAATTCGCTCCAGCTCGGCAACTTGATCTTTATAAATCTGATCAATTTGCGCTTGGGTTTCTTCGATTCGTTTCTCCTTGTTGGCGACCTGCTCCTCTTTTTTCTCAAGAGATTCTAATTTTTTATCCAGCGATTCCTCTTTTTGCAACAATCGTCTCTCTTGTCGTTGAGTTTCATTTCGACGGTCACGAATGTCTTTTTCAGCTTCGGTTCTGAGCTTGTGAATCTCGTCTTTCGCCTCCAGAACCGCTTCTTTCTTCAGTGCCTCTGCCTCTTTATGGGCATTTTCCTTGATCTGCTCGGCAGCATGTTCTGCACTGGAAATCTTCGCCTCTGCAAGGGACTTGCGGATAAAATAACCGATCCCGAAGCATAGAGCACCAACAACGAGAACGACTATGATCCAGATGACTGTCGTAGGCATCCAGTTCACCTCCTCGTTGTTTCTCCAAGGGGTAAGCTTGGGATAATCAGGTTGTTTGATCCATTCTACAAACGCTAGTAAAAAGTAAAAATTGGCGATTTTACTTTGTTCGAATCTTCCTCAGGCTACTCAAGGAAGATTCTGTGTATCGCATTCACATGATTATTTTATCTTTTGATAAAGAAGCTTGTCAAGGTGTTGGCTCCGAATGAGTCGATATTCCGTCCGTCGTATGATTACGTTTTCCATATTTGCTAGAATTGCTCTTCTTCCGGGAACATCTCTTCGTCCCAATCCCCTTCCGGTCCTTTTCGAGGCAAACGCGCCAGCACTTTGCTAACGACCTTCCCCGGATAACCCCGGCGCTGAAGGAAGCCGGCAATTTTCCGCCTGGCCTTCACTGGATCCTTCTCCAGCTCTGAACGATACCGTTTTGAGACAAGACTGTACGCCATCGAAAATTCCGTTTCTTCGTCCACCTGCTCCATCGCCGCTTGAATATGATCCTTGCGAATCCCTTTTTGCTGCAGCTCCTGCTTGATCCAATGCCGCCCTTTTTTTTGCGATTCGAGACGCTGTTTGGCGAGCTGTTCGGCAAATTGCTCGTCGTTCAAGTAGCCTTCCTTCGCTAAACGCTCGACCGTCGATGCCGTGATTTCCGGCGTATACCCTTTTTGCTTCAGCCGGGCCTTCATTTCGTGTTCAGACCGGAGCCGGCTGGACAGCAGACGGATTGCGTCCAAATAAGCTTTATGCGCTTCATCTTCGGCCAAAATCTGCTCAAGCTGCGCCGCTTCGACGGCTTCGCCTTTGAGCAGCCTTTGCTTGATCATCAAATCCTCATGGACCGAGAACGCAAAGGTCTCGTCGATATAAATATTATAACGGTGCGGCCCCCTGCGCTGCCGTTCCACCTTCGTAATCAGCCCCGATTGAAGCTGCGGCCTTTCCTGCTCGGTCATGAATCCAAGTACCTCCCTTGAAAATGGCAAAGGCACCTTTAATCTGGATTAAAGGTGCCGGAACGTTTATTCTTTCTCTTCAAGCAGCGCCAATTCTTCCTCTTCGTCCTCGTCGTCCGTATTCGGCCCGATCACCGGCACCAGGTTGCTGTTCTCACGAATTTTCTTCTCAATAACGTCGGCAATGTGCGGGTTTTCCTTCAGGAACTGCTTCGAATTTTCACGTCCTTGGCCGAGGCGGTCGTTATTGTAAGAATACCATGCGCCGCTCTTCTGGATGATATCCATCTCGGCGCCAATATCGATGATACTGCCTTCTTTGGAAATGCCTTCGCCGTACATAATATCGATATCCGCTTGCTTGAACGGAGGCGCTACTTTGTTCTTGACGACTTTGATCCGGGTCCGGTTACCAACCATATCATTGCCTTGCTTGATCGTCTCTACGCGGCGTACGTCAAGCCGGACGGACGAATAAAACTTGAGCGCGCGGCCTCCTGGGGTCGTTTCCGGGTTACCGAACATGATGCCGACCTTCTCACGCAACTGGTTGATAAAGATAGCGATCGTTTTCGACTTGTTGATCGCTCCGGACAGCTTCCGCAGCGCCTGCGACATAAGGCGGGCTTGCAAGCCGACGTGGGCATCGCCCATCTCGCCTTCGATTTCGGCCTTCGGTACGAGAGCCGCAACCGAGTCGATGACGATGATGTCGACCGCGCCGCTGCGCACCAGCGCTTCCGCAATTTCCAGTGCCTGCTCACCCGTATCGGGCTGGGAAAGCAGCAACTCGTCGATGTTGATGCCGAGCTTGCTCGCATACAGCGGGTCCAGCGCGTGCTCCGCATCAATGAACGCCGCAGTGCCGCCGCCTTTCTGAACTTCGGCGATGGCGTGAAGCGCTACCGTCGTTTTACCGGACGATTCCGGTCCGTATACCTCTATAATTCTACCTCGCGGAAATCCGCCGATGCCTAGGGCGATATCCAAAGCCAGCGATCCGCTTGGGCTCGTCTCTACCTGCATATGGGTCGATTCGCCCAATTTCATGATCGAACCTTTCCCGAATTGCTTTTCAATTTGACGAAGGGCATTTTCTAAGGCTGCGCGCCGATCTGACAAAAGAATCACGTCCTTTTTGATTTATCTGCTGATACCATATTACCGTGTTTTGAATCGGCTGGCAAGCATTTTTCCGAACATACATTCGCTTGCTTGGCAAAAGAAAAACCGTAACACGTTTGGTTCAAAAATGTTACGGTTCTTCCGCTAACATCTATTATACTTTATTTTGGGTTTTCTGACAACTATGATTTTATCGATTTCCACAAATGATAGAGTGCGCTTTTCGCTGCCCGAAGCTTGATCGTTTCGCGGTTGCCGGACAGCTGGAGCTTGACGGCGAAGACTTGACCGTTCCGGCGCGCGAGACCTACGTAGACCAAGCCGACCGGCTTGCCTTCCGTCTCGCCCGGCCCGGCGACGCCGGTAATCGATATGGCAACGTCCGCTTCCAGCAGACGAAGCGTATTGCGGGCCAGCTCCGCAGCGGTCTCCTCGCTGACAGCGCCGGGCGCGTCCGGTCCTTCCATCAACTCCATCGGCACGTCGAGCAGCTTATGCTTTAACGCCGAGGAGTAGCAAATGACGCCGCCCAAAAACGATTGCGAGCTTCCCGGAACGGCTGTCAGCAGATCGCTGAGCAGGCCCCCTGTGCAGCTCTCGGCTACGGCAAGCTTTTGCCCGCTCTCCGCAAGTATACGCAGCACCTGCTGCTCCAGAGTGAGGTCCTCCGCCGCGTAAATGTGCTCGTCCAACCGGCTACGGATTTCCGCTTCCAGCGGACGCAGTCTGGCCATCGCCTCGTCAGGCGAAGAGGCGCGCGTCGTAAGCCGGATCGCCACCTCGCCCTCCTTGGCATAAGGGGCAATCGTCGGGTCCGTCTGGGCTTCGATTAAATCGATTATGGCATGCTCCAGCGCCGACTCTCCGATCCCTGCGAACTTCAGCATGACCGAGTAAAGCGGCTGCACGTCATCCATCTTGGATTCAATCCAAGGCTTGGCATACCGGTCGAACATCGGCTTCATCTCTTTGGGTGGGCCGGGAAGTAAAATGTAATGCGTACCCTCGTGCGTTACCGCTACGCCAACCGCCAGCCCCGTATCGTTCGGCAGCGGATCGCTTTGCTCGGGCATCAGCGCCTGCCGCGTATTGCTTTCCACCATCGGAATGCCCCTCCGCTGGAACATCTCGGTCATTTTATTCATCGAAGGCTCATGAATGACAAGCTTTTGCCCGAGCACCTCGCCCAGTACGTCCTTCGTCAAATCGTCCTGCGTCGGTCCGAGTCCGCCCGTGCAAATAATGAGATCCGCGCGGCCCTTGGCGATATGCAGCGATTCTTTAATCCGCGAGACGTTGTCGCCGACGACCGTCTGGAAATAAACGCCAACGCCGATATCCGCAAGGCCTTTAGCCAGGTACTGCGCATTCGTATTTACGATTTGTCCCATCAGCAGCTCAGTGCCGACGGCTATGATCTCAGCTCTCACGGTACGCCTCCAAATAGCACAAAAACAATAGGCTGTCCCTACTGTTTTTGATCGCTAAAATTAATGACATGCTTGTTTTTGATAAAATAATCGAAGCCCGAATAAATCGTAATGATAGCAGCAATCCAACTGGCTACGATGTCGAAGCGGAAGTTGATGAACGCAAACGGAAAATTGTTGATAAGCAGTGCGATAATGGCCGTAATCTGCGCCGCCGTCTTCCATTTCCCCCATTTGCTGGCCTCTATGACGGACCCTTCGAGCAAAGCGATCTGCCGCAAGCCGGTGACAGCGAACTCGCGGCTGATGATCACGATGACGATCCAAGCGTCAACCTTGTTCATTTCAACGAGCGAGATCAATACGGCAGACACCAAAAGCTTGTCGGCCAGCGGATCGAGAAGCTTGCCCAGATTGGTCACAAGCTTCCGTTTTCTGGCGATATATCCGTCCAAACTGTCGGTGCTGGCGGCTATGATAAAGATCAGCGCCGCAATGATCTGGTTGTACGTAATGCTGAACTGCTCGATGCGAATATGCGGAAACTTAACGTTGACGAGCAGAAATAACATGATGATCGGAACCAGAAATATCCTCGCCAGAGTGATCCGGTTGGCCAGATTCATGCCACGACCTCCCCGGACAAGTCAAACTCGAAGGAGTGGGTGATGCGAACCTTGGCAATTTCGCCGATTTTGAGCTGCCCGCCGCCGACAAACACTTCGCCGTCGATCTCGGGAGCATCGTATTGCGAACGGCCGACATAGACATCGTTGCGCCCGTCGTATTTTTCGATCAATACGTCGATCACTTGACCGATGCGCTCGCCGTTGCGCTCGTTTGCAATCTCACGCTGCAGCTCCATAAGCACGTTCGAGCGGTATTCTTTGACTTCGTCCGGCACTTGATCCGGCAGACGGAAAGCCGGCGTATCTTCTTCCTTGGAATAAGTGAACACGCCCAGACGGTCGAATTTCACTTCTCGGATAAACGATTTCAGATTCTCGAAATCTTCTTCCGTTTCCCCCGGGAATCCGACAATAAGCGACGTGCGAAGCGATACGCCCGGAATGCGATCACGGATTTTGCGGATCAGCTCCCGTGCGTCCCGCTGACGCCCCGGACGCCGCATCCGCTTCAAGATGCTGTCCTCGCTGTGCTGCAAAGGCATATCGACGTATTTGCACACTTTAGGGTTGTTCGCGATGACATCGATCAGCTCGTCCGTAAAGAAGCCGGGATACGCGTAATGCAGCCGCACCCATTCGATGCCCGGCACGGCGCTTACCCGGTTCATCAGCTCCGGCAGCATGAACGTATCGTACAGATCCGTCCCGTAGTTGGTCGAATCCTGCGCGATGAGGCTGATCTCCCGGACGCCCTGCGAAGCCAGTTGGGCCACTTCGTCCAGAATCGATTCAATGGAACGGCTGCGGAACTTGCCCCGCATGATCGGAATGCTGCAGAATGTACAGGCATTGTCGCAGCCCTCCGCAATTTTCACATACGCCGTATAGCGCGGAGTCGCCATTCGTCTCGGCAGCTTCTGCTCGTAGTTAAACACTGGATTGCCGACCATCACAGGCTTGCGGCCGATCAACGCCTGGTCGATAATGTCGTTAATGTTGTGGAAATCCCCGGTTCCGACGATTCCGTCGATCTCCGGCATCTCCTTCATCAATTCTTCCTTATACCGCTGGGTCAGGCACCCTGATACGATCAGCGCCTTGAGATTGGCCGTCTGCTTCAACTCTGCCAAATCGAGAATCGTATTGACCGATTCCTCTTTGGCCGCATCGATAAATCCGCATGTATTTACAATAATGATGGTCGCTTCTTCTTTATCGTTAACCAAGGAATACCCGCGCTCATACACGAGCCCGGACATGATCTCCGAATCGACCAGGTTTTTCTCACATCCTAAGGTAACCACTTTCACTTTCTCTGTCATGTCAAAATCCTCCACCATGATTAGTACCTTTTACTACTAAACGGTTGGTTCAAGTATAATATACCGTATGAAAAGGTGTCAAAAGCAGCAAAAATACCTTACGGGTCCGTTTCCGTAAGGCAGCCGAACCGTTCTTTGGCCTTACCTGAAATTGATAAACTGAAGATCGAGCGAAATATCCGCCTTCCGAAGCAGCGCCATAACCTGCTGCAGGTCGTCTTTGCTTTTTCCGGTTACGCGAATTTGGTCCCCCTGGATCTGGCTTTTTACCTTCAGCTTGGAATCGCGGATCAGCACATTGATTTTTTTGGCGTTGTCTTGGTCGACCCCCTGCTTAACTTTAATGCGTTGACGCACCGTACTGCCGGCAGCAGGCTCGACTTTCCCATACTCCAAATTTTTAAGCGATATGCCGCGCTTCGCCATCTTGGACTGCAAAATGTCCAATACGTTTTGAAGCTTGAAATCGTCGTCCGAGATGACCACCAGCTCTTCTTTCTCCAACGAGATGCTGCTCTTGCTTCCTTTAAAATCAAAGCGTGTCGCGATCTCCTTTTCCGCCTGGTTAATGGCGTTGTTCATCTCCTGAAGATCCAGCTTCGATACGATATCAAACGAGTTTTCACTGCTCACAAAATCCGCTCCCCTTTCTTATCTAAATTCCACGCCCTCTATTGTAACAAAAAAGACACCCTCAGCACAAAGCTTTCGCGTGTCTTGAAGCCGTATTGTTCAAATGCGCCGGAATTTTAAGCGTTATCGCTGTCGGCCGATCGGCGAAACATGTCAGTCCTTCAAGCGAAAATGAACGAGAGGCATACGTTGTCCAGTATTTCCGTTTTTCCGGCGGCTATGCTATGACTTTTGGATATCGACTTGAATTTTTTTCACGTTCGGCTGATCGCCTACGACAACCGGCGAGCCGTTAACGCTCAACTCGACCGCATTGGCTTTTCCGAAAATCATGAAAGCCGTATCGGTCAAATCCCACGTTTTCGTTTCCCCGTTTTTGAACGTCGTGGAATCGATCACCGTTTTTTTCGGGGCAGGCGGCGAATCGACTTCGACCCAGCAGGAATCCCCGGTCACTTTCATTTCGATTTTCAGCTTATCCGTCCCCGTAACCGTGTAATAATCGGTCCCCCGTTCGCTTTTGACCAGCTTGACCTCCGTTGTCGGAGTCGACGCCGGGGGCGGCGTAGGCACCTGAACCGGCTTAGTATCCGCAAGCGCTCCATTCGTTCCGTTAGCTCCATTCGCTCCGGCATTTCCGGGATCGGGCGTTTTAGCGGCTGGCTCGACCTTTTCGGTAATTTTCTTCGGCAAATCTTTGGTCGCATCATTCGTGCTGCCGCTATAGTTTTGGCTTACGTAGTAGTAGATGACCCCAAGAATAAGCACAACGAAGGAAATAACCATCACATTGGACGCCCATTTTCCGAGCCGTTCCGTATTGCGGGTCGTCCGTTTGGTGCGGATCGGTTCGATTTGCTCCGGCTCCGGTTGCGGGATGACATTCTGATACATGTTCAACACTTCGTTCGGCTCCATCCCGACCGCTTCGGCATAGCTCTTTATAAAAGCCCGGACATAAAAGTTCCCGGGCAGCACTTTGTAGTTGCCATCCTCAATCGCTTCCAGATACCGTTTGCGAATCTTGGTTGTTTCCTGCAGGTCATCGAGAGATATTTTCTTTTCAATTCTGGCTTTTTTTAGCAATTGACCCAAATCGGACATGTGGTCACCCCTTTCCGACGCTCAGAACCTGGATAGGGCATTAATATTCGTCAAATCCGGCCGTGAACGTCTCGTATGTAATTTCTTCGTCCGGTGTATTTCTAAGCTCCACGATGCAGTCAAAATGATCGTAGGTATACTGCGATTCCCGGATGAAAATATCCGGATGCTCGATTACTTTGGTGGAAGGCATCGCCATAATTTCCTGCAGCAGCATATGATGCTTCTCGTTGGAGCGGAGCGTCGAGACGATCCCGTCGATAATAAAAACGTTATTCGGGTTCATTTCATCCTCGGAAAGCTGGCTGCGCACGGTCTGGCGGAGCAAGGTCGAGGAGACAAATGTCCACCGCTTGTTGGAGCAGACGCTCCCGGCGATAATGGACTCGGTCTTGCCGACGCGCGGCATCCCGCGCAGCCCGACGACATGGTTGCCGTCACGTTTGAACAGCTCGCCCAGAAAATCGACCAGAAGTCCCAGTTCGTCCCTGGTGAAGCGGAACGTTTTCCGGTCGTCGGAGTCCCGCTCGATATAGCGGCCGTGACGGACGGCAAGAATATCGACCAGCTTGGGCGGACGTAATGCCGTAATAGTTATATTATCCACTTTTCTCAACATTTTACCCATTAATTCAACTTTTTCTTCATCGTTCGTCTGCAAAAGCATCCCGCGGGTACGGTTATCTACCCCGTTGATGGTGACGATATTGATATCGAGCATCCCCATCAGGGAGGCGATGTCCCCGAGAAGCCCCGGACGGTTTTTGTGGATCCGGTATTCCATGTACCACTGCTTGATGTCATTTGTTTCCGCTATCATCCGTCGTTCTCCGATCCTAGGTTTGTGATGGGTTACAAAAGAATTCTACAATATTCGATAAAATCCTCCCCGTTTCAGGGCATAAAGTCACAAATTTTTATTGATTTTCGCTTCGGCGTTCGAATACGGCTGAATCCCCGGCGTCCATGCTTTTTTAGCCATCATGTCTTCGATAGATGCAAATATGCCTCCCCACTGCAGCTCGATACCTGTGGAGGCCATATTGATCACCGGAACCTGATTAGCCTTCAGCCTTTGTAATTGCGCCGCTTCCAGCGGGGCGAATACCGCGATCCACGCCGGCCCGTGACTGCGTACCTGGAATTGAAACTGCGTATACCAGCCTTCGGCGTCGGCCAGATTGATATACTCCGCTTCTTCGGAAGGCGCCCATTCAGACGGAATCGGATAAGCGGATGTTGTCACCCATTCGATTGCCCGGCCATTGTCAAGCTGCTGCCCTACCCATTCGTTCCATTCCTGCCGGAACCGGTCTTCTGGGACCAGCTTCACCATGATGTTGCTGCCGCTGACAACAGGGGATTGCCGCGCCAGCTGGTCGTCCAGCATCACCCATTTGCGTTCCGGGATGTTCGCTGCGGCGGGAAGCGTATTTTGTACTAAATTATGTCCGGCAACAAGGATATAGTCATAAGATCTGGTTTTAATTTTGGTCAGCTGATCTTCGGTCAGCGTGGTCGTGTTGTCCATCCACTCGAAGGTCGTCTGCTTTTTATCGCGCCAATTGACTAGTGTCGTTTGCAGGGCGGTTTTTACATTGTCCGGCATTTCCTGTCCCGTTACGACAAGAATCGACGATTTTGCTTCAAGCAAGACAGGATCGATCGCCGGGATGTTTCTGCCGCAGCCGCCAAGCAAACCTAGAATGCCTATTCCTACAAACAAACGTTTCAGCTTCTTCACTTGCGGTCAACCTCTTTCTCCCGTTCGTCTATACCAGTATATAAGAAAACCGGCCGGGAAGCCAATTCAGCGAACGGTCGCTCCGGGAAACAAAAGAAAAGCCTCCCTGAACAGGAGGCTCGTGTACAATGCCGGATAATCAATGTTGTGCTTTAGCCAATTTGACCATGGCCCGGGCCATGACCTTGCGTTCCTCTTCGTCGCATACGTCCCACAGGTCTTTCAGCACGCGTTCTTCTTTATTTTCCGGATCGACTTTGTCAGACAAAAATTCACCGATTTGAAAAGCGAGCTGCGAGATCGACTCTTCCGTCATCCCTGCCCGTTCCGCTTGCTCCACACGCTCTCCCAAAAACTCTTTCCAACGATCGAACACTTTAAGCACCGTAGCCATGTATGCATCCTCCTTATCGAAATGAATGTCGTTACGACGTTAATGTTTGCATTTCGGTAAGGATTTATACGGGCCGTCAGGTCAGCCAGCCCCCGTTGGGACTGATGATTTGACCTGTGATGTAGCCGGATTCGGGAAGCGCAAGGAAATAGACGAGCGACGCGATCTCATCGGGCTTGCCGAAGCGGCCGACGGGAATATCGTTCTCGATCATCGCTTTCTCCCGCTCGTCAAAGCCTGCCATCATCAACGTATCGACCGCGCCGGGAGCGACGGCGTTCACGGTGACCCCGGACGGGGCAAGCTCCTTCGCCAACGCCTTTGTAAAAGCATTGACCCCCCCCTTGGCGGTCGAATAGGCGACCTCGCAGGAAGCGCCGGAGATGCCCCAAATCGAGGATACGTTGATGATTCTGCCGTACTTCTGACGGATCATCGCCGGCATAAATTGACGCGTCATCAGAAACGCGCCCTTCAAGTTTATGTCCATGATTTCGTCCCATTCGGCCTCCTCCAAATCGGAGAACAGGCCGTAATGCGAAATGCCTGCATTGTTGACCAAAATATCCGGAACGAGGTCGTGCTGCGCCAGCTTCTCCTGCATTCGCTCGATCTGCTCCCTCGACCGCAGATCTGCCGTTACCGTTAACACGCGGCTCCCCATCTTCATGCAGCTGCGGGCTGTTTCATTGGCCCCTTCATGCGAATTCAGGTAATGGATGACCACGTTCATACCCACCGAAGCGAAACGGCTGGCGATCGCGGCGCCAATCCCGCGGCTCGCCCCCGTGACGAGCACCGTTTGCTCCGGAAACGGCTTGCAATGACTAGGTTCCATTCGCTTCACTTGTCACAATCGAAGCCGCTAGACGGCTCCAATCGAAATGCGCGCGCAGCCGCTCGTTGACATCCGCCAGGGTCAGCTCTTCATACACCGGCAAAATATCGAATAAATCGATGCCCTTAAACCGGTACTTCGTAAATTCATTGGCGATCGCTTCAGGTGAGTTGAGCTGGCGCAGGAAAGCACCGATTTTTTTCTTCTTGCTGCGCTCGAAATCGGTGGAGGCAACGCCGTCCGCTTTGACCCGGTCAATTTCTTCCTGTACGCGGCCGATCAAGCGTTCGGGGTCTTTCGTATCTCCGCCGATCACGGTAAACGCATAATTTTCGGCAATATTGTACTCGGAGCCGAAGCTGTCAGAAATCAGCTGCTCGTCGTACAGCTTCTGATAAATGGCCGAGCTGGGGCTTACCAGCACGTCAAGCAGCACTTTCATAGTCAGCTCCCGCTTCAGCAGCTCCCGCCCCCACAAAGGCTGGCCCGGCTCCTTGCAGCCGAATAAGCACTTGGGCAGCGAGACCGGCAGCACGGTTACTTTGCGCGCGGCCTGCACATGGTGCGGCTCGTCTTCAAAATAACGGTTGATCGTCCCCTGCGTCTTGAACGTTTTCCCCGCTTGGTTCCGTTTAACGAGCTCCATAATTTCCTGCGGGTTAACCCCGCCTACGACAAACAAGCTCATATTGCTCGGATGATAAAATGTATGGTAGCACTCAAACAGCATTTCTTTCGTAATTTTACCGATGGATTCGATCGTTCCGGCGATGTCGATATGTACCGGATGCTTGTGGTACATCGTTTCGATTAGTCCGAAATACGCCCGCCAGTCCGCATTATCCCGGTACATGTTGATCTCCTGACCGATAATGCCTTTCTCCTTCTCGACGTTTGCATCCGTAAAATACGGATTTTGCACAAAGTTAAGCAGCGTCAACAGGTTGTCCTCGATGTGTTCGGTCGCGGAAAATAAATAAGCTGTACGATCGAAGCTTGTGAATGCATTGGCGGAAGCCCCTTGGGCAGCGAATACGGAAAAAATGTCCCCTGTCGGCTCCTCGAACATTTTGTGCTCCAAAAAATGCGCGATGCCGTCAGGCACTTTGCGCCGCGCTTCGCCTTCGACCTGAAAATCGTTATCGATGGAACCGTATTTTGTCGTAAAGGTGGCATACGTTTTTTGGAAGCCTTCCTTTGGTAAAATAAAGACGCTCAGTCCGTTCGGAAGCTCTTCGGCGTACAGCGTTTCCTTCACATGCGGATAAGGGATCGTGCGCATTTATTGCCCCCCTTTGTTGTCGCGTAAAAAATATATCGTATCCAGCTGCACTTGGCGAGCCATCCGGCGGATCTGCTCTTTATCCGTTTGCTCCACCGCTTCGATCAGCGCCGGAACCGTACGGTCGGCGCCGGACAGGCGATTGTTGAAATCGAAAGCGATCAGCTCGAAGGCCGAGTCCTGCAGCTGGCGCAAATGTCCGGTAATCATCGCTTTCGTCTGCTGCAGCTCCGTGTCGCTGATTTGCCCCTCTTCCATCGCTTTCAGCTGTTCCTTAATAATCGAGACGGCTTTCTCATAATTTGCAATTTCGATGCCCGATTGGATCGTCAGAATGCCTTTGTGTCCGTCCAAGCGGGAAGAGGCGTAATAGGCCAAGCTCGCCTTCTCACGGACGTTGGTGAACAGCTTGGAATGCGGATATCCGCCCAAAATACCGTTATATAGCAGCGCTGAAGGGTACGAATCGTCCGCATACGAGGTTCGCACGCGAAGCCCCATATTCAGCTTTCCTTGATTGACATCGAGACGCTCGACGACTTCCTTCACTTGACCGACGCTGCGGTGCTCGGCTCTGAGCGAATAGTCCGAAGTACGCTCGCCCCTGACAGCAAAATAGCGCTCGATCAAGGGCAGCACCTGTTCCAGATTCGCATGGCCTACCACATAAATATCAATTGGAGACTGCCGCAGCCAGGCTTCATACCGTTCGGTCAAAGCTTCTGCTTCGATCGAAGAGATACGGTCGATCGCGCCGAGCGGATGGAGACGGTAAGGCTCGTTGCTGCACATTTCGGCGATGCACCGTTCCGCAGCGTAGCGGATTTTGTCGTTAACGATGGATTCCAATCGCTTCCGCAGCGTCGTTTTCTCGGAATCGATATATTTGCGGACCAAGGTTCCGCCTTCCATCGCAGGCTGCGTAATCGCTTCGCCCAAAAATTGAATGGCTTGATCAAGCAGCGGCTTCGGACTGGAAACAAAATCATCCTGAATAACATCCATGTTTAATTGAAGCATCTGGTAATCCGCGCGCTTGTACACGTCGAACCCGAATCCGGCCCCGTACAAATCGTCCAGCTTCTCGCGAAACTGCTTCGTTTCCGGATAGGCCTTACTGCCGCGCCGCAGCACAAAAGGAATAAGCGCGTTAGGCGTAACCGTATCCTCTTGAAGCGGACTTCCCACATAGACGGATAATGCAAAAGTTTTGAACTGCTCCGTCGGCAGTACATGCACACGCACGCCCTGCACTGTTCCCCGTTCGAATTGTATTTGCTTCAAAGACGAAACAACTCCTCTCATCATCATGGCTTCACTTCCGCCTTCCCGGGTATATTCCATTATATTCCTCTATAAACAGAAGAAGCAACCGTGAAGATGGTTACTTCTACTACATGCGCTATTTGCAAAAAATATGTTTGCCGATTTGCTTAACTTGCGGACGGGACCAAATCCACTTGGACGTGGCCGTTACCGGATTGAAATAATATATGCATCCACCGGATGGGTCCGACCCGTTCAGCGCGTCCTGAACCGCTTTTCGGGACGTTTCGTTCGGCGTCAGCCATATTTGTCCGTCCGCTACAGCCGTAAAGGCTCCTGGCTGGAAAATAACGCCCGAGACCGTATTCGGAAAGCTTGGCGATTTGACGCGATTGAGAATAACGGCGGCAACGGCGACTTGACCGATGTACGGCTCCCCGCGCGCCTCGCCGTGTACCGCATTCGCCATCAATTTCAGGTCCTCTTCGGATAGTCCGAGACGGTTGGAGCGCGGTATACCTGCGTTCGCCGGCGGCGCAGCGCTTTCGGGCGCGACTCCGCCTTCGGCGGGTTGCCCTTTACCGGCGCCGGCTACCCAAGGAGGCAGCTCTTCGGCTTTGGCCTTCCACCCTTTCGTGGCTTCCCACAGCTTCAGCTTCGTTTTGTCCCCGGCGATGCCGTCGACATTCAACCCGAATTCGGATTGGAACCACTTGAGCGACTTTAAGGTCTGATAGCCGAAATCGCCATCCACCTTGCCGTAATAAAACCCGAGATGCTTCAAACGACCTTGGAGCTCGTAGACGTCGGCTGTGCCGGACGCTCCGTAGCGGATTTCGTTCTTGCTGAATGTCTGCTGCACCTTCAGATGCTGCTTGATCTGAAGTCCGGCGAACAGAATAAATACCAGGCCAAGCGTAATGAAGATCAATCGTTTATTCATTCTGGCAACCTCACCTTTCCCGCCTTCGTTGCGGCAACCTTTTTAAGGTTATTATGAGAAAGGGAGTCAGCTTCTATTCAGCCTAAACTGGGAATCGTTGGGCCTGACTAACGTATCTGCAGCCGCTCAGGAGCTCATTCGGTTCATTTGATACTGCTCAAGCGACATCAAGACTTCACGCGGCTTGCTGCCCTCGTACGGACCTACAATACCACGCGCTTCCATCGTATCGATCAACCGGGCGGCACGCGTATAACCGACGCGCATACGGCGCTGCAGCAGAGATACGGACGCTTGCTTCGCTTCCAGAATAATTTGGACCGCCTGATCGTACAATTCGTCCTCAAACGTTTCCATCTCTTCCTGCTTATCCTCGACATGCGGAACCATGTCTTCCACGTATTCCGCCTGCCCCTGCGTCCGGACGAAGCCGACGACCGATTCGACCTCCTGGTCGGAGAGGAAGGCTCCCTGGACCCGGACAGGCTTCGAAGCGCCCATCGGCAAGTAAAGCATATCCCCACGGCCAAGCAGCTTCTCCGCGCCCGCAGAATCAAGAATTGTCCGCGAATCTACCTGCGAGGAGACGCCGAAGGCGATCCGCGAAGGAATGTTCGCTTTGATGACGCCGGTAATGACATCGACCGACGGCCGCTGCGTAGCAATGATGAGGTGGATGCCTGCGGCGCGCGCCATCTGGGCGAGGCGGCAGATCGCATCCTCCACGTCGTTGGCCGCAACCATCATCAGGTCGGCCAACTCGTCCACGATGACGACGATATAAGGCAGCGGCGCTCCCGTCTGCATTTCCACCAGCATCGAGTTGTAGCCTTCGATATTGCGCGTACCGCTCTTGGAGAAAAGCTCGTACCGCTTTTCCATCTCGACGACGACTTTTTTGAGCGCAAGCGAGGCCCGCTTCGGATCGGTCACAACCGGAGCCAGCAGGTGCGGAATGCCGTTGTACACGTTCAGTTCGACCATCTTCGGGTCGATCATCAGAAATTTGACTTCATCTGGCTTTGCTTTATAAAGAACGCTTGTGATGATCCCGTTAATACAAACCGATTTTCCCGAGCCGGTCGCGCCCGCAACGAGTAAGTGCGGCATCCGTGCGAGATTGCCGACGATCGGCTGCCCGGAAATATCGCGCCCCAGCGTGATCGACAATTTGGACGCCGCGTCCTGAAAGGCCGGGCTTTCCATAACTTCGCGCATCGTGACCACGGATACCTCGGAATTCGGCACCTCGATCCCGATGGCCGACTTGCCCGGAATCGGCGCTTCCATACGGATATCCTTCGCAGCCAAGGCAAGGGCAATATCATCCGTCAAGCTGACGATGCGGCTCACCTTTACGCCGACGTCCGGCTGAATTTCATACCGGGTAACCGCGGGGCCGCGGACGACTTCCAGCACCTTGGCGCGCACGCCAAAGCTTTCAAGTGTCGCCTCCAGCTTGCGGGCAACCGCCTTGTAATCCAGCGAGTCGTTTCCTTTGCCCGAAGCGGGCTTGGCCAGCAGCTGCAAGGAAGGCAACTCGTACGGGATAGCAAGCGGTTTGTTTTTGATATCAAAATTGTTTGATCCTTCCGCTCCTTCTTGCTTATTGGCCGCCGAGTCAGGTTTTCGGTCTGTGACATTTTCGGCAGAAGCGGAACTGTCGGATGTTCGCGCCGTCTCCTGATGAACCTGCTCTTGAAAGTCGCGGATCACCGGGATGGCCGGGTCGTGCTCTTTCTCGTTAGGAATTTTCTGCTCCGGGAAGCCGGGATCGTTGTCGAACGAATCGGGAACCGCCGAATAGACCGTGACCGCCTCATCTTCCGCTTCCGGTTGAACGCGCCCCTTTTTCGGCTTGCCTTCCGTCTTGCTCTTCTCCTGCGGTTCAGACGGATTAAGCAGCTCGAGGAACAGGCTGCGCATTTTTCCCGGCTTCCGTCCCTTGCGCTCCGGCTTCAACGTCTCCTCGTCGAACTCGTCCTCCGGAGGCGGCACGTGGACGGTTGCAACGGACGGCTTCTTCTTGCGCTGCGCGCTCGCGGCCGCCTTCGCACGGCTTCTTTCCAGCAGCTTGCGCTTTATGTATTGACCAAGCAGTGTCTCGGCAAACGGCTTGCGGCTGCTAATTTTGTTCATAATATCGCCGACCGACAATCCCGTAATGAGAATGAATCCTACGACGAACAGCGTGTATTGAATCAGACTGGCGCCCAGGTTGCTGAACAAAAAGCGCAGCACCGCGTAGAGCACCGCCCCGATCATTCCCCCGCCGACGCCGTCGGTCAGGATCGCCACTCCTTTGTTCGTCGGATTCAATCCATCCACCATGCTTGCCCAAGTTTGGGACAGCACTTGGCCTTCCGTGAAATTCCTATTCGGGTAAAGCTGCGAGAACAGACTGATATGGCTCATCAGCAGCAGCGACAGGATGATCAGAAGCACCCCGAGCTTGCGGTGCGTCCGCCAAATCGGCCATTCCCTCTTCATCATCGCGTACAATCCGGCGTATATAAACACGAGCGGAATAATAAAATCCCAAGTTCCGATCACAAACCGAAACAAATAGGTTAACGAACGGGCTACCGAACCTTCGCGGGATAAAGCGATGATCGAAAAAATCAAAATAACGATACCGTACAGTTCAAATTTGAGATTTGATTTGATTCCCTTGCCCTTTTTCCTTTTCCTGGCCAAGACGCTCACCCCCGAGCCTTCATTATACCATAAACTGGGGTGAAGCTAAACGAAAAATGCGAAAATATATTCCCCTCCAGCAAATAAAGAGCCGGGAAAAGCAACGAATCGCTGCGCAGCTCCCTTTATTCGCCGGATTCCCGGATCATCGGCTGAAACTCAATCATTCGCCCTGGAGCGTATTGGGGGTTCAAAAAATCCTGCGGATTGCAGCTGATCAGCCGGACGATCTTAGCTTGCTGCCCGTTAACCGGTTCAACCTGCATCCTGACCCCATTCATCACAATATCGACGGTAGACGATTTCATCGCTTCGATTCCTTCATAGACGGTTTCCAGCGGCAGTATCGAATAATGAATCATTGGATCATACCTCCCCCATTGTTGGCGCGCCGCTCGTCGATCAAGGCGTTGAGCTTACGGAGGGCTTCCCCAATACCGCCCAGCGAGTCGATGAGTCCGTATCGGACCGCATCCGCACCGATGACCGTCGTGCCGATGTCGCGCGTTAGCTCGCCCGTTTTGAACATCAGTTCTTTGAATTTGTTCTCGTCTACCCGGGAATGCCGTGTGACGAACCGGATGACCCGTTCCTGCATTTTGTCCAAATATTCAAAGGTCTGCGGTACGCCGATCACCAGACCGTTCAGACGGATCGGATGAATCGTCATCGTTGCGGTTTCGGCAATAACCGAATAATTGGCCGAGACGGCAATCGGAACTCCGATGCTGTGCCCGCCGCCAAGCACAAGCGTTACCGTCGGCTTGGACAACGTAGCAATCATTTCGGCGATTGCCAGCCCGGCTTCCACATCTCCGCCTACCGTATTCAAAATAATAAGCACGCCTTCGATTTTCGCGTTCTGCTCCGCGGCTACAAGCTGCGGTATCAAATGCTCGTATTTAGTCGTTTTGTTTTGCGGCGGCAGAACGATATGACCCTCGACCTGCCCGATAATGGTCATACAAAAAATATTGGATTCGGTGGTAGGCGCGGCTGTCTGCCCCAGCTGCTGAATCGCGTCGACCGTTGCGCTTTTGCGTCCTTCTTCCGTCGTCGGCGCTTGGGGCGGCTGCACCGGCTGCTGCTCTTGCTTATCGTTGGATTGCATGAAAGAACATCCCTCCATTAGCTGAAATGTCCTTGTTAGTATGGTGCAGTCGGCCAAAACTATGCGGGGCGCCGAGTACGGATATACGGAAAAAGACCGCGTAAAGCGCTGGGAATATATCCCCCCGCTTACGTGGTCTTTACAAAACGCTTCTTATTCCACTTTATCCTCAAGTGAGTTCGTATGACTGGTGGGAAGTTTTACACTTCCATGATGATTGGCAAAATCATCGGTCTTCTTCGGGTTTGTTCATATAAAAATCGGCCGAGCGCGTCTTTGACATGGGTTTTGAGCGAAGCCCATTCATTGACATTTTCACTCATTAAGCGATGGAGCGTGCTTGTCACGATCCGGTTCGCTTCTTCCAGCAATCCTTCCGACTCCCGCACGTATACGAAGCCGCGGGAGATGATGTCCGGACCGGACAGAATCGTCCCATCCTGCTTGCTGAGCGTTACGACGACGACCAGAATGCCGTCTTGGGACAACAGCTTGCGGTCGCGCAGCACAATATTGCCGACATCGCCGACACCGAGTCCGTCGATGAGCACGTTGCCTGCCGGCACTTTGGAGCCTTTGCGGGCGACGCCGTCCTGAATTTCCACCGTATCGCCGTTATCCACGATAAAAATATCTTCGCGCGCGATGCCGACCGACTCGGCAAGCATCCCGTGCTGACGAAGCATCCGGTACTCTCCGTGAATCGGGATAAAATATTTCGGACGCATAATATTCAGCATCAGCTTTAATTCTTCCTGGCTGCCGTGTCCGGATACGTGTACCCCGGTGATCGAGCCAGGCCCGTAAATGACATGCGCGCCAATGCGCATCAGTTCGTCCACCGTCCGCCCTACATACCGCTCATTTCCGGGAATCGGCGTAGCGGCGATGATAACGGTGTCGCCGGGTAAAATGTCCATCTTGCGATGCGTGGAGCGGGCCATCCGTGTCAGTGCCGACATCGGCTCGCCCTGAGACCCTGTAGATAGAATGGCTACGCGGTCGGCCGCGAGTTTGTTCACTTCCTCCGGTTCGATCAGCATGCCATCCGGAACATGCAAGTAGCCCAATTCGCTGGCGATACCCACAACATTTACCATGCTCCGCCCGATTACGGTCAGCTTGCGGCGGGTCGATTCGCACGCGTCAATGACCTGCTGAATCCGGTGAATGTTGGAAGCGAAGGTTGCGATAACGACACGCTGCTTCGCTTTGCGGAATACGTCTTCGATTTCCGTGCCTACGCTGCGCTCCGAACCGGTATAGCCCGGACGCTCCGCATTCGTACTATCCGATAGCAATGCAATGACGCCTCTGCGGCCGATCGCTGCCATCTGGTGAAGATCCGCGTACTGTTCGTTGACCGGCGTCTGATCGAACTTGAAGTCGCCGGTATGCACCACGTTGCCTTCCGGCGTTTCCAAGCATACCCCTACCGAGTCGGGAATACTATGGTTCGTCTTAAAGAACGTGGCGGTCATGCAGCCGAGCTTCAATTCGGAATCAGCCGTAATAACGATCCGTTTCGTTTCCCCGAGCAGATTCGCTTCCTTCAGCTTCATCTCGATCAGACCCATCGTCAGCCTCGTCCCGTACACCGGAACGTTCAGGTGCTTAAGAACGTAAGGCAAACCGCCAATATGGTCCTCGTGGCCGTGTGTAATAACGATTCCGCGCACTTTATCGCGATTTTCCGTCAAGTAAGAAATATCGGGAATGACAATATCGATCCCGAGCATATCTTCCTCCGGAAATTTCAAGCCGCAGTCTACAACTACAATATCGTTCGCATATTGAACGACATACATGTTCTTCCCGATTTCACCCACGCCGCCCAGGGCAAAAATCGTTAATTTGTCTATATTTTTTTTGGACAAGTAACTAAACCTCCTCAATGTAATTGACGACGATTTCCATATGATTATTCAAAACCAAATTTTAACCGCACCAGTCACTTGACATCATTATACATGAAAAAAATGACTCTTTACAAGTGAGCCGGTCAACTCGGCTATCCCCTGCGTAAAGCGTATTATTCCCAAAACAAGAAAACCGATGCCGCAGGGCACCGGTTGTCACGTGAAGCTTATGCAAAAAGCGAAGCGATAAATTGTTTTTCTTGTTCCGTAGCGTCCACAAGCGGCAGGCGAACCCCGCCTACGCGCAGTCCCTTCAAGTTAAGCGCATGCTTGACCGGAGCCGGGCTCGGTACGCGATGAGGGCATAAGAACAGCCCGCGGAACACCGGAAGCAGTTGACCATGAAGCCTCGCGGCCTCTTTTACTTCGCCCTGCAAGTAGCAATCGATCATCGTTTTCATTTCTTTGCCGATCACATGGCTCGCAACGCTGACGATTCCCCGCGCTCCGACCGCCAAAGCGGGGAGCGTGGCGCTATCGTCGCCGCTGTAGACCAGAAAGCCCGGAGCGGCGCCGGTAATGATCTGCGTCAACTGGTCCGTATCCGCGCAGTCCTTCGTCGCTACGATGTTCGGAATGTGCGACAAACGAATCGTCGTTTCCGGATCGATATTGACACCGGTCCGCCCGGGCACGTTATAAAGGATGATCGGGATGTTAACCGACTCGGCAATGGCTTTGTAATGCTGATACAGTCCTTCTTGCGAAGGCCGATTATAGTACGGCGCCACCAGAAGCAGCGCATCGACACCCAACTTTTCAGCCGCTTGCGACAAATGAATAGAATGAGCGGTATCGTAGCTGCCGGTCCCTGCAATAATTTTGCAGCGGCCGCGCGCGTGCTTTACAGCCCGTTGAAAACTTTCGAGCTTCTCTTCTTCCGTTAGCGTAGGAGATTCGCCGGTTGTGCCACAGATGACGAGACTGTCGCTTTGCTGCTCCTCAATCAAGTAGTCCATCACGTTCTCAAATTGCGTCCAGTCGATGTTAAGCTTATCATCGAACGGCGTAACCATAGCGGTTATCATTGTGCCAAAATCCACGTGTTGTCTCCTCCTAAAACATTATGCGTTATCTATGGAGCTCGAATTTGCGGTGCAGCGCACGGACGGCTTTGACCATGTCGTCACCTTGCACCAATACCCAGATAGTCGTATTCGAATCGGCAGATTGCAGAATTTGGATGTCCTCTTCCGTAAGCGCTTCGACAATGTGGGCCATGATGCCGGGTACACCGTTCATTCCTGCCCCAATGATCGATACTTTCGCGCAGTTCGGCGTGATGTGCGGCGTATAGCCGAGTCCCTGAAGCGTTTCGGCTGCCCGCTCCGCCTCATGGTCAAAGACCGTGTACACGACGCCGGATGGGTTGACGTTAATAAAATCGACGCTGATCCGCTGCCGTGCCATCGCTTTAAACACGTTAAGCTGAAGATCGTAGCTGCCTTCCTGAGGCGCTACCCGAATTTGCGAGATATTCGGTACGTGAGCGATGCCTGTAACAAACCGGTCCTGTACGGCGCCTGATTCGTTCCGAAGCGCGTCGGCATGCGTAACAAGCGTTCCTTTATCCTTGGAAAACGTGGAGCGCACTCTTACCGGAATTCCGGCATTCATAGCGACTTCTACCGCTCTGGGATGTATGACCTTCGCGCCTAAATGCGCCATGTTGCAGATTTCCATATAAGAGACGACCGAAAGCGGTCTTGCTTCCTCCACGATCCGCGGATCTGCCGTCAAAATACCGCTCACATCCGTGAAAATTTCGACGAGCTCCGCATTTAAAGCCGCTCCAAGCGCGGTAGCCGACGTATCGCTTCCGCCCCTCCCGAGCGTTGTGAAGTCGCGTGTCGCCGTCTCGCCTTGAAAGCCGGCGACGATGACGACGTTCCCCTGCTCCAGCAGTTCCAGCATCCGACCCGGCCGAATCGAGACGATTTGGGCATTGCCGAATTCGTCGTTCGTTAAAATTCCTGCCTGCGCGCCGGTTAAAGCAACAGCAGGAATCCCCTCGGCGTTCAGTAAGCTGCACAGCGTAGCGGCCGAGATGAATTCGCCGCAGCATAGCAGCATATCTCTTTCGCGCGCAGGCAGCGTATTTCCATTTTGACCAATCCAATCCAGTAGCGTGTCCGTTGCGTAAGGCTCTCCTCTGCGACCCATAGCCGAAACAACAACAACCGTTTTGTATTCTTGATTCAAAGCGTCTTGGATGTGTTCAATAACGTGTGTTCTAGCCTCGGCTGTGGAAAGAGATGTGCCTCCGAATTTTTGCACCAAGATCCTCAAGTGATCTCTCCCCTTATCCATGTGCCATAGTGAATAGCAAAATTCTGGCTTCCTGAGTGTCTCAGAAAGCCAGTCTAGTTTCATTTATTGCTGCTCGATCGCGATGTATTCGGCAATTTGAACGGCGTTCCAAGCCGCTCCCTTGAGCAGGTTGTCGGATACGATCCACAGATTGAGGGCTCGCGGGTTGCTAAGATCGCGGCGAATACGGCCGACGAACGTTTCCAGCTTACCTGCCGCTTCCGTAGCCAGCGGATACAGTTGTTCGGCAGTGTTATCCTGTACGATGATCCCTGGTGCGTCGGCCAGCAGGCGTTTCACCTCTTCGATGTCGAAATCTTGCTTAAGCTCGACATAAACCGATTCGGAATGGCCGTAAACGACCGGAATCCGCACGCAAGTCGTGGTAACTTCCAGCGTGTCGTCACCCATGATTTTTTTCGTTTCGTTGATCATTTTCATTTCTTCGTAAGTAAAGCCATTGTCCACAAATTTGTCGATTTGCGGAATAGCGTTGAATGCGATTTGATGCTTGACCGGCAAAGAGCCTACCGGCAAAATTTGCGGCTCCACAGCGTTTCCTTCCAGCACTTCGCGAGACTGGCGAAGCATTTCGTTAATCGCGCTGGCGCCCGCGCCAGATACCGCTTGGTATGTGGAAACGATGATGCGGGAAATGCCGAAACGGTCGTAAAGCGGCTTCAACGTCTGCACCAGTTGAATCGTGGAGCAGTTCGGGTTGGCAATGACGCCTTTGTGGTCGCTGACTTTGTCGATATTTACCTCAGGCACGACAAGCGGCGTTTCTGGGTCCATCCGGAACGCGCTGGTATTGTCGATGCACACAGTTCCGTGCTTGATCGCTTCCGGAATCAATGCCCGGCTGACGTCGCCTCCTGCGCTGAACAAGGCAATGTCCACGCCTTTGAAGCTGTCAGGCGTTGCTTCTTCAATCGTCACTTCACGGCCTTTGAACTGAAGTTTCTTGCCTGCGGACCGGGCCGAGGACAAGAGCTTCAGCTCTTGGATGGGGAAATTCCGTTCAGCCAGCAAACGGAGGATCTGTTCTCCTACGGCACCTGTCGCGCCTACTACTGCGACGTTAAACAACTTTTGATTCGACATGTATTGTCCTCTCCCCTAAAGAATAAATGATAAAAAATGCAGGATCAGTAATGAAACCGTTCAATCAGCATCGGCTGCAGCTGCTTGCCCTGAAGGGCTGCCTCGCAAGCTTCCATGATCAAATCCATGCGCGCTACAAGCGAATTCGGCTTGACATTCGGCGCATCCTGTCCAAACGGGACGAAATAAATGTTTTTGGTAATCAGCAGCTTGCCGATATTCGTGGCGTTCAGTCCCAATCCGTCATTTGTCGAAATCGCCAGCACAAGCGGTCTCCCGTTGCGCATCTGCGCTTTAGCCGCCATCAGCACGGGACTATCCGTCATCGCGTTCGCAAGCTTGCTGGTCGTATTCCCGGTACAGGGAGCAATCACCATTATGTCGAGGAGTTTCGAAGGACCGAGCGGTTCTGCATCTACAATTGAAGAAATAATATCATTTCCTGTGATCTCTTTCAACTCTTTTCGCCAATTTGCCGATGTGCCGAAGCGCGTGTCCGTGGTCATGATCGTATTGGATACGATGGGCACGACTTTGGCCCCGGCATCGACAAAGCGCCGGATTTGCGGCATCGTTTCGGCAAACGTGCAGTGAGACCCGGTCAACGCGAAGCCCACTGTCAGTTGATCCCAATTCATTCCCCGTTCCTCCTTCGTCTTGCGTCCTCCATGATGATGCGGGTCAGCGTATCGGCAATGATACGCCCGGCGGTTTTCGGAGCGACAATGCCGGGCAGCCCCGGCGCAAGCATCGCCTTCACCCCGCGTTTTTCGGCATAGCGGAAATCGGTTCCGCCCGGCTTGGAGGCTAGATCGATAATAATGGCGCGATGCGGGATATTGGCGATGACTTGAGCGGTGACCACCATGGCCGGGATGGTGTTGAACAGCAAATCCACTTGAGATACGTGGGAGATCAGCTCTTGGGTGAAAAAGGGGTTCATTCCCATCTCGATCGCGCGGGCGTAATATTCAGGTTTGTTGACGCCTACCTTGACTTTCGCGCCCATGCCTTGCAGCGTGCGGGCAAGCGTTGCTCCGGTTCTTCCGAAGCCAAGCACCATGGATTCCGAGCCGTGAATGGTGATATCCGTGTTCTGAATTGCCATCATCACCGCGCCTTCGGCTGTCGGAATGGAGTTGTAAATGGCCACATCGTCACGGTCGAACAATTCGATCAGCCCGATGCCTTCGTTCGAGCATAATTCGCGTAAGTACGGTTTGGCCATGCCCGTAAAGACGATGGCATGTTTCGGCAGAGCAGCTATATGTTCATGGGTAAGTCGCAATTCCTTGGATGAAAACAGACTGTCCACATTTCCTTGATCGTCCGTCCCAACAGCAGGCAAAATGACGGCATCCAAAGCAACAAGCGCTTCGGGCGTCAATTCTGCCTTGGTAATCCCGCTTGAACCGTTCTGCAAATTATCAAAGCCGAACAAAACGACGGATGCGTCGAGTTCGGAGCATTTTTGAATCACCTCGAGCTGCCTGGCATCGCCGCCGATCAACGCTATTTGAATCCCGGTCAGCATTCATTCTCACCTCTTTCCATGTCGCTCTCGATAAATCATCTTATGCGACAGCCCAAAGATGGGTTCCAGCAGATCAAGCCCCCAAACGCTGGCAGTACACATCGTTCGATGGCCAACAAAAAAACGCTCTTCCGTCAGGCCGAATTGCCGGCCTGCGGAAAAGCGCTTTGCTTGTCCGTCTTCCTTATTTTGTTCCCGTGTGCCCGAAGCCGCCCGCTCCGCGTTCCGTCTCGTCCAGCTCGCTTACCTCGGTCAGCGTAATGAGCGGCACCGTTTGGAACACCATTTGCGCGATGCGCTCGTTACGGTTGATGGTGAACGTTTCTTTGCCATGATTGATCAGCAGTACCTTGACTTCGCCGCGGTAATCGGCATCGATCGTGCCCGGCGTGTTCAAGGATGTGATCCCGTGTTTAAAAGCAAGCCCGCTTCGTGGACGAATCTGGGCTTCCAGCCCTCCCGGCATGGCAAGCGAAAATCCGGTCGGAATGAGCGTCCGTTCGCCCGGTCCGAGATCGACCGGCTCGCTTACAGCCGCATACAGATCGAAACCGCTAGCAAGCTCGGACATTTTTTGCGGCAGCGCGATATCCTCGTTCCCCGGCAGCCGTTTAATGAACACTTCGATTCGTTCAGACAAGCTGATCCCTCCTAAATCCAGCGATGGCATCATTCGTCTGCCCGACCATAGCCAGTGCGAACGGCACGGACAGCATTTCCGCCGTCAGCGCTTGAATATGCTCCATCTCCACACTCTCGATACGTTGTATCATTTCATCCAGATTGTAATGTCGGCCGAGCATCAGTTCATTTTTCCCGATCCGGTTCATCCGGCTGCTGGTGCTCTCCAAGCTTAAAATCAAGCTGCCCTTCATCTGTTCCTTGCCCTTCTTCAGCTCGGTCGGGGTCAATCCCTTCTCCTTGATGTCGGCCAGCAGCTCCAGCGTCACCTTAAGCACTTCTTCGGTCTGCTTAGGCGCCGTACCGGTATAGACGGTAAACAGGCCGCCGTCCTGGTAGGAAGAATGATAGGAATATACCGAGTAGGCCAGCCCGCGTTTCTCGCGAATTTCCTGGAATAACCGGGAGCTCATGCCGCCTCCGATCGCATTGTTCAGCAGGATCATCGCATACAGCCGGTCGTCCTTCGCAGCCAGCCCGGGCAGCGATAAACAAATATGATTTTGCTCGGTTTTCTTCTGGTGATACTCGGGATCGCTCCGGAACGCCAAAGGCTCAAGCGGGGCCTGCGAGCCCGCATTCGCGAAGCTGCCGAAATGCTTCTCGATCAAGCCGACGACATCGTCGTTAATGTTGCCGGCGATGCTGATAACCGTATTCGCAATCGTATAGTGCGACTTCATGTACGCCACGAGCGTATCGGAGGACATCGCCGCCAGATTGCTTTGCGTGCCGATGATGGTACGTCCGAGCGAATGCCCGCCGAAAGCGGCCCGGGCAATCAGATCATGCACCATATCGTCCGGGGTATCTTCATACATCGCGATTTCTTCATAGATGACATTTTTTTCTTTTTCTAATTCCGCCTCATCGAATACCGAACCGAAAAACATATCGGAGAGCACTTCCACCGCGAGCGGCAGATGCTCGTCCAGCACCTTGCAGTAATAGCATGTGTACTCCTTGGAAGTGAAGGCGTTCACGTTGCCTCCGATGCCGTCGAAAATTTCGGCGATATCTTTGGCGGAGTATTTTTCCGTGCCCTTAAAGAGCATATGCTCGATAAAATGCGAAATGCCGTTGTTCGTCTCGTTTTCACTGCGCGATCCGGTTTTGACCCAGATGCCGAAAGCAACGGAGCGGCACGTCGGAATTTTCTCGATGACGAGCCGCAGTCCGTTAGTTAGTGTGTATTTGTCCAAACGCTTTAAGCCTCCTCAGTACGGCGAAGTCTTGATTCCTCTGCATTTAGGTATAACATTCTGATATTACCATTATTGTCCGGCGGACTCAACCTTCGGAACCCGCGCGGGCGAGATAACCTCGCTGACGGTGCCCAAAGACAGCCCTTTGGCCCGGATGGCGCGAATCATGCCCTGCAGCGCGGCGCTGCTCGAAGACGTAGGATGCGTCAGGATCAGCGAGCCGGGCTCGATCCGTGTAGCTACTTTATGCACGATGGAAGAAGGCTCCGGCTTTTTCCAATCAAGCGTATCGATCGTCCACAAAATGGTGCGCAGGTTCATCTCGTGCGCGACGTCTACGGTCATTTGATTGTAATCGCCCGAGGGCGGGGCAAATAGACGATTCTGCGCGCCCAATTCCTGCTTCAGCATCGTCTCGGTCTTGCTGATTTCGGCAGCGGTTTGCGTCCGGCTGAGCTTGCTCATGTCCCGGTGAGAGTAGGCATGGTTGGAGACTTCATGCCCTTCCTCCATAATTTTGCGGGCGGTCGGAATATTTTTTTTCAGCCACATCCCGTCGAAAAAAAAGGTCGCATGCACCTGCTCCTTACGGAGAACGTCCAGCATTTGCGGCAAATACTCGTCGCCCCACGCCACGTTGATCATGAGCGCTGCCATCGGCTTCGCCGGGTTGCCCTTATAGATCGGATTCGGTCCGAGTTGATCCAGATCGACTTGAGGCGGCACTTCGCGGAACACGAGCTGCGGCGTTTCCGGAAACGACTGCCGCTCCGCCAGCTCCAGCGACTTCTCGACATCGACCTCCAGCCCGTTGTACCCCGGTATCGCTTTCCAGACGCGGTCGATCTTGGCGTTCACCGGCGGTATATTGCGCTTCGCCGCCTCGGCCCTGATTTTCTCAAGCACTCTGGCCCGCCGCTCTCCCCCTTCGTCGCTCCATGCCCTAAGCGACAGCAGAGAAGACAGCGTCCGTGTATCGTCTGCAGCCCGTTCATGACCGTTCCTCTCTCTGGCATGCTGTACGAATCGGTCGACCGCCGGAGAGAACTGTAAGCCGAGCAGCAGCGCTCCAAAGCATAATGACGCAGCTAACCATCGGTTGCGATTCATGCCCATTCTCCTGTCCACACCTGTTTGTCCCCATCTTATGCCATGCAGGACAGGTTTAGACCATCGTAGAGAGAGCACCGCAGCTGAAATCCGGATTTTTGGGCAAACAAAAAAGAGACAGACTGCTCTGGCTCTTTCTGCAACAAGTGTTAAATTAGGTTTGGGCTGGAACTTGCGCCGTCAACAACGCTTTACGCGACAAATTGACACGGCCTTGGTTGTCGATCTCCGTTACTTTCACGGTAATCGTATCGCCGATCTTGACGACATCTTCCACCTTGCCTACGCGCTCGGTCGACAATTGGGAAATGTGCACCAAGCCTTCTTTGCCCGGCAAAATTTCGACGAAGGCGCCGAACTTTTCGATCCGCTTCACGGTGCCGAGATACGTCTCCCCGACGATGACCTCACGGACGATACCTTCGATGATTTGACGCGCTTTTTCGTTCATCTCACTGTTGGACGAAGCAATGAAGACGCGGCCATCCTGCTCGATGTCGATTTTTACACCGGTTTCTTCGATGATCTTGTTGATGATTTTGCCGCCTGCTCCGATAACATCGCGGATCTTGTCCGGGTTGATTTGCATCGTGACGATTTTCGGCGCATAAGGCGACAGGTCCGATTTCGGCTGCGAAATGCGATCCAGCATTTTGTTCAAAATGTGCATGCGGCCTTTTTTCGCCTGCTCCAGCGCATCCGTCAAAATGGCCCGGTCGATGCCGTCGATTTTGATATCCATCTGCAGCGCAGTAACCCCTTTGGCGGTACCGGCCACTTTAAAGTCCATATCTCCGAGGTGGTCTTCCATCCCCTGAATGTCGGCCAAGATCGAGTAATGCTCCCCGTCTTTGATCAGACCCATAGCTACGCCCGCTACCGGAGCTTTGATCGGAACGCCTGCATCCATCATCGCCAGCGTGCTCGCGCAAATGCTCGCCTGCGAAGTCGAGCCGTTCGATTCCAGCACCTCGGAAACCAGACGGATCGTATAAGGGAAATCGACTTCAGAAGGAATAACCGGCTCCAGCGCGCGTTCGCCGAGCGCCCCGTGTCCGATTTCGCGCCGTCCCGGCGCACGCAGCGGTCGGGCTTCGCCTACGCTGAACGGCGGGAAATTGTAATGATGCATAAACCGCTTCGATTCTTCCAGGCCGAGACCGTCGAGAATTTGCACGTCGCCGAGCGCTCCGAGCGTACATACGCTGAGTGCCTGCGTTTGGCCGCGGGTAAACAAACCGGAGCCGTGCGTACGCGGCAGCAGGTTGATGTCGCATTCGATCGGTCTGATTTCGTCGAGCCCGCGTCCATCCGGACGAACTTTATCGTGCGTAATCAAGCGGCGCACTTCTTCTTTCACGATATCGTACAGCGTTTCTTTGACGTCGGCCATTTTCTCCGGCGTTTCGGCGTAGACCGCGGCAAAATGCTCCTTCGCTTCGCTGTTAATCGCGTCGATCGCATCTTGTCTTGCATGCTTCTCCGGAATTTTGACCGCTTCCACCAAACGGGCTTGAGCGAATTCGCGAACCGCTTGATTCACGTCGCTCTCGACGCTGTGAAGCTTGACTTTCATTTTCGGCTTGCCGACTTCCTGTACGAGTTGTTCCTGCACGGCAACGATTTTGCGGATTTCGTCATGACCGAACATGATCGCTTCCAGCATCACTTCCTCCGGCACTTCTTCCGCACCGGCTTCGACCATCATGATAGCATCCTTCGTACCTGCCACGACGAGGTGGATATCGCTTTTCTCCGACTGCTCGACGGTCGGGTTAATGACGAACTGCCCGTCCACCCGTCCGACAATGACTCCGCCCACCGGTCCGTTAAACGGCACGTCGGAAATGCTGAGCGCTGCGGAGGTTCCGATCATGGCCGCAATTTCCGGCGCGCATTCCTGATCCACACTCATGACGATCGAAACGATCTGCACGTCATTGCGGAAGCCTTCCGGAAACAACGGACGAATCGGACGGTCCGTCAAACGGCTGGACAAAATCGCTTTTTCACTGGGACGTCCTTCCCTTTTAATAAAGCCTCCGGGGATTTTGCCTACCGAATAAAGACGCTCCTCATAGTTCACGGTTAGAGGGAAAAAATCCAAATCTTTCGGCTCGGCGGAAGCCGTTACCGTACAAAGCACGACGGTTTCGCCGTAACGAGCAACGACAGCGCCGTTTGCCTGCTTCGCCAGACGTCCGGTTTCTAGAATCAACGGACGTCCGCCGAGATCCATCTGCACTTGTTTCTCCATATTCAACCTCCTCAATTTTCGTTCAAAGCTTTTGAAATTTCATACCCGGATTTCGTTATGTACAATTATTCAATCGAAGCCGGGTCCCGCACTACCGCCATTGCCTGGCAACCAATCAGGGCAGACTTGCCTCCAGATCGCCAAAGCGCCGGTCTTCCTTAACCATTCTGCATATTAGTCAGTATTTCCTGCTTTTTATGAAAATAGTAACTCAAAAGTACAGCTTGTGCAGTGAGCGGCAACGACAGTATCCCGATATTTTAAAAAAGCAACCCCGCAGCCCGTGCATCCGTACGCCAGGCGTTCCAGCGTGCACAAAGGACAAACGTGGTTGCTTTAGTTGTAAGGCTAAATTAACGGCGCAGACCGAGTTTTTCGATCAAAGCGCTGTAGCGTTTGACGTCCTTGTTTTTCAAGTACGTCAGAAGCTTACGGCGTTGGCCGACCATTTTGAGCAGACCGCGACGAGAATGATGATCTTTCTTGTGCGTCTTCAAGTGGCTGGTCAGGTTCACGATGTTTTCCGTAAGAATTGCAACTTGCACTTCAGGAGATCCTGTGTCGCTTTCATGCGTCTTATGCGTTTGGATCAGTTCCTGCTTGCGTTCTTGTGTCAATGCCATGATTGAGTCACCTCCGAAAATAATAAGTATATCCCCTGTAGCCCAGAGACCGATGGAGTGCTCGATTCTCCATGCCAAGGTTCATGCGATGTCCTGAATTCCTCATGCGACAGCATGTTGAATCGACAACGTTTCATAGTATACCATAGTTTGTTTATAAAAGTAAAATAAAATTACGAGTTTTGAATCATTTTCCGAGCCGCAAGGATCGAACGCGCTTGATCCGCATCTTGACCGATCTGGGAAATCAGTTCTTGAACCGAAGCGAATCTCCGTTCTTCGCGAATAAACGCGAGCAGTTCCACCTGTACGTTCTCTCCGTAGATCGTTTCGTGAAAATCGAACAAATGCGCCTCCAACGCGGGCTGCGTCAGACCGGTGGCGAAGGTAGGCTTCACCCCGATATTCATGACCCCGCCTACTTTGCGCCCCCCGACAGTGACCTGTACGGCATAGACACCATTGGCCGGAATAACGTAAGGCTGGCTCACCTCAAGATTCGCGGTCGGGAAACCGATGGTACGGCCGCGCCCGTCTCCGTGCACGACCGTCCCTTCCAGCCGGTAAGGCCGGGCAAGCAGCGCATTCGCTTCGGCAATATCACCACGCAGCAAGCATTCGCGAATCAACGTACTGCTGACTTTCTCGCCGTTTCGGTGAAACGGACGAACCACCTCGATCGAAAATCTCCCCTTGGCCAAATCACACAGCGTATCCGGCGTCCCTGCACCCTTGTAGCCGAAGGTGAAGTCAAATCCGACGAAAACCGTACTGACCTTCATCGGCACAAGCATGTGCTCGACAAACTGTTCGGGCGTGACGCGCATAAACGATTCGCTGAAATCCACGACATAAGTCGCATCGACCTGAAGCTGCCGCAGCAATTCCTGCTTGGCCGCGAGCGGCGTAAGCAGCTTGGTGTATTTGTCCATCCCGAGCACTTGTCTGGGATGCGGATGAAACGTCATGATGGCAGCCGGCAGTTGAAGCTCAGCCCCGCGTTCGACCGCCCTCCGGATCACTTCCCGGTGACCGAGGTGAACGCCGTCGAAATCCCCGATCGCCAGCACCTTGGCGGAATCGTCCGGACGACCGTCCTGCGGCAGCGGATACGATAGCTGTACCGTTTCCATGGATGTGTCTTTCACCTACATTTCTTTGGTGCGTTTGACCGCTCAAGCTCAAGAAAATATTTTGACCGGCAGCAGCAATTCCGGTTCCGAATCCCATTCAAAAAGCCCGATTAACGCGCCCGTTTCTTCCGCGAAGCAGGCGACCGCCCGCTCGCCGGTGGACGAAAAGCCGTTTAATGCAGCCTTCTGCCCTTCGCTGACGCGAATCTTCTGGCCCTGCAGCGCCTTCTGTGCTTGAACGGAAGAAAGCCGGACGGACGGCAAATGGGCAACCGCTTGCTCCATCGGAATCAACCGCCCGGCAAGCTCTCCATTTTTGTGGAGAGTTTCGATCTGTTCAAGCGTCAAGCATCGTTCCGGCCCGATATGTCCGGTCGAGATTCGCACCAGCTCCGCCATAACGGCAGGTACGCCGAGAGCTTGTCCGATATCCGCACACAGCGTGCGAATATACGTTCCCTTGGAGCAATCGACGCGAAACTTGACTTGCGGATAATCTCCAGACCAGTCCGTCTCCAGCACTTCGATGCCGTAAATGGTGACCGTCCGGGACTTCCGCTCCACTTGAACGCCCTGCCGCGCCAACTCATACAACCGTTTGCCGTCCACCTTGACGGCAGAATACATCGGCGGCACCTGTTCGATGTCGCCGACAAAGCGTAAAACCGCCGCAGTCACTTGTTCCGGCGTCAACCGTTCTCCAAGCCGCTCCGCCCGCTCCAGTACTTCCCCCGACAAGTCCTCCGTATCGGTGGCAAGTCCCAAAAGCAGCGTCGCTTCGTACGCCTTCGGCAGCTCCTGGATGTACTCGACAAGCCGGGTCGCCCTGCCGATGCAAAGCGGCAGGACGCCTGTCACTTGGGGATCAAGCGTTCCCGTATGGCCGATCCGCTTGATTCTAACGATGCGGCGCACTTTGGCCACCACATCGTGGGAGGTAAAGCCTTTCGGCTTCCACACGGGCAAAATACCTTCCAATTCCGTTGTCATGCGAGCGCCATCCCTACTTCCCGAACGACTCGCTCAACCGCTTCGGACAGCGAACCGCGAATCGTACAACCGGCTGCTTTGACATGCCCGCCGCCGCCGAATTTTTGGGCAATTGCCGCGACATCGGCCAAGCCACCGGAACGGAAGCTGACTTTAACGATTCCTGGCTCTTTTTCCTTAAACAGCATGCCGACTTCAACCCCTTCGACATTGCGGGCATAGTTGACGAGTCCGTCCATATCTTCGCCGGATGCACCGGTAGCGGACAAATCGTCCAAAGTGACGGACAGCCAGGCAACCTTGTTGTCAAGGGCAAAGGACAACGTATTGAGGCTTCGCTTCAGCAAGCATACCTGACCGAGCGTCATCGTTTCGAGCAGCCTTTCGGCAAGCTCGTGCCCCTTCACACCGCGCGCCAGCATATCTGCCGCAATCTGCATCACTTTCGGCGTCGTATTGGAATAACGGAAGCCTCCCGTATCGGTCAGCAAACCGGTGTAAATACAATCGTTCAGCTCCGGCGTGAACTCCAGATTCAGCTCCAGCGCGAGATCGTACAGCACTTCCACGGTAGCCGCGGCATCGGAGCGCACCAGATTCACGGTTCCGAATCCGTCATTGGTGGCATGATGATCGATGTTCAGCAGCTTCCGCTCCGGCTCGAAGCATTCGCTCACCGAGCCGATTCGTCCGAAATCCGCGCAATCAACCGAGATCACCGCCGCGAACTTGCGTTCGGGCGGTGCTTTCTCGTATTCGATGACCGCATGAGGCCCGGCCATGTACATGAACTTGTCCGGGATTGGGCCTTCGTTGATCAGCGTGAACCGTTTGTTTAGCGACTGCAGCATCCAAGCGACCGCAAACGTGGACCCGGCGGCATCGCCATCGGGCTGCACGTGGGCTACGACCAGAAAATCATCCTGCTCGCGGATAAACCCGGCCGCCGCTTGAAGCTGAACGGCATATCCCGCTGCAGTCATGCTTCCGAATTCCCGTCGTTAATTTGGTGAATGAGCGTTTCGATCTTGCTGCCGTAATCGATCGAGGCGTCGAACTTAAACAGCAGATCCGGAATTTTGCGCATCCGAATTCGTTTGCCGAGCTCGGAGCGGATAAACCCGGTGCCGCGGGCGAGTGCCTTCAGCGTTTCTTCCTTCTGTTCGTCGCTGCCGAGCACGCTCAAGTATACTTTGGCCTGGGAAAAATCATTCGTCACATCGACGCCGGTCACGGTAATGAAACCGATGCGCGGGTCTTTCAGTTCAGATTGAATGATCTGGCTTAATTCCTTCTTGATTTGTTCCCCGACTCTGCCCACGCGAATTTTTGCCATAGCGGATCACCTCTCTACAGTTTCCATAACGAAGGCTTCAATCGTGTCTCCCTCTTTAAGATCATTAAAACGCTCCAAAGATATACCGCATTCGTAGCCTTGCGCCACTTCTTTCGCATCATCCTTGAATCGTTTCAGCGAGTCGATCTTGCCTTCGAATACGACGATTCCGCTGCGGACAATCCGTACTTCGGCGGAGCGGACGATTTTGCCGTCCGTCACCATGCAGCCCGCAATCGTGCCGACCTTGGACACTTTAAAGATATTGCGGACTTCAGCATGCCCGATAACGACTTCTTTATATTCCGGATCGAGAAGCCCCTTCATCGCTTGCTCGATTTCTTCCATCACTTTGTAAATGATGCTGTGCAGACGAATATCGACTTTTTCTTGCTCCGCGGTATTTTTCGCTTGCGGTTCAGGACGGACGTTAAAGCCGATGACGATCGCATTGGAGGCCGATGCCAAAATAACGTCGGACTCGGTGATCGCCCCTACGCCGCTATGCAAAATTTTAACGCGCGCGCCTTCGACATCGATTTTCTCCAAGGAGCCTTTAAGCGCCTCGGCAGAACCTTGAACGTCCGCTTTAATGATGACGTTAAGATCCTTGACTTCGCCTTCTTTAATCTGTTTGTACAAATCGTCCAGCGTAACGCGGGCGTTTGCTCCCATCTCGGATTGACGCAGCGTGATTGCACGCTTCTCGGCGATATCTCTCGCTTTGCGCTCGTCCTCGAAGACCAGGAACGGATCGCCAGCTTGAGGCACTTCTGTCAAACCGGTAATTTCCACCGGCGTCGAAGGCCCGGCTTCTTTCAGCTTGCGTCCTTTATCGTTTATCATGGCCCGCACACGTCCGAAGCAGACGCCTGCGACGAAGCTGTCGCCCACTTTAAGCGTACCGTGTTGGATCAAGACGCGCGCCACCGGCCCTTTGCCTTTATCCAGCTCGGCCTCGATGACCGTTCCTCTGGCACGCTTGTTCGGATTGGCTTTTAGCTCCTGCACTTCGGATACAAGCAAAATCATATCGAGCAGATTTTCCAGCCCGATCCCTTGCTTCGCGGAAATGTTGCAGAAAATCGTATCGCCGCCCCACTCTTCGGGAACAAGCTCGTACTCGGTCAACTCTTGCTTGACCCGGTCCGGGTTCGCATCCGGCTTATCGATTTTGTTCACCGCAACGACAATCGGCACTTTCGCCGCTTTGGCGTGACTGATCGCCTCGACCGTTTGCGGCATGACGCCGTCATCGGCAGCAACCACAATAATGGTGATATCCGTTACCTGTGCGCCGCGGGCACGCATGGACGTAAACGCTTCGTGACCCGGCGTATCGAGGAACGTAATCTTTTTGTTGTGCGTTTCTACTTGGTAAGCGCCGATATGCTGCGTGATACCGCCCGCTTCGCCTTCGGTAACGCTTGTCTTGCGGATCGCATCAAGCAGCGTCGTTTTACCGTGGTCGACGTGACCCATGATGGTCACCACCGGAGGACGCTCCATCAGATCCGCTTCTTCGTCCTGTTCTTCGAATTGTTCGAATTTGTCTTCCTCGACCGGAATTTTCAATTCAACTTCCACGCCGTATTCGGACGCAAGCAGTTGGATCGCATCCAGTTCAAGCTCCTGATTGATGGTCGCCATGACGCCGAGGAACAGAAGCTTCTTAATGACTTCGGAAGCGTCCTTATGCAGCACTTTGGCCGTCTCGCCTACGGTCATCGTTCCGCGCACGATAATTTTCTTCGGCGTATTGTCGATCTTCGGTTTCGGCGGCTCCTGATTCCTGCCACCCCGACCTTGGGCTTTACCGCGGTTTTGTTGACCCCTTCCACCGCCACCCCGGTTATCTTCAAAGCGTTTATTGTTATTCGGTTTCGGAGGAATGGACGCCTGGCGGTTGCGGTCGTTATTGCGCTGCTCGAAGCCTCCGCCTTTGCGTTGATCCGGCCGCTGGCCCTGCTGACCTCCGCCTTGGCCTACACGATTACCACCGCCTTGGCCTCCTTGACCTTGACCTTGACCTTGACCTTGGCCGCCGCGATAGCCGCCGCCTTGGCCTCCTTGACCCTGGCCTTGACCGCCGCGATAGCCGCCGCCTTGGCCTCCTTGACCCTGGCCTTGACCGCCGCGATAGCCGCCGCCCTGGCCGCCTTGACCTTGACCTTGGCCGCCGCGATAGCCGCCGCCTTGACCTCCTTGGCCTTGACCTTGGCCGCCGCGATAGCCGCCGCCTTGACCTCCTTGGCCTTGACCTTGACCTTGACCGCCGCGATAGCCGCCGCCTTGGCCTCCTTGACCCTGACCTTGACCTCCACGATTGCCACCGCCTTGGCCTCCTTGGCCACCGCGATTGCGATCTTGTCCCTGGCGATCCCCTTGACGGGGCTGGCCTTGACCTTGACGGCCTTCGCCGCCTTGACCTTGCGGTCTGTTTTGTCCCTGACCGTTGTTTTGCATAGGTGCAGCCGATTGGACTTGCGTCGTTTGCGGGCGCTGTTCCGGCTTCGGCTGCGCCGCTACGGTTTGTTGATTGGACTCCGGACGATTGGTCGGCTTATCTGTTTTGGCTCCGCCCTCGCTCCGTTTAGCTGCTGCATTGGCTTTAACATCTCTGAAAAATTTCTCTACACTTGACACCGCATCATTCTCCATTACGCTCATATGATTGTTGACCGGAATATCCAGTCTTTTTAATATTGTGATGATCTCTTTACTGCTCATATTCAAAGATTTGGCATATTCGTACACTCTGAGTTTGTCTTTATTGTTGTCTTGTTTCGTCAATACCGTCCACCTCCGTACGATCTAACTGCTTCAACAACATCCGCGCAAATCCCGCATCGTTTACCCCAATGACGACTCGCGCTTCTTTACCGATACTTGCTCCAAGCTGATCCCGACGGCCGTACTGATGGATAGGAACTTGATAATAAATGCACTTATCGTTCACTTTCTTGAAGGTGCCTGCGGAAGCGTCCTCGGCCACGATGACAAGCTTCGTTTCGCCGCTTCGGACCGATTCGATCACCATGTCTTCACCGGTAACCAGCTTTCCCGCCCGCATGGCGAGCCCCAGATTCGAGAAAAATTTGCCGTTATTCTTGTTCATCATCCACCGCATCTTTTCCGGCAATAAATTCGTCTTCCACTTTAATAAAATCCTGCTCGAGAGCATCGTATATATCCGGACTGACCGACGATTTCAGTGCGCGATCCAGCGCACGCGATTTCTTGGCCAGCTTGAAGCAGGATAGTTTACCGCACAAATAGGCGCCGCGTCCGGCTTTTTTTCCCGTCAAATCGATGAGCAATTCATCATTTGGCGTTTTCACCACGCGGATTAGTTCTTTCTTAGGCATCATCTGCTGGCAGGCTACGCATTTACGCAGAGGTATTTTTCTTTGTTTCATCGGATCATCCCCCTCCCGCATGGCCGTCAGACCGATGTCTGCGAATTAATCGATACTGACGGAATCCTGGTGCATTTCTTCAGCATATGTCTTCGGTCGGCCGTACTCCTGCTCGGCTTGCGTCTCGCTCTTAATGTCGATCTTCCAGCCGGTCAGTTTGGCGGCCAGCCGCGCATTCTGCCCTTTAATGCCGATGGCAAGCGACAGCTGATAGTCCGGCACGATAACCCGGGCCATTTTCTCGGCTTCGAACACTTGCACCTCCAGCACCTTGGACGGGCTGAGCGCGTTGGCGACATAATCCTCCACACTTTCCATCCAACGGACGATGTCGATTTTCTCGCCCTTCAGCTCGCCGACGATCGTTTGCACGCGCATGCCCTTCGGCCCGACGCAAGAACCGACCGGATCGACTTCCGGATTGCGGGAGTATACTGCGATCTTGGAACGGAAACCAGCTTCGCGGGCGACGGAACGAATTTCGACAACCCCTTGGAAAATTTCTGGAACCTCTAGCTCGAACAACCGTTTCAAAAGCCCCGGGTGGGTACGGGACAAAATGATCTGCGGCCCCTTGGTCGTATTTTCGACCTTGGTGATATACGCTTTTATACGGTCTCCGTGCTTGAATTTGTCCGTGGGCATCAGCTCGTTCAGCGGCATGACCGCTTCGATCTTGCCCAAATCGATATACAGGTTGCGCGTATCTTGACGCTGCACGATGCCGTTGACGATGTCTTCCTCTTTATCGACATAGGCATTGTAGATCAGTCCGCGCTCCGCCTCGCGAATCCGCTGCGTGACGACCTGTTTCGCCGTCTGCGCCGCAATCCGGCCGAAATCGCGAGGAGTAACCTCAATCTCGACGATGTCGTTCAGCTGATAGTTTTGGTTCATTTCTCTTGCAGCGAAGAGCGAAATTTCCAGCCGCGGATCAAGCACGTCGTCGACGACCGTTTTGCGGGCGTATACTTTAATGAGACCCGTATGGCGGTTGATGTCGACGCGTACATTTTGCGCGGTATTGAAATTGCGCTTATAGCTCGAAATCAGCGCTGCCTCAATCGCGTCGATCAGCACGTCTTTGGCGATGCCTTTCTCCTTTTCGATTTCGTTCAGCGCTTCGATAAAATCCATGTTCATTTGAATGGAGTTCCCCCTCTCATAAAATACGAGCCGCCCAACGCTTTGGCAGATCGACTAGAATTTGATGGCGAGCCTGGCGCCGGCCACTTTGTCAAACGGGAGTTCGTGCCTTTTCTTGCCGATCTCGACGACAACCGTTTGTTCGTCGTACGACACGAGCGTGCCCTCGAATTCCTTCAAACCGTTTACCGGTTCATACGTCGTCACGAAGACATGCTCGCCAATCGCTTTACGATAGTCCTGAGGCTTCTTGAGCGGACGCTCCGCCCCGGGCGAAGACACTTCCAGAAAGTAAGCCAATTCGATAGGGTCATTCTCGTCCAGCTTGGCGCTGAGGTACTCGCTGATGCGGCCGCAGTCATCGATATCGATGCCGCCTTCTTTATCCACATATACCCGCAAAAACCAGTTGCCGCCTTCTTTCACATATTCGATGTCGACCAGCTCAAATCCGTTTTCGTCCAAAAAAGGGCGAACCAGCTCTTCCACAGTGGATTTGATGTTTGTGCTCAAACGTGCGTTCCTCCTTAGTAGGGTGAGAAAGCGAGCGATAGTTAGAGTATTGAAGCTCAACGTCTTCACTCGCTTTGGGGCCTTATACAAAATGTAAAGAGTGGGTTTCCCCACTCTTTGGTCACGAGATATTACATTGCTACCGAAGAAGATTATACCATAAGTACAGTGATCATGCAATAAGGCGTAAAAAGGCGCTTGAGCAAGCAAAAAAGACTTCTCCACAAGTTCTAAAACAGCGAAAGCTGATTCGTTTCCGGAAGACCCCGGAAGCAGCCCATGCCGCCAAGAAGCTCGATGATCGTCTTCGACGCCTTGCTTCGGGACTGAAAGTCCTCTATCGATAAGAACGGGCCGTCGTTTTTGGCGGCCGCGATGTTCTTCGCCGCGTTCTCCCCGATCCCCGCAACGGCGGAAAACGGAGGAATAAGCGAGTCGTCTTCGATCAGAAACTTTGTCGCCTCCGATTTGTACAAATCGATCGGTTTAAAGGAAAAGCCGCGGGCCGTCATCTCCAGCGCCATTTCGAGAATGGAGATCATGCTTTTCTCTTTTGGCGTCGCCTGGAACCCTTTTTCCTCAATTTCGATCAGTTTGCGCAAAATCGCGTCGTAGCCTTGGCACAGCAGCTCGATCTCGAAATCCTGCGCGCGGACGGAAAAATAAGTCGCATAGTAAGCGATAGGGTAATAAAGCTTAAAGTAAGCGGTGCGCACCGCGGAAATAACATAAGCGGAAGCATGCGCCTTCGGGAACATGTACTCGATCTTTTCGCACGAATCGATGTACCACAGGGGAACGTTATGCTTCTTCATATCTTCTTTCCACTCGTCGGTGAGCCCTTTCCCCTTCCGCACGCTCTCGGTGATTTTAAACGCCAGCCCCGCATCCATACCCGCTTTGTAGATCAAATACAGCATGATATCGTCGCGGCACCCGATCACCGTCTTAATCGTGCAGATGCCTTTTCGGATCAGCTCCTGCGCATTGCCGAGCCAAACGCCGGTTCCGTGGGAGAGACCCGAAATTTGCAGCAAGTCCGCAAAGCTGGACGGCTTCGCTTCCTCCAGCATCTGACGCACGAACTTCGTCCCCATCTCCGGCACCCCGTAAGTCGCCACCGGTGTCCGGATCTTCTCCGGCGTCACGCCGAGCGCGACCACGGAGTTGAACATGCTCATGACTTTCGGATCGTTCATCGGAATCGTTGTCGGATCGACGCCGGTCAAATCCTGCAGCATCCGCATCATCGTCGGATCATCGTGTCCCAGAATATCGAGCTTCAGCAGGTTGGCGTCGAAGGCGTGATAATCAAAATGCGTCGTTTTCCATTCGGCGCTCGTATCGTCGGCCGGATATTGCACCGGAGTGATATCGTCGACCTCGATGTAATCCGGCACGACTACGATCCCGCCGGGATGCTGGCCGGTGCTTCGCTTTACGCCCGTGCAGCCGGAAGCCAACCGGTTGAGCTCCGCTCCGCGCCACTTTTTGCCCTGATCTTCTTCGTATTTTTTTACGAAGCCGAATGCCGTTTTTTCCGCAACCGTACCGATCGTGCCCGCCCGGAACACGCTTTTCTCCCCAAACAGCTCTTTGGTATAGTTATGCGCGTGCGGCTGGTATTCGCCGGAAAAGTTCAAGTCGATATCGGGAACCTTGTCGCCCTTGAAGCCGAGGAACGTTTCGAACGGAATGTCTTGGCCTTCCCCTTTCAGCTTTTCCCCGCAGTTCGGACAGTTTTTGTCTGGCAGGTCGAAGCCGCTGGGAATCGATCCGTCGAGAATCCACTCGCTGTGCTTGCACGATTTGCAAATGTAATGCGGCGGCAGCGGATTAACCTCCGAAATACCAAGGAACGTCGCTACGACGGAGGAACCGACCGAGCCCCGCGAACCGACGAGATAGCCGTCGGCGTTCGACTTCTTGACGAGCCGTTCGGAGATCAGATAGTTGGCCGAGAAACCGTACTTGATAATCGGTACAAGCTCCTTTTCCAGCCGCGCTACAATAACCTCCGGCAGCGGGTCTCCGTAAATCTGCTTTGCCGTATCGTAGCAGGTATTGCGGATTTCATCGTCCGCTCCTTCGATAATCGGCGTGAACAGCTTGGTCGGAAACAGCTCCAATTCCTCGAACCGGTCGGCAAGCTCCGACGTATTTTTTACGACGACCTCGTAAGCCGTTTCTTTCCCCAAATATTCAAACTCTGCAAGCATTTCTTTCGTTGTGCGAAGGTGGACGTCCGGCTTGCGGATATCCTTAAGCGGGCTAAAGCCGGTAATCCCGTGAATGGTGATGTCACGGTATATTTTTTCTCGCGGATGCAGATAATGCACATTACCCGTCGCAATAACAGGTTTGCCAAGCTTGCGGCCGATTTCGACAATTTTGCGATTGGCATTCTCCAGTTGCGCCGGGCTGCCGACCAAGCCTTTGTCCACCAAGTGCATGTTCACGCCAATCGGCTGAATTTCAAGCACGTCGTAAAATTCGGCGACCATTTCCGCTTCTTCGACCGATTTGTTCAGCACCGTTTCGTAAAATTCGCCCTTTTCGCAGCCTGAAGCGATGATCAAGCCTTCGCGCATTTCCATCAGCTTGCTCTTCGGAATGCAGGCCACCCGGTGAAAATACTGCGTGTGCGAAAGGGATATTAGACTGAACAGATTTTTTTTGCCGGTCATGTCTTTGGCGTAAATGCAGCAATGGAATGGCCGCTGCGTTTTGAGGTTTTTGCCGACCTCGTCGTTCAAACGGGACAGCTGCTTATAGCCGCGGTCCCCGGCTTCCTTCAACAGGTGAAAAAGTACATGACCCAGCGCAATCGAGTCGTCGATCGCCCGGTGATGGTTGTCCAAGCCGACTTTGAACTTATCGGATAGCGTGTTGAGCCGGTGATTTTTAAGCGTCGGGAACAACAGCCGGGCAAGCTCCAGCGTGTCCAGCACGGGATTGGTCACTTCGGGCAAACCGAGCCGTTTGCAGTTCGCTTGAATGAACCCAATATCGAATCGCGCATTGTGCGCTACCAGAACGCTATCCCCTACGAACTCGATAAACTTGGGCAGCATCTCTTCCAGCTCGGGCGCACCTTTGACCATGTCGTCCGTAATATTGGTGAGCTGCTGAATGTTGTATGGAATGCGCTCATGCGGATCAATGAACGTAGCAAACCGGTCGATTTCTTTACCGTCTTTCATGCGGACGCCGGCAAGCTCGATAATTTTGTTGCTGGTGACAGAAAGCCCTGTCGTCTCGATATCGAAAATGACATATTCCGCATCGGTGAGGCTAATGTCCGTCGCGTTCATAACGACCTGCACGGAATCGTTGACGACGTTGGCTTCCAAGCCGTAAATGACCTTGATCCCGTTTTTCTTCGCAGCCTTATACGCCTCCGGGAAGCATTGAATACCGCTGTGATCGGTCACGGCAATCGCTTTATGGCCCCATTTGGCTGCTGTTTTGATATATTGGTCGACCGGCGTGATTCCGTCCATCGTAGACATCGCCGTGTGGAGGTGAAATTCCACCCGCTTCTCTTCCGCATCGTCCTTCCGGTCCGGCGGGCCGACGATTTCATTAACGTCGGATGGAATCATCACGAGCTCGGGGATTTGCATAAACCGGTCGTACTCGACCCGGCCGCGCAGCTTCAGCCACTTGCCGTTCGTGATCAGACTGTAAATTTTAACATCTTCTTTCGTTTTGGCAAACGCCTTGACCATGATCGAATCCGAAAAGTCGGTAACGTTGAACATGAACAGCGTGCTGCCATTCCTCAGCTCTTTCGTGTCCAGGCCAAAAACCGTCCCTTGAACCGTAACCTTCTTCTCTTCATCCCTGACGTCCTGCAGCGGAACGGCCGGATCTTTAATGTCGTAGCCGACCATCAGCTTCAGCTCCGCTTCCTGCTGCGCATCCGCTTCGTTCTCCGCCTCCACAGCCGATAAGATGTTGATCGTCACTTCTTTTTCTTCCTGCTCGATTTGCTTCGAGAATTTCTCCAGTTCTTCTTCCCGGGAATCGCTGACCGCATACTTCACATGAAAATCGACGCCGAAAAATCCGCTGAAATATCGTTGAATCAGTCCGCCGATATTTTTTTTCTTAGCCAATTCCAAGCCGATCGTATCGAGCAAATAAAGCGTAAGCACGTTCCCGTTCGTTTCAATTTTGGCCTTGGTCATCCAACCGTTAATCGATGCCGCTTCCCGCTGCACCCATTCGAGAAACATGCCCCAGTATTCGTGCGCCACTTCTTCCGGCTTCACATCCGGCGTGTATTGGAGTACGAAACGAATGGCAGCGATGTGCGAGAATTTGTCCCGGATCATTTTGCAGAAGGAACGGTAAATATCTTGCGGCACCACTTGAGTTTTGACGATATGAAACGTCCATTCCCTGTTTTTGCGGCTCGTTTCCACTTTGTCGATATACCCGTCCGAAAAAAAAGACCGAACCACATCCGCCGGTACACTGGCCTGCTGCATCAGCATTTCAAAGCGGTCCCGTTTCAGCGCCGTACTGTCATTGCCCATGGTGCTCCTCCCCCGTAAAACGATGAAAGGGACAAAAGGAGTGTTGCTTTCCCATTGCCCCTTATGTAAAAGGTTAGGCGTTTGCTTTAGAAATGTAGCGATCATCTTCAGTAATTGCCGCGTCGGAAAAGTATTACCACTCCACCGCTCTTGAAATCAAGTTGCCGTATTGTATAAAAATCTACAAGGCAGCAACTTGATTTCAAAGGCGGCCGTTTCACTTTCCGTGGTAACACTTTTCCTGAGGCCCTTCGAAGAAATAAGCAACTTAAACCAACTCTAAAATCAAACTCCTAATTACATGGCGCTAGTAGAAAAGATCGTGTTAATACGATTTGCCGAAGACGACGGTGTGCTTGGCGTCTTCGCCGCAGACAAGACATTTCGGCTTGGATACGCCCGGCTCGAACGGAATGTTGCGGCTCGTTGCGCCGGCCTCTTCTTTGACCTGCGCTTCGCAGGCGGCAGAGCCGCACCAGCCCGACAATGCGAAGCCGCGCTTTTGCTCAAGGAACGATTTCAGCTCGTCCACCGTATCCGCTTCAGTCATGCTTTCGTCGCGGAACCGCTTGGCTCGATCATACATTTCCTTCTGCGTTTCCGTCAACAGCTTTTGCACTTCTTCTACAAATTGGTCCTGCTGGACGACACGCTTCTCTCCGGTAATCCGGGATACCAGAACCACTTGCCCGTTTTCCATGTCCCGCGGTCCCAGCTCGACGCGGACCGGTACGCCGCGCATTTCGTATTCGTTAAATTTCCAGCCCGGACTTTGGTCCGGACGATCGTCCACCTTCACGCGTACGCCAGCCTGCTTCAACTGGGCATACAGCTCGTCTACGCGGCCGACAACCTGCTCTCTCGTCTTCGGAGGACCGATCGGAATCATGATGACTTGCGTCGGTGCGATCTTCGGCGGCAAAGCCAGACCGCGGTCGTCGCCGTGAACCATGATCAGAGCTCCGATGAGACGGGTGCTGACTCCCCAAGAGGTCGTATGACAGAACTGATGCTGATTCTCGCGGTCCAAATATTTAATATCAAACGCCACGGCGAAGTTCGTGCCCAAATAGTGGGAAGTTCCCGCTTGCACCGCTTTGCCGTCCTTCATCATCGCTTCGATGGAATACGTATCGACGGCGCCCGCGAACTTCTCGGAAGGCGTCTTCTGGCCCATAATGACCGGAATCGCTAAGAACTCTTCGGCAAAAGAACGATAAATTTCCAGCATCTGCATCGTTTCTTTGCGTGCATCGGCTTCGTCCTCATGAGCCGTATGGCCTTCCTGCCATAAAAACTCGCTTGTACGCAAAAACGGCAGCGTCCGCTTTTCCCAACGGACCACGTTGGCCCACTGGTTGATCAAGAGCGGCAGGTCGCGGTAGGAGTTAATCCACTCCGCGTACATGTGACCGATCATCGTCTCGGACGTCGGGCGAATCGCCAGCCGCTCTTCGAGCTTCTCGCCGCCTGCTTCCGTTACCCACGGCAGCTCCGGGTTGAACCCTTCCACATGTTCTTTTTCTTTTTGGAAAAAGCTCTCGGGAATGAACAGCGGGAAGTAAGCGTTGCGGTGTCCCGTTTCCTTAAACCGGCGGTCCAGCTCCCGCTGAATATTTTCCCAAAGCTCGTACCCGTCCGGTTTAAATACGATGCATCCGCGGACCGGCGAGTAACTCATGAGATCAGCCTTTTTAATGACATCAATATACCAGCGGGAGAAATCCTCGCCCTGCGGCGTAATTTCTTTCACAAACTGTTTGTCTTGCTTTTGGTTCGACATCGTTCTGTTTTCCCCCTACGGACGGCAATTCGTTACCCTTTAATCAAACGTAATATATCGTTATAAGTGACAGCTATCATAAGCAGCATCATCATCGCAAAGCCGACAAAATGGACCATGCTTTCGCGGCTCGGATCGACAGGCTTGCCGCGGAGCGCCTCCAGCAGCAAAAACACCAGCCGACTTCCGTCCAGCGCCGGGACCGGCAGCAGATTGAACAGTCCCAAATGGAGACTCATAACGGCCATCCAATAGATGTATTGGATAAACCCTGCGCTAGCTTGCTGGCTTGTAAATTCCACGATCCTTACCGGACCGCCCAAATCGTCCATTTTTACCTGAAGCGTCGCCAGCTTGCCAAAGCCGTCTATGATGATGGTTGATGCGGAAACAAGGGTGTTCCAGCCTCCGGTAAACCCTTCCAGCACCGTGGCAGGGCGCGTTTCAGTCAGAAGGGAGACGCCGACGCGAATGACGCCGTCCTTGTCCATAAGCGGAGTCACTTCTTTGCGGATCTGCTCCTTGTTGCGCTCAATAATCCATACCATCGGTTTATTCGGAGATTGTTGAATTAAGCCGGTCAGCTTTTTGCTGTCGCGGCCGATCTGCACATGATCCACCTGAAGGATAATGTCTCCGGACTGGAGCCCCGCTTTCGCCGCAGCGGAAGCTGAACTGATTTCCTGAATTTTCACCTTGTCGGGCAGTCCTGCCACGAACACTACGGTTACAAATAGTGCCAAGGCAAGAATAAAATTCATCAGCGGTCCGGCAAAGATAGCCATTGCGCGCCGTCCTACCGACTTGCTCCCGAACTGGCGGTCCAGTGGGGCAATCTGGTTTTCCTGTTCCTTGGACACCATCATGGCCTGAGGATGAATCGAATAACGTTCGATTTCCCCGTCGACATCCAGACGGACGAACAAATCTTTTTCCAGATCGATCTGCTCAACGACGCCTTCAATCGCATCCCGGCGGCTTTCGAACTCGTTCAAGTAAATGTGCGTGACCTGATTATCGTCCAATTGCACGGCGATACGCTGACCCTGGTTGATCTGAACGATCTCCGGGTCTTCCCCGGCCATTCGAACGAACCCGCCGATTGGAAGAAGTCTGAGTGTAAACCGGGTTTCTCCACGTTTGAAGGAGAGCAGTTTGGGACCGAAGCCGATAGCGAATTCCCGAACGAGAATACCCGCTCGCTTGGCAAAGTAAAAATGTCCCCATTCATGAATCGTGACTAGAACAAAAAACAAAAGAATAATTTGAAATACGACCTGGATGTTAGCCAATGGGTGTACGGCCTCCTTAAGCGCAAATGTTCATATCCAAGCTATGGGCAAATGGTATTGGCTGCATGAAAATCGTACGAAGCCTACCTTTAAGATTAACATTAATCCCAAAGGGAATACAAGCCGGGACTCATGATATGAACATATGAGCGGCTTCACCGAAAGATGCCCTGGCGTCGCATCTTCAAACGGTTCATTTTAGTCCAAGCTACGCGCCTCTTCCCGGGCCCAACGGTCGATCTCCAGGATGGCGGACAAATCCGGGGCCGGGACTGGGGAATGCTTGTCCATGACCCTGGCAATCACCTCTTCGATGGCCAGGAATGAAATTTCCCCTTTCAAGAACCGTTCAACCGCAACTTCGTTAGCCGCATTGTACACGGTGGGCATGGAGCCGCCCGTCCGTCCGCTTTCGTACGCCATCCGCAAACAAGGATACCGATCGAAATCCATCTCGCGAAACTGCAGCTTCCCAACATCGGATAAACGCAAACGTTCGGATGGCGTTGCCATCCTGTCCGGATAGGTCAACGCATACTGAATCGGCACCCGCATATCCGGCATCCCCAACTGGGCGATAATGCTGTAGTCTACGAACTCGACGAATGAATGGACAATGCTTTCGGGATGAATCAGCACTTCTATCTGATCGTAAGGCAAGCCGAACAGCCAGTGGGCTTCGATCACTTCCAGCCCTTTGTTCGCCATCGTCGCCGAATCGATCGTGATTTTTGCTCCCATCGACCAATTCGGATGCTTGAGCGCATCTTCAACCGTTACATGTGTAAGCTCTTCCCGGGTGCGGTCGCGAAACGATCCCCCGGAAGCGGTTAACGTAATTTTATGTACGCGATCCCGCGATTCTCCGTTCAAGCATTGGAATATGGCGGAATGCTCGCTATCGACCGGAAGCAAAGCGACGCCGCGGCGCTGCGCTAATTCCGTCACAAGATGCCCTGCGCTAACCAGCGTCTCCTTATTGGCTAGACCGATATGCTTACCTGCGTCGATCGCGGCCAGCGTCGGCTTAAGTCCTTGGCTGCCGACAATCGCGGTGACCACAAGCTCGGCATCGGTGCCCGCCGCAATTTCGTGCAGCCCCTCTTCACCGTATAGCACCTGAACGTCCGATTTCACTGCCGCACGCAGCTGTTCCGCCGCTTCCTTCGTCGCAACGGCTACCTTGCGGGGACGAAAGCGCTCGATTTGCTCCAGCAGGAGCGGGATATTATAACCGCCGGCGAGCCCTTCCACCTCGAAACGTTCCGGGTAATGCGATATGACATCCAAGGTCTGGGTTCCAACGGAACCGGTCGACCCCAGAATACTGACTTTTTTCACCAACGTTCACCTCGGGGCAATAGTTATACGTGCGGGAGCAAAGCCGCTAAATGAAGGAACGGAAAGACGATTAGCCAGCTGTCGGTCCGATCAAGCACGCCGCCATGTCCCGGCAGGATCGTTCCCGTGTCCTTGATGCCCTTCACCCGCTTGTAAGCGGATTGAATCAAATCGCCCATCTGACCGACAATCGCAATGACGAGCCCGATCCAAATCGCTTGCGCAAAGCTAAGCAGGTCCGGACGGTACCAGGCAAAGCCGAGTGCAACGACAATGGACAATGCTGTGCCGCCGATCGCTCCCTCGACGGATTTCTTCGGACTAATGGCAGGCCAGAGCGGTGTTTTTCCCATCATCGATCCGGTAAAATACGCGCCGGAATCCGTTGACCAAATGCATAAAAACACAAGCAGCGTCCAATAAAGCCCGTTCTCGGACAGCCAGCGCGTCTCCACCATGTAATGAAAACCGATACCGACGTACACCATACCCAAAAATGCCGTAGTCACATGATCGATCGTAATTTTGTTTTTCGAAATAACGGTAACGGCCAGAAAAACAAACATAAACAACCAAATCAAGCGCTCTATCGAAATCCCGGCCTCCTGCCACGGTACGACAAGGCCAACGACCCCTAGAGAGCCTAAAAGCGAGATCGTTTTGTTCTTGTTAAGACCGCTCATCCGTAAAAACTCGTCGTACCCGATCAGCGACAATACCAGGATTAACCCGGCAAACCAATAGCCTCCCAAATACAACAGGATGAAAAAGGCGAGCCCTGCCACGACTCCTGTGACAATTCGCTGCTTCAAATCGATTCCTCCATCGTTTATGCTGGCAGTCGGACATAAGCTGAACCAATATACAAAATACTGTATTTTGTATATTTTATCTAGCTGCCCCTACCTGTTGTCAACGGCCGCTATAAACCGCCATATCTTCTGGCGCGGCGTTGGTACTCCCCGACAGCGTCGTAAAAATGCTGCTCTGTAAATTCCGGCCAGCACAAATCTGTAAAAAATAGTTCCGAATAAGCTAACTGCCAAAGCATAAAGTTGCTAATCCGAAGCTCTCCGCTGGTGCGTATCAGAAGATCGGGGTCCGGGAGCGGATCGGTTAACAAATATTTGGAGAAAAGCGCCTCGTCCACTTCGTCCGCGGCCACTTTATTTTCTTTCATATCCTGAGCAAGCCGCTGAATGCCCATGAGCATTTCTTTACGGCTTCCATAATTCAGCGCAAAGTTCAAAATAAGGCCGGTATTATGCTTCGTTTGATCGATCGCGTCCTGAATCGCTTTCAGCGTAAAGTCAGGCAGATCTTCCTGCCAGCCCGTCATACGGATCTGGACGTTATTCGCAATCAGTTCGCCGATTTCTTTCGGAAAAAATTCCATCGGGAGCTTCATTAAGTAGTCGACTTCTTCCTTCGGTCTTTTCCAATTTTCCGTGGAAAAAGCATACATGGTCAGCACCTTCACACCGATGCTGTTTGCGGCCATCGTAATTTTTTTCACGTTTTTCATACCTGAATGGTGGCCTGCCACCCGCGGCAGTCCCCGCTTTTGTGCCCATCGGCCATTACCGTCCATGATGACGGCGACATGGTTCGGAATGTTGTCCGCATCCAGCTTGAGAGCGGCTTGCTCCCCTCCCGGTTTGCTTCCAAACCATTTTTTGAAAGACATCATGTCTGAATCCCCCATCAGGAAAGACTAAAAGCCCCCTCGAATAAGGGGGTCTTTACCGGTTACACTTCCATGATTTCTTTTTCTTTGGCAGCCAATACTTTGTCGACTTCTGCGATATGCTTGTCCGTGAACTTCTGGATGTCGTCCTGATGACGGCGGGACTCGTCTTCCGATATACCCGTCTTCTCCAGTTTTTTGATATCATCGTTCGCGTCACGGCGGATGTTGCGGATCGCCACTTTCCCTTCTTCACCGAACTTGCGCGTCATTTTGACGAGCTCGGCACGGCGTTCTTCCGTCAAAGCGGGAATGACGATACGGATCGCGCTGCCGTCGTTGGAAGGCGTCAATCCGAGATCGGATTTCATAATCGCTTTTTCGATAGCGGCAACCGAGCTTTTGTCCCACGGCTGAATCATCAGCGTGCGGGAATCCGGCGTATTAATGTTCGCCAGCTGGTTTACCGGTGTCATAGAGCCGTAGTATTCAACTTGAACGCGATCCAGCAGTGCAGGGGTCGCCCGCCCCGCCCGAAGCGAAGCCAGCTCCTTTTTCAGCGCGGCGATCGCTTTCTCCATGCGTTCTTCCGCACTTTTTTTAATGGATTGCGGCATAGATTACACACTCCCTTTTACGATCGTGCCGATCTTCTCCCCAACTACGACGCGCTTGATATTGCCGCTTTCCGTAATAGAGAAGACGACCAACGGAATATTGTTGTCCATACATAAGGAGGATGCGGTCGAGTCCATAACGCCAAGGTTTTTGTTCAGCACTTCGAGGTAAGTCAGCGTTTCGAATTTTTGCGCGGTAGTGTCTTTGAACGGGTCGGCGGTATAGACGCCGTCGACTTTGTTCTTCGCCATCAAGATTACTTCCGCTTCGATTTCGGCTGCTCTAAGCGCCGCGGTCGTATCCGTCGAGAAATACGGATTGCCCGTTCCTGCCGCAAAAATGACAACCCTGCCCTTTTCCAAGTGCCGGATCGCTCTTCTGCGGATGTACGGTTCTGCAACCTGTTGCATCGTGATGGACGTTTGTACCCGTGTCGGTACGCCGATCGTTTCCAGCGCATCCTGCAGCGCCAGCGAGTTCATCACCGTAGCCAGCATACCCATGTAGTCTGCGGTTGCCCGGTCAATGCCTTTTGCGCTTCCGGCAATGCCGCGCCAGATGTTGCCGCCGCCAACGACGATGGCGACCTCCACCCGAAGATCCACTACTTCCTTCACCTGCTGGGCGATGGACGAAATCATCTCGGAGTCGATGCCGTAACCTTGCTGTCCGGCTAACGCCTCTCCGCTTAATTTCAAAATGACTCTTTTATAAATCGGACGTTCCAAGCTCCAACCCCTCCATTTCGATCAGACCGCTAAAGCTTTCTGTTAAAAAACAAGGAACACAGCGTGTTCCTTGTTCCCTTGCATGTATCTTGTTGAATTACAGTTTAACTTGGGACATAACTTCTTCAGCGAAGTTTTCTTGTTTCTTCTCCAGGCCTTCTCCAAGCTCGAAACGAACGAAGCGGCGGATCGACAAGTTTTCGCCGATCGTTGCGATGTTTTCTTTCAGCACTTCTTCTACGGTTTTGTCCGGGTCTTTTACGAAAGGCTGCTCAAGCAGGCAGTATTCCTCGTAGTATTTCGCCAGACGGCCTTCGACGATTTTCTCGACGATTTTTTCCGGCTTGCCTTCGTTCAGCGCTTGGTTCGTCAAGATTTCGCGCTCTTTGTCCAGCGCTTCTTGCGGAACTTCATCACGGCGAATGAATTTCGGGTTGGAAGCTGCGATGTGCAAAGCAACGTCACGTACGAACGTTCTGAACTGCTCGTTTTTCGCAACGAAGTCGGTTTCGCTGTTTACTTCAACCAATACGCCGATTTTACCGCCGGCGTGAATGTAGGACTCGATCATGCCTTCCGTTGCGATCCGGCCTGCTTTGTTGGCTGCCGCGGAAAGACCTTTTTCACGCAAAACTTCGGCAGCTTTGGTCAAGTCGCCGTTTGCTTCTTCCAATGCTTTTTTACAATCGAGCATGCCTGCTCCTGTTTTATCGCGCAATTCTTTTACTGCCGCTGCACTAACTGCCATGATTTGGCCTCCTTGGAATGTAATATGTATTCCCAAAAAAAGGGCGGTGAAAGGATTTTGCACCTTTAAACCACCCTTTCTCGTATTCAATGCATTAAGCTGAAGTCTCTTCGCCTTGGCGAGCTTCGATAACCGCGTCGGCAATTTTAGCCGTCAGCAATTTCACGGCGCGGATCGCGTCGTCATTACCCGGGATCACGTAGTCGATTTCGTCCGGATCGCAGTTCGTGTCTACGATACCAACGATCGGAATACCAAGCTTGCGCGCTTCCGCAACGGCAATGCGCTCTTTGCGCGGGTCGATGACGAACAGTGCGCTTGGCAGACCTTTCATATGGGAGATACCGCCCAAGAATTTCTCAAGACGATCTTTTTCTTTGCGAAGAATGATAACTTCTTTTTTCGGCAACACTTCGAACGTGCCGTCTTGCTCCCATTTTTCCAGCTCGTGCAAACGGTTGATCCGCTTTTGGATCGTCTGGAAGTTCGTCAGCGTACCGCCGAGCCAACGTTGGTTGATGTAGTACATTCCGCAACGTCCAGCTTCTTCTTTAACCGAATCCTGAGCTTGCTTTTTCGTACCTACGAACAAGATCGTGCCGTTTTCTGCGGCTACGGACTTGACGAAGTTGTAAGCTTCCTCAACTTTTTTGACCGTTTTTTGCAGGTCGATGATGTAAATTCCGTTTCTTTCGGTGAAGATGTATCGATCCATTTTCGGGTTCCAACGACGGGTTTGGTGACCGAAGTGTACCCCAGCTTCGAGCAGCTGTTTCATGGAGATAACTGCCATCCTCACGCACCTCCTCTAAATTGGTTTTTGTGGTTTCCTCCGCCGATCGCATCTCCCGGTAAAACTCCTTGGCCGAGATGCTAAAGCAAGCATCTGTTGAAGCCAGTGGGAGCACCATTACCAGAATTAACCGACGTGTGGTTTTTAACACCGAAAATTACTATACCATAACTGACAACCGTATGCAACACCCGCCGCAGTCCGACGAAAAAAGACAAAGTCAGACCCCAACCGCCCGAGTCTGATCGTTTATTGTGTCGTTAAATTGGCTATGACTTGCGCCAGCTCTTGAGACCCCTTGAATCCATGCACGCCCGAAATGATTTTATCATTAAGCTGCTTTTGTCTCAACTTGTCTACTAATGCGGTCCGGTCTGCAACAACGCCGCTCTGCTGCAGCAAATCCGCTACTTGGGCCGCAGTCATGCCTTTGGAGATATAAACGTACGTTTCCTTATCGGGCGCGGCAGACTGCGGCTGTGCGGCTTGCTTGTCCTTCTCTTCTTTCAGCTTCTGCGTGAGCATGGCATCGACCTGCGGCTGGTCGTACAGCTTTTGACTTTTGTCGTACACATTAAAATAGGTAGAAGCGGCTTCCTTGAGCCGGATGCGATCCATCTCCTCGGGCGCCTCTCCTGCCGCGGGCTGCTTGGAAGCGGCGCTGCCCGGCGGAGCAACCGCATTCATTAACTGAAGCAGAACAGCGCCCAAAATCAAGCCGGTGCCGAGCCCGTACAGAAGCGATTTGTTCTTAAGCATTCGACCGTTCCTCCTGTTTGGCAAGCTGCAGGATCAGACTGATCTCCCCTTTGTTCATGCCCAGCTTCTTGGCGATATAGTCCGTCGATTTGCCGGACTCGTACAATCCGAACAGTTCGCTGTAGCGCTCCTTCATATTCATCGCAGCTTTATTCGCTGCTTCCGGCTGCGCGGCGGGCGCGGCGGACTCCGAATAGGCCGGCGATACCGCGGCCCCGGCGCTCGCTTCCAACGCCTCTCCCGGCTTCGACACGTCGGCTTGGCGGGACAGGCGCCGCTGCTCCTCCGAGAACGTCAGCCGGCCCAGTTCGTGCCGCAGCTCCTGACATTGCTTTTCCAGCGTTTCCACACGCGAGGTCAGTTTTGCCGCATGCTCCTCGTACGTTTGTTTCGTCCCGGAGAACAGCTCGATCAGCGCTTTGTTTTGCTCCTCAAGCTCCATAGCCAAGTGATCCATCGCCTGCTCCATCTCTTTTACGATGGCGCCGTCGGGCTTGGCCGCTCCTTCGGATTTTCGCGGGATAATCTTTGCATAGACCACGATTAGAAGCCCGACCAGCACGATGTATACCCAAGGTTGGTCCAATTGCATTCACCTAGTTTCGCAACAAAATAGTTATAAGGTCAAGTCGATATGATGCCCCTTGAACGGATGCTCCGGCGCGGTGCCGCCCGACGCCTGTTTGGCTTCCTCAGCCGACTTCCTGGCCCCTCCGCCGCCTCGGGAGTTCCGTTCGCCCGAACGGTCCGACTGATCGTCTTTGATCGAAGCTTGACCGGTCTCCTCCGTCTTGGCGCTGATCTGACGTTCTTTTATCGTCGACTTCTCGTTGGAGCTGTTCAGCATGGCCTGGTCTTCCACTCGCTTTTGCACCATTTGATGCTGCTTCAGACCGACTTCGTCGTTCTTATGCAGCGCAAACTGCATTTCAACCGGTTTCATGCTCACCGGCATCCCCTCCTTGAGCTGTACGCGTACGTCAGCCTTTATACGATAGGAAGCATCGCGATATCTCCGTCGATCAATTGAAACCTGACGCGGGGAGAAGTATCTTTAATGAATTTGGTATATCGCCCGATCACGATTTTCGTTCCGCTGTAGGCGTTGGAAATGACTTCGACCTTTGCTTTTTCCGAGTCTTCGAGCGATTTTTCAATTTCCAGCATTCGCTCCCTGGAGCTCGTAATTTCTTCCGTAACCTGTTTCTTAGTGTGGTTCAGCTTAACCCGCATCGCCACTTTATTCGGCCCAAGCTGTCCCGTGGCTGCCAATTGGTCGAGCAGCACGAGCGCTTTATCCGTTTTGTCCAGGTTCTCGCTCAAAGCTCTTTGTTGAGTGCGGAGCTGCTGAAGCTCGTTGCGTAGCTCCGGCAGGACACCGACTTCGAGGACCGTGGCGGTAGACATGGAGTTGCCGATCGTTCGGGCAATAACCGCGTCGCCCGCTTGAATCATTCCTCCGACAATCAGTCCCTTGGTGCCTTTGCATACAACTTGTTTGCCGGCGCGCACCTGAGAGTGCATAATGCTCTGGCTGACCAGCACTTCCTCTCCCGCATTGATGTTGGCATCCTGGATGAAAGAGCTTTTTACCCGTTTTCCGGCGCGGATCGTTCCTTTGTTATGCCCAAGGATTCCCGCGCTGATCTCGATGGAGCCGCCTGCCTCCAAGTCTGCGGCATCCACGCTGCCTGTAATGCGGATATCTCCCGCCGCTTTGATGCGGAAGCCCGGCAGAACGTTGCCGCGGATGACGACGGACCCGACAAAATCAATATTTCCGACATTATAATCGACATCCCCGTTTACTTCAAAGATCGGAAACACATTGATTTTATCCCGGTCCGTCTTGGTAACCATGCCGTCAATGGCAGCATAAATGGCCGTCTGCTCCGGATCGGTCACGACATTTTTGCCGAGCTTGAAGCGCGCATCCTTCCCGTCCTTCGCAAAAAGCTTTTCTCCGGTTACCGCGCGTCCGGGAACACCTAAGGCGGGCGGAATTTTTTGGGCGATCAATTGCCCCTTTCTCACGTTATGGATCGTCGTCACTTCTTTATAATCGACCTTACCGTCCTCCAGCTCAGCCGGGCTTTTGGATTTATCGTCCAAATTGTACATCATCTTGACGTGCCCGTCCTGACCGTTCTTCGGCGCATCGCCTTTGGCGATTACGTTCTGGGAGAAGAAGAAAGCCTTCGGATCGTCTGCGATCGCGGCGATATTCTCCTCATCTATGCCGTATACGATGTGATATGAGGCAATCAATTCCTTAAGCTGTTCTTTGGAGACACGGAACGAATCCTCGCAATGCGCAAACTTGAGGTAAGCAAACAGTTTGTCGTCGGACAACGAAATATCCATATAATAGCTGAGCGGCATCGCCAGATCGGCCATCATTCTCCCCCACTTTCCGACCCCTTAGTCATAAAATAACTGCGACTTATGACGGCTCAAAGAACCTTTTAACCGCAAAATCGCTTTTGAGTGCAGCTGTGATATTCTGGATGGGGAAAGATTCATGACTTCGGCGATCTCGCTTAAAGACAATTCTTCGAAGTAAAAGAGGGATACGACGGTCCGCTCTTTTTCCGTCAACCGTTCGATAGCTTTAGCTAACGTATCCTTTAAATAGACTTCATTGACTTTGGATTCCGGACTTTTCGCCTTTTCGTCAATTAACAAAGAAAGCCGCGTCTCCGAATCTTCCTCCCGAATAGGATCGTCGATCGAACAGACGGTCGTCACTGCGATTTCCTGCACCATCTGTTGGAACTCCTGCTCGCTAACATCCAGGTAAGAGCTCATTTCGCTATCGGTTACGGAACGCAAGTATTGCTGTTCGAGCTTTTGATAAGCGTCCTCGATCTTCTTGGCCTTCTCCCTTACGGAACGGGGAACCCAGTCGCCTTGGCGGAGCCCGTCGATCATCGCTCCGCGAATACGCCAGGAGGCATACGTTTCAAATTGCAGTCCTCGCTCATAGTCGAACTTTTCGATGGCATCGATCAAGCCCATAATACCGCAGCTGGATAAGTCTTCTTTCGAAACGTTTTTAGGCAGACCGATGGAAAGACGACCTGAAACGTAATCGACCAACGGCAAGTAGGTTTCGATGAGCGCCTGCTTCGCTTTCAATTGTCGGTCTTCTCTCCATTGCTTCCAAACATCGATATTCGCCAAATGGGATTTTTGCGCGATCATGACAGATAGTCACCATCCTTATTCTTCAGACATTCGGCGAACCGCCTGTGCCAATTCGTCAGGACTCCCTTGGATCTTCGTTGACAGCTTCGGCGGATTCAACGGGGAAAAATCGGTATCAGCTGCGTCCTTCGGACCCGGCGACGGTTTCAACATCTGATGCAGCTCCGCATCCTGATCGGGCGTTACAACATTGATCGCCGTCCCTTTAAGCTCATCCTCTTCTTCCGAATGCTCAGGAATCGAAGCGCCCGCGAATCCGGCAACCGTGCCAAGCAGCCAACGGAACAAAAATACGATTACAAACATCAGGACAAAGCTGTAGAAGCTGCGAATCAAAGTAGTCAGCCAAATATTGTCGGTGATCGACAAGGCAAAGGTAATGACGAATGCCGCGGCCCCTACGATAAAGTTCCAACGTATCGATCCGATCATAGGTTTACAATTCCTTCACTCCGTGTTGTACGCTGCGAATCATAAGCATACCGGATTCGCAATCGAATTCGATGGTTCGCCCGTAATTGCCGCCGGTATCTTCGGCAATAATCGGGATCTGGTAACGGCTGAGCATTTCCTTGCAGGACTCGACATTCCGCGGTCCGATCCGCATCGTGTCCGATTGGGAGCCGAAGGCGAACATTTGTGCGCCTCCGGCCATTTTGGCAACCATGCGCTTCACTTGAGCCCCAAGATCCTCCATCTGGCGAATCATTTCGGGGATCGCCGTATCGGCATATTTCGCGATGTTCAGCTTTCCTTCTCTGGCAATATCCGAGGTCGGCAGCATGACGTGGGCCATTCCGGCTACTTTGGCCTTGGCATCGAACAAGGTAACGCCCACGCAGGAGCCGAGCCCCGTCGTCTTGAGCACACCGGTCAAGTGAGCGACGTTCAGGTCGGCCATTCCTACTTTAATCAGATTGTCTTGGATCATGGAGTATGCACTCCCAAAGCAACGAAAATACGTTCGAAGGACTCCGGGTCCGGGATGAGGAAGAAATGCCCTTCCACCTCGTCGCTTCCGTCCAGAAACTTCGTGTCGATCAAGAGCGCCTGGTCTCCCATTTGACCGAATTGGAGCAGGCCGTAGCTTAGAATCGCTCCCGCCATATCAATCGCAAGCGAAGGAACGGTGGGCTGCATGTTCAGCTGTGTGAAATCAGCCAGGGACGATAAGTACGAGCCCGCCAAAATGTTGCCGATCTCGTTCAGCGCGGACAATTCCATTTCAGAGTACTCGTCGCCCTCCACCGCTTCGATTCCGGCCAAGCTGTGAAGAAGCTTCTTGGCCGACTCGAACTTCAGAATAAAGAACAAATTTCCCGGCGTTTCCCCTTCGACTCTCAAAAATATTGCGATAACGGGTTGCTCGGCTCCTCCCACACTGTCCGCGATTTCCTCGAAAGGAACCATTCGCACTTTGGGCACAAGCATATCAACAGGTTTATCGAGCAGCTGCGAGAGTGCGGTAGCCGCATGTCCGGCACCGATATTTCCGACTTCCTTCAGCACATCCATTTGAAAATCGGCAAAAGAGTTAAATGCTTCCACTAGGCCTACTCCTCTACATTCTCCAGTTGAACGATCTCGCTCTTGCTCAATACTTCCTTCAGGTTCAGCAGCACAAGCAGCCGGCTTTCGCCTACTTTGGCAATCCCGTGAAGGTACTTGGCCTTAATGCCGCCTACGATTTCCGGCGGATCTTCGATATGATCCGAATCCACATCGATGACGTCGTTGGCCGAATCGACAATCAAGCCGACTTCGATGTCGCCGACCGCAACGATAATGATCCGCGAGTTGTCGGTATACTCGGTTTCCGGAAATCCGAAGCGGCCGCGCAGATCGATGACGGGGGTAACCACGCCGCGCAAATTGATGACGCCTTTGACAAATTCAGGCGTTTTCGGAACCCGGGTCATCGGCTGCATCCGTTCAATGGTGCGGACTTTCTCAACCTCTACCCCGTATTCTTCCTTTCCTAAAGCAAACACGATGACTTTCAATTCTTCTCCCATACTCGCAGCCTCCTTAAGTTATCGCGTGAATGTAGCCGTCTTTGCCTCCCGCTATTTAATCAAGGCATTCGTATCGATAATTAACGCGACTTGTCCGTCTCCGAGAATGGTTGCGCCGGAAATCGCAAACAGCTTGGTCAAATATTTGCCGAGCGTCTTCAGCACGATTTCCTGCTGGCCGATAAATTCGTCGACGACGAGCGCCGCCATTTTATCGCCTTTGCGTATGACGACCACTTGCGTCTCGTTCCCGGAAATATTCGTTCCTCCCGGCACATCGAACAGATCGGCCAAGGAGACGAGCGGGATGACCCCGGTACGATATTCGACCATGCGATTGCCGTGAACCGAGCGAATCTGTTCCTGACGGACCGCCATCGTTTCCACGATGGAAGAAAGTGGAATAGCGTACTTCTCGTTATTGAGCCGGATCAGCATCGCCGAGATAATCGACAGCGTCAGCGGCAGCTGAACGGAAAATTTAGAGCCTTTTCCCCATTCCGAATCCAATTGGACTTGTCCGCCGAGACTTTGAATCTTCGTCTTCACGACATCAAGTCCGACCCCGCGGCCGGAAATGTCCGATATTTTATCCGCCGTGCTGAAGCCGGAGGCAAAAATCAACTGATTGACCTCGTCATCTGTAATGTGCGCGGCTTGTTCCTTGGTCAAAACGTTGTTTTCCATAGCTTTTTTCAACACTTTGTCCCGGTTAATGCCGCGTCCGTCTTCCTCGATCTCGATAAACACATGGTTTCCGCTATGATACGCGCGCAGGTGAATCGTTCCGGTCTCGGGCTTTCCGAGGGCAACGCGCTCGGCAGACGGCTCCACGCCATGGTCGACGGCATTCCGCAGCAAGTGCACCAACGGATCGCCGATTTCGTCGATGACGGTACGATCCAATTCGGTATCGGCGCCGGTGATGATCAGATCTACCTTTTTGTCCAGCGTCTTGGCGGCGTCCCGGATCATGCGCGGGAATCGGTTAAAGACGGTATCGATCGGAACCATGCGCAGCTTCAGTACGATATTCTGCAAATCGCTGCTCACCCGGGACATATGCTCGACGGTTTCCGTCAGCTCGCTGCGGCGAATCTCGCTGGCAAGCTGCTCCAGCCGTACCCGATCAATCAGCAGCTCGCTGAACAGGTTCATCAGCGTATCAAGCCGTTCGATGTCGACGCGGATCGTGCGTCCGGCCACAGGGGCGCCGCCTGCGGCAGGCGCTTTTTTGGCTTCCTGCTTCGGCGCTTCCTTCGTCGATGCGGCGGCTGTCTCGGCTTGCGCCTGCGCGGCCGCTGCGTTGGACCCGGAAGGCGGGCTCATGAGCTCCGCGAGCTTGGCCTGATCCAAAACGATGACGTCCACTTTATCGATTTCGGATACGCTCGCGACTTGCTTATGCAGCTCGTCGCTGTCGATTTGGGATATGTAATAAACGACGAACGATTGATCGAACCGCTCCTGCTCGATATCTTCCACGGAAGGGTTGGATTTGATGACCTCCCCGTTCTGCTCGAGCACATTGAACACCATATAAGCGCGAGCCGCTTTTAACACGCAATCTTGTCGTACGGTTACTTCAAGGCGAAGCACAGGAATGCCTGCTTCGATGGACTGCTGAAGAATCGAATATTGAAACTCGTCAAACTCTCCTCCTGCGGCAGTTGTCCGTTCCACTTTGGGGGTTGTGCCTCCGGCTGCGCCGCCCTTGGCATAATCGCCGGAAACGATGGATTTTAGCGCGGCGACGATTTCGGTAACGTCCGCTTGGCCTGTACCGCCTTGAATGATGTCCTCCACCATAGACTCCAAGGAATCCAGGCTTTTGAACAAGCAGTCAAAAATGAACGAATCCATCTTCAGCTTATGGTTGCGGACAAGGTCTAGCACATTCTCCATCTCGTGAGTCAGTGACGCCAAATCCTCGAATCCCATCGTCGCCGACATTCCTTTCAACGTATGCGCCGACCGAAAAATATTTTGCACGATCGTGATGTCTTCCGGGCTGCTCTCCAGACTGAGAATCTGTTCGTTCATCGCTTGCAAGTGATCTCTCGACTCATCGATAAACATCGAGAGGTATTGATTCATTTCCATATCTACACCTCCATCATGGTAATTGCTCTATTCAAGCTTACCCGGAAGTCAGGGTTCGCGGGCGACGGCTTGTACCAGCTTAGCGGTAATTTCCTGCTGGGGGAGCACATGCGTTACGCATTTCAGCTCCACCGCCGCACGGGGCATGCCGTATACAATGCAGGTATCTTCCGATTCGGCGATTGTCGTCACGGCCCCGGATTGCTTCAGCGCGAGCATCCCTTTCGCTCCGTCAGAGCCCATGCCGGTCATGAGTACGATATGGCGTTTAAGCTCCCTCATCGGCAGCAGCGATTCAAAAAGCACGTCCACCGATGGGCGGTGTCCGCCGCGCGGATCTTCTTTGGACAGATGAATCTTGTAAGAATGGCTCCCGTTGCGGGCGACAGTCATATGATAGCCGCCGGGGGCCACGTAAGCGGTGCCGCTCTCCAGAATCATGCCCGCTTCCGCCTCAACCACCTTCAGCCTTGAAACGGAATCGAGCCGCTGCGCCAGCGACTTGGTAAAATTAGGAGGCATATGCTGGACGATAACGACCGGAGCGGGAAAGTGGTCAGGGAAATCGGACAGCACCTGGTGCAGCGCCCGAGGCCCTCCGGTCGAGGTGCCGATGGCGACGATATGTTCGAATCCGGCCGTACCGGCAGCAGGACGCCGTTCCGTTCTTGAAGCCGGTTCCGGGAACGGCCGCGGATCTTTCGTCACCTCCGGCGCTTTCAGCGTCGGCTTGCTCATCGCGGGACGCGACAGCTTGCGCATGTTCGTTTTTACCGCGATGTGCAGTTTTTCGAGCAGCAGCTGTTTGACTTTATGCAAATCGAGCGAAATCGAACCCGACGGTTTTCCGACGAAATCGACAGCCCCCCATTCGAGCGCTTTGATGGTCTCCGTCGCACCTTCCTGAGTCAAACTGCTTAACATGACGACTGGAACGGGGTGCTCATTCATGATCGCGCGAAGCGCATCCAACCCGTTCATCTCCGGCATTTCAATGTCCATGGTAACCGCATGGGGGTTCAACTTTTTGACCAGTTCGACGGCTTCCTTGCCGTTCTTCGCGGTTCCTACTACCCGCAGCGCCGGGTCCCCCGATATAAGGTCGGTGATGATTTTCCTCATAAAAACCGAATCATCCACCACCAGCACATCATAAGGCTGCATACGTTTCACTCCTCTGTGTTGTGTCCGATTCTGAAGGCGGAGGACGTTCTCTTTTATTTAAGCAGCTTAATCATTCGATTCAAGAAGCCTTTGACCGCCCCCGAGTTCATGTCCGCCGGTTTTTGGTTCGCAATAAAATCATCGGTCAGATCATAGATCGATTTGGATGCGGCGCTTGACGGAAAAGCTACGGTGAAAGGCACCTGCTTTTTTACGGCTTTGGATACCGCAGCATCATCAAGCACGTAGCCGATTGTTGGAATATCCAGATTCAAAAATTGCTTGGCGACCAACCTGATTTTCTCGGCGGTTTGCCTGCCCTCCCGCCAATCGGTCACCCGGTTGACGACCAGCCGGAAGCGAATGTCGTAATCCATCGCGCTCACCATTTTGATAATGGCATAAGCATCGGTAATCGAAGTCGGCTCCGGCGTCGTCACCACGATCGTTTCTTGTGCGGCAACGATAAATTTGAGCGTTTCTTTGGACAACCCGGCTCCCGTATCGAAAATGATAAAGTCCGCATGTCCGTTCAACTGGCCGATCTGTTCTTGAAAATAATCCAATTGTTCCTCGGACAGCCGGATCAGGTCGTTGAAGCCTGACCCGCCTGCCACGAACTGCAAATCGTTATAACCCTTATGAATGATGTCCCAAATCGTCTTTTCTTTTTTCAGCAAATGATACAAATTGTATTTCGGCGTAATTCCCATAAGCACGTCGATATTGGCCAGACCGATATCGGCGTCGAAAATGAGTACTTTGAATCCTCTTTTTTGAAGCGCAAGAGCAAAATTCAGGGTAAAGTTCGATTTGCCGACCCCGCCCTTACCGCTCGTAACGGCGAGGATGCGTGTCGACTTTTCTGTGGAGTTCCATCGATGCTTGATCAGATTCCGAAGCTCTTGTGCCTGATCATTCATGGTTGTTATCCTCCAGAATCCAATCAATCAACTGCCTCTCGTTCAACTCCTCGATATCGTCGGGAACGCTCTGCCCGTTGGCGATATAAGAAGTCTGCAATCCGAAATCGCGGATGAGGTTGACGACGGCGCCGTACGAATCGGTCTCGTCCTTCTTCGTAAACAATACTTTATCTAATTTGAACTTGCTGAAGTTGTATGTAATGGCCTTCATATCTTTATATTTGGTCGTTAAGCTGAGTACCAGGAACGTTTCGCTCTTCCCTCCGGATTGAAGCAGCGCATTCAGCTCCGAAACGTACATCTCGTTGCGGAAGTTTCGACCGGCCGTATCCATAAAAATAAGATCGCAGTCTTTCAAATTCTCGAATGCCTTGTTCAAATCCAGCGGAGAAAAGACCACCTCAAGCGGCACGTTCAAAATGGTAGCGTACGTCTTGAGCTGCTCCACTGCTGCGATCCGGTACGTGTCCGAGGTGATGAACCCGACCTTGCGGCGGTGCTTCAGCACTTGTTCGGCAGCCAGCTTGGCAATCGTCGTCGTTTTGCCGACGCCCGTAGGCCCGACAAAATGCGCGATCCGGGTATCGGAAGCGATCCCTTTGCCGCCCTGCGGCTGAAGCAGCGTGTGGAGCTGCGTCCGGAGGGAGCCAATCGCAAATTGTTCCGTGACGGGAACGCCTTCGGTTTCGGCTTCCTCCGATACTTTGGCCAGAAGCTCCCGGATAAACTGCGAATCGATCTCTTGGTCGAGCAGCCGGCGTTCCAATTCCATCAAGACGGGATCTTGAGCTTCCTCCGGCATACGCTGCAAAGACAGCTTCTGCATCATTTCTTTCATTTGCTTGATCTCTTCAAGCAGCGTATCTTCCTTGGCTTTGCCGCTGACGGATACCGGCTGTGCCCCAACAGGTCCGGCCTGAGGAGGCGGGCTTGGCGGGAGCACGTCCGGCACTTCGGGAAACGACAGCGCTGGCTGCGCTTCTCGCTCCCGGTCTCGCTGCATCCCGTAAGCGGCAGCCGCAGCCGGACTTCCCACAAACGCATTAGCCGCCGGGGCGACCGGCTTGGCTAACGTAGCGGTCGCCGACTTGCCGGACGCCGTCTGTCCACTTCCGGCCGCGGAATCCGTGGCAGCGATCACTTCGATCTTTTTCTTCGAAAACATGCCGAGAAATCCGCCGGAACGAATTTCTTTCGTATTGATGATGACAGCGTCTTTCCCGAGATCCGTGCGAATTTTCTGCAGGGCGTCCGGCATGGAGTCTACGACATACCGCTTCACTCTCATAGATTAACAACCCCCATGCTCTGAATTTCAACACTCGGCTCGAGCTCGCTGTAAGACAAAACCGGAATGTCCTGCATCGTACGTTCAAGCAGCTGCCTCAAGTACATGCGAATGGTAGGCGAGGTGAGAACGATCGGCTGCTGACCTGCTTGAAGCAGCTTGGTTACTTGATCGGTAACCTTCTGATAGATCACTTGGCTGGACGACGGATCGAGCGCGAGATAGCTGCCCTGATCCGATTGCTGTACCGACTCCGCAATTTTTTTCTCCAGCGTCGGTCCGACGGTAATGACTTTCAGCGACTCGCCGCCGATCGTGTACTGCTGCGTAATTTGTCTGGATAAGCCTTGGCGGACATATTCCGTCAGCACTTCCGGATCCTTCGTGTACGTGCCATAATCGGCGAGCGTCTCCAGAATGGTGACGAGATCGCGGACGGATATTTTTTCGCGAAGCAGCTTGACCAGCACTTTCTGCACGTCTCCGATCGACAGAACGTTCGGGATTAAATCGTCGACCAACGCCGGGTGATGCTCCTTGACGTTCTCGATAAGCGCCTTTGTTTCTTGACGGCCCAGCAGCTCGTGAGCGTGCTTCTTAATAATTTCCGTCAAATGCGTCGCTACGACGGATGGCGGATCGACGACCGTGTAGCCGGAAAGCTCGGCCCGTTCCTTCGTCGCTTCGTCAATCCATAGCGCCGGCAGGCCAAAGGCCGGCTCCAGCGTATCGATCCCCGTAATCGAATCGTCGTCGATTCCCGGGCTCATCGCCAAGTAGTGCCCGAGTAGCAAATCGCCGCGAGCGACCGTATTGCCTTTAATTTTAATGACATATTCGTTCGGGCGCAGTTGAATGTTGTCGCGAATCCGGATTACCGGTACGACGATTCCGAGCTCAAGCGCACATTGTCTGCGAATGAGGATGACGCGATCGAGCAAGTCGCCGCCCTGCTGCGTATCCGCCAGCGGGATAAGTCCGTAGCCGAATTCGAACTCGATCGGATCGACCTGCAGCAAGCCGATGACACTTTCGGGGCTTCGCACTTCTTCGATTTGCTGTTCCTCCTCAAGCTGGACTTCAGCGGCTTGCTTGCGGTTCATCGTCTGCTGCATTTTGTAAGCGGCGAATGCAAGCACGGCAGCGATCGGCAATGTCGTGATCAGATGGATCGGCGTGAAAATGCCCAGCGCCGTAATCGTTCCCGCTACAATATAAAGCAGCTTCGGATAAGAAAAGATTTGCGATGTCAAGTCATGCGCCAAGTTTCCTTCGGATGCCGCCCTTGTCACGATAATCCCCGCTGCGGTAGAGATCAGCAGCGCCGGGATTTGGCTGACGAGTCCGTCCCCGATCGTCAGGATCGAATAAAGCGCTCCCGCTTCCTTAAGCGACATTCCTTTCATCGCCATTCCGATAATCAAGCCGCCGATGATATTGATCAACAGCATGATAATGCCGGCGATCGCATCCCCTTTGACGAATTTGCTCGCACCGTCCATCGCGCCGTAAAAGTCGGCCTCGCGCGATATTTTCTCGCGTCGTTCTTTGGCCTGTTGTTCGTTGATCAGCCCTGCGTTCAAATCCGCGTCGATACTCATCTGTTTCCCCGGCATCGCGTCGAGCGTAAACCGCGCGGCCACCTCGGCAACCCGCTCGGAGCCTTTGGTAATAACGATAAACTGGACCAGCACCAAAATGATAAAAACCACAAAGCCGACGACAATATTGCCCTCGGCAACGAACGAGCCGAAGGTGCTGACCACGTTGCCCGCGTCCCCATGGGCCAAAATGTTTCTGGTTGTCGATACGTTCAGCGCAAGCCGGAACAAGGTGGTGATGAGCAGGAGCGACGGAAAGATGGAGAACTGAAGCGCATCCTGTGTATTCATGCCGATCAGAATGATCATGAGAGCAGCCGATATGTTGATAATCAGCAGGACATCCAGCAACCATATCGGCAGCGGGACGACCATCATCAGAACGATGCCGATCACGCCGATCAGCACGACCAGGTCTTTTGCTTTCATTGCAGGGTGTCCTCCTTTCCGGAATTAGTTCGCTTTTCCTTTAACTTTGTATACGTATGCCAGCACCTCGGCTACGGCCTGAAACATATCAGCCGGTATCGATTCTCCGATCTCAACCTGTGCGTATAACGCGCGGGCGAGCGGTTTGTTTTCCATCGTTATGATGCCGTTATCCTTCGCAATCTGCCTTATCTTCAAGGCGATGTAATCGGTCCCCTTGGCGATAACGGTAGGCGCTTGCATCTTGGAGGCATCGTATTGAAGCGCGACGGCAAAGTGCGTCGGGTTCGTGATGACGACGTCCGCTTTAGGAACGTCCTGCATCATCCGCTGCAGTGCCATGCGGCGCTGCTTCTCGCGGATTTTCCCTTTAATCAGCGGGTCCCCTTCCGTTTTCTTGTATTCGTCTTTAATATCCTGCTTGGACATCCGCAAGCTCTTCTCGTACTCGTAGCGCTGGTAAATGTAATCCAAAATTGACATGACGATCAAAATCAATCCGATTTTTATCCCCAATTGCAGTGTCAAGGAGGCGGTGAAAGCGATGATTTCTTCCAGCGGCAGCCGCGCAAGCTGCAAGATGTTGTCCTTTTCCGCCATTAGCGTCATATAGACAACAACGCCGATCACCGTCATCTTAAGCACCGATTTGAGAAAATCGACGATGGCCCGCATCGAGAATAGCCGCTTTGCCCCTTCGAGAGGGTTAATTTTGCTAAACTTCATCATGAGCGGATCGCCCGTAAACAAAAAGCCGATCTGCACATAATTTCCGGCAACGCCGATGACCATCGAGATCAAAAAAATCGGACCGAGAATCAAAAACATCTGTGTGGCGATCTTTTCGAATAACACCATGCTGTTATCCATGGTAACGTTCATATTGAGAAAGTCGATGAAGATCGAGCGAAACAAACCGACGAGCCGCTCTTTCATGTAGCCTCCGAACAAGAAAAACGATAAGAAGGAGAAAAACAAGATGAAGGCGGCCGGCACTTCCATGCTTTTGGCCACTTGCCCTTTTTTGCGGGCTTCTTGTTTTTTCTTAGGCGTCGCCGCTTCCGTTTTCTCTCCCGAGAACAATTGCAAATCCAGCTTTAAACGTAATGCAGCCACGGCCTGCCTCCTCATACGCTAACTGCCAGCGAACAATCCGAAAAACTTGGTCATCGTTTCCAGCATGGTCGAGAATTTCTCTTTGTAGATTAATTCGTATCCCGGAAACAAGAGAAGCAGTAGAACAAAACCAACGATAATTTTCACCGGAATCCCAATGACGAAAATGTTGAACTGCGGGGCCACCCGAGCGAGAAGCCCGAGACCGACATCGGTCAAAAACAGCGCGACGACAATCGGCGCCGCCATTTGAAAGCTTATGGCAAATACTTGAGAGAACGTCTTCAGCATAAAGTCCGAAAGCTGACCGTTATAATTTTTGACAAACAAATCGTTATTCAAAGGAATCCATTCGTAGCTTCGCATAATCCCTTCAAGCAAGTAATGATGGCCGTTGAAGCTTAAGAACAGCAGCGTGGCGACCATATACTTCAGGTTGCCTAGAATCGGACTTTGCGCTCCTGTCAGCGGATCGATCACGTTCGCTATACCGAACCCCATCTGAAGGTCGATGAACGCACCGGCGATCTGAACGACTTGAAAGAACATATACGCTATGAAACCGAGGCTTAATCCCACAAGCACTTCCCGGAAAACGGAAAGAATGTACAACGAATCCATAGCTACAGGCGTCGCCAGCCCGATACTGAAGAACGTAATGAAAGCAACGAAAAACGATAACCCTACCTTGAGCTGCATCGGCACATTACGGGCCGAAAACACCGGTGCAATGACAAAAAACGAAGAAATCCGACAAAAAAACAACAAAAATCCGGGAAGAACCTGCAAAACCCACTCCATTTCACCCACAACCTATCCCACGTATTTATACAGGTTATTCAACAGATTATAGGTAAAATCAACAAGTGTCGTCAGGATCCAAGGACCGAATATAAGTATCGCAAGCAGCACAACGACGATTTTCGGAACAAAGGCAAGGGTCTGCTCCTGAATTTGCGTCGTCGCTTGAAACACACTGATGATCAAGCCGACCGTCAGCGCCAGCACCATCATCGGAGCGCTGGCTTTAAGCGTGGTGTATACCGCTTCTCCGGCCAATCTGATTACAAATTCCGAGCTCAATGCGCTTTCCTCCCGAGTGGTCCGTCTATGTATTGTAACTGAGCAGCAGCGAACGAACGACGAGATACCAACCGTCCACAAGGATGAACAGCAAGATTTTGAACGGCAACGAAATCATCACCGGCGGCAGCATCATCATCCCCATCGCCATCAGCGTACTGGCAATGACCATATCAATGACCAAAAACGGAATAAAGATCATAAAGCCCATCTGAAACGCCGTCTTTAACTCGCTAATCGCATAAGCCGGAACAAGTGCCGTAATCGGCGTATCTTCCACTCCGCTGGGCCTTGGCGCCTTGGTGTAGTCCAGGAACAGCTTCAAGTCTTTTTCCCGGGTATGCTGAAACATGAACTTCTTGATCGAAACGGATGCTTTCTCCAGCGCTGCCGTCTGGGTCAGCTCTCCCTTAAGATAAGGCTGCACAGCCGTTTGGTTAATGTCCCCAAGCGTTGGCGCCATGATGAAAAAGGTCAGAAATAACGCAAGACTGATCAGCATTTGGTTCGGCGGCATTTGCTGCGTACCGAGCGACGTCCGGACAAAGCCGAGCACGATGACGATTCGGGTAAAGCTGGTCATCATAATCAGAATGGCCGGAGCGATGCTGAGAATGGTAATCAGCAGCACGATGGTAATGGCGCTCGAAGCTCCCTGCGGGTTGTCGGATGTCCCGATATCGATGTTGATTCCGGGAATCGGATCGGCCGCATAGGCAGGGCTTGCGAGCGAACCGCACAGAACAAGAAGAATCAGCAGGAAAATGAGCCTCTTATTGAATTTCATCATTTATCATTCAACCGATCTGAATTAGTGTCTTGCTTGAGCAGCTGTTCCATTTGTTTCTTCTGATCCGACATATGCTGGATTTTTGTGTGAAACACCTCTTGGAACGAGGCTGTCACTTCGATGTCTTCTTCGACTGCCGGCTTGTTGCGAAGCTTTTTGAGCCAGCCTCCGATAGAATCGAAGGTCGGACCCGCAAACGCCGGGCCGGAAGACATCAGCTCCGTAATCAAAGCGACCTCGGTTTCGTCCTCGATCTTTTCAAGCAGCTGAATGTTCTCCCCTACTCCGACGATATAAAGCGAACGGCCGATTTCGACAACTTGAATCGATTTATTTTGTCCGAGCGGCAATCCGCCCAAGGATCGAATCGACCGCCCGGATAAAAATTTATTTTTCTGCGAAATCATCTTCACGATGACCAGAAAAATTCCGATAATAAGTAGAAGAAAAAAAAGGACTTGGAAGATCATCCAGAACGTGCCCCCTGAACTGCCTTCCGTTACAAGCCGATCCGGTGTTCCCAGCATTCCCGCCCCGGCGGGGGCCGGGTTCTCCGATTCCGCGAAACAAACAGCAGCAGGCCATACTGCTGTTTGCACCCAAACCATGGCAACACCGGACGATAACTTGGCTATGAGCCTTCTCAACATTTCACTTTCCTTTCAATTTGCGCAAGACCCATCGTTGATCCCCTGGTTGAAATTATCCCAAAGTTTTCTTAATCGCCTCAATAACACGGTCCGCCTGAAACGGCTTCACGATGAAATCTTTGGCGCCTGCCTGGATCGCATCGATAACCATAGCCTGCTGCCCCATAGCGGAACACATAATGACTTTGGCATTTCCATCAAGCTTCTTAATTTCTTTAAGCGCATGGATACCGTCCATTTCCGGCATCGTGATGTCCATCGTAACCAGATCGGGGCGGAGCTCTTTAAATTTTTCAATCGCTTGTGCGCCGTCGTTTGCTTCTCCGCAAACTTCATAGCCGTTTTTCGTTAAAATATCGCGAATCATCATTCTCATAAATGCTGCGTCGTCTACAATCAAAATACGGTTTGCCATGGGTAACCATTCCTCCTATAAGATGCTTAAGTAGTCTTGTTAATTGATTATTGTAATTTTTGAATCCGATCCCATTGGTTCACAATATCCGTCACGCGGACACCGAAGTTTTCGTCAATGACGACGACTTCGCCTTTGGCGATCAATTTGTTATTGACTAAAATATCGACAGGTTCCCCGGCCAGCTTGTCCAGCTCGATGATCGATCCTTGAGACAATTCGAGAATGTCCTTAATGACCTTATGCGTACGGCCCAGTTCGACCGTCACTTTAAGCGGGATGTCCAGCAGCAGATTCAAGTTCGTATCTTCTGCAGGAGACAGCTGCGGGTGACTGAAATTGGCAAATTGAGCCGGCTGGACGTTCACTCCCCGTGCCGTCGGAACACCGTAGTTGGCCGGCTGCGGCGGATAAGCTTGCGCTGCAGGCGGAGTCATCGGCGGCTGGTATGCCGGCAGCTCAAAACCGTGCTGCGGCGGCGCCTGATGCCCTACCGGAGGCTGCGAATAAGGGTCCGGCGCGGCATAGGCTGGCTGCTCCGGTACAGGTTGGGAAACGGGCGGCGCGGGTTGTGCGGGCGCCGATACAGGCTCCTCTATTGCGTCTCCACCCCCCATTAACGTAGACACCATTTCTCTGGCGAAGGGGACCGGCAGAAGCTGCATGATGGTCGAATCAATCAGGTCGCCGATCCTCAGTCGGAAAGAGATTTTGATAAATACATCTTCTGGAGGCAGGTTAGCAGTTCCTTCCCCTGACGCTAAATTTAATATGTCGATCCCCGGCGGTGAAATATTGACAAACCGGTTGAAGATCGTCGACATTGATGTGGCGGACGAGCCCATCATCTGGTTCATCGCTTCCTGAACCGCGCTGATATGAATTTCACTCAGATCTTCCGTTTGTCCCGTTCCGTCTCCGCCCATCATCAAATCGGCAATGACCTGGGCATCCCGGGTTTTGATCACCAAAAGGTTGATCCCGTGAAATCCGTCAACGTAGTTTACATGAACAGCCACGTGCGGCTTCGGAAACTCGTCGGCAAGCTCCGATTGAGCGATGATGGATACTTTCGGAGTCGTAATATCCACCTTTTTGCCAAGCAGGGTAGAAAGTGCAGTAGCTGCGCTTCCGAATGTAATGTTTCCGATTTCGCCAAGCGCATCTTGCTCCAAAGAAGACAAATAATCTTCTACTTGAGGAACAAACTCGGAAACAGCGGAGGAGCCGCTATCGCCCGATTGTTTCAATAGCGCATCAATCTCTTCTTGAGACAAATAATCCTTGTTATTCGTCATTCTCTTCCACTCCTTCTTCCTGGACAATCTCGCTGATTTGGACAGCCAGCTTGCCTCGCGTCGTTCCGGGACTGCCGTAAAACTTCAACTTTTCCCCTATGCGAATGTCTAACGGTTCATTCACAGATTTACCAAGCGTAATGACATCCCCGGCGTTGAGGCTCAAAAACTCCCTCACGGAAATTTGGGAAGAACCCAGCTCCGCGATAATCGGCAGTTTCGCTTTATGCACCCTGGACTGCAGAGCCATCAATTCCTCCGGCGCGCTTGTTTTTTTCTGGGAAACGAACCAATGGTGCACCGAAAGTCTCGGCATAATCGGTTCGATGACGACATGCGGGATACACAGGTTGATCATCCCGGTTGTGTCGCCGATTTTGGTGCTGAGCGAGATCAGCGCGATCGTTTCGTTAGGCGATACGATCTGCATAAACTGCGGATTCGTTTCGAGCGCTTCCAGCCGCGGGGACAAATCGATAACCGTCTTCCAAGCCTCCTGCAAACTGTCGAAGGCCCGGCTGAAAATCCGTTCGATGACAATGGTCTCGATCTCGGTCAACGCATTGATCTTCGTTGGCGATGTCCCCGCTCCGCCTAACAGCCGATCCAGCATCGCAAAGGCTACGTTCGGGTGAACCTCAAGCACCATGCGGCCTTCCAACGGCTCCGCTTCGAAAATGTTGAGAATCGTCATCTTCGGAATGGATCGGATGAATTCGTCATAAGGCAGCTGTTCGACCTGCACTACGTTAATCTGGACAAAGGTTCTAAGCTGAGCGGAAAAATACGTCGTCAAATACCGGGCAAAGTTTTCGTGAATTCGGGTTAAGCTCCGGATATGATCCTTGGAGAAACGTACGGCTCGTTTAAAATCGTAAACCCGTATTTTTTTCTGCGTCTCTTCCTTTTTAAGCTCCTCCGCGTCCATTTCCCCTGAAGAAAGCGCCGCTAGCAAGGCGTCAATCTCATTCTGTGAAAGAACATCAACCATTAGCGTCACCTCCTTTGAGCTGCTGCAGCATGCTATGTAGTTATTGGAGTACGAAATCCGTAATCAAGATTTGATTGATTTTTCCCGCCTGGAGAAGCGGGGTCATTTTATTCATAAGGGCGGAAGTGAGATTGTCGAAGCCCTTGCTTCCCGATACTTGCTCCGGTGTCATATCGGATAGCGTTTGAATGACAATGGCCTTCATTTGGCTGTCCAACTTCTCAAACTCTTCCTTGGCCTTCTTATTTTCCAGTTCAAAGGCAAAGCTCAATTTAATGAATTTGCCATTGCCCCCGGCCAAATTGGTAAGCACGTCTTTCATGATGACTGTATTTTGCTTGACCTCATCCGGAGTCAGCTTTTTGGCTTGTTTTACATCGCGGGCGGAACTTTGCGCCTGCTCTTGAGGGTTCCGATCAGCTTTATCCATATAGTTCCACAGGACGAACGCAGCCGTCAATATCAATGTAATCGCAATAAGAATAGCAACAATCATTATGAAAATTCTGCTTTTAAACAACTTACGACCCCTCCGAATTCAGGCTCTTAACCGTACCGCCGACAAGACCTACGGTTTGCAAAAAGCGGTGTACGGTGTCCATTACTTCCGTCACCGGCTCGAGCACCATGATTTTTTTACCGGTCACCAGCGTGACCATCGTGTCCGGCGTTTCTTCGATTGATTCGATCAAAAGCGCGTTCAGGACGATTGCTTTCCCATTAAGCCGTGTCAGGCGGACCATCGGTTACCTCCGAAAGGATAAAGTCGGGGGAGAGTCCCTCCCCCTTGAAGCAAACTATCGTTTCAGACCGACGACTTCTTGAAGCACTTCGTCGGATGTCGTAATAATTCTCGAGTTGGACTGGAAACCGCGCTGCGCGATGATCATTTCCGTGAACTCGGACGTTAAATCCACGTTGGACATTTCAAGCTGTCCGGAAACGATAGCTCCGGTGCCCGTTGCCGGGTTGTTGGCGCGGGCGGCGTCTCCTGTAGGGAGCTCCATAGCATCCGGCGGCATTGCGTTCGGTGTAACACGGTACAGGTTTCCGCCAATTTTCTCAAGACCGCCAGGGTTCGCCACTTTAACGACACCGATAAATATACCCAACTGCGTCGCAGCTCCGTTGGCGCCAACCCCAACGAGTTCGCCGGTAGGATCAATGCTGAAAGCTGTTACCGTCTCCGGGAGTGTGATAATTCCTCCCGTGCTGTCCGTCACGAAAAGCCCGTCAGCATTAATCAGCCGACGTTGGGAATCCAGATCAAAATTGCCCGCGCGAGACAGGAATGCTTGATCTTGATCAGGACTAGCTTTTAATGTGAAAAACCCGTCTCCGTCTATGCGCAAATCCGTGATCTTATTCGTTGTCTGAGCGCTGCCAGGCGTATGGAGAGTTTCAATAGCGCCAACCGTGACACCTAGTCCGATCTGCTTGGCATTTACCCCGCCTTTATTATCGGTAGGAGCCGAAACACCCGAAATATTTTGGCTTAACATGTCTTTGAACGCTACGCGACTGGCTTTGAAACCATACGTATTCACATTTGCGATGTTGTTGCCAATGACGTCAAGCTTCGTTTGAAAGCCTCTCATACCCGAAATGCCGGAATAAAGCGATCTTAACATTGATAGTTATCCTCCCATATTGCAACTGCGCATCGATGGATGGAAACAGTTGTCAATGATGATGTAATTGGGCTTTCGAATGGAGTCAGTTACAGCATGTAAAAACACATTCGTTCTTCGGTTGTTTCAGTCGGTCCACAACCTCGGCCTCCGAAATTCGGGCCGGCCTATCGCTACGAAATAATCATGGCCGAGTCGATTTGGGTAAATACATTGTCCTTCATCGATGCTCCGTCCATGGCTGTAACTACCGTGCGATTCTTGATGTTGACGATCAGAGCCGTATCGTTAAGAAGCATCAACGAATCCTTTGCCCCTTTGCTCGCGGCTTTGTCAATCGCGGTGTTAAGCTTGACAAGCTGCTCGGGCCCAAGCTGAATGCCCCGCTGCCGCAATCGTTGTTCCGCGTGATGACTGAAACGCACGAGTTGATTTTGCAGCATCGCATCGAACGAGGTTGTCTGAACCCTTGGTTCCGGGTCCGTTCGTCGTACGGGCTGCGGCGTCATTGCATTCGGAAACAGGCGACCAACCGTTATTCGATCCGTCATGGAGTTCCCTCCGGATTGGAAATCTGGCTGATCTGATCCATCTTCACTTCGTCGCCGTTAATTTTAGCGTACTGCTCGTCCTTCTTCATAAGGATGGATTCCAAAGTTCCGGTTTTGACGACCGATTTGTTGTTTTTGTCGACGTAAGTATAGGTAACCTTTTTACCAATCAGACTGGAAGCAAATCCAGGCAACTGCCGAAACATTTTCATTTCCGAACTCATTTTAGTAAGCTGCTCGACGGATGTAAATTGAGCCATCTGAGCGATGAATTCTTTATCCTGCAGCGGCTGCGTCGGGTCCTGGTTTCGCAATTGGGTCATGAGAATTTTAAGAAATTCGTCTTTTCCCAATTTCCCTTTCTCCTCGGCTTTGCCGGCGTTCTGAATATTATTTTTGGCATAATACGGCCATATGTTCCTGGTGCTGATATTTGAATCGGGCACGGTTTCACCCCCTGCTCCATCGGTGTAAGCTTACTTAGGCCGTAACGTCAATCGATCCGGTTCCCAAGCTGCCTGCGGTGCTCGAAGTCTTCGCTTCTTCCATCAGCTCGTTCAGCTCGTCTTCCATCGCGGCGATTCGGCCGCTGGCCGCTTTTTGCTGCTTGGAGGATTGTCCGGACTGCTGCTGGCGTCCTTCCTGGAACATGCCGGACTGGTAGTTCTGGCTTTGGCTTACTTCAAGCTTCTCTACTTGGATGCCCTGACTTTGCAATGTTGTTCTGAGCTGCGATAACTGGCTTTCCAGCATCTCCTTACCGGCCAGGCTGTCCGCTACGAATTGCGCAACCAGTTGTCCGTTATGCATGGTCAGTTTCACTTCAACGTGTCCGAGATGCTGAGGATACAACGAAATTTTAGCCTCGGTCATCCCGTCTGCCGAGGTTCCCATAACTATGGAACGAACGACAAACTGCGTCATGTCCTCCGAAAAAGTACCTGCCTGCATCTGCACAACCGGCGCTTTTATCTGAGCATGTCCGCCATGCTGCTTGATGTATTCGTGCAGCGGCATCGGCTGATTTTCCATACTGTCTGCCATTCCCGCGTTCAGCGGCTCAAACAGAGGCCCTTCGTCGGCTTTCGGCGGGTCCAGATGAAGCTGAACCATCGTGGCCTTGGCTGAAAGCGCTTCGAGCTTCTGCACCGGGCTGGGGATCACCTGGACAAGCTTCCCTGCATCCGAAGACGGAGCCGCTTCCGCTGCCGTCTGTATCGTGGAAGGAACTCGGCGTTGATCGGCGCTTGTTTTTTCCAATTCGCTTAATTTGGAAGCGGCCGACATCAGAACAGACGGCAACTCTTTCACCGTTTGCTGAAGCTTCGGATCTGTTTTTCCTTCCGCTACCAGGTCTTTCAACTGTTTCAACAATGCGGCGGCTTCCTGCGCCGTCAACGCTTTGGGCTGCTGAATCGCGCCAAGCTCACCGGCCTTCGTCTCCGCAGGCGTATCCACAGCAGGCGTCATAGGAATAAACAGTAGCAGGTTAAGCGCTTCCGCACTCTCTTCTGCGTTATTTCCTTCATCCGTTGGAACAGCCGCTTGATTGCTATCCGGCTGATTCGAGGAAAGTGCTGCCAGCATCGCTTGAAGCTGCTGCAACCAAGCTTGCAAATCCGGATTGTCCGTCAGCGCGTTCGCATCCTCACCCTTAGGCGAGTCGAGCAGTTGGATTAAGCCGTCGATTTGTTGAACGGTTTGTGCCTGGGCCTGATCCGCCGTCTGCGGGAGCGCGGCGATTAACGGAGTGATCAATTGAGTGAGTGCCGACAAGCCGGCGTTTCCTGTAGGGGTAGCCCCCTCTCCGGAAGCATTGCCTGTCATCATACCGCTTAGAGCCGACGAGAAAGATCCGGCCCCTCCGGCTGCGCTCCCCGTACTGGCGGAAGCGTTCGATCCGGCAGCGGATGTCCCGGCAGATGCGGCCACAGGAGTTTGTGTCGAAATTTCCATCTTTTTTCACCTCCTTTCCATTGGTTTTATTGAACCAGTCGGGCCGAAATCAGGGCCGCGGTTTCTTTGGATTGATCCGATATGGCTGACAAAACTCTGGAGCGTCCGCTGCTATCCATAGAGCTCAAGATAGAGATCACTTTGTCGGAATTCGATTTCTGCATCTCCATCAAGACGGTAGCCGCGCTTTTAGGCGTCATATTGGCGAACGTGCTGCCCAAATCGTCTTTGCTCAGCTTGTCTGCGGGCTGTTTGCTCTGCGCCGCCAATTCTTTCAAGCGTTCCTGCAAGGCTGCAATTTCCGTATCCCTTACGTTCGTTTGGTCCTTCAGCAGAATCGAGGCGTCAGCGGCCTTCTTCGGGTTCATCTTCTCCAGCACCTTTACGCGCTCGTCCGGCTTCATCATCCCAAGCACCAGAACCAATTCTTTGGAGGTTAAGTTCTCCATAATCGGCGCCGATTTGCTCGGCGACATCTTTGCATACATGGTAGCAAGCTGCTGAATTTGATGCGCATACTCCTCGTCGCTTAAAGTCTTGCTTTTTGCGCTTTCTTCCAATGTACTGTTCTTGAGCTGCAATTCCTTAATCGTCTCATCCCGCTGCTGTAGCACGGCTTCCGCCTTTTTCAGCGCCTGTTCCAATTCCTGAAGCTTATCCGTCGTGCCGGCATTCGCATGCTCCTGTGTCGGAGCGGACGACTCGGCCCCGGCCGTTTCTGCCGTTTCCGGCTTGTTTTCCGTCTCCTTCGTTTTCGGGTCCGGGATGATGCTGTTTACAATAGGAATTTTATTGGCTGCCCGAAGGACGTTGTTCATCACGTCATAATCGAAAATCGTCAGCAGAACGCCAAGCAGTACAGCTGTAAAAACAAAAGGGATAAGGAACCATATTAAAAACCGCTCCATAGCTCCGTAAGAGGAGGACTTCTCCGTATCTGTGTTTGCCACTTCCTCACCTCCCCGCATGTTCATGAATTACGAAAGCCGTTTAAAACGATTCGTCGCCATTTCGTCCAACTGATTTTGTTCTTTCTTTAAAGCCTCGCTGGAAAAATGCTGGAACGCTCTTTCTTTTGCTTTCGTCCAAACTTTTTCTTCAAGCATCTTGCCGGTCAAATCATCCTGCTTGAGCTGCACGATCGTTTTGGCTTCTTGCACATCCCGATGCTTGAGCTGAATGCGGCCGTCAATATGGTTCACATAACTTTGCAGCATGAGCAGGTTGGATACCGTCGTCACTTGGCTGGAAGATTTATGAAGCTCCTCCTGCATCTCGCACTTGGCTTTCTCCAGCTCAGCCAGAGAAGATTCCTCCGCATGCATTTTACCGATCGCCTCGGACAGCATCCATTCCGCTTGCGTTTTCTCGTTCGTCTTCAAATCAACGATTTTTTGAAAAGTGTATCGAAATCGCATGCTCCTTCTCATCCCCTGTAAAATTCTCGAATTAGCCTTTCCTGCGCTTCCGCGTATGTCAGCTTCTCCGTGACGCGCTGTCGCGTAAAATCCCATATCGATTGTATAGCATCGAGAGATTGATCAATTTCTGAATTCGATCCTCGCTGGTACGCCCCGATATTGATCAGATCCTCCGAATCTTTATACACAGATAGCAATCTTTTCAGGTTCTCGGCCGCAAGCTGCTGCTCTTGGGGAACAATTTCTTTCATCACCCGGCTAACGCTTGCAAGAACGTCGATAGCGGGGTAGTGCCCGCGGTTGGCTATGTTACGGTTCAACACGATATGACCATCCAGTATTCCTCGTACAGCATCCGCTATCGGCTCATTCATATCATCCCCGTCGACAAGAACCGTGTAAAAGGCCGTAATGGAACCCTTAGGCCCAGTGCCCGACCGCTCCAGCAACTTAGGGAGGGTCGCGAATACGGAAGGCGTATAGCCGCGAGTTGCAGGAGGTTCGCCTACTGCCAAGCCGACTTCACGCTGTGCCATAGCAAACCGGGTTACCGAGTCCATCATCATCATCACATTCATCCCGCGATCGCGAAAAAATTCGGCGATCGTCGTAGCGATCAGCGCACCCTTGATCCGAATGAGCGCCGGTTGATCCGACGTTGCGACAATGACAACCGAACGGGCCAGCCCCTCGGGGCCGAGATCGCGTTCGATAAAGTCGAGCACCTCACGGCCCCGCTCTCCGATAAGCGCAATCACATTCACATCCGCTGACGTATTGCGGGCGACCATTCCCATCAGCGTACTTTTACCGACGCCGGACCCGGCGAAAATACCGACGCGCTGTCCCTTGCCGATCGTCAGCAGGCCGTCGATGCAGCGTACGCCGACGCTTATCGGCTCCAGAACGCGCGGCCGTTTTAACGGATTGTTAGGTATATTATTCGTAGAATATTGTGTCATGCGTGACGGCAAAAACGTTCCGTCGAGCGGCTGTCCGAGCCCGTCCAGCACTTTTCCGAGCAGCTCATGCCCTACTTGAACCGTCAGCGGCTTGCCGGTTCCGACCACATCGCAGCCCGGACCGATCGCATGAAGCTCGCCGAGCGGCATAAGAATAACCTTGTTGTTCTTAAAGCCGACAACCTCCGCTTTGAGCGGCTGGTTCGACTTGAGCGGATAGATGTAGCATACGTCGCCGATGCTCGCATCCGGTCCCTCCGATTCGACCGTTAATCCAATGACCTGAGTGACTTTTCCGTTTACGCGCACCGGGTCGACTTGACTTAAATGCTCTATGTATTTCTGCGCGGATGGCACCTGCATGATCTAAGATCCCTCGCTTCGCAGCGCCACTTGCCGAAGCGCATTCTTGATTTCGTTCAGCTGTGTGTCAATGCGGGCGTCGATGCTTCCGAAGGAGGAACGAATCACGCATCCGCGATCTTGTACCGAAGCATCCGGAATAATTTGCAACTCCGCTTGCGAATCTAAGTGCAACAAAAGTTCTTCTCGCGCGTCTTGTATATAGGAGAATTGAGAAGGCGATACGCAAAGCGCAATAATTCCCTTTTCTCTCCGCCGCGACAGTACCTTTTGAATCAGTTCGATGACCCATCCAGATTCCAGCGTCAGCTGGCGGTCGACGATTTTCTCGGCAATCGAGCAGCTGAGCTCGATTAAGAACGGTTCGGATTCTTGAATGATCTGCTGCTTTAAAACGTACGATTGTTCCAAAATTTGCGACGCTTCCTGCAGCATGCTGTCGTACTGCTGGCGAAGCTCCGCCTCGGATCTGGCCAGCCCTTCCTGGTAGCCTTGCTCGAATCCCCGGTCCATCGCTTGCTCGATCGTTTCCTGATCCAACTGTCTGCGCTCGTCCCACCAAGCTTCAATCTCGGCTTGGGCTTGCTGTCTGACGGCCGCGGCTTCATCCATAGCGGCGCGTACTTGCTCTTCGGCAAACGACTCGGCATCTTGAAGAATTTGGTCCTTCATCTGCATCAGATTGTCGAGCTCAAGCTGTTGTTCCTCCGTCAGTTCGCCGTCTTGCAGTTGTTCTTGTTTAAGAACGTGAGGGGCCGGAGGCTCTACAAGCTTGCTGTCTTCCATCGCTACATATTGAAATGATTTGATGACATTAGACAATAATATCATCTCCTCCGCCACGGGCGATGATGATTTCACCGGCTTCTTCCAAACGTCTGATCGTAGCTACGATGCGCGTTTGCGCTTCTTCGACGTCACGCAGCCGAACCGGTCCCATGTACTCCATTTCTTCCCGGAACGATTCGGCCATCCGCTTGGACATGTTTTTGAAAATGGCTTCCCGAACTTCTTCGCTGGCCACTTTAAGCGCCAATTGGAGGTCGGCATTCTCGATGTCGCGGATAATCCGTTGGATCGAACGGTTGTCGATATTGACGATGTCTTCGAATACGAACATCCGCTTCTTGATTTCCTCGGCAAGCTCAGGGTCCTGAATTTCAAGCGAATCGAGGATCGTGCGCTCTGTCCCCCGGTCGACGCCGTTCAAAATTTGAACGACGGCCGAAATCCCGCCGGCATTCGTATAGTCCTGCGTAACCGTGGCGGAAAGCTTCTGCTCAAGTACCCGCTCGACTTGGCTGATGACCTCCGGCGACGTGCTGTCCATCAAGGCAACCCGCTTCGCCACATCCGCCTGCTTCTCCTGAGGAAGCGAGGACAGGATGATGGAGGCTTGCTCCGGCTGCAGGTACGCGAGAACCAGAGCAATGGTTTGCGAATTTTCATTCTGGATAAAGTTCAAGATTTGAGCAGGATCGGCTTTCCGGGCGAAATCGAAAGGCCTCACTTGAAGCGTCGCCGTCAACCGATTGATGATATCCAATGCTTTTTGAGATCCGAGCGCTTTCTCCAAAATCTCTTTCGCATAAGTGATACCGCCTTGCGATATGAATTCTTGGGCTAAGCAAATTTGATGGAATTCTGCCAAGATCGCTTCTTTTTCGGCGTTGTCAACTTTTCTGACATTGGCTATTTCCAAAGTGAGCTGCTCAATTTCTTCGTCACGCAGATGTTTAAAAATTTGAGCGGACACTTCCGGACCCAAACTAATCAATAGAATTGCGGCTTTTTGTCGCCCCGTTAAACCCGGTTGCTGTACTTTAGCCAAGTGTTGCACACCTCTATTCGTCTACTAACCAAGTGCGGAGCAGATTCACAAATTCATCCGGCTTTTTCTTGGCAAGCTGTTCCAGCTGCTTGCGCACTTGATTTTCATTGTTCAAGTTATCGATATCGATGGTCGGGAATTCCACCCGCGGCGATTCGTCCAGAATCTCTTCTTCTTCCTCTTTCTGCGCCTTGCGTCTGCGTATAAACCAGTAGGCGCCTCCGCCGAGCAACGCAAGAGCCAATCCGCCGAGTGCCCCGTAGAGCAGCATCGAATTCGTGCTCGTTCCTTGAGTTCCGTTCGTTTTAGCGAACGTATGAGGAAACACAGTTACTTTTTTAAGTAGCTCCGCGTCCGTTATCGGTTGCTTGTTATCGGCCAAGCCTGCACGTACCACATTGCCGAGCATATTCCGGATCTCACTCACCGTTTCTGGCTTAAGCGAAGCCGGATTTTGCGGATCGGGTGGTTCAATGCCAACGTTAATGCTTAAGTCTTTTACTATGTAAGGCGTCATCTCAATTTCGTTTGTAATCCGGTTGACTTCCCGGTTTACCGTTTTTTGCAGCTCTTCGGAATTCGTTTTTCCGTTGTTGCTGCTACCCGGGTATCCCGGCACATCCGTCGCGCCCGTTCCCGGAACGCCGGACGTCCCTGCTCCGCCGTCGCTCGTATAGTTCTTTTGGATCTCTTGGATCGAAATATCGAGCCCGGTTTGGTCTACCGTATTCGGCGCGGTCACCAGCTGCTCCTTGCGTCTCGTCTGATCGAAGTTCATCGTCGAGAACACGCTTACGATCACTTTGTCCCGGCCGAGAATAGAGCCAAGCATTTGCTGCACATTGCGCTGCACGTCGTTTCTGAACTTGTTGTTGATTTCGAACTGCTGCAAAGCGATATTGGAAGCTCCGTTTACTTTGCCATTCGCTTTGGAGTACTCAAGCAGATCGCCGTTTTGATCGGAAATCGTAATGTTCTCGATCGGCAGCCCTTTGATGCTGTGAGAAACCAAGTTGTACATCGTATCGACCTTGGCTTGATCAAGCGTATAGCCTGGCTTGATATCAAGCACGACGGAGGCCGATGCTTTCTCCGGTTGCTCCCCCTTCCGCAAGAACAAGCTTTCCTGTGGCAAGCTGATCAATACTTTCGAGCTTGCGATCGCATTGTTCGAGTTGATGAGCTGCTGCAGCTCGCCTTGAACGGCATTGACGTATTTGACATCGAATTCTCTGTCCGTGGTGCCGAAGGTGCTGCTTTGGCTGAAGGCGCCATAGCCGACGTTGCCGTTTTTGTTCAAGCCTTGCGATTCGACGGCCAGCTTGACACTGGCGACTTGACTGCGCGGAACGCCGATGCTTTTTCCGTCTTCGCTGAGCTGATACGGGATTTTGGCACCGTCCAAGTACGCTTTGATGGCCGCTGCGTCGCTAGGCTGCAAGTTCGTATAAGCCAGGGCGTACTCGGTTTTAGAAAAATTATAACTAATAATTCCCACCGTCAGTATGACCAAAATCACAGTTGCGACAACAGTCCACTTTTGCGTTTTGCTGAATTGATTCCAATATTGCTTCGTTCGGTTCCAATATTGGAGTACATTTTCGTTCACTGTTTCACCCCATCTGATGAACCCTCGTCAGGTACGATTGAAGATTAGATTTGCGTTCTCATGATTTCTTGATAGGCCTCGATGACTTTGTTTCGCACTTGAACCGTGAGCTCTAATCCCAAAGACGCTTTTTCAGAGGCGATCATCAGTTGATGCACGTCGGAGATTTCTCCTGTGACGAACTGGCCTTTCATTGCATCGGCGGTGGACTGCTTGTCATTCAAATCGGCGACGGCGTCGCTCAAAAATTTTCCGAATTGGTCCGAAGCTTCGGATGCGCTTGTTATTTTGGGTTGAACGGCGCCGGCAATCTGCTGCGGCTGCTGCAATTTCAGGGATTCGATCATGATTATTGCTCCTTTTCGTTAACTATTTCCCGATTTCCAACGCTTTCCCGATGAAAGCTTTGGAAGCGTTCAGTGCGGTGACGTTGGCTTCGTAGGATCGGGTAGCCGAGATCATATCGACCATTTCTTTCAAAATGTCCACATTGGGCAAAAGTACCATGCCGTTCTCGTCCGCATCCGGATGCGTCGGGTCGTATTGCTGCCTAAAAGGAGAAGGATCGTCGATCACTTGGGTTACCCGTACGCCGTTTCCGGCACCCGAATTTTTACCGGACATGGCATTGGCAAGCGACTCGGCGAATTTTTGCTGTTTTGGCTCGAAAGACACCAGCTTCCGATGATACGGAACCCATTTGCCGTTCACCATCTGTGCTCTTGTCGAGTCCGCATTGGCGATGTTGGACGAAATAACGTCCATCCGGAAGCGCTGTGCCGTTAGCGCGGAAGAACTGATGTCAAATCCGTTTGTAAGTCTCATCCGCTACACTCTCCCGCCGATAGCTGTTCTGATTTTTTTGATTTCACCGCTGACTTGCTGGACCATGACGTTGTATCGAAGTTGGTTTTTGGCCATGAGCGTCATTTCGTAATCGATATCGACGTTATTCAAGTTGTTGTTAACCATGGACTGGTTGTCACGAACGAGTTGCGGTTCCGGCTTTGGCGGGCGTCCGATATAAAAATGTCTCGGGTCGGTCCGATACCCTTCAATCCCGGCTCCGTTCATTTCCTGCTGCAGCAGTTCTTCAAAACGAACATCCGATCGTTTGAAAAAGGGCGTGTCGACATTTGCCACATTGTCTGCAATCACTTTCTGCCTGAGTGCAGCGGCGTCAAGGGCACGCTCCAGCGTTTGAAATGAGGGCTTGTTTAAAATATTCATGCGTTGACTCCCACTTTCCGAGGATGATTCTGAATCTAGTAGTTATTCAACAAGATAACGTAATATCCTCCTTCCTTCGACATCTAAACGTAAAAAAAATACAAAGCAGTTGTCGGAAATTGTAGTAAAAGAGAACTACATCTATATTGAGAGATCTTGGAAATGAATACAATATGAAAAAAGCCCTATATTTGCATATAGAGCTCGAAATGTTAAATATTTCACGTTTTTGAGAATGCTAGCTATGCTTTCACACTTTGGATACCAGCTATCAATTGATCATTCAAAATACGAATATACGTTCCCTTCATGCCAAGCGAACGCGTTTCAATGACACCAGCGCTTTCCAGCTTGCGCAGGGCATTGACAATCACCGAACGGGTAATCCCTACGCGATCCGCGATTTTACTGGCCACAAGGAGGCCTTCCGATCCTTCGAGCTGCTCGAAAATATGTTCGACCGCTTCCAGCTCGCTGAAGGATAACGAACCGACCGCCACCTGAACAACCGCTTTCCCCCGGGCTTCGATCTCAATTTTCTCCGCCTTTTCGCGCAAAATTTCCATCGCCACAACCGTAGAACCATATTCCGCCAAAATCAAATCGTCGTCGATAAACATACTGTTGCTTTTCGTGAGAACAAGCGTTCCCAATCGTTCGCCGCCGCCGATAATTGGGACAATCGTCATGTAAAAACCCGAATCCGTTGAAATTTGTCGAAAAATATCGAATTCGCTGCCTGCCTCCAAATTGGAGGACGTCTCCTCCACCTTAAGCAAAAGCCGGTTATATTCGGACGGAAACCGGTTTTCCTGCAATACCATCTCGTTCACGCCGACCTCGAATACGGGCGTTGTGAACGCGCTCCCCAGCACCTTCCCCCTCCGACTGACGACAAATATATCCGCCTGCAAAATATCGCTCAGCACCGCGGCCATATCCATAAAACTGACCGGGTTCCCCGCTTCCTTTTGCAGCAGTTTATTCAGTCTTCTGGTTTTCATCAAAAGTGTCATTAGTCTTGCCTCCAAGTTGACAATTACAAAATGTACTGGCTGAGATCCCGGTTCTGCACGATACCGGACAGCTTTTCTCTGACATACTCCGGTGAAATTACGATTTGCTCAAGCGTGATTTCCGGCGCTTCAAAAGACAAATCCTCCAGCAGCTTCTCCAAAATGGTATGCAAACGGCGGGCGCCGATGTTGTCGGTATTCTGATTCACGTCGGCGGCAATCCGGGCGATTTCCAGAATCGCTTCGTCGGAAAATTCGACACGAATTCCTTCCGTTTCCAGCAGTGCCGTATATTGTTTGGTCAACGCATTTTTCGGTTCTTTCAAAATGAGCACAAAGTCCTGCTCCGATAAACTGCTCAGCTCGACCCGGATCGGAAACCGCCCCTGAAGCTCGGGTATCAAATCCGACGGTTTCGCAATATGAAATGCTCCGGCCGCCACAAACAGGATATAATCCGTTTTTACAGGGCCGTATTTTGTCATCACGGTCGACCCTTCGACAATAGGTAAAATGTCCCGCTGTACGCCTTCACGTGAGACGTCTGGCCCACTTCCGCGGCTGGAGCTGCATATCTTGTCGATCTCGTCGATGAAAATGATGCCTCCCTGCTCGGCCCGCTTCACCGCTTCCTGGATCACTTCGTCCATATCCAGCAGCTTTTGGGCTTCCTCTTGCAGCAGCACTTTGCGCGCTTCTTTGATCGGAAGCTTGCGTTTTTTCGTCCGCTTCGGCATCAGGCTTCCGAACAGCTCCTGCATATTCATGCCCGCCTGATCGTTGCCTTGTCCTGCCAGCATATCGAACATCGAAGGAGAACTGTCCTCCACCTCAATTTCGATCACTTGATTCTCAAGCTCACCGCGCAGAAGACGTTCCCTAACTTCCTGTCTCTGGGATGCAATCGACGAATCCGTTTCCGGCTCCGTGTCCGTATGGCCCGCGTTCTGCTGGCCAAACAGCATTTCCAGCGGATTGCGCTGGCCCCGGTGCTTGGAAGGACTAGGTACAAGGATGGATACGATCCGGTCGTTAACCATTTGCTCCGCACGGTCCTTAAGCTTATCGGTTTTCTCTGCTTTTACCATGCGAATCGACGTTTCCACCAAGTCCCGGACCATTGACTCAACATCGCGTCCGACGTATCCGACTTCCGTAAATTTGGTCGCCTCGACTTTGATAAACGGCGCATTCACCAGCTTTGCCATGCGGCGAGCGATTTCCGTCTTGCCGACGCCCGTCGGTCCGATCATTAACAGGTTCTTCGGTGCGATCTCGTCGCGGAGCGATTCTTCGAGCAGGCTCCGGCGGTACCGGTTGCGCAGCGCGACGGCAACGGACTTCTTGGCCTGCTTCTGTCCGACGATATACTTATCCAATTCGGCTACGATTTCTCTGGGGGTTAAGGCTATTTGCTTCAACGTCATAACCTCCTGGATCATTCGATTTCTTCCACAATGATATTATGATTCGTAAACACGCAAATCTCGGCCGCCATCGTTAGCGCGGCATGGGCGATTTCCTTCGCGCTCATCTGCGGCGCATAACGGTGCAGCGCCCGGCCGGCGGCAAGCGCAAAACTGCCCCCGGAACCGATCGCCAGAATGCCGTCGTCCGGCTCGATGATTTCCCCGTTGCCCGACAAAAGCAGCAGCCCGCTTCGGTCCATCACAATCATCATCGCCTCCAGCCTCCGCAGCACTCGGTCCTGACGCCAATCTTTGGTCAGTTCGACGGCGGAGCGCTGCAAATTACCATGGTGCTCCTCCAGCTTCGCCTCGAACTTCTCAAATAATGTAATCGCATCAGCGACCGAACCGGCAAACCCGGCTACGACGTTGCCGCGATACAATCTTCTCACTTTTTTAGCTTGACTTTTCATGACCATGCTGTTGCCGAAGGTCACTTGTCCGTCCCCTGCTATAGCACCCTTGCCCTGATGGCGGACGGCAAAAATCGTCGTGGCATGAAATTGCTCCATGGGCCCGATATTCCTCCTCTATTGTCCAGAAAGCTATTGTCCAGAAAGCTTCGAATAAAGCACTTTTCCGCCCACAATAGCAACTCGCTACGGGCTTCCGGAACTTCGCTGATGCTGCATAAATTAGTTGTCTACAAGACGAAAACTAAGCTGTTTCAAGCTTAGTTTGGCGGAGGCTCCGCGCTGACGGAGCGAGATTAGATTCGTGATCTATCGTAACATAGTACATGTTTTATTTACAAGGCGAATTGTATAGGTTTCGTGAAAAATTCTGAATTTTCTCAATTGCACGCGTGGCAATTTTTTCATACTTCAGCTTCTTATTTTTGATCTTCTCGTCCAGCGGCGCGAATAGCCCGAAGTTGGCGTTCATCGGCTGAAAATGTTTGAAATCCGCCGTCGTGATGTATTGCGCCATACTGCCGAGCGCGGTATCCGGAGGCAGCACGAACAGCTCCTCCCCTTTGGCGTAGCGCGCCGCGTTCATCCCTGCAATAAGGCCCGAAGCGGCCGATTCGACATATCCTTCCACACCGGTCATCTGCCCGGCAAAGAACAAGCTGTCCCGGTCTTTGAACTGGTAAGTAGGGCGCAACAATCTGGGCGAATTGATGAACGTATTGCGGTGCATGACGCCGTACCGGACAAACTCCGCGTTTTCCAATCCGGGAATCAGGGAAAGTACCCGTTTCTGTTCGCCCCACTTCAGATGGGTCTGAAAGCCTACTAAATTATAGAGCGTGCCCGCCGCATTATCCTGACGCAGCTGAACGACCGCATGAGGCAATTCACCCGTATGCGGATTGATCAGCCCAACGGGCTTCATCGGACCGAATAAGACGGTTTGCCGGCCGCGCTTCGCCATCACTTCGATCGGCATGCAGCCTTCGAAATAAATCTCTTTTTCGAACTCCTTCACCGGCGCCGTTTCCGCAGAGATCAAGGCTTCATAGAACGCCGTGAACTCCTCTTCGGTCATCGGGCAGTTCAAATAGGCCGCTTCCCCCTTATCATAACGGGAGGCAAGGTAAACCTTGCTCATGTCGATCGATTCTTTTTCCACAATCGGCGCTGCCGCGTCATAGAAGTATAAGTACTCCTCGCCCGTCAGCTCCTGCAAATGCTTGGAAAGCGCAGGCGAGGTCAGCGGTCCGGTCGCAACGACGACTATTCCTTCGGGGAGCGACTCCAGCTCCTCGTTGCGCACCTCGATCAGCGGGTGGTTGCGCAGCAGGGACGTCACCTCGCCCGAGAAGCCTTCCCGGTCGACGGCAAGCGCCCCGCCGGCCGGAACGGCATGCTTGTCGGCTGCGCGCAATATCAACGAGTTCAGGATGCGCATTTCTTCCTTCAATACGCCCACCGCATTCGTCAATCCGTTCGCCCGCAGCGAATTGCTGCAGACAAGCTCGGCAAATTGATCGGAAATGTGCGCAGGCGTTTTTGTCACGGGACGCATTTCATATAAAACCACCGGCACGCCTTGGCTTGCGATTTGCCACGCAGCTTCGCTGCCAGCCAAGCCCGCGCCGATGACAGTCACTTTCGGTAAGACAGTCAACTTCCGTTCCTCCTATATGAAGCCAGATGACAAGTTAGTCCTGATCTTGCTCTTCTTTCGCTTCTTCTCTAAAGTCGCAGGACACGCATTGGGTGAACGTTCCCGATTTGTTTCGTTTTTCGACGAGCAGCGCGCCGCACTTCGGACACGGGTGCCCTACCGGTTTATCCCACGAGACAAAATCGCACTCCGGATAGCGGTCGCATCCATAGAAGATGCGTCCTTTTTTGCTGCGGCGTTCGATGATTTTCCCTTCGTGGCAATTCGGACAGGTAACGCCGGTATCCTTGACGATCGGCTTCGTATTGCGGCATTCCGGGAAGCCGGAGCAGGCCAAAAACTTGCCAAAGCGTCCCATCTTGTAAACGAAATGACGGCCGCATTTCTCGCAAATCTCATCGGAAACCTCGTCCTGAATCTCGACCTTCTCCATCTCTTCCTCGGCCACTTCAAGCCGTTTCTCGAACGACTCGTAAAATTCGCTCAGCACGTTGACCCAATCCTCTTTCCCTTCCTCGATGTGGTCCAGCCCCTCTTCCATATGAGCGGTAAAATCCACATCCAGAATTTCCGGAAAAAATTCGATCATCAGCTGAATAACCAGTTCGCCGAGCTCGGTCGTCACAAATTTCTTTTCCTCTATAGCCACATAACCGCGCTTTTGGATCGTTTCGAGGGTTGGAGCATAGGTACTCGGACGTCCGATGCCCATTTCTTCCAACGCCTTAACCAAACGCGCTTCCGTAAAACGCGGCGGAGGCTGCGTAAAATGCTGCTTCGGATCGATCTGCTGCTTTTTTACCTTGTCCCCTTCTTTCAGGGGCGGCAGCAGTTTATCGTCATCTCCGGTATCGGCCGCGGCATCGTCGTTGCCTTCCACATACACCTTCATAAAGCCGTGGAACTTCACCTTCGAACCGACGGCCCGGAAAATCGTGTTGGCGGCCGTTAAATCGACGGTCATCGTATCCATGACCGCGGAAGCCATCTGACTCGCAACAAAGCGCTCCCAAACAAGCTTGTAGAGGCGATATTGATCGCGGCTCAAGTGCCCCTTGATCTGATCCGGCTCGCGCAGTACCGAGCTCGGACGGATCGCTTCGTGCGCGTCCTGCGCGTTCGAATTTTTCTTCGCATAGACGCGTGGCGTTTCGGGATAAAAGGACTCCCCGAATTTTTGCACGATGTAGTCTTTCGCTTCTTCTTGGGCGACAGGCGAAATCCGCGTCGAATCAGTACGCATATACGTAATCAAGCCGACCGTACCTTCGCTGCCGAGATCGATTCCTTCATATAATTGCTGCGCTACGGACATTGTTTTGGCCGCGCGAAAATTTAATTTGCGGGCCGCCTCCTGCTGGAGCGAGCTAGTAATGAACGGAGGGGACGGATTGCGGAGACGCTCCTTTTCCTTGACTTCGCTTACAATAAAATCAGCCTGCTGAAGCGCGTCCAGGACGGCGTTCACTTCCGCTTCGTTCTTCAACTCTTTCTTTTTGCCGTCCAAGCAGTAAAACTTCGCTTCAAAATCCGCCTTTCCGGAGGACAACTTGGCCGTAATGGTCCAATACTCTTCCGGCTCGAACGCTTTAATCTCGTTCTCGCGGTCATAGATCAGCTTCACAGCCACGGATTGCACCCGGCCGGCGGATAGCCCTTTCTTGACCTTCTTCCAAAGCAGCGGGCTGATTTTGTAGCCTACCAGCCGGTCCAAGATGCGCCGGGCCTGCTGTGCGTTCACCAGATCCTGATTGATTTTGCGAGGCGTCTTGAAAGCATCCTTGACCGCCTGCTTCGTGATCTCGTTGAACACGACACGGCATGCTTCCTGATCGGAAAGCTCAAGATAATGTGCCAAATGCCAGGCAATCGCCTCGCCTTCGCGATCAGGGTCCGCTGCAAGATATACTTTTTTCACGCGCTTGCTTGCGTCTTTAAGTTCTTTAAGTACGGAGCCTTTGCCCCGGATCGTAATATATTTCGGTTCAAAGTTTTTCTTGACTTCGACTCCGATCTGGCTCTTCGGCAAATCCCGAATATGCCCCATCGATGCTTTTACAATATATTTGCTTCCTAAATATTTGCTGATCGTTTTGGCTTTTGCGGGTGACTCCACAATGACTAACGAATCGGCCATAGGGTCTTGCCCCCTTCGACAATGGAAATATGTATGACCATCAAGGTACGGCGTACACCGAACCCGGTAGTTCGACGATCCTGCGCGTCATTAGTAAATTTATCAGAACTGAATGCAAATGTCCAAAGGTAAATTGGCTTTGCAAAAGCAATTCGTCGATCGTAAGCGGTCGGATCTGAAGCATGTCGACAATTTTTTGCTCATCTTCAGTCAAGACAGGCTTTACTTCCGTTGTATTCATAATGTATGCCTTTTGATCCAAGGATATCCGGCCTGCGTATTCCTCCAAGATGTCTGCCGCTCCGGTTACCAGCTTGGCGCCCTGTTTCAACAAGGATAACGTGCCTTCGCTCTTGGGAGAGGAGATGGGGCCGGGAACGGCAAACACGTCGCGCGAAGCTTCCAGCGCCTGATCGACCGTGATGAGAGAGCCGCTTTTCACCGCCGCTTCAACCACGACAACGCCGAGGCTCAGTCCGGCAATAATGCGGTTGCGCTGCGGAAACAAGCCGGGATGCGGCCTTGTGCCGAGCGGGTATTCGGAAAGAAGCAGTCCGCTTTCGGAAATTTTACGGTATAAAGATTTGTTCTCGGGCGGATACACCGTCTCGATACTGCACCCCAGCACGGCTATCGTACCCCCGTGACTGCGTAAAGCTCCTTCGTGGGCCGCGCTATCAATTCCTCGGGCGAGCCCGCTTACCACGCATACGCCTGCTGTAGATAACGATTCGGCCAGACGCTCGGCCGTCATGTTTCCGTAGGCGGTCGGAGTGCGCGTGCCGACCATGGCAATGCACGGGCGGTTAACAATGTCCAGTTGTCCCTGGTAATACAAAATCCAAGGCGGGTCGGCCGTCTCCAAAAGCATTGCCGGATAACGGTAATCCCCAAGGACCACCCATTCGATATGCAGCTCTTCATAACGGGATCGCTTGGCGTCCAGCCAGGCTTCGGTTAACTTGCCGAGTCCTCTTGCCATTTGTTCGGCCCGGACCGGGGTCAAGCCAAATTCGAGCCAATTGGCGTAGCTGAGCGAAAGGATATCAGATAACTGCGGAAAATGCCGCATCAGCCGGCCAATCGTCCTGGAACCGACACCTTCCATATGATTCAAGGCAAATAGCATGCTTCGGTTGTCCATATAGTATAGCTCACTCCTTTAGTCAGAAACAACTTTCTTCCTTTGTAAGGTATAGCCAAAAAATAAAAAAGCCTCTCAAACCCGTACTCCATACGGATTTGAGAGGCTGCTTGCCATCTCGTCATTAATGCGAAAGACTGCTTACTTCTTGGTGATGCACTTTTCGAGCAGGCCTTTTTCTTCCAATACGCTCACCAGAGTGGAGCCCATTTCGGAAGGTGTCGGCGCTACTTTGATGCCGCAGCGTTCCATCGTTGCGACTTTCTCCGCTGCCGTCCCTTTGCCGCCGGAAATGATGGCGCCCGCGTGGCCCATCCGTTTTCCCGGAGGCGCCGTTTGACCGCCGATGAAGCCGACAACCGGCTTCTTCATGTTCGCTGCGATCCACTCTGCCGCTTCTTCTTCTGCGGAACCACCGATTTCACCGATCATGATGACGGCATAAGTATCCGGATCTTCGTTGAACAGCTTCAGGATATCGATGAACTCGGAGCCTTTTACCGGGTCTCCGCCGATGCCTACGGCAGACGATTGGCCGATGCCGCGAGTCGTCAGCTGATGTACCGCTTCGTAAGTCAGCGTTCCGCTTCGGGATACAACGCCGACATGACCCGGGGTATGGATGTAGCCCGGCATGATGCCGATTTTGCACTCGCCCGGAGTGATGACGCCTGGGCAGTTCGGCCCGATCAAACGGGTCTTTTTACCTTCCATGTAACGGCTGACTTTGACCATATCCAGCACCGGGATACCTTCGGTGATGCAGATGACGAGATCGAGCTCCGCGTCAACGGCTTCCATGATCGAATCCGCAGCAAAAGCCGGCGGAACGTAGATCACCGAAGCGGTCGCGCCGGTCGCATTTTTCGCTTCCAGTACGGTGTTGTACACAGGAAGCGTTACCGTCGTGCCGTTTTCCAGCGTGAAATCAACATTCGTGCCGCCTTTGCCCGGAACCGCGCCAGCTACCATTTGCGTGCCGTACTCCAGGCCGCCCAGCGTATGGAACATGCCTGTCTTGCCTGTCATGTTCTGAGTGATGACCTTCGTATTTTTATCAACCAAAATAGACATGGTTAAAATTCACATCCTCTAATAGTATGGAAGAAGAAAGGTGCTGCTTCGGAAAGAGAAATTACTTCACCAGCGCAACGATTTTTTGCGCGCCATCGGCCATCGAATCGGCTGCTACGATGTTCAAACCGGATTCGTTCAAAATCTTTTTGCCGAGTTCCACGTTCGTGCCTTCCAGACGTACGACAAGCGGACGGTCCAGACCCAGTTCCTTCGCCGCAGCTACAACGCCTTCAGCGATAATGTCGCACTTCATAATGCCGCCGAAAATGTTAACGAAAATTCCTTTTACATTCTCGTCGGACAGGATGATTTTGAACGCTTCGGTTACTTTCTCTTTCGTAGCGCCGCCCCCTACATCGAGGAAGTTGGCCGGTTCGCCGCCATAGTATTTGATGATATCCATGGTCGCCATGGCCAGACCTGCACCGTTAACCATACAGCCGATATTGCCATCGAGCGCAATGTAGCTCAGGTCGAACTTGGAAGCTTCGATTTCTTTTGCGTCCTCTTCGTTCAAGTCACGGAGCTCAAGAATGTCTTTATGACGGAACAGCGCGTTGGAGTCGAAGTTCATCTTCGCGTCAAGCGCCATAACGTTGCCGTCACCCGTAATGACGAGCGGGTTGATTTCGGCGATGGAGCAATCTTTTTCGACGAAAGCGGTATACAAAGCGATCATGAATTTCACGGCTTTGCCTACGAGCTCGCCCGGAATATTGATGGCATAAGCCAGCTTGCGCGCTTGAAACGCTTGCAGACCGACAGCCGGATCGATGACTTCTTTGAAGATTTTCTCCGGAGTGCGGGCGGCTACTTCTTCGATCTCCGTTCCGCCTTCTTCGGAAGCCATCATGACGACGCGGCCCGTAGCGCGGTCGACCACGAGGCCGATGTAGTATTCTTTCTTAATATCGCAGCCTTGCTCGATCAGGAGGCGCTTCACTTCTTTGCCTTCCGGACCGGTTTGATGCGTAACGAGGACTTTACCCAAGATTTCCTGTGCGTATGTACGAACTTCGTCGAGGTTCTTGGCAACTTTGACACCGCCCGCTTTACCGCGGCCGCCAGCGTGAATTTGCGCTTTTACGACAACTACAGGAGTACCCAGCGCTTTCGCCGCTTCCACCGCTTCGTCTACCGTGAAAGCCACTTTTCCTTCCGGTACGGCAACCCCGTACTGTTTCAGCACTGCTTTGCCTTGAGACTCATGGATATTCATTTAGCAAAATCCTCCTATCAGTAATGACTTACTATATGGAATCGACCCTTCCCAAGCTCGGGACGAGTCCACTCGCTAATAAAGTCCGGTTGCCAAACATTAGCATGTCCTAAACGGCAAACCTTTATCATTGTACCACTTTTTTCGAGCGGTTTCCTTATATTTCGCGTTAAATATTTGATACATCTTTTTTATAAGCGTCGAAAAGAATAGTTATTTGGAAAATTAAACATTGCACGGCCGCAAAATATGTAAAAAGCGCATCTATCCGATACTGTACATACCGAAATAGATGCGCCGCGCGCAGTTTCCTGTTAATAGTAAGCCGGATTGGTCGGCGTCCCCGCTCGAGGCTCCCGCTCCGCTTGCTTTACAAAACGCATCTCGTTTCCGGTAAAGCTGCACACCATGCATTGAATGGTCGGTTCGGTTTCGTCGATGCGCTGCGGCTCGGTTACCTCTTGGACGGTTCCGGAAATCGCGTCCTTGAAAAAAGGTTGGGAGAAGCTTGAGATTACGCTGAATTTGACACGGTTGGAACGGCAGTTCGGACAAAAGTAAGGTTTTTCCTGCATCTCATGATCACCTCATCGAGTATTTTTGCCAATTGTTGATTTTTTATCCGGAAACATCCCGGAACGGTGCGGTCCGGTTGCGCTGGTCGAGGGGACATATTACAATAACAGGGAAGTGAATAGAATACGGCAGATAAGGAAGCACCTTTCGCCATGAATCGACATGGGAAAGGTGTGTTTAGTTATGTACGGAAAAGTGGTAAGCGCTTGTCTGCATGGCGTGGACGGAAAGCTGGTCGAAGTCGAGGTGGATCTGAGCAACGGTTTGCCGCAAATGATGATCGTCGGGCTGCCCGATGTGGCCATCAAAGAATCGATGGAGCGTGTCCGGGCCGCGATCAAAAATTGCGGCTTTACGTTTCCTTTGCAGCGGATCACGGTGAATCTGGCGCCGGCGGATTTGCGCAAAGAAGGCTCTGCCTTCGACTTGGCCATCGCCCTCGGCATTCTCAAGACGAGCGGGCAGCTGCCGGGCGAAGCGCTAAATGATACGTTGATTATCGGGGAGCTTGCGCTGGACGGTTCCGTCCGGTCGGTCCCCGGCGTCTTATCGATGATAGCAACAGCCCGGGAACATGGCATAGCGCGTGTGATCGCCCCGACGGAAGATGCGGAGGAAGCCGCTTGGATCGGGGGATGCGACATTCGCTGCGTTCGGCATTTGGGTCAGTTTCGGCGTTCCGCGGGGAATGCAGATGCGGCTATTGCAGGCGGTGCCGCGGAATTGAAAGCCGGGTCGATGGAATCTTTAGCAGGAAGCGGGGTATCGTCCCGTCCCAAATCGGCTGCGTCTCGGGAAACGAGAGAAACGGAGGAGGATTATGCGGACGTCAACGGTCAGCTCCATGTCAAGCGGGCGCTTATGATCAGCGCAGCCGGCATGCACAATTTCATCCTTATCGGTCCTCCGGGGACCGGCAAAACGATGCTGGCCAAAAGACTTCCTACCATTTTGCCGCCCATGAGCGATTCGGAGTCGCTGGACGTCACGAAAATTTACAGCGCTTCGGGAAAATTCGCCGACCGGCGGCAGCTTATCCGCGAGCGGCCGTTTCGGATGCCCCACCATACGATTTCCGCTGGAGGCCTTGTGGGAGGCGGGGGCATTCCCAAGCCCGGAGAAGTAAGCTTGGCGCATCGAGGCGTGCTTTTTCTGGACGAGCTTCCGGAGTTTTCCCGGGTCGCCCTGGAAGTGCTGCGCCAGCCGATGGAGGACCGGTTCGTGACCATCGGCCGAGCGCGGGCGGTTTATCGCTTTCCGGCGCACTTTCTGCTTGCTTCCTCGATGAATCCGTGTCCTTGCGGGTATTGGGGGGCGGCGAGCGATCAACAAGGCTGCGTATGCAGCCCGCTTAAAATATCGCGTTATCGCGCGAAAATTTCCGGGCCGCTCTTGGACCGGATCGATCTGCATGTCGAAGTGCCGAGAATCGAGTATAAGGACTTGCGCGGGTCGCAGCAGCCTTTGTCGTCTGCGGAAATGCGCGCCGCCGTGGAGCGGGCGCACGACATCCAAAAGCGCCGATACGCTAAGGCGGGCATCATGTTTAACAGTGAGCTTAACGGCAAAAAGCTGCGGGAGCATGTGAAACTGGACCTGCCCTCCTCGCAGCTGCTGGAGCGGTCGTTTGCCGCGCTCGGTTTGAGCGTGCGCGCGCATGACCGGATTCTGAAAATCGCGCGCACGATTGCCGATCTGGAAGGGCAGTCCGAGATCCGGGCAGCTCATGTGGCCGAGGCGCTGCAATATCGGGTGCTTGATAAAAAATAAATCCGCAGCCGCTTTTCGGTTAAAAAGCGTTGCGGATATGCTCAAGCTCCCGGACAGCACCCGTCGGGTCCGTTTGGATCGAGATTACGTCGAAACGGACCTGCTTGTCCTGGAGTCGCTGCATATGCATATATACTTGAGCGGTCTCCATCACCTGACGCTGCTTGCGCGCATTGACCGACTCCTGCGGCGTGCCGAAGGTCCCGCCTATGCTGCGGGTCCGTACCTCGATAAAAACCAAAATCCCGTGATCCTCCGCAATCAAGTCGATTTCGCCGGTCCGGCAGTGCCAATTTCGGCCCCGAAGCTTAAATCCTTGCGCCTGCAAATGATCGGCCGCCGCCGCTTCTCCGAGGGCTCCGAGTTCCTTGCGGCTGAGCCGGGTTTCCTTCATCGGCCATCGTTCCTCCATTCCTTGGCTCGTTGATCCGAGCGGTAAATATAACTAAGCACCTCGGCGACCAGTTTATAAAGCTCAGGCGGTATCTCTTGATCCAGATCAAGCTTGGACAATACTTCGACCAGGGATGCGTCTTCCTGAATCGGAACGCCGCTTTCCTTGGCTTTCTCCATAATATGCTCGGCGATTCTGCCTTTCCCTTTGGCGATAACCTTCGGGGCATCCGACATTTCGGGGGCGTATTTCAGGGCCACCGCTTTTTTTAACCCGACTGGTTTCTCCTTCATATCCGAATGTCCATTCCCTTATACGGTTTTTGCGAGTATGCGTTCGGCAACCGGCCGCCTCCGGGATGGTTAAGAGTCTCGGCAAAAGCCGAAACGGCATCGTTGCCCTCCTGAACGGCTTTCGTCGGATACGGACTGTATTTCATCGATATAAATTGATAGCCGATGGACGCAAGTCCGGCCGCAATCTCTTCTTTGTGCGCTTCCAGCAGCTCCTGCGTAAACGGCAAATCGTTATGAACATGCAGGCTGACAATACCGTTTACGACCTGCACGTCGACCATAGTATCTCCAAGCATTTTCATGCGCAGATCGAACACAAGCCGACAGTTGCTGGCGTCCAGGCTGCCGTTTTTGCCTTTGCGCGATTGTATATGGACCGCAGCCGTCTGTTCGCCGCCGGCATGCATGATCGGCACAAACAGCGTGAGATGAGAAAGCATCGCATTCCGGTCGGCGCTTAACATGAGCTGCTGACCGGTAATTTGCTGCACCGCCTGCTGGGCCGCGTCCTTCAAGCCTTGCGGAGCATCGGAAGCCTGCGACAGTTGCATCAGCAGGCTTTTGAGCGTGTCTGCCGATTTGGCAAAGTCGGCTTGCGCACCGGCTGATGCGTGAGACAATCCCGACTGCGGGGCATCCGGCATGGTCCGTTCCAGCAGCTTCATCGCCTGATGCTCATGCTCGATGCCAAGCGTTTTCATAAGGCGTCCGATCAAGTTGCCGCCCTCTTGCGGCGCTTGTACCGGCTGCGCCGCTGCTTGCGCTCCCGCGCTTGCGCCCGCTCCCGGCTGCGCCGCTGCTTGCGCTCCCGCGCTTGCGCCCGCTCCCGGCTGCGCCGCCGCCTGCGCTCCCGCGCTTGCGCCCGCTCCCGGCTGCGCCGCCGCCTGCGCTCCCGCGCCTGCGCTCGCTCCCAGCTGCGCCGCTGCTTGCGCTCCCGCGCCTGCGCCCGTCCCCGGCTGCGCCGCTGCCTGCGCTCCCGCGCCTGCGCCCGTCCCCGGCTGCGCCGCTGCCTGCGCTCCCGCGCTTGCGCCCGCTCCCGGCTGCGCCGCTGCTTGCGCTCCCGCGCTTGCGCCCGCTCCCGGCTGCGC
>NZ_JANAVJ010000059.1 GCF_024213375.1 Paenibacillus sp. MZ04-78.2 | reverse complement strand
TTGGGTGACATGGCTTCGATACCCTTGAAGCCCCCCGGCTTAACGGGGAAAACTGATGCGCCTTATGGGCGCACAATGGACTGCTTGGGGTCACCTACGACGAACAGCGAACCTGGTCTCGGAGTGATCCGCCGCCAATCCGATTCATTCGAATCATCCCCCGTGAGCAGAAACATGAGCTCTGCCTGAATAGGATCGGTATCCTGGAACTCATCTACGAACAAGCTGGCATACCTCCCGGCAAAAAATCGCCGCACTTCAGCATGCTCCCTGAGCAGCGCAGTCGCTCTTATCAATAAATCCTGAAAGTCTAGCAGTCCAAGCTCCCTGCGCCTGCGTGTACCGTACTCAACGGCTGGCCGAACGAAATCCACCAACTGCGGATAAAGATACTCACGCCAAGCACGAAGAAATGGTACCAGAACGCGACTTTGCCATTCTTGGAACATGACCTTGAACTCTTTAGCCTTCGCGCTATCCGTCCACCTATTTAGCGTTGCATCGATATTCCGTTCGAACGACTGGGCAAGCTGAACCACGCGCATATCGTCATGCAACCTGTGCATGGCAGCCATCCGTCTTCCGTCACGGATGAGCGACTGCAACGCATCCCAACCACGTTCCGGTTTAACCGTTGGAATAAAGTTGCTCGCTTCATCCATCATTGGCGGTAGCGATAATCGGATCAAATCAAAATCTGGTCGAGGGGAGGGAACCGTATCAATCTGAACATCCGTGTAGTCGCATACTCTAAGATAGACTTGTCGCAGATCCTCAACATTTACTTGAAGCTCTCCCAGCGCAGCTATTGTCTCTTCCTGCCCATTGTCAATCAAGTTTATCAGGTATTCGTCCCAGCATTGATCACGCAACATTGCCGCTTCTTCTTCTTCAAGCTCACGGAATGTGGGATCAAGCTTAGCTTCAATCGGTCTCTCCCTAAGCAGTCTGCCGCAAAAGGAATGGATCGTTCCCATAAAACTCCGATCAATCTCTTTAAGTGCCTGCCGTAGCAAACCGCTTTGAGGTTCCGCCGCGTTACGAATCCTCTGTTCCAACTCTAGTCGAAACCTACTTTTCAGCTCGTCCGCTGCTTTCCGCGTGAATGTAATCGCTGCGATTTGTTCTACAGTCACTCTACCTGATTCGAGTAAAGCGATCATTCTGCCGACGAGCGATGTCGTCTTTCCTGATCCCGCTCCCGCTTCCACCAAAAATATCTGGTCGAGGATCCTTGCAATACTCTCTCTTGCCGTCCGATCGTCATGCAAAGCGCTCAACCTCCTTCAAATGTTGAAGCAGCGCGTTATTTTCAGCTAAATCCCATTTTTCCTTCGTTCGCTCCGATTCGTCTCCACAAACCACTCGGTAATCACAGTATGTGCACCGCTTAGATTCTATTGTCGCCGGAAACGATCCAGACTCCATTGAAGCAAGCAGATGGCTTACCAACTCAGAAAGCTCAGCTCTCCGGTTTTGAATTCGAGACACCTCTTCCCCTTTCCCTCGTTCTGTTGGAAAATAATAGGATGATTCTACCACTCGTGCCTCGGTGTCGACTCCCATACGCTGCAGCCACTGTTCAACCGCAACGGCATAGAGTGCATGTTGGAGCTGAGTACCTTGCGAAAAATACTCATCCTCGTCATACTTCGCCGGACTACCTGTCTTATAATCATAAATCTTGTACATGTGTGGCCCGATTACATCCACTCTGTCCACAAACCCCTTCATTCTTATCACAATACCATTGTCTAAAATGACATCCATCGGTTCTCCGTCGATAGTCAGTTCGAGTTCAAAAAAACGTGGTCGCCCTTTACGCTTCTGCTCCATTTGATAAAAAATTGCAACATCACGTCGGATAGACTCGCATTCCTTTGAAAAGATATGAGGGCTTGGCGGCGGCACCATCGTTTCATACTCGTTTATTGTCTGCTCAGTAATTCCCAAGAGTCTTTGTTGGTTATGTATAAGGGTATCGCTTGTTGCTGATTCTTGAGAAATCTCTTTGAGGTAAAGGTAAAAGATGCGGTGAAGCAAACTTCCCCTACCTGCAGCATCCAACCAACGGGTCCTGTCGAATATGGCAGTATCTTTCTCCTGGACCTTCAGAACCGAGGAGAAGAAAAACCTCTTTGGACATTCCCCATATCTTTCGAGCTGTGTTACACTAAGGTACATCTCCGGGTTGTTCAGATATCGGACTGCGAAGACATCCGTCTGCAGCATCCCCTCATATTCGGACAAGAGCGCCGCTCCAATTCTCGCTTCTGCTCGATCCAAATCAGCCGCAAAATGAAAAGCTTGTTGCAATGCATGAAGCCCATTCTTCACTATTTCCCCAACAGTCAACCGATCAAGCCAGCGATCCGTTCCATCTAATAGATGCTCTCCTTCCGAGTTGTTCGCCATATAGCCTATCGGTTTTCCAAGAAAATGCTCAAGTCCTGTCAAATCCATATGGGGACTGCCTGTTACGATCCTTGCGGCCTGCAAAAGCTCGAAAGCTGGAATCGTTTCCTTCTGTTCTGCCGGATCATAACTTGTGAAGCTTAGCGTAACTGTTCCTGTCAGCATCCCCAGTCGCGCGGCGCGTTCAATAACAGCATGCTCAGCCAGATGAGTGGATATCGGCATACCACCCAAACAGCGACGTTCCTCATCCAACAAGACGGGATCTTGCCGTGTTTGTACGGACCACGCTTCATTGCTCATTCCCAATATGTATGTCTGAATCCTGCCAGACTCACCACCATCCTGAAGCGATGAAATAAACAGCTTCCCATATACCGGGCCCTCACAAAGGATACGAATATCCGCAATCAAGTCGTTAACATAACGCACGGCACTTTCGTTAGTAAACGCCCGAGGAGAGATTGCTTCCAGTTGATTCACTTGATCATTGATTTCAGCGATAACCATCATGTCTGCCTCACCGGATGGAATAGTGCACTTTTCGAGAAAATCAAGCAATGCGCGTATAACGGTAAACGGTGTCCACGTATCCTGACTTGAATCCGTTAATGTTTGGAACAATCCTTTAAATACCCGTTCTAATTGTCGAATCGCTTCGACATGATTTCCCGTTTCCTCAGTAGTAGCTGCAGCTTCAAGCATTGAAAAACGATGCCTTCCCCAACCAATCCCACTTTGCTCCAAAGTACGAATAAGTTCAGCCGTTGTCACGGAATCGCCAAAGTGACTGAATGATATATAACCATGTCTGAGAGCCTTCAGCAAACATTCAACGTCATAGTTGGATTCCAACCATTCGAGATACACCATCGCAGCCTTCCCAGCCTTCGTACAGGAGACAGGCAACCCTTTTGAAAATGTGCAGGGAATGCCTAGTGCTTGGCTTAACGTATAAATAGCTGTACTATAGGCTTCATAATTAGAAACAATGATCTCCGTTTGATCGAAAGGAATTTTCTGTCGGCAGACTCGACGGAAAGTTTCCCGAACCTCTGCAAATATTCCCGTTGCTCGGTAAAAATGAACATTAAGATTATTTGAGTTTTCGAGGGATGCTGGGAAAAAGGCTCGCTGCTTCAAGTTGACAAGCCCACTTCCGGCAATTCGTTTCAACATTTTTAACTCCACCGGATAGAGCCGCTCAACATCCCGTATGATGAAGAGCTCGTTATGGGTTTCATCAACGTTATCCGATAAGAATCCAAGCAGTCCAGTGAAATCAGTGTAACAGTTCTGCTCCAACCACTGTTCATACAAAGTGAGCAGTTCAATTATATAAAGCCCTTTATTAAGGTTATCAAAAAGAGAAACGGAAAGCTCCGATGCGCGAATGTCCGCAAACCGGAGTTCTTCTAATGCGTTATGAAAGCTATGTACAATACCTGGTGTCACCATTTCGCTTGGTATGTAATTATCGAGCCGATTAGCTAGATCAATCATAAGATTTTGTACGATCCAAAACGTCTGGCTGCTATTCAACAGTCGGATTCCTTTTTTCTTCAGCTCCAATCTTGTCCGTTTAACAACAAGTGATCTTACAGTTTCCGTTTCTACTCCAAGCAATGGGCCGTAATCTCTTGTTATTCTAGACAGCCATTGTTCAGCTTGATTAAAACGGTTGGCTAAGAGAATTTTCTTCCGAAATGGATCGTTATTACAGATTTCATACAAATCCGAAAGCCAGTTATGGTTCATTAGGCCCACTCCTTCCCTCTCTTGTATATTTCGGGAAAACACTCCCAGTTCCTTCTTAGCCAGCTTTGTATGTGGTTGTGCTCTTGATTAATTTGCAAATTTCCTTATGTACCGATTATTGATTGAAGTATTTTTTCTCGACCATTTGCTTAAGTCAATCATTTCAAGAATACCTAGACATGTAATAAGGGTAACTTCTTGTTTGAGCGCATTATATTCATACCGCCAGTACGCTTGATGAATATAAATTGCAGGTCGGCCCTGCCATTCCAGAAAACATATCTTATTATCAGCTTCCTTGCGAAGGAGTTCTTGAAACCCGTAGTAATCTAGATCTTGAGGACGACCTCTTTCGCAATAACGTTCGAAAGCATGCTTGGTTAAGATGATCTTCATTTCCTAGCCCCTCCTCGTTTTTGTTTCACGCACATACCCGACGTCTTATGACTTCATTATGCACTTCTGAAACGACAAGTGGTTGTCTCGAATGTTTGTTCGCTTGTGTTTTGTAATAATAAAAAGCATGAAATCAACAAATGATCTCATGCCCTCAATTAATTTTTCCGTTATCTCGCATACATTGCTAGCCACTCTGCCATCTGACTCTTTAAGGATTCACGTACGGACTTAGGCTCTAATATTTCCGCCGCGGGGCCATACTGCAATATCCATCGAATAAACTCTTTCTCGTTATTTACAATCACTTCAAAAATCATGCTTCCATCCTTCTGATCCTTCATTCGTGGATGGACAAATAACTCTTCTTCTTTAATATAGCGAGCTACCTCAGCATTAAAACGAACTTTGAAGGTAATATTCTTATCACCCTGTTCAATCGACCAAGTATTTTTCAAATGCTTCTTAATGTTGAAATCTCCTTTATCAAATGAAAGGCTTGTAAGATTAACCTTTAAAAATCGACTTATACGGAACGTACGTATTTCCTGTTTCAAGTGACAGTATCCAATTAAATAGAATCGCTGATCACGTGGGACCAGATAGTAAGGGTCGATCTGACGTTCAGTAGTTTCATTACGATATTGAGTATGATATACGGTATCAATCGTTTTTTGCCCTAGAATAGCTTGAATGATCGGCTGCAAGAAATTCGGACTTTCCTTTCGGTAAGCGGGCGATCCCATTTGAATAATACTAGCAATGTCCCCAATGATATTGTTTTGTTGTGATTTTTCCTTGCGATGCGTTGTCATGACTTTATCATATGCTGTCTCGAAACCCGGCGGCAGCTTATCAAGATCTAACACAGATGGTAACAATGAAAATACTAACGCTTCCTGCTCAGTAAAATTGAGTGGATACAAGAAAAACTTGCCCATAAACCGGTATCCAGTACCCCTGCCTTCATTGGTGACAGGTGCGATGAGGGTAAGAATATCAATGTCCCTATAAATCGTTCGGATATTAACATCGCATTTAAGAGCAAGTTCGGCTGCGGATATCCCAGGATTTGCTTGAATGGCATTGATTATGTTAAAGATACGGATGACTTTATCGATCATGAATATCTCCCCCTCATTCACGTAATAGTATATGAGGTTAATGATTCGACAAAATCCAGCTTTTTCCTCCCATTAGTTTCCGCTAACCTTTCGTTGATTATCGAAGCCTCCATACTTGGGTTGAAACCTTAGGTGTAAAAATACTTCTATGAAATTGAGGAGACCAACTCTTCGTGTGTTATGTTTTATCCAATCAGTTGATTTCCTTGTAGAAAAAGACTTTAACATCTATTAGATTAGATCAATTTAATAAGGGAGCCCGAAGAACTCCCTCTCCCTTATTAACAATCTATACCAGAATATTTTAATACTATCAGAACAGGAGAAATGACCAGATGATGGATGAGGAGGAACAGTTCATCAACACTGTCGAAAAAGCTAACAGTCAAGCTATAGAGAACTAATCTGGCTGCTGCCGTACCAGGTCTTTTACTTCCGGTTCCGGGACGACCATTAATCCTAAAGGGCGAGAAAAGGCAGTTTTTCTTCATATCTTTAGGTAGTCAGAACGTGTATAATAAACTCTAATGCTGTCATTTTATGATAGGTTAATAAGGAGAGGAAAACGTGGATCTTATCAAAATGCTTGGGACGATTACGAACCTTCATGCCATTGATCCGGCTGTAATCGCTCAGCTTCAACAGGTATATCGGGACTTGACCAGTGCCAACAGCCAAAACGTTGCGGGTATCCTTCGGGAGCTGGATGGGTTATTCCAAAAAATCTCAGGGATGTCGACCGCTGACCGGCAAGAGCTCCTTCGGCGTTTAGAGATCATGGCTGCGGCCCAAAATAATACATTTGCGAACGGGAACCGGTTCATGAATTTTGGAACTCCCCCACCTGCTGTTACGGCTCGTATAGGGAGCAGCACCACAACTTGGACTCCTCCAAAGCAATTTCTTACAGAAGTGAAACCCCTGGATGTGATTCATTGTCATTTAGCGGGGGTCGGTTTCGAGTATACAGGTGACCATTACGCAGTAATTTGGAATGCCAATCCTTTGTTCGAAGTCATTACCGTCATTCCGACAACGAGCAAGACGAAGTACGAGTATCCCAGCGTATTCAATATTGGCTCTATTCCGGGACTTCCTCCCAATTTAACTACGCTGAACGTAGACAAGATGCTGCAAATTTCCCGGTTGCGGATTACAAATAAGTACGGCAACTTGAAGGGCGCCACGGACCTTATGGGCCGCGATGTAGAAGAACGGATAAAGCAAGGCATCGCGGTGTATTACGGTGGGGAGGAATCTCTCGAAAATATAGTTCGGACGCAATGCAGTGTGGCTATGCCAAAGGATCTGGTTGCATTTAATGTCGTTCGGCACGTTCCTGCTAAATTCGTTAACTTTCGGTATGTGGGGCGGGATGCGGTCCTAGAATATCGGTTGTGGAACGAGACCGATCTCCGGCAACTGGACTTGATTTATCCTAACACCCGCTACCCACTTGCAAAAAAGCGGGAATTAATGAAGAACTTATTCTATAAATCCGGTTCTGATCAATCCAATGCTATAGTGGAGTACACCAGATTATTTACATAAAAAAGTGCTACGAAAGCCGTGGACGCAGCTTGTCATTACATAAGTCACATGTTATAATGAACTCAATGAAACCCAATGGGACGCTTTACCTTCTTTTATGAAAACCAGCGGAGAAGCAATCGGTTAAAACCGGTTGCTTTTCTTGCATTTTAGGGCTCGATTCGTCTTCGTTTGATTTGACTACGATTACCTAGCAGCTCGCACATTGCGCACTCTCCATCAAATAGCAAAAAGGTCCCGATGTATTATGTGATCATCGGGACCTTTTCTGTTCGGGAGTATTATCTTAAGAACAACACTTTATTGTAATGAATCATTAGGGTCACTCAGGTTATTAAAATATTTAATGTATCGTTTCAATATATTAATAACGAGTTAATTTTAATTTGATAAACTGTATTATTTCATCTTTATCTTTTTCATTAAGCTCACGAAAATTTGATAATAGATTGATTTCCTGTAATTCTATCGATAAATTAAAAATATTCTTTGTTTCCTTAATATCATCACCGAAGATTAACCAGTCGATATCAATTTTAAACCATTCTTTCATAGCTATAATTGTATCAAGTGAAGGTTTATACTTATCTTGCTCCAACTCACTTAATGTACCTTGGGATACACCAACCATGTTAGCAAACTCAACTTGACTGAGTTGGTTTGATTTTCTGACTGTACGAATACGTTCCCCAATCGTTGAAATCATCATTTGCCCCCTAAATACAGAAAAGTCCCGATTTTAATCCATCGGGACTTTTCTAGTTGAGTATAGTGCTGTTTATTTCAGCAAGCTCTTTATTTACTCAGTACACAACTTAATGCCGAGTAGAACACAACTTTATAGCTCAGCACACAACTTTAATACCAAAGGTACACAACTTTTTATTGAGTACACAACTTTAATACATTTCAGGACACAACTTTAATACCGAACTCCAAAAACCTTTATACCTCCAGCCAACCTACTCCACCGTCACGCTCTTCGCCAAATTCCGCGGCTTGTCGACATCGTTGCCGCGGGCCAGCGACGCGTAATACGCGAGCAACTGCAGCGGCACAACGGACAGCGCTGGAGTCAGCAGCGGCAGCGTTGCCGGGATCGCGAACGTACGGTCGACGACCTTGGCAAGCTCGGCGTCGCCTTCGGCATGAATGCCGAATACATGCGCGCCACGCGCTTTAACTTCCTTGATATTGCTGACCGTTTTCTCGAAAAGTTCATCCTGGGTCGCCAGCGCAATCACCGGGATGCCATCTTCGATCAGCGCCAACGTTCCATGCTTGAGCTCACCGGCCGCATACGCCTCGGAGTGGATGTAAGAAATCTCCTTCAGTTTCAAGGAGCCTTCCAGAGCCACAGCATAATCCAATCCGCGGCCAATGAAGAACAGATTGTCGTGCGTCGACACTTCATCGGCAATCGCCTTGATCGTATCGGCTTGAGCCAAAATGCTTTCGACCTTTTCCGGCAGTTGCTGCAAGCCTGCGACAACCTCGGCAATATAAGCCTCGTCCACCGTGCCAAGCGTCTGGGCCAAGTAAAGCCCAAGCAGGTAAAAGGCAATCAATTGCGAAGTATACGCCTTTGTGGAGGCTACGGCAATCTCGGGACCGGCCCATGTAATGATCACATCGTCCGCTTCCCGGGCAACGGAACTGCCGACCACGTTCGTAATAGCTAACACCCGCGCGCCGCTGCGTTTTGCTTCACGGAGTGCAGCGAGCGTATCTGCCGTCTCGCCGGATTGGCTCACGACGATAACAAGCGTCTCCGGTGTAATAATCGGAGCGCGGTAGCGGTATTCCGAAGCGACATCGGTTTCTACCGGAATCCGTGCCAGCTTCTCAATCACCGATTTTCCGACAAGACCCGCATGATAAGCCGTACCGCAAGCCACGATATGGACTTGTCGAATGGCGCGGATCTGCTCCGGCGTCATGCCTATTTCGCTCAGCACGACCTTTTCGCCGCTTGCATCCAAGCGGGCGCCCATCGTATCACGATAAGCCTTCGGCTGCTCATAGATTTCTTTCAACATGAAATGATCGAAACCGGCTTTTTCCGCCGTCACGATATCCCAATCGACATGGAATAATTCCCGGGAAATAAAATTCCCCTCCAATGTCATTAATTCGACACCGTCACGCGTCAAAGCGGCCATCTCGCCGTCGTTCAAAATATACACGTTTCGCGTATATTCGAGAATCGCCGGAATGTCCGAGCCGATGAAGTTTTCGCCTTCACCGACACCGATAATAAGCGGGCTGGACAACCGAACCGCAACGAGCTTATCCGGCTCGTATTCGGTCAATACGCCCAGCGCGAATGCGCCCTTCATGCGCGAAACCGCCTTCTGTACCGCTTTCACGATATCGCCTTCGTACAAGCTTGCGATTAAGTGGGAAATAACTTCCGTATCCGTCTCCGAAACGAATACATGGCCTTGCGCGATCAATTCTTCCTTGAGCGCAAGGTAATTCTCAATAATGCCGTTGTGTACGACGGAAAATTTAAACGAATTATCCGTATGCGGATGCGAATTCTCATCCGACGGTTTACCGTGCGTCGCCCAGCGCGTATGGCCGATCCCGATCGTGCCGCTAAGCGGCTTCTCGCCGAGCTTCGATTCCAATACGGCCAAGCGGCCTTTCGACTTCTTCACCTGCAGACCATCGGTCGTATACACGGCAACGCCAGCCGAATCGTACCCGCGGTACTCCAGTTTTTTCAAGCCGTCAATCAATATATCTTGGGAATTTCGTTTTCCCACATAACCGACGATACCGCACATATGTTCAGGACCTCCTGATTGTCAAAGAAAGTAAAATTCCATATGATCCCGTCAAAAGCTTTGTCGGTCCGGTCGCCCGGACGTTTTCAGTTTTGACGATACGGCTGGATCGATGGCCGGAAGGTCCCCGCCGAATGATTCGAACACCTTCACCTCGTCAACTGAATGCCAACCTAAGATACCCGCTTCCTGCGTTGTCTAAGAGATAGTGGAGTCCATACCCGCCGCTTCCCGCGGCGATGGACCCTGTGACCGAATGCGCAGAAAACAAAGCAGCCCCGGATAAGTCATCCAGTCCTGGCGCTTGTCTTGCTAAGTAACCCCGCCCCACCTTTCTGTTTAGAGTAAGATTCTATACCAATCTTATTCATTTTGGCCCGAAAGCGCAACCTCTATTTTCATCGGCTTTCATTTCCGCCAATCGTAAAACGAAGATCCCGGCTGCCTTTCCGGCGTCCGGGATCTTGGATTCCGCGTCACCGAGAGCAGCCGTGCAACGTTCCTTCTCCCACGTTAACCCGATTACACCAGCTCTCGCTGGATCACATCAGCGATCTGCTGCACATAAGCTTCGACCCGGTCTTTGTCCGGTCCTTCAGCCATGACGCGGATCAGCGACTCCGTGCCGGAAGGACGCACCAATACCCGGCCATTGTCGCCCAGTTCGTCCTCGACTTGACGAATAACGGCTTCGACAGCAAGATTGTTGTTGAGTTTGCTTTTATCTGCCACACGCACATTCACGAGCGTTTGCGGATATTTGCGCATGATGCCCTTCATCTCGCTCAGGCTTTTTCCGGCTTTCACCAGCGTATCTACAAGCTGAAGCGCCGTCAGAATGCCGTCCCCCGTCGTAATGTGGTCGAGGAAAATGACATGGCCGGACTGTTCACCGCCCAGATTGTATCCGCCTTTGCGCATTTCTTCCATCACGTAACGGTCGCCTACTGCGGTCTTCGCCGCCTTTAGACCTACCGCTTCGATGCCTTTGAAGAACCCGATATTGCTCATGACGGTCGTCACGATCGTCGAGCCGCGCAGCTGGCCGGCCTGATTCATCGCATGACCGCAGATGCTCAGGATGAAATCGCCATCCACTTCTTCGCCGTTCTCGTCAATCGCAATCAGGCGGTCCGCATCCCCGTCGAAAGCAAGCCCGATATGCGCCTGCTTCTCAACCACCAGCTTCCGCAGATCTTCGGGATGAGTCGAACCGCAATGGTCGTTGATATTGCGTCCGTTTGGCTCCGCCCCCATCGTAATCACTTCCGCGCCGAGCGCTTCAAACACTTTAGGCGCCAACTCGTAAGCCGCGCCGTTGGCGCAATCCAATGCGATACGGTAGCCCTTGAAAGAAGAGGTTACCGTCGACTGAATATAGTTCAAATATTGGAATTTCGCTTCTTCATTGTCGATTACATTGCCGATAGCTCCGCCGGTCGGCCGCGGCAGCTCGTCGTTTGCCGCATCCATCAGCCGCTCGATCTCGAGCTCCGTCTCATCGGACAGCTTGAAGCCGTCCGCGCCAAAAAACTTGATTCCGTTATCCTCCACCGGATTGTGGCTGGCCGAAATCATAACACCGGCGTCCGCCTTCAGCTCTCGTGTCAAATAAGCCACGCCGGGTGTGCTCAGCACGCCGAGCCGAATAACATTGGCGCCGATAGACAGCAGACCTGCGACAAGCGCCGCCTCCAGCATCGGACCGGATACCCGCGTATCGCGGCCGATGACGACATTCGGCTTTTCCACTTTACCTGCCAAGACATAGCCGCCGCAACGGCCGATTTTGTACGCAAGCTCCGGGGTTAACCCTTGGTTTGCAACTCCGCGGACACCGTCCGTACCAAAATATTTCCCCATCGAATCTCTCTCCCCTTGCAGTGCCTTATGTCGAAAAACTACTTCCCATTATCACCGATTCGTCTCAAACGGTCAAATCTTGCCCATCCTAGGGCGCGGCAGGAGGGGTAGCAGGCGGCGTTTCCGACGGCTTGCCGGGCTTCGCGCCGATCTCTACCGTCGCTTTGAAATCCTGCTGCGGCCCTTTCTTCACGAACGTCGGCAAGTTCCAGGTTACCGGCACCTCATGCTTGCCGGGCGGCAAATTGCTCACATCGAGAATTCCCTGAACATCCTGCGGCTTCAGCTTGTCAATCAGCTCCTGTGCGCCTTCGACGGTCAGGTTCAGCTGCCCCGACTCCGGTAGCACGACTTTCGTATCAAAACCGTCGTTTTGCCCGATGATCGACAACGGGATCGCCTCCAGCGTCTTCGTTACCGACGGCACGATCGTGACCGTCACCGTCACTTTATCCGGATCAAGCTGCTTAACGTTATTCCGCAGCGGAATAGGCAAAGTGAACTCCTTATTCTCTTTCAGCTCGCTCAGATCCACCTGCGGTCCTTCGTAAAATTCCGTCCGATCCAGCACGTTCTGCGGCCCGAATACCGTGACTTTATCCGTGCTCTGCCGGACGGAAGCTACAGCGTAGCCCCGAGGCGGTTCGCCCACGAGCTTTACCTGGAGCGGTACGAGCGTGAACGGGCTGGTGATAGGTACTTCGACCTCTACCACGGCCGGATTGATCACAGCAGTCTCAATCGGCTTGCCGTCTTTGTTATAGGCCACCAGTTTCACCTTGCTGGAAACCGCCGATTGCGCTTTCTCTACATTTACGTCCGCGCGAACCGATTCCACCTGATCGTAGATGCGGCTTGGGACGGATACGGTGACCTGCTTCGGCTTTGCGACCGGCTGCCCGGCTTTCAGCCCGACAGCGGGGATTCCCGTCACGTTGACGGTAACCGGCATCGATTTATTTTTCTTATCGTCGATCACGACCCGGACATTGGCCGGCGTTGCCTTCACAGTCACATTCGACGGAAAGCCTACCGGAGTGACCGGAAGCAGATACTCCCCTTTACCTACCTTGGTCAGATCCAGCTCCACCGAATAGGCCCCCGAGTTCATGACCTTTTTCATGGCGGAATCCCTGCCCGTTAGGCTTAACGTCACCTGAGCAGGATCGATCTGCACGACATAAAACTGGTCCGTATCATACTTCGGCGTCACCGCGACGTTCCCGATTTTTTCCTCCAAAATACCTTTGCTGGTCGTTCCCGCGATCGGAACGTTGTCCGAACGGACCACCGCCCACAGCATGATTCCTATAATCAGCGCAATAACCTTTACGACGTTCGTGTTGCGCAGCCATTGATCCATATCTACCGTCGCCTCCATTTCCAAATGGAGCGTTTTTCATTCGTCTTCGCTATCGGCTTCAATTCCTCGAACAGCTTGGCCAATAAGGCATCCTCTTTCACATCTCGCAAAATATGGCCGTTCATCGCGAGCGAGATGGCTCCCGTCTCCTCGGACACAATGACGCACATCGCATCCGATACCTCGCTCATGCCGATCGCCGCCCTGTGCCTTGTCCCGAGCTCCTTGCTGATAAAAGGATTTTCGGACAGCGGCAAATAGCAGCCTGCCGCCATCAGCTGATGCTTCCTTAAAATAACCGCTCCATCATGAAGCGGCGTGTTCGGCACGAAGATGTTAATCAGCAGCTCCGAGCTGATATGCGATTCGATCGGAATGCCCGACTCGATATAGTCGGTAAGTCCCGTATCCCGCTCGAATACGATCAGCGCTCCGATTTTGCGCCGTGCCATATAGCTGACAGCTTTTAGCACCTCGTTGATCCGGCGGTTCACTTCCGTATCTTCCTCGACAGTCGTCCGGCTGAACAGCTTGCCGCGTCCAAGCTGCTCCAGCGCCCTCCGCAGCTCCGGCTGGAAGATAATAAAGACCCCGACGAGCCCGAAGGTGAACATTTGATTCATCATCCACTGCAGTGTATTCAGATTAAACCACGAGCTGAGCGCCCAGGTCACGACAACGACAAAAATGCCTTTGAGCAATTGAATGGCGCGGGTTCCCCGGACCACCAAAATCAATTTGTAAATGACATAGCTGACAATCAATATATCGATAATATCTTTAACGTCAATTTCTGTAATCCAATCCATCGCGTTGCCCCCAAGCCTGCCTCCGTCATATCAATTCCCCTGTAGTATTCCCCTTCCTTAGATCATACCATATTTGCAACAAAAAACCCTCCCTTTCTACAACGCGTAAGGGAGGATTTTAAAAATCGGGTCTCTTGGCCTATTTCATTCCTGAAATAGTACCAGCCCACTGATTCATTTTGTACCAAAGCCAGCTGAAGGCCTGGTCAATATGTTGAATATGCCCGGAAATATGCGCCGTAGAGGCCAGTTGAACCGATCCGTCAATCACCGTAATATTGCCCGAGATGTCGCCGTCCACCTGCAGCTTTCCGTTCTCTACCGTTAAATCTCCTGCCACTTTGCTGCCTGCCGGCACATAAACCGTATCCCCTTTAATAACGACCGACTGCAGGTCATTTCCCTTCACGAGCAATTCGCGATCATCGTTCCATGAGGAAACGAAGGTCGAGAGCATCACAAGAAAAAAGACCGCCGCCACCGAGGCCGCTGGATGCTTACGGATCCACCGGTACCATGGATTTTGCCGTTTGACCGGTGGCAGCGCCTGCATGATCCGCTCCGTCAAGCCTTCAGGAACCTTCTGCGGCGGCCAAGCATGAATCAGCGCTTCCACTTTCTCAAACTGCTGCAGGCGCTTGCGGCAATCCGGGCAAACAAGCAAATGCTCTTTGAGCACCACCGCGTCCCTTCCTTCCAAGCTCCCGTCCAAATATTCATGCAGCAAAGGGAGGGCTTCCTCACAATTCATCCTGAGCCACTCCTTTCTTCTGTCCATTAAATCATTTGTGTCATACAATACGTTCGACGCCGAGAGATGTTTCAAAAAACAACTATAAAACCTGCTCTATTTTTTTACGCAAAAATTCCCTGCCCCGGTGCAATCTGGTTTTGATCGTCGTTACCGGCATTGACAGCACATCGCTAATCTCCTGAAGCGACAAGTCCTGGAGATAACGCAAAATCACGACCGCCCGGTATTTCTCCGGCAGCGACTTGATTGATTCGCGAATCTGCTCCTGCGTCTCCGACAACACCACTTGATTGTCCGGTGTTTCTTCACGGCTTGGCAGGGCGGAATACCAATCGCTTCCTTCCCCGTCGCTCATCTCGGCATCCAGCGAATAGCTGATCTTCCGCTTGCGAAGCCGGTCAATGGACAGGTTCGTCCCGATCCGGTATATCCATGTCGAGAATTTCTGCTGCTCGTCATAACGGTCCAAATTCGTATACACCCGCAAAAACGTCTCCTGCACGATCTCCTCCGCCTCATGACGGTTATGCAGCATACGATAGGCGAGATGGAAAATTTTATCCTTATACAGCTCCACCAATTCAGCAAAAGCCGCTCGATCCCCGCTCCGGGCGAGCTTGGCGAGCCGGGTGTCCATTTGATTCACCGACCTACCTCCAACCTCCGAGCTTGGACCCGCTTGGCTTACCAAACGGTCAAATTCGGATTCTTCCGGACAACGCCTGACCTTTCTTCGATCACCGTTCCGTCTACTAGTAAAAGCATACCAAACGACTGCACCGCATGTATAGTCTCTTGCAAAAGAAATTGTGCTCCGGTCCCCCTCCGTATCCACACTTTAGCAAATCTGCCATTCTGCGATATAATAATGAAATCTTACGATAGACGGCACTTGGCATCGGCGCATCCGCCGGTCCCCTTCTTAGGTTGCACAAGGAGAAGTCCGGCATACCTGTGAAACCAAACATGACAAAAACCGGGCCGCTCGGCATAAGCCAAGCTCCCGGCTTTCGGTTTGGAGGCTGACACGCATCAGCCTGTATTGCGAAGTCCAGCGGCAATTCCGTTAATCGTAAGAAGCACTTCGCGGAGCAGAAGCGAATCGTCGCCGCCTTGCTCGCGCAGCGGGCGAAGCTCCGACAGAAGCTGAACCTGCATATAGCTCAGCGGATCGACGTACGGATTGCGAAGCCGGATCGATTCTTGAATGACCGGGACGTTGTCCAAAATTTCCTGCTGGCCCGTAATTTTCAGAATCAGGTCCGACGTCCGTTCATACTCTTCTTCGATCATACGGATGATCCGTTCGGCAATCGTCCCATCCTCGATCATGCTGCCGTATTCTTTCGCAATCAGCAGATCAGCCTTCGCGAGCGCCATCTGCAAGTTGTCAATGAGCGAACGGAAGAACGCCCAGTTGTTGTACATCTCCTGCAAGATGCGTAGGTTTTCCGGATTCCCTTGGTAGAAGCTGTACAACCCGTAACCCGAAGCATACCAAGCGGGCAGCAAATAACGGCTTTGCGTCCAAGCAAACACCCACGGGATGGCCCGGAGGTCTTCGAAACGGTCGCTATTCTTCCGCTTGGACGGACGGGAGCCGATATTGAGTTCCCCGATCTCCGGCAGCGGCGTGGACTGCTTGAAGAAGGTCAGGAAGTCCGGATCGCGGAAAATCAGATCCTGGTACTTCTGCTGAGCCTGCTCGGAAATGTCGAGCATAATCGTTTCCCAGCCCGGCTCGGAAGGGTCGGCCTGCGGGTTGCGTGCCCACAGCGCGCTTTTGATCAGCGCAGATGTCGCTTGCTCCAAGCTTCGGTAAGCAATCCCCTTCATGGAATAACGGGAGGAAAGCACTTCGCCTTGCTCTGTGATTTTGATCCCGCCGCCTACCGTATCGGCCGGTTGAGCCAAGATACTCCGGTTGAGCGGCATGCCTCCGCGGCCAAGCGCGCCTCCGCGGCCGTGGAAAAACTTCAGCTTCACGTCGAACGGCTTCGCCGCCGCCGTAATGCTGCGCAGCGCGACCCGCAGCTCCCAGTTGGCGGTAATCACGCCGCCGTCTTTGTTACTGTCGGAATAGCCGAGCATAATTTCCTGAAGATGATTCGTGCTGTTCAGGCTGTTCCGGTAAGCCGGAATTTGGAACAGCGTTGTCATAATCTCCGGAGCCGCGTGCAAGTCGTCAATCGTCTCGAAGAGCGGGACGGATTGCAGCGTACAGGTGATGGAACCGTCCGGCTCGTGCAAATACAAGCCCGCTTCTTTTCCGAATACAAGCACCTCAAGCAGGTCGCTGGCTCCTTGCGTCATACTGATTAGATAGCTTGTGATACAGCTTCTGCCGAACTCCTGCTGTGCCTTTTGGATGACGCGGTACACGTCCAGGCATTCCTGCGTAGACTCGGAATAATGCAGATAAGGCGAAGTAATCGGCCGCGGATCGTTCAAAATATCGGTCAACAGCTTGATCTTTTGCTCCTCTGGAAGCATACCGTAATCGGAACAAATGCTCATCTTAGCCAAAATCTCCGTCATCGCGGCTTCGTGCTCTTTACTATGCTGTCTGACGTCCAACGAGGCCAGATGGAAACCAAACAGCTCCACCTGACGAATCATCTTTTGCACATAGGCATCGGCGATGTAATCGGCATAATGATTGCGCAAGCTGCGCTCGATAATCAGCAAATCTTCCTTGAATTGCAAAGGAGTATTATATTTTTTGCCCTCCGGCACGTTTAGTTTGGCCGTATTGCGAATTTTCTCGACCATATACCGGACTTTGATGCGATATGGCTCTTTTTCGTTAGGCCATACTTGGTCGGATGGCAGTTCGACCAGATCCCGGTCGTGCTGGATCGAATCCAGCAGCTCCTGCGTCACTTCGACGATATTTTTGCTAAAGCTCATATGCTTCAGCAAATCCGTCAGCAGCTCCTCGTACTTCTGCAGCGCGAGCTCCCGGTGCATGCTAAGCGTTTCCCACGTCACGTTGGAGGTCACCGAAGGGTTGCCGTCGCGGTCGCCCCCGATCCACGATCCGAATTTCAGGAACGTCGGTACATGCCAAGACTGCTCCGGGTAGTACTTATGCAGACATCGTTCCAGCTCCTGATACACTTGAGGGAGCACATCGAACAACGTTTCATCAAAATAATACAGTCCATTTTTAACCTCGTCGCCGACGGTCGGCTTCCGGTCGCGCAGCTCGTCTGTCTGCCAGAGGGTAATGACCTCGCCCAGAAGCTTCTCACGCAACTGCTCGCGTTCACGGAACGTCAAGCTCGGGTTGTCCAGCTCCATCACATCAGCCGCAATCCGCTGATGAATATCAAGCACCGCACGGCGGGTCGCTTCCGTCGGATGAGCCGTCATCACGAGCTCCAGCGAGATGCCCTCGATCATATCCCGAACCTCTTCCGCAGGCGTACCAAGCGTTTTTAGCTTGCGGACCACGTCCTCGATCGAACCCGGCTGCACGTTTTCTCCTGATGTACGTTCATAATCGCGTTTGCGCCGAATCCGGTGATTCTGCTCGGCGATGTTGATCAATTGAAAATAAACGGCAAACGCACGGATAACCTGATGGCGAATCTCCGGAGCCAAACCGTCTATCGTATCCTTAAACTCCGCATACATTTCCGGTGTAAACTCGGCGCGCAACGATTTACTCATCTCTCTTATCTTCTCTACGATGGTAAACAGTGTATTGCCGCCCTGATGAACCAGCACCTCACCCAAAATATGCCCCAAAAACCGAACATCGCGGCGAAGCAAATTGTTGGATGTGTTTTTGTTGATCAAACTGACAGAATCCGACATGGTTCTCCTCCATCTCTAAGCCAAGATCATAACCCCTATTTTAGCACAACCTTAAGCAACCATGTAGTCCATTTATGCGGTAAAGCGAAAAAAACCATTGTAAATTTATAGGAATTAATTGTTTAGAAGCCATGTGAACATCAATCGGGGAAGCAACCCAGATGATAAAGGGGGAGGCTTGTATCGGAAAAGCAAATATAGCGACGACGTATGCTTCCCATTTAGAAGTCCCGTCGTTTGCAACTTACGGCTTGTAGCTTGTAATCAACCTTCGGCTGTCGAGCCCATACCATTGAATGTCAAAAACAGATAACCCGATCGGCATTATAAAAGATCATAACAAAACTACAGAGCGGTCGCAATATTTTAACGAAAAGTATCGGTTAACAAAATCTGGTGGAATATCGCCCCCGGAACTCCTTATTTCTTACAGAAAGCCTTGTTTAGCATTTTGGTGTTGCTGCGGGATTACGCACCACTTTTGGCGTGACTTCCATAACATTGTAAAAACCGCCGACCCGAACGCTTACATCGTCGGAGAAGTGTGGAACGATTCAATGAAATGGCTGCTGGGTGCCCGATCTTTGCTCCAAGGATAAATTAGGTTACGGATACAATAAAAAACCGTGCTTAAGCGATAAGCTCTAGCACGGTTTTTACCAATAAGCGGGTGATGGGAATCGAACCCACGCTACCAGCTTGGAAGGCTGGAGTTCTACCATTGAACTACACCCGCATATGAAGAAAAATTGATGGTCGGGACGACACGATTTGAACATGCGACCCCCTGGTCCCAAACCAGGTGCTCTACCAAGCTGAGCTACGTCCCGAGATGTTAAGCTACTATGTGAAAATGGCGTGCCCTGAGAGATTCGAACTCCCGACCTTTTGATTCGTAGTCAAACGCTCTATCCGGCTGAGCTAAGGGCACAAACTGTAATTATGGAGCGGAAGACGGGATTCGAACCCGCGACCCTCGCCTTGGCAAGGCGATGCTCTACCCCTGAGCCACTTCCGCAATTATGGTGCGCGTAGAGGGACTTGAACCCCCACGGTCTCCCGCCAGATCCTAAGTCTGGTGCGTCTGCCAATTCCGCCATACGCGCCTATACTGCAATGATTCAAAGCATACTCCCTGCAGTTGTGAAGAAAGTGAGCCATGTAGGACTCGAACCTACGACACCCTGATTAAAAGTCAGGTGCTCTACCAACTGAGCTAATGGCTCATGCATGGCTGGGGATCTAGGATTCGAACCTAGGCATGACGGAGTCAAAGTCCGTTGCCTTACCGCTTGGCTAATCCCCAATAAAGTGTTGTTACTGGTGCCGCCGAGAGGACTTGAACCCCCAACCTACTGATTACAAGTCAGTTGCTCTACCAATTGAGCTACAGCGGCATGGTGGAGGCTGACGGGATCGAACCGCCGACCCTCTGCTTGTAAGGCAGATGCTCTCCCAGCTGAGCTAAGCCTCCAGCAGAACAATGACCCGTAGGGGATTCGAACCCCTGTTACCTCCGTGAAAGGGAGGTGTCTTAACCCCTTGACCAACGGGCCGAAATGGAGCTTCCAACCGGGATCGAACCGGTGACCTCATCCTTACCATGGATGCACTCTACCTACTGAGCTATGGAAGCATATGGCTCCCCGAACAGGACTCGAACCTGTGACAACTCGATTAACAGTCGAGTGCTCTACCAACTGAGCTATCAGGGA
>NZ_JANAVJ010000058.1 GCF_024213375.1 Paenibacillus sp. MZ04-78.2 | reverse complement strand
GGTGGAATTGATTTTATCGAAAGAGCGTCCTTTTTTCAATTTTCGGCTTCCTGATTCTGGTTAATCAACAGGCGTGATATAATTACATGTCAATTGCCGCATGTCACTCGTCCATACATTTTCCCTGTACTCGAATATCCTGAGATTGAGAGTTACCAGGAAGGCTAAAAACGGTACTCAATCACATTCAGAGGAGTGTTGACGAATGAGTTTTGCAGGAGGTTTCGGCGGCTTTACTTCCACTGGTGTTATTCTGGTTCTTTTCATTCTGCTCGTTATCGTTGCTTGCAGTATCTGTTTTATTTAAGCAAACCAATGCTGAAGAGCCGCCAACAGGCGGCTCCTTCCATACCCAGTCTAGTTGAAGCGTTTTTCAATTTTTTTACTGCTGACTCCTCCTTTAAGTGATTCCTTTACATAATGCCTAAGATGAAATTCATACCAGAATTGATCAAATGAAATTGTCTTCCTATGAGGGATTTATCCAAAGGAAACACGGTAATTGCCCAATGAGGAGAAATTAAAAAAATCCCATCAGCCGCCAGTGGGAAGTAGGTCTCTCTCTGTCTTGCCTGTTGCCGGGATGGTCGCGGATATCTGCATATTGCAACGACACAGCGAGCCGCGACCGAGTTAAAATTAGAGTGTCCCGGCCAGCAAATTGACTGGTAGGGACTCTTTTTTTATATGGTGTTTAGCCCCCGACTCCATGATCGTCAAGGGTAATCAGTTTTGGTACGGGTGGATTTTGCGGCACAACAGGTGGCTGTTGTGGTACTAGGTTGGAGCCTAACAAAACTAACCCCATCACTAGAGAAAAGATCATCTTTTTCATAATTCGATCTCTCCTTCAAAAATGTTATGGAAATCCATCTTCTGTTGATCTGTTGCATGGTCGATATGCTTCCAGAACAATGAGACGCTTTTTTCGAAGCCAGAATAATACTTGATGTTTCGGGCAAATTGCAAAGCGTACAAAAGTTCGTCAATCCCGTCTTTCCTGCGGTTTCTCTTGAAGCTAATTTTTGATTTTTCAAACCAAAAATAAAATAATTGGGTTCCTTGAATGTGTGTAATATTGGAGCCGATACTAGGGAGTTTAATCGCTAACTTCTCTAGGATTCCATCAACAGAAAAATTGAATTTACACGCTGCTTTAGCAATATGCATTGCTCCAGAGATGTATTCATTTGGATGCTTTTCGATAAAAGTCAGATACTCCGTGATAACAGTTTCATTTCCGGTGTTCAGTTCAAGGGCATACATATTCCCTTTACCCCAAGCTTGAAACTTCTCAACCTCCTTTTGACCAGTCTCGTCTAGAAAATGAAACCATCCAAGATCGGAATACTTTAAAACGTACTCCTTCGCTTCCTCGTACTGCTCCTGTTTCGCCAAGGCTACACCTTTCAAAAGATAGCCCTGACCCAAATATACCACTAAATGCCGTTCCATTCTAAGATAATTGTACGGTTTACCATTTGTTAACTGTTCCTCGTAAATCTTACTTGCTAAATCCCGCATCTCGTCAGCATACCGCTCGACTTTTTTCCAACCCTCAAAGGTGTAGTAAACATTCGCCATTTGTAAAAGAGCGTCGAGTCGGACATCCTTCGGCAGTTGTTTGTAATGGGTTTCAAAACGAAACACAGCTTCCCTATTTTCCTCTACGCCGATCCCGATGAGCGATTGAAATAACCGGAACTGACTCATGATGTACTGCGGATCGTAGCCGTCTCTATTATCGACAACCTGACGGTAAAGGGGAATGGCCTCTTTTTTCTTTCCCTGCTCAAATAGGCTTTCTGCCAGCGCAAATTGTTCGGAGCTAGTGAGTATATCACTTGTAAAGCATTCCCGCAGATACACTTCATACAACCAGCCCCGAGGACGTCCAAGCAGGGATGATATCTTGTCAAGTGTATCTACGGTGACAGAGCGCGGATTGTCCAATTGCTCGATGTGGATGCCTGTACGCTCGCTAAATTGTAAAGGAGTATAACCATGGAGTTGTGTTTCAATCTCAACAACAGTTCTCATGCTTTGAACAATCGATACCATTTCCAATCTCCTCCAGTTCAATATACTCATAATATTACACTGGTCAAACGAAAATGTAAATAAAATACTTTTATAGGTCTACTATGAAATTCCTCGGGACTTTTATATAGGGGGGATGCGAACAAAAATAGGACTTAACACATTATGGGTTTTTGTGGTAATTTGTGAATGAGCAATCCAGTCGGCCGACCGTTGTTCAAATTTATTTTTGAAAGAGAGGTTTTTAAATGAATTTATCAATTGGTTTAAGCAAAAAAATTACTGTTTTGTTGCTCGCTGTATGCATGATTCTGGGCATGTTCTCTTCTGTGACATCTGCTGCCCCAAGCGATTCCTTAACGGTTTCTGGGTATGTGGAATATTTGACGGAGAAACAAAAGACTGATCCCGGCGCAACTGAGGTCTTGGAAAAATTCAAAAATCTTTCTGCCAACGATCAAGAAAAATTTTTGAAAGTTCTTCAATCCCCTGAGATTGGAAAAACGATGGAGCTTAAAAATCAGACAGTGTTGTATTGAGGGCGTGCCAGTAGAAACGAAAGCTACTTTTGTTTCTGACCTGCCTCATACGTTGAGTGCTCAATGGGATTCAACCGTATTTGGCGTTAGCATTACATCTTTTTACTTAACACTTAATTATAGGTATGATATCACCAACGGACGTGTCACCAAAGTTGTAGACGCTAATGGAGCACACAGAAATTACAACCCCGGAGTACTGATCAGCGAGAATGGAGGGGCGGCCAAGGAAATATCCGGCACCGATGCATACACCAGGCAGAACTGGACGGCAAAAATGCTTATCTCCGCAGGCTTCATTGAATATACTATCATCGGCTATTTAAAAGGGGATGGTAAATCTGGCCATGCGAAACTTGAAGGGAATACTCCAGCTTTAAATAACATTAACAATGGGGTTTGGCAACAAATCTGGCGTAATGAAACCATCCCTGCCTTACACTAATTGGGAGGTGCTCTTAAATAGAATATTTTCAGCTTTACTGGATTTCGCTTGCGCTTGTAAATACGGGTCTAGCTCAAAGTAAGAACTTTAATGGATTGTTCTGGTTTTTTATTTCTCTTGCTATTGGTCCCCTTGCTACCTTGGCATTAGTGATTAATTTTAAGAGAAAACGCTAGAAACAAGGGGTCACTATCACGCATCTTGCGTGATGTGACCCTTGTCTTTAGATTATGTTGTCGGTTAACCTGACACCTTCGTTCGCAAGCCAGCGGGGGAAGGAAAATTTTCCTTGGCTACGTGAGTGGTTGCCCCGACGCCTTTCACAGCTCATTCGCCAGCCAATGGATATAATCCGCCTGTTTTTGATGCGCTGCAACGGATGGGTATATATAATTACATGTCAATTGCCGCATGTCACGCGTCCATACATTTGCTCTGTACTCGAATATCCTAAGATTGAGAGTTACCGGGAAAGCTAAAAACGGTACTCAATCCCATTTAGAGGAGTGTTGGTCATGAGCGGTGCTGGAATTGGCGGTGCAGGGTTTACTTCCACTGGTGTTATTCTGGTTCTTTTCATTCTGCTTGTTATCGTCGCTTGCAGTGTCTGTTTTATTTAAGCAAATCAATGTAGAAGGGCCGCAGACAGGCGGCCCCTTCTATACTTGGCCTAGTTGAACCATTCTTCAGTTCTTTTACTGCTGACTCCTCCCTTTTAGTGATTCCGTTACATAGTGCCTTAGATCCCTTGCCGACAAGGTAAATTTTGAAAATAAGGTAGATGATGTTCGGGTTGTTGCTTTTCCAACAAATTCAACAAGAAGGAATTATTGCAAACTCCGTGTTTATCATGCTCTTGATTGCTGCGTTTGTTTTGAGAATGATATTTGAGGAAAAGAAAAAAAACAAGCTAAAATTTGCTTTCCCCCGTCAGCTATGCCGACGGGGGTTTTGATTATTGCGCTAGTTGCCTGGACGCCAAGCTCCGTCACCAGCTTGATTCCCCCTCTGCTTACAATTTGTACGAAAGTACAAGGGATAGGAGACGTTTCAATGGTCCCGCCAGTTTAATATAATGTAATACCTTACATCGGTGTTTCTCTGCCAGAATGAAGGGACTGGGACGGACGAGTCTGCAAAGGAGGATAAATCATGAACATTATCATCATGGCCGGCGGACAAGGAACAAGATTTTGGCCGCGAAGCACGAAGTCCAAACCGAAACAGTTTCTTGCCTTGACCTCTGAGGAGACTATGCTGCAGCAAACGTATCGCAGATTTCTCCAATATGTGCCAAGCACGTCCATTTATGTCTTAACGACCAAGCAATACAGCGACATGGTTCGCGAACAACTTCCCGAACTGAAGGGCGAACATATCCTATTGGAACCCGAACCGAAAGATACCGCTCCTTGTATCGCCTTATCGGCGTTGCATTTTTTGCAAAAAGGCGAGGATGACGTACTGGTCACAACCCCGTCCGACCAATATATTCCGGAAGGAGACAGCCTGTGGGAGGCGCTGAAGCAAGCGGAGAGCATCGCCCTTTCGGGCTGCTCCATCGTCACCTTGGGCATTGTGCCGACTCGTCCGGAAACCGGCTATGGCTATATCCTGACGGAAGAACCGACGGAAGAAGGGCGCGCGCTTGCGGCGAAAGCTTTTATCGAGAAGCCTCCCTCGGAACGGGCCGAGCAATTGATAGGACAAAAAAATGTGTTCTGGAACAGCGGGATTTTCATTTGGAAGCCTTCGACCATCGCCTACTTCATGAGCCGCAACCAACAGGAGATGTGGTCGCTCCTCGAAGGATGCGGCGGGCAGTGGGATAACGTGTACTCGCGCTTGCCCAAATTATCCGTCGATTACGCCATCCTGGAGAAAGCTTCATCGATCTATACGATCCCCGTTCATTTCAAATGGGACGATATTGGCTCCTGGACCTCGTTAGAACGCGTGCAACAACCCGATGAACAAGGAAATATCTTGATGGGGGACGCTTCCACTCTCTTTACGCACAACAGCATCGTCTACACGGAAAACCTCAAAACCGTCGTTATCGGAGTGAAGGATTTAATCATCGTCTCCACCCCCGACGGGTTGCTCGTATGCGATAAAGCCTACGAGCAGCACATCCGGGACGCGCAGAAGTTCATGTAACACGAAAGTTAAAGGCAATAACGCTTCCTCCGCTTTGGGCGGAATGGAGGCGTCTTTTTATTTTAGGTATTATTGGCTTGAATAATTTTCAATCCTGCAGGTTAAATTATGTTTCATGACTAAATCGAAAGATGGTGAAATCCATTACTATTTCAGTCTCGCCTCAGCTATATCACTGGTTCGTTCGTCCGAAATGGTTTACCAAAAAATATATTCACGACCACGTCCAATCCTATTTTCGATTTGAAGGCCGATCCGTACTGGATTTCGGCTCGGGCACCGGGGCGAATTGTTCCATGTTCCATCCGTCATATTACGTTGGGATGGACCCGGATGCCGGGAGAATTAAGTATGCTCAGCGATTGTATCCCCATCATCAATTTAAGACGTTGGAAAATAACAACATTCCGTTTCCGCATGAATCGGTAGATTACATACTGATTATCGCCGTGCTGCATCATATTTCTTCGGAGGAAATCTCAAGATATATGAAGGAATTTCAACGTATTCTAAAACCTAACGGAACGATTATCGTGATGGAGCCATGTTTGTGCAAGAGTAAACCTTTGTGCAGCAGGTTTATGAAATGGTACGACAAAGGGGAATATATTCGTGATGAGGTACAATACATGCGATTGTTTCAAGATCACGATTATGATTGTACCGTTCTAAAACGATTCCGAAAATGCTTCTTATATCACGAGTTATTTTTTTCGGCCAAGCCCAAATTGCAAAATTAAAACCTCACCCGAATAGGCGAGGTCAGAAAGCACTTCTAAAACTCATTGTTTTTTATACGCCATAATCCGGCGGTACATGGTTCTATCTTTTAGCTTAAGAAAATGGGACATGGACGGATACAGATTGGCTTCAATGATCCACGGATGGCCTTTCAGATCAAATCCCACATCTAACCCATATATCCGATGGTGTGGAAATAGATTACTTAATCTCCTGGCCGCTCTTAAAGAAATTCGCTTCATCTTCCACCGCAATCTTGTAGAAGAAAGATGATGGATTGTCGATTTTCGAATGGCCGTCTTCACGGGAAGCAACCTTCCTTTGCTTCTCTCATTATTCGAGACGACATAGCCTCTGCCTGCAACTTTGGCGATCTTCGCCGTTAATTCCCATTTCCTGGAGGTTTTTTTCCGCTGTAGGATGACCCGCATATCAAAAGGGCAGCCGCCTATGGTCGGACGATCAATTCTGCGTTGAATCATATAACGGGTGTACCCGATTTTTTTTTGTAAAAATTTATAAGTGTTTTCCTTCCCCCGTATCTTCATGTTGACATTCTCATAGTGCAAAGCATACGTATGGCCGCCCATCGAAGATACTTGAATGATACCGCGCCCCCGGCTGCCTCTTACCGGTTTCAGGATGACGTGTCGATATTTGGAAATCATCTTCCAAAGAGCCGATTCCGACATCAGTTTCGTTCTCGGCACGTAGCGCGTCAACCGTTTGTAATTTTTCAAGAACCGATATTTCAGCCACTTATCTTTTGTCGCTGACATCACCCGTCTCCTCCTCCCGTTTTACAAAACCGATGCTTGTGAGATAATACTCAAGCCGTTCCAGGAACGTTTCGATATCGGTATAAGCAATATCCCCCATTGTCGCGATTCTGAAGGTATTCAACCGATCGAGTTTACCCGGGTAAATGGTGATCCCTTCGCTGTAAAAATAATCGTGCATCTCTTGAAAATGAAAGGCGGCGCAATCCGGTTCGAGGATGGAAGTGACGATTTTGCCGTGATATGGTTCGGGGACGAGGTAAGTTAACCCTAACCGGGTAATGCCGTTAATTAGCGTGGTCCACGAGTTCACATACCTTGCGTATCGTTCCTTCACGCCTTCCTGCTTTAATTCCTCAATCGCTTGTTTAAGGGCATACAAGGTCTGCACAGGCGGTGTAAACCGCATTTGCCGAAATTCCGAAAAGTAGTTATATTGGGCGTAAAGATTCAAATAATAATTTCTCAGCTTCCTGTGCTTCAAGCTCTCCAATTTGTTTTTTTCCGCTACGATAAAGGAAACGCCCGCCATGCCTTGAAGATTTTTATTGGAGCTTGCGGCCAAATAACGGATATGCATTTCCTCCATACGAATCGGAACAGCCGCAAAAGAACTCATGGCATCCACGAGCATGTCGATTCGATACCGGCTGCATAATTCGCCAATCGCTTTAATATCGTTCAGCAGACCAGTTGTCGTCTCATGATGCACGACGGCGAGATGCGAAATCGTGCGCTCCGAGGCTTGAATGAATTTTTCCAGAGCATCCAAATCGATCGCGTCATCGGAAGGGCTTTTAAATTCCAGATAATGCAGCCCGTATGCTTCCGCAATCTCGCATATCCGTTTCCCATACGCGCCGTTATTGATGACGACGATGGTATCTTGTTCCCCGAGGACCGAGCTGATCATCGATTCAACCGCCGCCGTGCCGGAGCCGCCGAACAATACCGTCGCATACTGATCCGGATCGGCAACCAAGCGGGTGAGCTCTGCGGAAATATCGGCCATCAAAGCGCCGAATTCCGGTTCACGGGGACAAATATCCGGTACCACCTGCGAGAGCTTCACGCTATCGCTTGTTGTCGCCGGTCCGGGGTTAAGCAAAATCATTCTCTTCACAGTCCGCATCAACATTCCCTCTTCCCTGCTGCCAAAGGATGCCTATTTCAAAAACCGCTGCAGTCGTTCTTTTACTTCGTAAGGTTTGATATGAGGACGTCCAAGCTGCCCCTTGGATTTTTTAGCTATTTTCATATATAGAAAAGTCAAGCCCTTCGTTTGTTTCCATTCGCTCAAGGAAGCCTCTAATTCTTCTAAATGATGAATATATAGCGACTTCGTGTAGCCGCAAGAAGCGGCAATGGCGACGAAATCGCTGTTATGGGATACCGTGCTTTGTCCTCCTGTCGAATCGTGCGCGTTATTATCAAGCAGAATATGAATCATATTGGGCGGATGGTAATAACCGTTTGTAGCCAAGCTTCCCATTCGCATAAGCAAGGAACCATCTCCATCGATCACGACAATATCCCTGTTGCTTTGGGTCAAGGCCATCCCAAGTCCAAAAGAACCGATGCAGCCCATGGAGCCTACCATATACAGGTTGTGGTCGGCATCTTCGATTTCATATAATTCCCGCCCGGTTTTTCCGGTTGTGGCAAGCTGTACGGTTTGGCTGTCCTTCAAAGCATTGATGACGGTTAAAGCTTCATACCGCGTCGGCATTTGAAGCTCCGCATGACGGTGCGTTGTGAGTTGATTCACATGGATCGACGATTGTTGTTTTTGTAGCCTCTCTTCCTCGAACGTCCCTTTTCGAACGACAAAGAAAAATGAACGGTCGTTCGCGATATGCTCGTCAGCCTGTAACAACTGACGCTTGGCCTCCTCCAAATCGTTAGACAAATACTGCCACTCCACTTGCATCAAATCCAGCAGCCCGGTTGTGATTCTGCCCATCAGCTCATGCTGAGGCTCATCGGGAATACCCGCTTCCCCGCGGAGACTGACAAATCCAAGCAGCGGAATCCGGAACGGATAGGTAAGCGAGGTCAAGGGGGATACGGCGTTGGTCAGACCCGAATTTTGCATGAGAACAACCGACTTCTTGCCCCCCACATAAGCGCCGGATGCAATGGCCACCGCATCTCCCTCATTCGCTGCTGCAACGTATTCGCATTCGTTGATGGCATAGTTAATTAAATTTTTCAAAAAAGAGCACGGAACGCCGCTGAACAACTGAAATCCTAAATTTTTTATTTCCTTTCCAAATAATTTCGTGTTGATCATGAGCGTTCATCCGAGTCTTTGTCCGTCGAAGGAAGATATTTTTGCTCCGCCGACTGAAGCTCCTCGGCTCTTTGAAGCCTGAATACTTCCTCCAGCGTAGCGACACCGTGTTCTACATGGGCAAGGCTCTTTTCCTGAAAAATTTGGCCGGATATTTTTTTCATCGCTTCAATCGATGCCCGCAAATTATGGTTTGCCCAGATGACGAGGCTGATTCCGAGCTCCTGGAACCGGACGGTCGGCGTAGTATAATATTTCGTAGGCACGATCACAACCGGCAATCTTCCGCCCCATTCCTTCATAAACGATTCGATTTCCGCGATGTCCGACCGCTTGCTGTGAATGAGAACAGCATCGGCACCTGCCTGCCGGTATGCATCCGCTCGCCGTAATGCCTCTTCCAGCCCCCATCCTGTAATGAACGCTTCCACTCTTGCTACGACGACAAAATCTTCGTCCGATTGCGTATCTTTCATGGCTTTAATTTTGCCGCAAAATTCATCCGTATCGGCAAGCGGTTGAGCTGTGGCATGAATGAACGAGTTGGTTTTCGGAAAGAGCTTATCTTCGATACAAACCCCTGCAATTTGGCGCTGTTCCAATTTTTTCACCAATCTTCGGGCATTGTTGAAGTTCCCGTAGCCGGTATCCCCGTCTAGCAAGATTGGAACAGACGTCGCGTCGCTCATAAATTCCAAAACATCCAGCACCTGCGTCCACGAAGCTTCATTATTGTCCCTTACTCCCATGGCTGCGGAGATGGATAATCCGCTAGCCCAAATCCCTTTGAACCCGGCCTCTTCGGCAATGGCAGCCGACAGCCCGCTATGGGCTTCCATGATGAACTCCAAATTGGACGAGTTGAGCATTTGTTTTAGTTGTTCTGTCTTTTTCATGGGCTGTTTTCCTTTCTAATTCATAAATACCGTCTTCGAATCAAGCGCTTGTTTTTCATAATTCGATACAGCGGGGTCTTGTTGGAAAGTTGCGTGAACAACATATGGCCGGGCCTCGAATTGGCTTCGATAATCCATATACGGCCGTTTTTCTCAATCCCAAGATCAACTCCCAGTTCACGAATCGAATGCCGTTTGTTGATGGTTCTAGCCATGAGATGGGATATCTTTTTTATTTTTTTTAGCGTGCTTTTTACTTTTTTTCTTTTCGCAAAAAGCCCCGACAGCACTCGCTTAAGCTTCACGCCATGTCCGCCTTTGTGATAATTGGTAACGAAGCGATGCGGAGCGGCCACACGGGCAGCCATGCCGGAAATGCCCCATTTCTTCTTCGGTTTCTGCATGTAGATCCTGGTGTCAAAAATCGAGCCCTTGTATTTCGCCAAACGAAGTCCTCTCTGCACAAGATATTGCCCGGATGGTCGCAAATAAGAATGAATCGCCTTATACAAAGAGGCGGAACCGACGTATGTGCGTTTAAGACCGCACCGGACCTCGTAGCTGTTTCGGACCCTCTTGACTCTGACGATGCCGTTCCCCCCGCTGCCATGGTTGGGTTTGATGAAGATCGTCGAATACGATCTCAGCATCCGCAAAGCCCTCGCAGGTGTAAACCAGTGCGTTTCAGGCAGATGGCGCCGCAAAACGGAATGTCGCAGCATTTCCCTATGTTTTTTCATTTTTCCAATTCCCACGGGCATCCTCTTCTCGTCTTCATATTTTCTTAACATTGTATGATCCATATAAATTCCAAACACGGTGTAAACCTATAGTTCAACATTTTTTTGCCAAGCATGTTTGAAATAAAAAAAACCGATGATTCCTAAATAACTAGGAATATCGGTTAACTTGGTTCATTGCCTGTCGTCATTATGAATTCGATCCATCGTGGGCTCTTAAATATTGTTCAAACATATCAAGAATGACTAGAAAATGCTCGGCTTCCCTAAATACATGATCAGCTAACAGCGGATGAATAATGCTTTTGATACGACAGTCGTTTATTAAATCACGGGCTGTTTTCTTAAAGTCGCGCAAAGACTTGACGGATACTTTATTCTGATCGACAAATTGGCTCAGCAACGGAACCGTCTGGGATTGGGGGCGCATGGAGCTTAAATCTACGGCTTGAAAGACAAGCTGGTCAAAATCATGGCTGAAGTCCCGCGCTTGCTCCACCAGCTTTCGTTCGGACGGATCAAGCAAATGACCGATAAATTTGGCGTGGTCGGCCATGATTTTTAAGAAAAATACGTTTTCGTCGATAATGGCATCAGGAAGCGGTTCCAGTTGTCCGGCATTCAGCTCAGCCAATCGATTCCTAAAATAGTTTGCTTCGCGGCTGATATGATCAACTAATAGCGGGAAGTTATTTGCTCCGGGCAATTGGCAGTTCAAGATCAAACCCAATACTTTCCTTTTAAAAGCCCAAATATGGCTAACCGCCGTATACACTTCCATATTAAAATGGCCAATCGTCTGCGGATCTGTATTCGCTTCATAAGCGTGCGATCTTCGTTCAATTTCTTCAAATACGGCGTAAAATTGATTAGCCTCGTATATCAACTGAGTATCTTCACATCTGAACCCCAGCCTGAGAAACAAGGAATGTTCCTTCATAATACGGGACCAAAACCTTATTTCTTCTAACGAACGGGCAACGAACAGATCCGACATAGGCATTCCCCCCGGCATTTAAATGCTTCTATAATGTCTATGCCATCAGCTCGTTTTTATGATCAAGGACAACAGCCAATTTTTTCGCCTTCTGAGATAAGCGTCTATGTGCTTCCGTCGATGAGGGCATATCATTTAACTATGGTAAAAAATATGCCAAACATGGTGCAGAAAGGGGCAACCGCTTGATGAAAGGAGTCATTCTTGCTGGAGGATCAGGTACCCGGCTAAAGCCGATGACCCGGTTTCTTAATAAGCATCTCTTGCCTGTCGGTCCTTACCCGATGATTCATTATGCGATTTCCAAAATGGCCGAGGCGGGAATCTGCGATATTTTGCTCGTTACAGGTAAGCATTCCGGCGGATTGTTTATGGACTATATCGGGAGCGGCCGGGAGTGGAACGTCCGTATGTCGTTTAAGGTGCAGGAAGAGCCGGGAGGCATCGCTCAGGCTCTTGCCTTGGCGGAGGACTTCGTGAACGCCGGGGAAAAATTCGTCGTGCTTCTCGGCGACAACCTGTTCGAAGACTCGCTAGCAGCAGAATTCGCCCGTTTCCGGGAACAGCCGGAGCAAGCCCGCGTGTTCTTAAAAGAAGTTGAAGATCCCCGCAGGTACGGAGTGCCGGTCATGGACGGCTCGCGCATTGTGCAGATTGAGGAGAAGCCGGAATTGCCACAATCGTCCTACTGTGTGACCGGCATTTATATGTATGACGCCGGGGTGTTTGACATCATCCGAACGATCCGGCCTTCCGCGAGAGGCGAAATGGAAATTACCGAAGTGAACAATCATTATGCGGCCCGCGGCATGCTCTCCTACGGCATTCTGAGCGGATGGTGGATTGATGCGGGAACCCACCTTTCGTTCAGGGAGGCCGCCGAGCGAATGGCAGGGGAGGCTACGCCATGAGGCGGCTCCTTGTAACCGGCGGGATGGGGTTCATCGGCAGCAATTTCGTGCGTTATTGGCGGGAGCGCCATCCCGAGGATATTGTCGTCAATCTTGATCTGCTGACCTACGCGGGCAACTTGCGCAACCTGGCCGAGCTGGAAGAGGGGCCGCACTATCGTTTCGTTTGCGGCGATATTGCCGATACGGACTTGATCGCCAAGGTGATGGCGGAAGCGCAGATCGATACGGTCGTGCATTTTGCCGCCGAATCCCACGTGGACCGCAGCATTGAGGACCCGCAAAGCTTCGTTAGAACGAATGTTCTTGGCACGCAAGTGCTGCTGGAAGCGGCACGGCGGCACGGCGGCACCCGGTTTATTCAAATTTCCACCGACGAGGTGTATGGTACGCTTGGGCCGGAGGGGCTCTTTACGGAGACGACGCCGCTTGCTCCCAACAGTCCTTACTCGGCAAGCAAGGCAGGGGCGGATCTGCTGGCCCGCGCGTACTTCGAAACGTACGGCTTCCCCGTCATCGTCACCCGCTGCTCGAATAACTACGGACCGTTCCAGTTTCCAGAGAAGCTGATCCCGACCCTCATCACCCGGGCTCTCCGGGATGAGCCGCTTCCCATCTACGGCGACGGCCTGAACGTGCGCGATTGGCTGCATGTATACGACCACTGTTCTGCGGTCGAGAGGGTGATTGAGGCGGGGGTTCCGGGGGAGATCTATAACATCGGGGGCAGCAACGAAAAGACGAACCTGGAGCTCGTTCACCGCATTTTGCAGGAGCTGGGCAAGCCGACCTCGCTGATCCGCTTTGTCCCCGACCGGTTGGGACATGACCGGCGTTATGCGATCGATTCGAGCAAAATCCGCTCGCAGCTCGGGTGGAATCCGGCCTACCGGTTTGAAGACGGCATTGTACAAACCGTGCAATGGTACGTGAGCCACGCGGAATGGTGGCACAGCGAAGGAGGACGTTGAACCCTATGCTGATCAGCACGATCGTCAGCGGAGCCGATCTGCCCAAGGCGGTCTTAATGGCCCAGTCGGTCAAACAACATATGCAAAATGCCGTCGTCGTCGTCTGTCTGGCGGAGGAGGCTCCTCCCCAGATCGATGCCATCCCGTACGTAGACGTGCTTATTCTTGCCAAGCATCTCGGGGCTCCCTATTTTTACCAGCACCTCTTCAAATTCACTCCTATGCAATGCGCATCGGCGCTCAAAGGGCAATTGTTCCGCTATCTGCTCAGCTCCTTTCCGAATGAAAGTCACTTTATCTACGTGGACACCAACATGTATATTACAGGCCCGTTCAGCGAGCTTTCCGCCTTGCTCCAAACGAGCCATATTATTCTATGCCCGCATTTGCTCGAACCTGTCGGATGCGATGCAGCCTCCGAAATCGGCGCCTTGCGGGACGGAACGTTTCACGGAGGGCTTGTCGCTGTCAAACGGTCGGATGAGGGGGAACGGTTCGTAAGCTGGTGGGTCGACGTGATCGCAAGCCATTACGAGGACCCGCTGCAATGCGTCTTTATGGACCAGAAATGGCTCAATTTTGTCCCGGCTTGCTTTGATGCAGCCGTCATGAGACATCCCGGATATAACGTCGGCTTCTGGAACCTCCATGAGAGCAAGAGGAGGATCGTCCGGGCTCCCCATGGGTACGAGGTCGGCGGACTGCCCTTGAGATGCATCAATTTATTCAACCTGATGGGGCTGCTCGATCAAAACTTGAACGCCTTTATCCCAGATCGCAGTAATTCTTTCTACAAATTAAGGCACATGTATACGACAGGGCTTGCGGCGATGAGCGGAATCATTCCAGCCCAGACGTCATGGAGCTATGACTTTTATCAGAGCGGAGAGCGCATTTCCGATGCTGCGAGGGCAACGTACAAAGCGATGCCGATGGAGAAGCAACGCGATTTGAACCCGTTTACCGTTTCAAACCAATTTTACGTATAATCCCTATTCGTAGAAACAGAAGGAGTGTACGGCTATGATTGTATGTACGGTAACCTGCGCAGACAACCTGCATGAAGCCGCCGTTATGGCCAAGTACGTCAAGGAGCATATGAGCGGGACCAAGGTTATCGTTTGCCTCGCGGAAAAGAAGACGCACCCGTCCGCCTCTACAATCCGGTATTTCGACCAGATCGTGCTGGCAGCGAATTTGGGCATCCCGAATTTTGACCAATATTTGTTCAAATATGTTTTGTTTGAAGGCGTCACCTCGCTGAAACCGCATCTGTTGAACTATTTGATGAGCTATTATCCGAACGAGCGGCAATTTGTGTATCTGGACTCGGATATGAAACTGTTCCGCTCGCCCCGGGAGCTGATAGACGCGATGGACTCCAACCGGATCGTACTGGTGCCGCAGCAGCTTGAAGCGGATAGCCTGTGGGATGTGCATCTGTTTAACGGATCGATCAATTCCGGCATGGTCGGGGTAACAAGATCCGAGGAAGCCATGAGGTTTGTCGAATGGTGGGCGGAAAGAACATACCACTATTGCTATTTCAACCACCAATTTTTCGCCGACCAAAAGTGGCTCGATCTGGCGCCGTCCTTTTTCGACGTGCATCTATTTAAGCATCCCGGCTACAATGTGGCGTTCTGGAACATGCACGAACAAGCGAGGAAGGGGCTTCATCTGGACGCCGGTCAGCTCTGGCTGACCGACAAGCCGCTCTGCATATTCCACTACTCGCATTACGAAAACTTCCTTCCGTCGAGTCTGCACAAATGGGTGGCCGACCGGGAAAGCTCAAAAATTTTAATGGAAACGTACATTCAGGATTTGGCCGAAACAGGCATTCAGGATATTAGCCGGACCCCCTGGAGCTACGACTTCTACGATAACGGGGAACGCATTACGCCCGAGAGCCGGGCGAAATTTAAAAGCAACCCTTATTTGCAGGAGATGATGACGAATCCATTCGCCGCTTCCAATAAAGTGTTCAGATGATCTGGTGAAAAAGGGGTACGAAACGGGGGGAGGTTATGCAAATTATCGTCACGGGGGCTACCGGCTTTATCGGCAGCTACCTGTGTCATTATTTGAAAGCCCGGGGGCATTCGGTGATCCCGTTTTCCCGGTCGTTGACCGAAGCGTTCGTTAAGGAACTTCAGCCGGACCGTTATATCGAATGCGATGTCACGTCGGAAAAGCTGAGGCATTTGAGAGTATCGGCGGACATGATCATCCATCTCGCGTCCGCCAACGAAGTCATCTCGCGCAGCTTCCGGTCCGGTATCGAGATTTCCGTCGTCGGGACCAAACAGCTGCTGGACTTTGCCGTGCGCAGCGGGATCGGGCGGTTTATGTTTTTCTCGACGCTGCAGGTATACGGCACTGAACCGGAGGGGATGATCGCCGAAACGACGCCGGTTCGCCCCCAAAACGATTATGCGCTGAACCATCTGTTTGCCGAGCAATATGTCGCCATGTATGCGCAAAAAGGGTTGCTGCGAGGCGCCATAATCCGGCCCAGCAACGTGTATGGCCGCTTCCATTCGCCGACGGTCAACCGCTGGACGATGGTTCCGGCCTGCTTTTGCAAAGAGGCGCTGGATTCCGGGACGATCACGATCCGCTCTTCCGGCAAGCAGTTCCGCAGCTTCGTCAGTTTAGAAAACGTAGCCAGGGCTTGCGAAGCCATCATCAGCCGATTTCCGGATGGAAACGAGATTTATCTTGTCGGGTCAAATCAGACGTTCTCCATTCTGGATATAGCCCGCAAGGTGCAGCGCATCTACTGGGAGCTCTTCTCGGAAGAAACGGAGCTGATCGTCGCCGGAGACGAGCCGCAAAGGCCGAACCGATTCTCGGTATCGACCTCCAAGCTGACGCACCTCGGCTACCGCCCGGATGAAAGCTGCACCTTGGAAGAAACCATTCGCTGGCTGTTCAGATATTTGCTTCTATTATCGTACAAAGGAGTGTGTGGAAGAGATGGAGGTTCGCAGCCGCACGAAAAAAAAGAGTTCCCGGATAAAGCGTGGACTTAAGCGGAAAACCGGCATAAGATCGGGCGGACGAGCGAGAAGGCCGAAACAACGCACGCCCGTCCTGCGAAGAAAAGGCTGGCTGCGCCGAAAAAGAAGACCGAGAAGAAAGCGGCCTATGCCGCCTGTTCTTGCTCCGACCGTGGCGGTAACGAAAGATCCGCCCCCCCCTGCCGCCCTTGTCTATAGGGGCGGACGCTCCATGATCGTATGTACCGTCACCTCGGCAAGCAATCTGCATCGGGCGAAAGTCATGGCTCGCTCGATCAAGGAGCATGAACCGCAGGCCAAAGTGGTTGTTTGTCTGGTCGAGAAAAATGTTCATCCGCTGGCCCATTTCCCGTATTTTGACGAAGTCGTGCTGGCCAAGGATCTCGGCGTACCGAATTTTCCGAAGATGATATTCAAATATACGGCTAGCGAAGGAACGACCGCTATGAAGCCGTATCTGCTTCAATACGCCATGCGGCGCTATGCGGACGAACGCGTTTTCCTTTATCTGGATACGGATATGAGGGTGTACCATCCGTTAGACGAATTGTTTGAGACGCTGGAGAAGCATTCCATTCTGATCACGCCGCATGCGTTGGATCAGAGAGGGCATAATGACGACTATTTGCTGGCCGGCACTTATAACTCGGGGATTTTGGCGTTCGCCCGATCGGAGGAAACCGAACGCTTCCTTGCCTGGTGGGGCGACCGGCTGTACGATTACTGTTACTACGACCACAAATATTTTGCGGACCAAACATGGCTCGATTTTGCCCCGGTCTATTTCAACGCGCATATTTGGCGGCATCCCGGCTACAACATGGCTGCCTGGAACCTGATAGAACGCAATTTTACCCATATCAAAAACGGATATCACTACGTAAATAACCGGCCGCTTTGCCTATTCCATTATTCCGGATTATGGGGGCATCTGCAGAAAACCATCAAGGAATGCTATCCGGCTTCTTCGAATCCGATGTATGGTTTGCTTGCCGCTTACGAGCAGGAGCTGAAGGAGATGGGCAGAAGCAAATCAAAGGATATTTTATGGAGTTACGATTTCTTCTCCAGCAATGAATTTATCGAACAGGCGACCAAACAAAAATATAAGGATGACCCGGGTAAATACCAGGGCATGGCCAATCCGTTCGAAGCGTCAAACAGCCATTTTTAAACGAAAAGAGGGACGCCTGACGTGCCTGACATACAAAGGCTCACGTCATTGACGGTGATAAGTGCACCGACAAATGACGTGAGCCTTTGGCATTCCGCTCGTTCAATTTCCTCGAAAAAGCAGTTCTGCAATGACCGCTTCTCATTGGGGGGGATCACCGCCTGAACGCCGATATTCTTCGATTTGCCGGAAGGAGATTTCCTCGATATCCTGGCCTTCCTTGAAAGCGCGCATCCATTCCGTAATTTTCCCGATCGCCGTCTGCAAATTCCAGCGCGGATGCCAGCCGAGCTCAAGCTTTGCTTTGGAGCAGTCCAGCTTCAGGTAATGGGCCTCATGCAGACTGTCCGCTTTGTGGAACACATAAGAGGCGTCTTCTCCCCAGTCGCTGCACATTTGCCGGACGATCCATTCGACCGGTTTCGCGTCATCGTCGTCAGGGCCGAAGTTCCAGCCTTGGGCATACTTCGCCCCGTTTTCCGTGAGCCGCTCGGCAAGCAGTAAGTATCCGCTGAGCGGCTCAAGCACGTGCTGCCAAGGGCGGATCGCCTGGGGATGGCGGATGACGACCGGATCGCCGCTCATCAGCGCGCGAAAGCAGTCGGGGACAAGCCGGTCCGCCGCCCAGTCGCCGCCCCCGATGACGTTGCCGGCCCGGGCGGTAGCCACGCCAACGCCGTGCTGCGCATAATCGGCAGGGTGGAAGAAGGAGCTGCGGTAAGCCGCCGTGACAAGTTCAGAGCAGGCCTTGCTGCTCGAATAGGGATCATAACCGCCGAGCGGCTCATACTCCCGATAGCCCCAGGGCCATTCCTTGTTTTCGTAGCATTTGTCTGTGGTCACGTTAACGACCGCCCTAACGGCTCCGCCCTGCTGCTTCGCCTGCCGAACCGCGTCCAGCAAATACACGGTACCGAGCACGTTCGTTTCGTACGTCTTCACCGGCATCCGGTACGAGTCGCGGACAAGAGGTTGCGCCGCCATGTGGATGACGATGTGCGGATCGGCTTGACGCAGTGCTTCGAGCAGACGGCTGCAGTCCCGGATATCGCCGATGATCGAGTTCACGTACCGGGAGATGCCGGCTTCCTCGAACAAGCTCGGGCGGGTCGGCGGCTTCAGCGCGTAGCCGGTGATTTCGGCGCCGAGCAGGTGAAGCCACATGCAAAGCCAGCCGCCTTTAAAGCCGGTATGGCCGGTGACGAAAACGCGTTTCTTTTCCCAAAAAGGGGGCGATGCAGTCGGTTTAGCGGTTATTTTTTCCACGGCGCATTCCCCGTTTTCCACAGTTGCTCCAGATCGTTCTTATCCCGCAGCGTATCCATCGGGTGCCAGAACCCGTCGAATTTATAAGCGACGAGCTCGCGGTCCTTGGCCAAGCCTTCCAGCGGCTCCTCTTCGAGGACGGTATGATCGCCTTCGATACATTCGAGCACCCCCGGTTCCATCACGAAAAATCCGCTGTTAATCCAGCTGCTTTCCCCCTTTGGCTTCTCCTGAAACCTTTCGACGACGTTGCGGTCGTTGATTCGCAGTACGCCGAACCGGCCTGAAGGCTGGGTGGCCGTTACGGTAGCCAGCTTGCCGTGCGACTTATGAAACTCGACCAGTTTGTTGATGTCGATCGAAGCAAGACCGTCGCCATAGGTCAGCATAAACGTCTCGTTTTGGATATAATCGGCCACCCGCTTGACTCTGCCGCCGGTAAGTGTATCCAATCCGGTATCCACAAGCGTCACTTTCCATGGCTCGGCGACGCTGCGATGAATGATTGCTTCATTTCCCTCCCTGAAATCAAACGTGACATGAGATTGGTTCATAAGGTAATGCGAAAAGTATTCAATGACGACTTCCTTTTTGTACCCGAGACAAATGATAAAATCATTGAATCCGTAGTGGGAGTAAATTTTCATAATATGCCACAACATGGGCTTTTCCCCGATTTCAATCATTGGCTTAGGTTTGGAATGGGACTCTTCGCTTATTCTCGTGCCGAATCCGCCAGCCAAGATGACAACCTTCATACGGTCTTCTTCCTTTCCTTAATATAGTAGTCATCGCCTTATAAGTAATCTATGTGCGTGTACCATGTATTGCTTGTTGAACAAACCTATCTTTGCGAAGATATGCGTTTGTCTTCCGGTTAAACGTCTATAGGGTTGAGGGCGCAGGTTCATGTATCCCTCGCTGTTTTACAGTTTCCGAGCTATAGAATAAAAAAGAGGCTGTCGAGAGAAGTCCTCGACAGCCAGTTCATATTGGCGAAACTTATCTGTTGTAAATGAAGGTCATTGGCCCGGATGCGTCAGTTTTGCCTTAAAGCGGCCCTTGTTCGCCTTGCGGTCCTTGAGCGCCTGTCACACCTTGCGGTCCTTGAACGCCAGTTGCTCCTTGTGGCCCTTGAGCGCCTGTTGCTCCAGTTGCGCCTGTTGCTCCAGTTGCGCCAGTTACACCTTGTGGCCCTTGAGCGCCTGTGGCACCAGTTGATCCTTGCGGCCCTTGGTCACCCTGAGGTCCTTGAGCGCCTGCTGCACCTTGCGGTCCTTGGTCGCCTTGCGGTCCTTGAACACCTGTTGCTCCTTGCGGCCCTTGGTCGCCTTGCGGTCCTTGAGCACCAGTCGTACCTTGCGGCCCTTGGTCTCCTTGCGGCCCTTGAGCGCCAGTTACACCTTGCGGCCCTTGGTCGCCTTGCGGCCCTTGGTCACCCTGCGGTCCTTGAGCACCAGTTACACCTTGCGGCCCTTGGTCACCTTGCGGCCCTTGAGCGCCAGTTACACCTTGCGGCCCTTGGTCGCCTTGCGGTCCTTGAGCGCCTGTTGCTCCTTGCGGCCCTTGGTCACCTTGCGCTCCTTGAGCGCCTGTTGCACCTTGTGGCCCTTGATCGCCTTGCGGTCCTTGGTCGCCCGTTGCTCCTTGCGGCCCTTGATCGCCTTGCGGTCCTTGAGCGCCTGTTGCTCCTTGCGGCCCTTGGTCGCCTTGCGGTCCTTGAGCGCCTGTCACACCTTGCGGCCCTTGGTCACCCTGAGGTCCTTGATCACCAGTTGCACCTTGCGGTCCTTGATCGCCTTGCGGTCCTTGAGCGCCAGTCACACCTTGCGGCCCTTGGTCGCCTTGCGGTCCTTGAGCGCCAGTCGTACCTTGCGGCCCTTGGTCGCCTTGCGGTCCTTGGTCGCCTGTTGCACCTTGTGGCCCTTGGTCGCCTTGCGGTCCTTGAGCGCCAGTCGTACCTTGCGGCCCTTGGTCGCCTTGCGATCCTTGAGCGCCAGTCGCACCTTGTGGCCCTTGGTCGCCTTGCGGTCCTTGAGCGCCTGTTGCTCCTTGCGGCCCTTGGTCACCCTGAGGTCCTTGAGCACCAGTTACACCTTGCGGCCCTTGGTCGCCTTGCGGTCCTTG
>NZ_JANAVJ010000057.1 GCF_024213375.1 Paenibacillus sp. MZ04-78.2 | reverse complement strand
TACAATAATTCATTTTCGATTCCTGCCGGGGTGCTTCGCACCCCCTATTTGTGTTGAATGTGTACCTGAATAGTTACATTATTTCTTCCTCAACTTTATCATGGTCCAATAATTTCATTTTCTGACCAAATTCCCCCAACTTTTTTTGCACTTCGTTGTAATCAGAATTTCCCCCCGCAACGCTTATCGCGGAACTATAAATCTCTATTAATTTTTCTAACTCATTATTTTTCATATTTCTCTCCAAGATAAAATACTTTTATTAAATATCTCAAGTCCTTCTTTGCTAGAACCAAGTCCCAAACTTAATACTCTGGACCTCTGTCTAAGATAGTAGACACAAAATTTATCACTTTGCCGCATTAACGTAATAATGGTGTTCGAAATCACTTGGCGTACAATATTGAATTGACGAATGAATGCGTTCATTATTGTAGAACACTTCGATATACTCAAAACGTGCTGCGTTTGATTCACACGGTAGATTCCGAGGGCAACCCTGTCGCCATTTCAAACAATCGCTTTGATCTGAATGCCGATGAAATTGGACAGATTCTACCATGAACGGTGGGTGATTGGCGTGTCCAGCTAAGGACACAACATCTTGTCGTTGAAAGTCCGACCGGGAGAAAAGACGAAACTCCCGTAGCCTGAGAGGCGCCGCGGAACGAGAGTGAACCGGCGAAGCCCTCTGACAAAACGTTCTTCAGGAACGTCGGCAAAACTCCAGGTTGTAACGTACAGTGAACGCAGACGTAGCCTCGTTACACGAAAATCCGGTGGCTGAGACGGTCGATAACGCGCGAAAGCAGCAAGAACTGACCGAAAGCGTCTGAAACGGCAGTTCTCACCGGCGGGGTATTAGTGGCGATATGGAGGGAAAGAGGTTGTGGAAACTGGAGAAGCCCTCGGCACCCGGTGAAGAAATCTCATCGAGGAGGCCGTCCCTATAACCGCGATCGGGAAATGGGACAGGCAGGTGCCAGGGTGGCGGATCGGGCCGTAATACCGACGATTCGCGTGCAGCAAAACGCGCGAGGAGGGAAGGGCCCGGACCTGTAAGCAAATCCGTACGATCAAAGGAGGCAAGGGTGCTATGATAAAAATCGACCTTTTGGCGATGCGACTTGAATCGTTGTTCTGAATAATTCGACAACTTATCCAAACGATTTTAATGCAATGCTAGTACGCTTTCAAAGCTTAATCTGTGAGGTATGAACGACGCATTTCCATACATCGAAGCCGCGGCTGACCACTATTTTAGTATTGACGGCGTACTAGTGACTTTGAATAAATCCATATATTTCTTAATCCCTTCTTTGTCCAGCTGTCACCTTACTTGGTAGTTAATCTCTTAGAATATACCGAAGAAGATTGTGTTCCTAAATCTACAACATGATTTATAGCTTATAATTGTTATATTCAATTTGGTATAAGTTGCAGAAACTTTCAATACAAGATACAATTTTGCTTGTTAAGTTGCATTGGCTATAAATAACAAGATTATGGTTTGCATAAATTTTTGCACGAGGTATAACCAACTTGAACTGATGGGTGTAGTTAATTATTTTACCAATGTCTTCCAAAGGCGTTAGCCGATCTTGATTAGTTGTAATCTTTGAATCATGTGGACATATACAATAAGCTGTTATAAATTTATCTAATTCAAGTAGCTCTATTTTATGATTTATTTTAACTATGTATTCAGTTACCTCTCCCTTTCCTTTATGTAAAATATTATAGTTCTTTTCGATAAAATTTGGAGTCTTATTATTAAACAACGAATAGTCCGAAGCAGAACGCTTTCCCTCTAGATGAGAAACTATACAATATAATTCATCGAATTGAGCAAAATGATCATACACTAAGTCATGTTCATAACTAGAATCGAAATTATTAAATCCCATTTCATAATCTGAATCATAACTATTCTCATCATGCTCAAAAATAGCAATGTAGTACGTAAGAAGATTAGTGTTAGAAGGAAGTAAATCTAAAGGGAAATAAGTATTAATTTCCCCATTCTTTTCTCTAAACAAGTTTCTCCGTAGTAGCGAATAATTGATTTTTGTTAATTTAAACCAATCCTTGTTAGTAAATTCGAATGGTTTAACAAAATATGAGTTTATTTTCAATGTAAGCACACCCCAAAATCTCCTACACACGTAATAAATTAACATAACGTGCGTAGGAGAAATTTATTAATTATTTTTTCAACTCTTCGGTTAAGCTTCTAACAAAGTCATCCCACATTTTTCTATTAATTATTTTATCTTTTAGGAACAAATGACCTTTGACTCCGTTAAGATCATAATTCAAATGTGGAAAATTAGAAAGTCCTACACCTTTTCCCCAGTCGTTATGACCCCAATAAAGCTTGCCTCTTTTTCCTTCCCATCCTATCCATTTTCCGCTCTGATCATAAATTCGAGATGCATCAAGACCAACTAACTTTCTACCAAAGTTCTGAGCTTCATTTTTATTTTTAAATATATACTCTTCCTTAACAACCCCTTTTTTTGTGGTTTTCGACATTATCTTCTTTCCATCTTTACTTATATTATTCTTATAAAGATCCTTAAAGAAACTCGTTAGCTCATCCGTATCCGTTCCGTCTGCAGGAGCACACTTTTGGCTATTAGCCCCTTTAAGCCCAAAAACATCAACCCAAGCATTTGGATCATGTATATAACCATACAGTCGCAACCCACCAGCTAAACCAATCGGGTCCTGCTGCGTGTACATCCCTTCATGCGGCGAGTAATAGCGGAAACGGTTATAGTACAGTCCCGTCTCCTCGTCCTCATACTGCCCCGGATACCGGAATGGGCATGCGCTGCGCTCACCTAAAAGATCCTGCCGCCGTACCTTCCCGTAAATGTCCAGTTCGCACGACCATACCTTTTCCCCTGTATCGTCGTACATCTCAACAGGCGTACCCAGGTGGTCGGTTACGATACTAAAGGAGCCTTCCGGCATGATCTTTGCTGCCGGATGAAATGTTCCGTCTTCGAAAATCCATGTAATCAAGCCGTCAGGATTCAGCACTTGTCTCAGCTGCTGCGTCTCCTTCGATTGTTCGCCAACCCATTCTACATAGTTTTCAGCTTGTGCCTTCTCCGCTTTCCACTCATGCAGGATAATGTTTCCATCCCACACATAACAGTGTACCACACCGTCAAAATGCTTCTCAATCCTGCGACCAAGGCTATCATACGTAAACGTTACTTCCTGTCCGTCCGGCCGCACAACCTTGCTCATCATATTGTTGCCATAGTACTCATAACGCCAATGCGTGCCGTCCGGATCTATTTTCTCCGTGAGATTTCCTTCTTCATCATAGCTATACTTCGTTCCGTTAAACTCCAGCAACCGCCCGCCGGCTCCGTACGTCCGGTCCGTCTTGTGTCCGTCGCTGTACAAATTTCCTACATTGTCGGCCATACGGAAGATTTTGCCGAAGTCGTTCGTGGCCCCGATCAAGGTTCCGAAATCATCGTATCCATACTGCGTTTTCTTGCCTGTCAGCTCGTTAAGCATGGACTTTAGACGGTTATTGACGTCCCACGTATACTTTCGTTTGCGCGTTTCACGTCCGCCTGCTTTTACACAGTGCCGTTCAGGCCGTCCCGCGATATCGTACTGCCAGCTGCTGATTACGCCGCCCGGCAACAGTCTCTCGATTTCTTGCCCAAGCGCATCGTACTTCATCTGCGCCGTCCACGGTTTGTCGACGTTTTGAGCTGTGTCGCCTCCGCGCTGCTGCTGCGCCTGCATCTGACTAACTTGCCCCAGTATGTCGCGCTCCATCGTCACTTGAGCGCCAAGGCTGCTGCTTATTTCCGTACGGTTGCCCATTTCATCGTATTGGCTTGCTACCCAGTACGCATCCCGCCATTCCTTCATGACGCGACCGGCCCGGTCATAATCTAGTTTTACCGTCGCAAAAGGATTGGCTGTCTCCAGTATATCCCCGACACGGTTATACCTAAACGTCTCCACCAGACCGTCGCTGTATTCCACTTGCGTTACGCGTCCCATGACGTCATGGCTATAGGCCGTCCATCGTCCGCCCGGCCGCTCTACCTTCTGTAGCAAACCCGCGGGGCTTCGCACGTATTGCCGTACAATTCCGTCAAAGCCTGTTTCGCGAACGATGCTTCCATTCGCATCGCGCTCAAGCACATACCGCTCGCCTCGCTCGTTGATGACTTCGGTCAGTTCCTCTTCCTTGTTGTAGGTCAACTTGACACGCTTTCCCTTTTCTTCGCGCCAAGTCAGCTTACCAAGCGGGGTGTAACCGAACGCCACACGGTGCTGGTTATCTTCCGCGAGGATCACTTCGTCGTAGGCGTCATACTTCAGCTTAATTACATTGCCATCCGGCAGCTCGGAGCGCACAACTCGGCCCAAAGCATCGTAGACCAGCACTTGCTTCGCTCCCAGTGGATTCGTCTCTTGCAGGCATTCTCCCCGGTGGTTATACGCCCATTTCCCGCTCGTCCCGTCTGGCAGCGTGACCTCGATCAGGTTATCCTGACCGTCGTAAAGGAGCCGCGTTACCGCGCCTTTCGGGTCATGCACTTCGCTGATCCGATGCCGCTCATCGTAGGCAAAACGCGTCACCGTCTGATCGGGCCCGACAACTCCCTTCACCCGATCCAGCTCATCATACTGCCATGCCCGGATGCCGCCTTCCGGGTCCATCACCTGCTCCAGTCTTCCATCTTCACGGTACGTATACTTCCATGCACCTCCATCCGGCTGCACTTCCTCGACGATCCGCCCGTATTCGTCATACGCATACCGCGTGACCCGGCCTTCCTCATCCGTTTCGCTTAGCAGCTCGCCCAACTCGTTGTACTCATAATGGGCAACGCCGCCGAGCGGGTTGACGATCCGGGTGCAATAATACTCCGGGGTGTATTCGTACGTCGTCGTATGCCCTTGACTGTTGCTCACTTCGTTCCAGCCGTCGTTGTACACAATGCGCCCTTCCAGCAGCCCGTCGTCCCCGTACGTATGAACACAGCGCGCTCCGGTGGTCGGACCGTCATAACGCCAGTGGAAGCTGTACCCGTTACGGTCCGTTTTCTTGAGCATCAAGTGACCTTCGTAGGACATGCGGGTCGTCTGCCTCAATGCATCTGCCACCTCGATGAGGTCCCCCGCCTCGTTGTAACGGTACTGCACCAGTACCTCGCGCTGCTCCCCGCGATAAACGTGAGTCACTTTCGTGATCCGTCCAGCTTCGTCCGTCTGAATATCCAGCCTCCGGCCCACACTATCCGTCACCTGCTTCAAATACCCGCGGTCATCGTACGAGAGCACGATGGAATGATCCCATTCCTGCCCGATCCGCTCCAGGCGGAATTTCGTTTCCATCCCAATCTGCTTTCCAAAATGATACGTCAGTCGGCTGTCTTCCTCGAAAAGCGCATACCCGATTCCTTCCCGGCGTAAGACCATCCGTTCCTTCGGGTTTCGCGTTTCCATCAGGCCCCGATGCAAACGTTCGAACGAAACCGCCCGCCCGTCCGCGAGCAACACGCCGATGCCATCGTCCAGCACCTCCAGCCGCATATCCAGGCTGTGATGCACGCCATGACCCAGTAACCCCCGATGACCGCTGTCGCTGATCCAGCGCCGATCCCATTGAAGCGGCAGCGGACCGGGAAATGCGAAGTCGGTCGCTTCGCTCATCATCCGTCCGGTGATGAGATCGACCGGCTCAAAGCCCCATTTACAGAGCCTGTCCTTCAGTCCCTTTGTGCCTGGAATTTTGGTCAGCACCTCGTGATTGACCCAGGTAAGCGCCTTCTTCGCTCCGGACTTCTCCAGCGCTTTCTGGAGCAACGCCTTGCCCTTCTCCGCCAGCTTCTGCTGCATATCCTGCAGCTTCTTCTGCAGCAGCTCCCGCAACTCCTCGGCCTTTTGCTTCAGCTTCCGGGCTCCGGTCAGAACCTTGTTCAGCGTATTCTTCCCGAACTGAACGGCCTTCTTCGCTGCGGCCCGGCCGATCTTCCCGGCCATCTTGCTGCCTGCCTTTGCCGCCGCTTTGGCCGTGACCTTGGCTACGCCTTTCGCCGCCAGCTTCGCTGCGCCGAACGCCGCGCCTCCGATTGGCAGCATCGAGCCGATAGATAAGGCCGCGCCGAGAAAGTCTCCGCGGCAAATGCTCACGACTGCGCTTGCCGCTCCCGCAATGATGCCAAGACCCGGCACCATGCTCAGCACATCCAGCGCCGTTCCCAGTGTTTCCAGAAAGCCGTCCTTCTCCTTGTCGCTTTTGGCCTGCTCCGCTTCCGGGTTGCTGAGCGCCTCGAACGATTGCCGCTCGCTACCCGTCATCATGACCTGCTGACCCATCACGTCGGTCATGTCGGTCAGCATCATGCTGCTTTTGCCGCCTGCGAGCCACAATTCTTCTTCAGCCTCGGCCCGGAACGTTTTTAGCTCGCTAAACGATAGTTCCAGATCCGCCATCAGCACGAGGTCTTTATCGCTCTGCAGGGTGATCCCCTCTTCTTCGCCGATGGTGATGAACAGCGCGCCTTCCTTGGCCGTGAACGAAATACTTTTCGTCCCCAGTTCGAATTCCTTGCCTCCGCCCGTGGAGAACGACTTTACGGTCGTATCGGCCATTTTCTTGTTCGCCTTTTCCGCTGCTTCACCTTGCGGGGAAAACGGTGTTCGCACCGATTGGATCAGCATCGCTTCCGCTTCGTCGTTCGTCGGAAAATACAGCTTGATCCGCGACCCAACCGGCGGCATGGCATGAAAAATATGGCTCATTGGCGACGAGTACGGGAACCAGACCGCGTCGTGCTCCGGCTGGTCTTTGTCGATATCCAGATGCACTTTCGCCTTCTTGACGCCGATGGCCAAAATTTTGCCGTCCATCGCCAGACCCGGCAGGTTCTCGTTATACCGCTTGTTTTGTCGCAGCCCTGCCGGGGTGGTGCATAAGTATTCGAATTGCAAAATGCCGTGAACCAACGATCCCTGAATGCCTGCAACGACAAACAGACGGCCGTTTCTTTCTACCTCCGCCCCGAGCCCCAGCCATTGGTCTTTTGCGACGATAAAGCGTGTAAAATCTTCCTCTTGGAAGCGCTCGACCTTCGTTTCCACCGCGGTCAGAAACGATTGCACATCATGCCGGATGCCGTAGGCGCCCTCTTCCAGCTTCACATGCTGCCTGCCCGACGGCGTTCCGATCCACAGACGCGGGGCATGGGTGCTGACGTCCGGCGTCACCACCGCGCCCGCATGGGAAGCGATTCGCTGAATAAACTCCCAGTCGGTCTCCTCGTATTGGAGTACCAGATCGCCGAGCGAAGCTCCGCGCTGGAAGGCATCAGTTTCCAGAAAATTCCCACTCGGATATGCGTGGATCACTTCAGACAGCACATCCGTATAAAGCATGCCTGCATGCTGGAAGGAGCGGCTTTTGCGCTGCACGTCCAGTTGGTATGTATGCGAGATGACGTCCACTTGGACGTTGTATACGCCATGGATGCGGTCGACTTGAATTTCATGCAGTTGACCTAGAAACAGCGGCTCCTCCGGCTGCCCTTCCCGAGCCGCATACAGGCCGATCGGGTCGCGGTAGCTGCCTTGCCGCACCAAGGCTTGGCTGTCTTCCTCGCTCATGATGCCCCCGAGCTGCATGCGGGCATGGGCTCCGGGGAACCGCGTCATTTTTATTTCGTCAAGCCGCAGCTTTCCGTACGGCCATTTCAGCACAAGATCCTGCACGGTCAAGCCCGACAGGCGATCCGATTCGTTATTTGACACGTCCATCCCCCTCAAATCTGTTGCGAAGTAAAAGATGGCTTAAGCTCATTAAACCCAATTACCGCTGACGGAAGCTATTCTTTCTTCTGCCCGTCATCGGCGATATAGATGACCCCGTTCGCATGCTTCATGCACATGATGTAGGAGTCGCTAGTTAGCACGGGCTTGCCATCGATGAGCACGTCCGCTTTCCCGTTCATCCACTCCATGTTCACCTGCGGCTCGCATGGCGCATCCAGCGCTTCGCATACGCCGAAGGTCGCCGGAATATTAACGACGGGTTTGCTGTCCCCGACATTCATGAGCGGCTGCCCTTGAATATATGCGCCATGACACGTCGGCAGATTGAGCAGATTCGGATTGCTGCCGCACTCACACTCCAGCATCGCTCCCCTTACGACATAGCTGGCTTCCTGCCCCGCCGCTGCTTCAACGGCAGGCCCCGCGGGCTTTATGAACGATCTGACACTAGGCATTTGTTTCCCTCCTCCGGGCTTTGCTTTAGCAAAGCCGACTTCGAAAGCGTTACAAGGCTTTGCTTTTGCAACGCACTCCTAATCCACTTCCACCGGGGTCAAATGAAGCCCCGTAAACGCCCGTCGGAGCAAGCTTTCCGCGATGTCCAGCCGGACGATCAGCACATCTTCCTGCAAGCCCGCCACGCGAAAAATGCGCTCCCGCCGCACTTTCGGGGCCTCCAGCACCAAGCGTCGGCAAGTCCCGCCGGCGTCCACCTGCGTCTTCCCGGACAAACAATCCAGCTCGCCCAGCTCCATAAACCAGTAAACGTCTTGACGCTGTGTGCTGCGTCCGGTCACGATAGCCGATTGAAACCGCAGCCGGTCGTCGTATTTTTCAAGCAGCGCTTTCAGCCGATCCGATATGAGCCGGCGCGGATGGTCGATGAAGTCGAGGTAAACCGGCTTGTCCCCGTCCTCTTTCACAAATACGATGTTCCGCTCCTTAATCTCCATATCCCGGCTGACTTGCTCCAGCCTTAAGCCGTCGATGAACCGCTTGTCCTGCTGCAAACGAAAATAGTACATGCCCGTTCTGTCCTCCCCGGCATCGGTCTAGCTCCGAACCTCAACCAACCGCCCCGTTTCGTCTTCCTCCATCCAGCGCACCTGCCGCTTCTGCTCCTCGCTAAGCGTGAATTTAGCCGCCTCCAGCAGGATGATCTTGGCTCCCCGCAAATCAGCCCCGCGAAAATCCGCATGCTTCAAGTCCGCAAACATCAGGTTCACCCCTTGCAGATTCGCTCCGGCAAAGCTGACTCCGAAGGTGCCCATGACCTGCCCTTCATGAATAAGCGGATCACCGCCGACAGCTTCCTGAAAATTCGCCCCCTGCAGGTCGCAATGGCCGAAGTTGGCGTCATACAGCACGCTTTGGCTCAGATCGACGTCCCGCATGCAGCTGCCGCTGAAATCGACCCCCAAGCAGACACTTTTATTCAAGCGGCTTCCCGTCAAATTCGAGCCGGTCAGATGGCTGTAAGCCACATCGGCCCCTTCGTAGCGGCCGCCGCTCAAATCGAGTTCGCGCCAGTCCTGATAGCGGTGTAGCGTGCCGTCCCGCCGCTCCACCGAAGCTCGGATCGCCGCTGCATCCTTTTCCTCGCGCACTTCCACCCATACGTCCTCGCTCAGATCGAGGTACTCGCCCGCGCGAATGCGGAACGTATCGGTCCGCTGGATTCGTTGAAACTCCGGCAGCTCCACAATATGCGAAGCGGCCGCCCGGACGAGGCTGACGACATAATGTCCGATGATGGACACGTCTTCCATCCAAACGCGGTCGCTTTCCAGCGGCAAAATATCGGCGACGTAGCTTTTTCGCGCCTCATCTATTTTTCTCCGGTACCTTTCCAAATGATCATATAGCCATGGCAGATCGTGCAGCTCCATGCAAGCAGCCCGGTCCAAATACCAAGTATCGTCGTACGCTTCCAGACTGCACACGAGCTTTCCTTGTCCAAGCCACGAGCGCAAATAAGAGACGTGGATATAGGCAATCGGACGCTTGTTGCCGGCCTCTTGCATCTCATGGATACGGAGGCACAGCTTGCGGAACGGCTCGATCCACTCCCGAATGCGGGCTTCGGCTTGTTCCCGGACCTCCGTGCCCATACGCTTGATCAAAGCCTCCTTCAGCGGCGCAACCTCCTGCGTCAGCCATCGTTCTAACGGTTCCTGCTGCAATCGTTTCTCCTCCCCGGCGTTTGTCCGTTCGCGCAACCGTGCGCTTCGTTAGTTGTTATGAACCTGGGTACCTTTCACATCGACGCGGTCTCCCAGCACGACGGAGCTGGCCTTGCAGGTTAACTCGATTTTTTCCTGAGCAGAGATCGTTATTTTTTTCGAGGTCATCGTCACTTCCTCGGTCGCCTTCACCGTCACGTTTTTGCTGCTGACAATCGAGATGCCGTCCGCATCGCTGAGCGTGATCGACACGCCGTTGCCCGTGATGAGAATGTGGTCGGGCGCGAGCACGATCATTTTACCGTTCTTGGTTTTGATCGTCTTGATGCTCGGGTCTTCCATCGGATCGCTTCCGCCCCCGCCGGACGCCCCTGACGCTCCGCCTCCTGCTGCCGCTCCACCGCCTCCTGCAGCGCCCGCCTCGGGCTTCGGCTTCGGCACGGAGCTGATCGCAATTGCCTCCTCTTCCTTGTGCGTCGGAAAATAAATGCGCACATCGTCTCCGTTCTCGGGCATGAAATACCATCCGGCATTGTCCTCGGAAGCATAGATCGTCGAGTAAGGGAACCAGATCGCTTTGCCTGCGTCCTGCGCCGGATCGATGTTTAAATGCGCCTTGATTTTGTCTTTGGCGACCGCAATCACTTTCCCTTGCAGCGACGCCCCGACGATGGCCATGTTGTACTGCTTCCGCACGCTCAGACCCGGACGCGTGGTCAACAGGTACTTATATTTCAGAAGTCCGTCAAGCATACTCACCCGGACTTCGTAAACGACGAGCCGCTGCCGGTCAAACGTCACTTCCATCCCGATCTCGAATACTTGATCAGTTTCCACTTCATAAAAGATACAATCGCTCTCGCTTAACTCCGGTATCAGCCCCTGCACCGACTGCTGGTACAGCTCCATCCGTTTGTGCACGCGGTAATGATAAGCGTTCACTTCCCCTTTGAAGCCGAGGTCCGGCACGCCGAAATGGACTCTCGGGGTATCGAAGGCGACGGCAGGCACTAGCCCGGTGTGGAAGTGGGAAGCTAACCGTTTCAACAATTCCCAGTCCGTCTCCCGGTACTGCAAAACAACACGGCCGATCGCAGCGCCGTTCGAGGCCGCATCCATCACGTCCGCGCCGTCATAGTCCTGCACGACCTTGTCCACCAGCTGCGAATAGGCCATTCCCGCGTCCTGAAATGTACGGTCCTTGCGCGTCACATCGAACTGATACGACAGTGACACGGCTTCCAGCTCCAGCTGGTAAACGTCCCGCACCTGATGGATTTGCATGCTCATAATCATGCCTTGAAACAGGTGGATTTTCCCGCCCTGCTCGGTCTTTTGGGTAACGGCGATATTCGTCCGGGCATGATTCATTTCCATGTAGCTGGCTTTCAGCTCTTCCGGGACGATGCCTGTCAAGCGAAGCATGGCATGCTCGTTGATTTGCTTAACGATCGCCAGTTCTTGAATCGATTCGAACGTAAAAGGCGTAACTTCCAGATCCTGATAAGTCACATAAGACCGTTCTGCCACCCTTTATTCCTCTCCTTCCCGCTTCGGATTGATTTGCAGGGCGTCCATGATGCCGTGGGCGATCGGGCGCCACTGCTCCGTATACTTCTCCATGCAGTTCAAGCCAAAAAAGACGCCTTTTCCATCCAGCTCAATGAAAAAGATGCCGTTATACATGACCCCGTCCAGCACCGGCACGGAAAATTCATAAAAGCCCATCTTGTGGCCGCCGACCTCGCGGACGCCTTCGCCGATCCACTTGGCATTCGGCTGCATCCGCCGGATCATGAAGCTGAGATCCTTGACGAACGTGTCCATTTCGTCGTTCACCATCCGGTTGGCCGTCGGATTGACCGTCAGGTTAATCTCCAGCGTCGGGTCGGTATAGATCAGCTTCGGCCGACGGTCAGCCGGATATTTGATCTTGGCATAATCCTCCGGCATAGGCTCGAAGGAATCCGGTACAAACATGAACACTTGCCCGGGGATCACTTCCGTTCTGGAAAACGTGATCGTCTCGACGCCCAGCACAAGCTCGCCCGCTTGAATCGCCCGGCTGACGTTCTCCGCCGCCAATGCCGCCTTCAGCGCCTTCTGCCGTTCTTCCTGCTCCTGCTTGCCTATCAGCTCAAGCCACTGCTCGTCCATATGCCCCATCGTTCAGCCTGCCTTTCGTTCCGTCTCCATGATGCGCGGAATCTTTGATTTTTCTGCAAATTCGTTCCAGATTACACTTTTCATTGTATATCGGATAGAACGGTTGAGATTTTTAGATATTTTTAGTATTTTTTCATAAGTGTGTTAATACTCACAATTTTGAGCCGCTGGTGGTAGGCAAAACAAAGACTGTTGGCAACCTATCTACTGACTCTTACTTAGAACGATAAAAACTCCGTCCAACGAAGTAGCAGTAACCCCACTTCAAGTTTGTATAACATCCGTCTCTCATTCTACGATGCACTCCTGCTCCAGACGAACCCGTCGCTCTAACATAATTTCCAGCACCGGGAACCAATCCGCGTAGCGTGAATCGTTCAGCGCATGTCGTAGCTGGCTGGCATACTCTTCACTAACAGGCGCTGCTTGCGCTTCGTACTGAAGCAGTATGTCCACTCCCATCCGGTAAGGTTGAAGCTCGGGAAAATAGCTGGTTCGAAGCCACTCAAAAATGCGGATTCCGCCGAGGTCGATATCACCCCAATGGAGCAGTTCTGGCGGGTTCGCCGCTTCACTTATTACTTGGCTCAGTTTTCCGAGAAAACTTTGCAGGACACGATGAGGGTACCCTCCTGTATAGATGACAAGAACTTCGCCAGCGCGAACCGAAGGCTGCTCCAGATACTGATGGTAGCTTGTCCAATTTTCGATGGTAAGAATGTAACGAGCAGGCATAAAGATATGCGTCATTGCATCAATCGTCTCACCAGAAAGCCCAAGACCGCCCGGAAATGCGTCGGTGTCAGCCTGCTTGCCGTCGCGGGTTCTAAAGACAAGTGGGCCGCATAAAGAGACACTCTGAGGATTGCGGGTCAGGCCAAGCCAATCCAGCCATTCTTCCTCTGTCTCCCGCTGCTCGCCGGAAGCCTGCTTCGCTAGCGCAATCAGCCGTTTGAGCGTCTGACGCTCCAGATGCTTCGTATCCCGGAACAACTGCTGGCTAAAGATGCGGATTGGAACTGCGCGCCCCCCGAGGAGCGGCAACTCGTTCAACGCGCGGACGAGATCAGCCGTCCCTTGTGCGTCATCCGGGTCGAGGCGGGCGGTCTTGCCTTGCGCAAGCGCGTCGTCCGCCTCCTTCCGCCACTCCTGAACCCAACGCCACGGATGATCGCTCAGCGGGACCAGAAAAGTCCGCATCTGCTCCAGTTTGGCGCGCAAAGGAGTCCGACCGGATATCCGATAAGCCTCCTCCACAGCGTCCCATTGCAAATATACTTTCTCTATTTCGTCTGGACGATATTTAGCCCTTGCAAGTTCAACAACATCGAGCCGCTCTAGTTCGAGCAGCGTTTCATTCATCCAATGGCGCTTTCGAAAGTCCATCTCGTCGTTGTAATCCCGAACAAAAGGACTTTTCCCGATGACAAGTTGGGGACGCACTTTGCCGGGAGTCCCTGTGGCAAATGACTGGCTTTGCTCGTATTTGTCCAAAAGCAGGGTCAGCAGATCCCTGCCAAATTTCTGCTTAAACCCTATTTCGTCTACTTCCATACGCAAGTCTTACCTCCTGCTACCGATTTAAAACAAGGTGCCTTGCCCTCCGTCGCGTTCACCTTCGAACAGAGTGTTCTCCACGCTTTTCCCGAACTTGGACGGGGATAAGTCTGCATCGGGAAACTTAGCCTGCTTGAGGTCTACCGACTTTTCGCTTGCTTCAAGACTATGAAAGGTAGGGCTCGTTGCCGCCTTGTTTTCCTCTAATTCTGCTTCGTCTGGGACCCAGCGGTCAATCATATCAACAAAGCACTGGTAGTCGTGCTTACTGACGAACAGGGTGGTCGTTACTTCTGGCGCCATGTGCTGCATCTTCTCGTCCGGAACAGCGGCGACCAGTTGTAGCCCCATCTGCTTGATGAGCCGCAAACTGGATTGAATACGCTGTTCGTCCATTTTGTTGAACGCTTCATCGAAGACAACCAGACGTGAGCTTTTGTTTGAATACAAATGATGAAACGACGCCAAGATGGCAATATAGAAGGGAGTCTGTGTCTCGCCGCCGGATTTCTCTTTAAGCACTTGCGAGAACCGGTAGTGCCCCCCGCTGCCCGAAGAAACCATGATGTCAAAGTCCAGGTATTGCCGGTAATCCGCATACTCCTCCATCTGTCCAGCTTCTCCACGTACCAGCATTTCGAACAATTCATGCAGTACTGCCGTCCGATCGTTCTCCGGCAGGTCAAACAGAGGACCTTTCTCCATCAAAAGCGGGTCCATAACTGCCTCATAAAACTTCTTGTACCGTTCGCTCGGCGAAACCTCGAAGTGGTACTTATCGTCGGAAAAGGGGAAGTTGCGCAGCGCATAGTTCAATTGCTGGAACTCTCGCCGCGCCATCTCAATTGCTTCCCGCAGCTTGAATACGAAGTGCGACTTGAACTCCTCCTCGGATTCCACAAGCGCCTCCGCGACCTTCTGCTGATATTCCGGAATGTTAAGATGCTCGATTGTATCGAGCAGACGGTCATAGGCATCATTCTCGGAATCGTTCGCATCACCGCTGAAGGCATGATCAACATTGTACTTTTGCCTGAGCTGAGCAACAGTGCGGAATTGATCGTCGCGCAGCGTCTGCTGTCCCTTCCAGCTTCGCTCCCAGTTCTGCAGCTTTTGCCACGTGCTTGCTGCAGTTTGCCGCTCCGCTTCCTCATAGCGCTGCTTGGCTCGCTGCTCACTCTCAACACCATACTCACCGACCCATTGCTGAAGGATGAATTCAGCATCGCGCACTTTGTTCTGGTGAATGAGCAAAGCGCCCGCAAGTTGATTGCACTCAGCCTCGGCCGTACCTTTCTCCTGCAGCAGACCTCCCCATCTGTCCGTCCATTGCTTCTCCGCCTCGCGCCAACGCTCGTACTCAGCCTTTAGGCGTTCGGCTTCCGCCAGATTGAGTCCTTCCCGTTCTAGTCGTGCTTGTTCCAGACGACACATGTAAGCTTCCAGCTCTCGCGGCAAAGCGAGATGAGAGGATAAGCCGTTATACACAGCGTCCTTGTCCCGGAGTCGGTCTGTCCACTCTCTGAAGCCGCCCGCCAACTTCCGTAGTCTGGAAATTCGTTCCTTCGCCTCCTGAAGCTCCGCCTTGCGAATCTCCAACTGGCGTGCGATCGCCTTTGTCCCGATATAAGGAATTTCATAGTACTTTTTCGAGATTTGTCTGGCCACAAGATTGTTGTATACCATGCAACTACGCGTAACGCCAGTACGATGCCGCCGCAACTCCTGCTCGTCCTTGGCCTTCATCACCCTGCCAAGCAGATGCTCGGCACGAGCCCGAACGACCGGATGCTCGGCAATAAGCTCATGGGCCAGCGAACCCGGCTCCGCCGTGCCTAAATATTTTCGTTCTTTGTCGGTATCGACCAGACCAACGCCTTCGAGCTTACGTGTCCATTTTTCGCGTTCATAGATGCCTAGCGCCTCCGCGAAACATTCCGGCTCCACCAACAGATCGAATCGTTGCGTATTCAGGTAGCCTTCCAGCGCATCCCGCCAGCTCTCGTCAACAAGTTCTGCTTCTTCACAAAAAATCCAGACCGCAGAGCGTCCCTTTAACCGTTCCTCCAGTAACGCCTTCAACTGTCTGACCGGCTCCGCGTAGCTGCGCCGCTTCTGCTCTAGATCGCGGATAATGCCCTCCAGTTCGGCCGCCTGCTCCTCCGCCACCTTCAACGCTTCCAGTAAGCGAGCTTCGCCAATCAACAGCCGGTCGTACCAGCCGGACCGGGCTTCACCGATTGCAGCAAGCCTCGCTGCCCATGTTTCTTCATCCAATTCTTCTGCATTGCCTTTCTCTACAATCGCCAGCAATCCCGCCAGATGCTCCGCATATTGTCCAATCTGCTCCCGCTCTCCTGTTTCCCACGACCAGTATTCGCCGGCCGGCCAGGCCGAGAAGCTCTCCAGCAATTGTCTCTCCCGATCAAGCCTGGTGCAGTATACGGACAACAGTTTCTCCAGTTCCGCACGTTTCTGCAGAAGCTCGCGGATTTCCACCTCCAGCTCCTGCTTACGTCGTTCAGCCGCATGATTCTGCCAGCGCTGGTAGGCAAGCTGCGACTGTTCACGCGCCTCGTCCAACTTACGCTCCGCCAATCCAGCACTTTCCTGCAAACGTGCCAACTTCTCCTCCGCTTGATGCTTCAAACGCTCCTGTTGCTCGAGATTCTCTGTTTCATACAATAGCTTTAATTTCCGAATAACATAGTCCTGCTCTTTGATTGTTTCTTTGAGCCGAGCATAATCCTGATAGCCATCGCGAATGCCCTTCAACTGCAATTTGCGCTTCTGCAGCAGTTCGAGCTCCTGCCTGTAGCGCTCGTGAATCTCGAAATTCTGCTTCATCAAATCCAACTGCAACTCGCGCTTGTCCAGGATGTAGTCGTAAACGAACGCCCGGATATTTCGAATCGGCTTAAACGACAGTGCTTTGGTGAAAATATGGAAAAATCGATCCTGTAGTTGACCCAAACGTGCCAACAACGCCTTCTGATAGTTGGACTTGTTACGCTCGAACAGAGCCCGGCCCCTTGAACTCTGCCTCACACCAGGCCGCAGTTCTCCTTCTCCAAAACCAGTCCCAACACCGGCTCCATATCGTCGTTTGAACGCTTCCCGATTCAGCAACTGGCTTTGCGCATTGACAAAGTCAAGCTGATCCAACTTGCATGCAGCCAATATAAAATACTCTTCCTCATACGAACGATCGCGGTACACATCAATGGCCGCGCCGATAACAAACGATTCCTTCTTGTCCTCGTCGCGAAACTCGGCAATAATGTAGGTCGTAAAATCCCCGTCCCGCACGTAGGAGCGTTCATCGCTGCCGATCTTGCCCATCAAGTAATTCTCAAAGCTGCGCTTTGCCTCGTCATGGGCGGCAGCGTTGAAGCGGATAAGCCGCTGATCGACCACAAACAGCACTTGGAGGGCGTCAATAATCGTCGATTTACCGGCGGCATTCTGCCCTGTAATTAGCGTCTGTCGGCCAAATTCCATAGTCACATCTTTGAAGTAGTGCCAGTTAATCAACCGGAGCCGTTTCATCCATTTCATCCAGCAGTCCCCCTTCCTCTGCGGCATCGTAGCGTTCCAGTCTTTCCGTAAGTTGAGCGATCTCGTCGGCCTGAACAACATACATCCAGGTATGGTACAGTTTGAATCGGGCATCGTCTGCACGATGATCCTCATCCATCGCTTCGAGCAACTGAAACTGTGCACACAACCGAATAAGCTTGTCCAGCGCTGTCCGTCCCACCCATTCAATCCGAAACGTCTCAAACTTGCTGCGGATTTCATGCAACGTCACCATCGGATAATCGGCTAACGACAAACCTTGTCGCTTCTCCTCATACAACAGCCGCAGCACAAGCAGCCACAGGGTCTGTTCCTTATCCATACGCCTGCGGAGCCGTCCGTCCGGAAGGTGAAGAAAGACGCATTCATGTCGTTCATCAACTGTCAGTTCCCAGCCGAGAAATCGAAAGTACGCTTCAAGTGCCTGACTATGACGCCGAATGACGGCATACGCTTCACGATCCTTGTCTCTTACCAGCAGATTGACCTCAAATAGCCGATTCAATACATGACGCACCTTGGCTTGCTCGGATTCGCTCAATTCGTCAAACATCATCTTTTCGTCCCCCTTTCTTCTTGACAATCGTATGATTATCGAAACGATATCCGCCAATAATTAGAATATTGCGGCCATCACTTCGTTGAATTCGGAAACTCGAGCCTCCGTCTGACCCATACAAATAAATATAGCCTAGCATTATAAACTGCTCAGCATTCTCGGGCACGAGCTCCGCCATCTCCATCTCTGCCCGCTCACCTAAACGACTCGCTACGTAATCATCGACCTTCTTGCGGGTGATCGCCTTGCGCATTCGTTCCAGGTTTTTGGTTCGCAATTCCTCCAGTAGATGATCGGGCATGTCCACCGCTACATGCACATCAGGTTGATGAGGCGCCCGCTTGCGCCGCGGCGGGAGTAAGGATTGTTCAGACAGAGCGCGGGTCTGGCGCAGCGCAAACAACGACTCCGTCCCGTCAATCGATAACTCTTTGTTCAGCCGTTCAATTAAACGCGCAAGCTGCTGATCGATTCCTTCATTCTGCTGACTCAAATAGCGAGCGCGATCATAAGAGGAACGCAAATATTGATTGTGCCGCACATCTATTTGGTAAAACAATTCATCCAGGCCGTTAAACGTTTCTTCAACGAAAAAGAGGGCCTGCTTCACTGCCTTCTCTGCCTCGTCTACCGCAGCGTACAATCCGCTCTTCACCCCGTCGCGCGCAGCCTCCTCCAATTGCTCCCGATCCAGCAGCCATTGCTGTACTGTATTCAGAATTTGCATCCGATAGCGGGCAACATGATCGGACGTCTTCAGCCGGTGATAACTCTTGTCAATAATTTGCGTTTTATAATGATCAAAATGATGGTCTAGCACATCCTGTATTGACGTCTTCTGAACAACCTGTTCCATCAAGTGCTTCATATTATTGTATAGCGCCACAAGCTCCTGTCGAAACTGTCCACTTACTTCCGCCGCACTCATAACGGCCGAGCATGGCTGCAGCCGAGCTCCTTCTCCGGTCAGCGATTGGTAGACCAAAAATGCAAATCGCTGGTACTCAACCGTCCTCGCTTCGCATAGCTCTTTTAACACACCAATCAGCCGACTGGCATAGTGGGGCAATACAATGAAACGTTCGAATTGAGCTCGGTTCTCCACATCGATCCACTTCCGCTCTTCCAGTCGCCGCAACATTGCATTCGCTTGGGCTCTCGTGAGGTCTTCCATATTGATCTGTCTCAAATCGTCACCGCGCCCACTCGCCTCGTCTTCCGTATCCAACACAGCAATATCCTCACCCAATTCGCGCCGGGTATCGAGCATCTCCTGCAGCAAATCCCGCATGACATTGAAGCGAATGCCGAACCGCTCAATCTGCGCCTGATCGTACAGCAATAACAGCGCCTCAGCATAGATTTGCTTATTAGAGCCCGCAAGCAGCGAAAACAGTCGATCCGGAATAATGTCGAACAATTTCATACTCGTCACACATTCCCTCATTAGTATAGAATCTCCTTGCGCCGACAGGCTTTTTAATACCCTGTCTTATGCCATCTCCAATCATCGACGCATTTATATAAATTTCGACAGTAATGGCATTGTATCCTTCTATCTCATGTTGCCTAAGGATGGGGATGACATCATAATTAAATCCTTACGTTCTTTACAGCCATATGATTTTTTTGTCTGAATATATGATTTTCTATGTGGAACATTTGCTTTGATAACACTGCTTGAACACTGAAAAACAACTGCCCGGCACACTGGTATGTAGTATGATAAAGATGAAACCAGCGATATTAAATCTGGAGGAAATACGCCCTAATAAAGGAGGTGAAACGTATGGCGAAGTATTCGGATGAAGAGGTCAGAAGCATGTCCAAAATTACCATTAAAATCGCAGCGGATTACCTGGGTATATCCCCAAACATGCTGACACTCGGCATGAGAAACGACTTGTTGCCTATTGGTTTTGCAATTCGTAATGAAGATCGATATAGGGAAAGTTGGTCTTATACCATCGTACCGGAACGGCTTATTGCCTATAATCACGGAAAGATCAATGCGATTCAGGTCGAGAATATTGAAAAAAACTTGAACACGATCATTAATCAATTCGAAGAGATGAAACGGGACCTGGTTTTTCTATTAAGCGAAAACGAGGGATTGGAGGGATCAAACAATTCAACGCAATCCTTGCACCGCGGGTAAATCACGCACTGCAGGGAGAAAACACTGCAATTGGCTTTAATGATGATATTGAAGCGGATCAACATGTCGTTCAGGCAGAGCAAACAATTAGTTTTGAGCCTGCACTTGTTCCCATCGTTGAAGTAAACTCGTCGAGTGAAGGAGAGGAGGAAAGCGCTATGCCCGAGTATTCGGATATTGAAATGACGCGCAAGCAATTATACGATGAAATCTGGGAATTATCTGTCGCTGGAGTAGCCAAAAAATACAATCTCCCTTATAACCGCCTTATGAAACAAATTAAAGACGCGGGCATTCCGATTCCTCCGTCTGGATACTGGACAAAGCTCAATTTTAACAAGCCTGTAACCAAACTTGCATTACCGGAGCCGGCAGACGAAATTATTTTGATTTCCGGAACCCTCCCTTCTGCTCGTAAAAAGAAGCTGCAAAGCTTAACTATTGAGAGTTTCGGTAGAGCCGAGATGGGAGCAGGAATCGCAGAAGCATCACCAGCACTCGAAACTCCTGCATTACCAGTGGAGGAGCAGGCGGCCTTCCCTTCGAACAGCGAAGTATCTCAAACAATTGACCTACCAGAAACGTATGAGCAATCCGGACAAACCTACAATATTTATGACCGTGAGCTCTTATACAACGAAGTATGGCTGGCCCCAGTAACCGAAATAGCCAAACGATATGCTGTCTCGGATGTCGCAATCCGCAAGGTGTGTCAGTCGTTGGATATCCCCACGCCTCCAGTTGGATATTGGGCCAAGCTTCGAGCAGGCAAAGCAGTGACCCGCATACCGCTTCCTATAAGCAACAAGCCTACCAAAAAATCAGGTGTAAGAACCGGAACGGATTACACTCCACCGCTTGAGAAAGAGACACTCAGCTTTCTGAATGAAGAAGATAGGAGTGTCGTTCTCTCCATTGCAACGCAAATCAGGCTGCCCGATGAGAACGCCAAAATGCATCCGACAATTGTAGCCCACCGAAAAGCAGTCATGGAATGGAAGAAAAAACAAAAGGAGCAAGAAGCAAGAGGTTGCAATCGGAGAGGCATGGATTCTACTCTCTTTCTTGCCGACACGATCTCCAATGAAGCCTTGCCCAGGGTGTTGCATATCTTTGATGCGCTAATCAAAGCCATGGAACCGCTCGAATGTTCGCTAACCAGCGATCTAAAATTTATTGTCAATGGGGAAACGGTATCTGTTTCTGTGACAGAAGCACAGGACGAAATTAAGCATATTCCTACGAAAGAAGAAAATGTGCAGTTACTAAAGTATGAAGAAGACAAGCGCCGCCATTCATGGGCGTCAAAGCCAAAAATCAGAAAGTACGACTATGTTTACAATGGCCGAATTACCGTTTCGGTTAATAGCTCAAAAAGCTTCCGCGATTGTAAATCATATGTCGTTGAAGACCGCCTTGGCGACCTCATGATTTCGTTTTACGAGGCTTCCGATATACTCCGGCAAGAGCGCGAGGCCCGAGAAGCAGCCGAACGCAAACGTAAGGAAGAGGAACGTCGAAAAGAGGAACACCGTCAGCGTGTAAATGAAGAAGTCGACCAAACTCTGATGTTGGAAAATCTATCGGAGGACTACGATATCGCCTGCAAAATAAGACGTTACATTGCCGCAGTTGAGGCATCTGGAAACCTTGATCCCACGCCAATGGAATGGATTGAATGGGCAAAAGCCAAGGCAGACTGGTATGACCCAACGATCGCCCGGGAAGACGAATTTTTCGGAAAACGTGATCACAGAAAGAACGCTGACCAAAAGAAGCTGGAGCGTAACAGCTATAAATGGTGGTGACGAACGGGAAAAGCAAGCAGGCCACGTATTCGTCAGGTCCGCTTGCTTTTCCAAGGGGAAGATACACCGCCACCGCCCCGAGCAACATCCCTTTTCAATCCAATAATTTTTCCTTATACAATCGTCTCATGGGCGACGACTTCGTATGCTTGGATCGCATCTCCGGTTTACGGACTTTATTAGTGTATGTCCAGTGTTCTTCGTTTCTGGTCGACAAGTCTATAAGTCAATTATTTCGGACCAAAGTAAAGAAACAGAAATTGCTGATCCTTCAATTCGGCAAGAGGTTATTATCATAGCTCGTGAGAAGTCTATGAATTTAAATATCAAGTTTCGGACTGTTAAACCCGCATTTCGCATGTCAGTAAATGAAAATGAATAATAACAACCGTTAATGCGGTTCAAGAGAAACTGTTTTGGGCTTGGAGGGAGAATGGTTGCCTAAAGTCGACATCATTCTCTCTTTTTCGACAGCGGATTATCATGCGGTGTCTGTATGGACTTAGCGGCTTGTGATTTCGACAGGATTCGCGGTGTAGATGGTCATGTCGTACCCCGCCATT
>NZ_JANAVJ010000056.1 GCF_024213375.1 Paenibacillus sp. MZ04-78.2 | reverse complement strand
GAGCTTTGCTTTTTTGGCTTCTGCCATGATTTTGTTGAAGTAGTTCCACTATGATGAGTTTTCAGACACGCCCTAGTTTTGATAGATTTATTTTACCGCCTTCGGATAAAATAAATAAGCGCAAAAAGACCGACGAAAAGGATAAGATGTATGATGTATTAGGTTTTCAGTTAAAACAACTTGAAAGCATTTTACTGAAAAACAACATTGAATTTTACTCGTCAACTATTCAAGGAGATCAATTAGAGTTTACGCATATTATAAAGATTGAAATGGTTGAGGATGAGTCAGAGGCTGTAACTATAACCAAAGGGAAGAAGCATCGACGGGGGAAAGTAAGTTCAGTCGTTCCAAGTAAGCCGTACACAGTAAATCTTGTGTCTAAATTAGCTTCAGAGCGGTTAAATGAACTATACAATAAGATCTTTAATGTTATAAGAAATAAAAGGATTATGTCCGAGATATTAGAGATTAATGAAACAGATGACGATGACTTATTATTTCAGGCATTTGTCAAAAAATATGGTGATTTGTGGCTGACTACGAAAGAAAGAGAGAAAGAATTATTTAATAAGCTTATAAGCAAAACCACTGAGGTTTTAGAAAAATATAAGGAAGAATGATTTTAGCAGCGGTAGGTTTGGTGTTATTGCTAAAGTGTAATGTCCGAAAGCTGACGATGCAAGTTGACCACCATCTGACGGATATACTGTCTAACCAAAACTGAGGAATAAGTCTCATGTCCCATTGAATAAAATAATTAGTGCAAACAAACGTTCTCTGGCAACTTGTTGTCAGAGAACGTTTGTTATAATAGAGTTACACAATAACAGCTGCATAAAAACTGCCGAGGAAGATACGGAGATATTATCAGAGAGGACGGAAACCAATGAAAATTTTCCACACAGCTGATTGGCATCTTGGCAAGTTGGTTCAGGGTGTTTACATGACGGAGGATCAGCAATTTGTTCTTGAACAATTTATAAAGGATATTGAAGCGGATAGACCAGACGTCATCGTTATCGCAGGTGATTTATATGATCGTGCAGTTCCACCGACGGAAGCCGTTCAATTACTTGATAGCGTGCTAGAAACGATTATCCTCCAATTGAAAATCCCCGTATTAGCAGTTGCGGGTAATCACGATAGCCCCAGCCGGCTTGACTTTGGAAGCAGCATTATGAAAGCCTCAGGGTTACATATCGCGGGTGAACTTACATATCCTTTCGAACCTGTAGTGCTTTGCGACCAAGATGGGGAGGTTCATTTTCATCTCATCCCATACGCCGAGCCTGGAAAAGTTCGTTATTTGCTTGGGGATGAAGACATCAAAACTCATGATGATGCTATGAAGAAGATCGTTGAAACCATCAAAGCTAAAATGGACCTGAGTGCTCGTCACGTGTTCGTTGGCCACGCTTTTGTCACACCTAGTGGTGAAGCACAGAATAATACAAGCGACTCGGAACGGCCGTTGTCCATCGGTGGGGCCGAACATGTGAGTGCAAAGCATTTTGATGGCTTCAACTATACGGCACTAGGCCATCTTCATCAGGCGCATCACGTTGGGAACGAAACTATCCGATATGCCGGTTCGCCTCTGAAATATTCCATTTCGGAAGAACATCATAACAAAGGATATTTTATAGTTGAACTAGATCAACATGGAAACGTGACAATTGAGAAAAGATACCTCGCTCCACGACGTGATATGCGAACTGTAGGAGGCCTAATTGCAGATATTGAGAAGCACTCGATTAATTATGATTATGTTTTTGTTCGCTTGCTTGACGAGACTTTAGTACTATCTGCGATGGAACGGGTTAGATCCGTGTATCCAAATGCTATGCATGTAGAACGGAAAATGGCTATCCTTGGGCTCACAGGGGAAGTTTTAGCGATTGATGGAAGAGCAAAGATGGACGGACTTTCGCTGTTCAAAGCATTCTACAAAGAAGTGAGAGGAACAGAGCTCTCTCGAGAAACAGAACATTTGTTTATAGAAACGCTGCAGGAGATCTATAAGAAAGAGGGTGAGCGCAATGAAACCGTTGAAACTTACGATGACGGCGTTCGGGCCGTATAAGGATAAAGAAGTTATTGATTTTTCAGAGCTGAAAGGACATCGATTGTTTGTCGTATCGGGAAATACGGGGGCCGGGAAAACATCCATTTTTGACGCGATCTGTTTTGCTTTATATGGGGATGCGAGTGGAGAGGACAGAAATGACAATAAAATGCTCCGTAGTCATTTCGCTGATGACCAGGCGCACACTTCCGTTGATTTTGAATTTGAACTGAAAGACCGGACGTACCGCGTATTCCGGCAGCTGGCTCATGTTAAAGTAGGCAATAAAGGGGCAACGGGAGACCGATACGAATTGTACGAGATCGTTCGTGGGAAAGAGGTTCCGCTTACTGACCGCTTTATTGTATCACAGGTGGATGAGAAGATTCGTGAAATTATAGGACTCACGAAGGAACAATTCAGTCAAATCGTTATGTTGCCGCAGGGGGAGTTCCGTAAGCTGTTAACCTCGGAGACGGAGAACAAAGAGGAGATTTTGCGCCGTATCTTTAAGACCGGTTTGTACAAATATGTTGCCGATCATTTAAATGAGAAGCGGAAGGAAATGCAACAGCTCTGTACGGAACTGGGAAACATGCGTGAGTATCATATCAGCAATGTTAAGGGCTCTTTAGCAGTACGTGAGGGATCGGACCTGTATAACGTATTTTTTCAACAGCAGCATTATAATACATATCAAGTACTTGAAGCCTTAGATAAAGAGATCGAATATTACACTGAACAAATGAAAGTTATGAAGCAGAGGCTGAAAGATGAAACAGCTAAGTACCAAGAACATACATCGGCATATCATCAAGCCCAAAACCTGAATGAGCAATTCAATATTTTGGATCAAAAGCTCGCGGCAAAACAAAACCTTGTAGAGCAAGAACAAGATATTCAGGAAAAAAAGGTGTTGCTTTCACTTGCCGAGCAAGCCGTCCATCTGCAAGTGTACGAAAAGCATAATTCAGAGTTCTCGGAAGAACTCGTCCGCAAAAGTAAGCTTCTCGAAGAAGCTTTGTCTGAAAACGTACACGCGGAGGCTACTTTTCAACTGGCCGCGTTGCAGTATAAGGAGGAAGAAGGCAAGGAAGAGGTAAGAAAGCAGGTTTTTCATGAGCTGGATCGACTTCAGGGATACCTGCCAACGGTAAAGGAAATCGATCAGAAGCAACAACGGGTAGTGCAGCTTGCGGCTGAAGTCGAAAAGTTGTCGAAACAATTGACGGATGCACAGAATCAATTGGATTCCTTACAATCCGAACGGTTAACGAATTTAGCTCAAATAAAGGAACTGGAAGAGAAAGTTGTTCTCTTGCCGGTTAAGACAGAGAAGCTTGCTATTTTGAGACAGCAAGCTACAATCATACAAGAATACAATAACCTCGTTCAAAAATCTGAAAAGGAACAACAAGAGGAGCGAGAGAATCGAGCAGTATTTGAAAAAGCGGATCATGCTTATTCAATAGTAGAGGATCGCTGGACTGAAGGTCAGGCAGGATTACTTGCAAGTCATCTTCATGACGGTGAGTCTTGCCCGGTTTGTGGAAGCCTTGACCATCCTAAGAAGGCAGCTGTGGCCGGAGATATCCCGACCAAAGAAGAGTTGGAGCGGCTTCGCAAGGAGAAATCCGCAACTGAAAAAAAGCATCTCGAAGCGATAGCGAAACTCGCAGCCACTGGGCAGCTGATTCAAGAGAAACAGCAACAATTGCTTGAACAGGGTTTTAGCTTAGAAGGGATTCAGGGTGTTTTTAAAGAGCTGGTGAAAGAAGGAAAAGCACTGGCTGAAGAGGAGAAGTGGTTGAAGGAAGATCATGCGAAGCTTGCCCTGCTGAGACTTGGGTTGGAAACACTGGAGAACAGGTTGGATGAATTGCGCAAGCACAAGGAGCATATTCTGAATTTGTGCAATGAGAAGAAGACTGCATATGCCACGGAGAAGGCACTATATGATCAATCGTTAGCTGCTTTACCTGAAGATGTGCGAAGTCTTGAGCAGCTAGAACTGCGTATCCGGGAAACGGAAGATATTAAGAAGCAGCTGGAGTCCGCATGGAAGGCAGCACAACTGCGATATCAAGAGGCGAACGATCGGAACATCAAGGCGGCAGCAAACCGCAGTAATGCAGAGAGTTTAAATAACGAGGCTATCGCTAATAAAGATAAAGCTCATCAAAGCTACATGAATGCTTTGGAGCAAGCAGGATTCGAGACGGAAGAAGCTTACAAAGCGGCGAAAATGACAGATGTGGCTCGTGAAGAATTGAAGCAACAGATTGAAACATATAAGACAGCAATGCTATCTTTAACAAAGCAAATCGAGGAACTGTCCTCATCGTTAGCAGGCAAAGAACGTCATGATCTTGATGCATTACAACAGTGGCTGCAGGAGTTGGAAAAATATATTGATTCTATTCGCAGCGGGTATATACATACCGAGAACAACTACGACAAGGGTAGAGACTACAAGGCCAATATCATAGAGGCTGAGAGCAATTGGCAAGATGCTGAACGCGAACACCAACTTGTCAAAGATTTGTATGATGTTGTTCGCGGAGAAAATGGAAAGAAGATATCCTTTGAACGGTATCTACAGATTGAATTTTTGGAAAAGATTATTCAAAATGCAAACCAGAGATTACAACGGATGTCAGGTGGTCAATTCTATCTGGTTCGCAGCGACCGTATGGAGAAACGTGGCAAGCAGAGCGGCCTAGGATTTGATGTGTATGATAATTACACAGGCCAAATGAGGGATGTGAAAACATTATCTGGCGGGGAAAAATTTAATGCCTCATTATGTTTAGCGCTTGGGATGGCCGATGTTATTCAGTCCTATGAAGGCGGCATATCTCTGGAAACCATGTTTATAGACGAGGGCTTCGGCTCTCTCGATGAAGAGTCATTAAACAAAGCAATTGATACCTTGATCGATTTACAGCAATCCGGGCGTATGATCGGCGTCATTTCCCATGTTCAGGAGCTAAAACAAGCCATACCTGCCATCCTGGAAGTGAAGAAAACGAGAGAGGGATATAGTTACACCAACTTTTGTGTAAGCTAGTATTATCAATCTTGTCCTAAATTGGCTTCCTCAGCATAAATATGTTGTAAAGAGGAGCGTGAACAATATGGACAAGAAAGTAAAACAATATTATCAACTGAAGCAAAAACAAAAAGAAATAGAGCAAGAGTTATCGGAATTACGCAGCGACATCATGAATCATTGTACAGAACAAGGCGTGTCTGAGCTTGAGGTAGGAAGTTACAAGGTAAAGATCGTACTTCAAGAGCGGAAGGAGTACGACGATAACAAGCTATACGCAGCACTGCCTGACCCCGGAGTTTGGCGTATGCTCTCGAAAGCGGATTCCTCCAAGATTGCAAGCCTGATCAAGCTAAATGTTATTACTGAAGAGAAGATTAAAGATACGTATTCGATTAAGAACGTAACGTTACTACAAGTGGATAAGAAATGAAGCTAGTTCTCACACCTCGCCCTTTACGGCGGGGTTATTTTTATTTAGAGCAGGATATTTGCCATAATACGGATAGGAGTTTCCATTAATTTGTCGAAATATTATTCATACGAACAAATGTTCAGTGGCAGGGTGCTGACATGTTGGTGTGATTTAATAAACATATAATGCAATTTCTAGGTACGATGAAACGGTCGGTGCAAAAATCGTTTATGTGATTTGGTTTCGTTACTATAACTCTAGCAAAAGGATGATACTTTTTGAAAGACCTTATAGAATTATTTATCGAAAATAATAGAAATAAAACTATCTCGACAGATGATATTGAATCTTATTTGGTACGAAATCATAAATTACGTTATGAAAGAGATGGCGGATTTTCATCCTTTGTGAAATCGATTGAGGCTCTCTGCAATGATGGAGTGTTATCACCGGTTACCTCTAGAGGGAAAATCGGCACGAAACTGTTCAATGCCTATCGAAAAATTGAAAAAGCAACTGATCCAGTAGATGAAGCATATATTCGAATGTTGCTCAATGGGTATCATCCTAAAATGGCTTTATTATCTTATGTAAAAGATTACGAAGGATTCATTAAAGATAAACCGTATCTGGATGAAATAAATAATTTCCTACAGATAGGTGATACGGAAGTAATTTCAATTAATGAACGATCCTTCGAACTTTTTTATGATGAAAAGTGGTTAGACCAAAACAGGGGAGTTCTCCAGAGAATCAGCATAACTTTAGATGATTTATATTGTTATCCTACTTATGAGCCGTTTTTTGAATACCGTCGCTCTAGCCGCGGCGAATCATCTTACCACATTTTGATTATAGAAAATAAAGACACATATTATACGATCAAACGACTTTTTATTGAAGGAGCCTATATTTTTGGCGAGGTACCATTCTCCATGCTCATTTATGGGGAGGGCGATAAGATCCTGAGCAGTTTCTCTTATATTAACGAGATAGAAGAGCTTAGAGATATTGATTATCGAGTCTATTACTTCGGGGATATTGATCCCAAGGGGATGAGTATTTTTTCATATTTAAAGAAAGCCATAGATGTTCAACCGTTCTTGCCATTCTACATTGCTTTGTTAAGTAAATATGAGTTTAGGGAGCCACCTCGGCGTAAAAAGGAACAGGTCAAAACTAAACCATCATCCTATGCGACCTTTCTTGAATGTTTTGACGAATCCACGAGAAGAAGTTTTATCTCGATCATTGAACAAAAGAACGGATATCTTCCTCAAGAAGGGTTGAATCGTAAAGATTTCATAAGGCTAAGTCATTCCCAAGGAGACGTATAAATGGATAGTTACGATAATATATTTCTTGGTTTCCGGGAACGTATGAAGAATCTAGGTGTGTTTTCACCAATTCTCTATATGAGAGATAAGAATCGTTTCCGTGAATTGCCTCTAGTGTCGTTGTCAATTGCGATTATGCTATTCACTTTAGAAAATATGCTGATGAACCGACCTACGACTACCGAAGGTTTGCACCGATTTCTGAAAAGTACTCTGTCAGAACGCTGCGGCATTCAAATGAATAATGAAGAGATCGAAGAGCTGCGGGAAGTGCTCGTTGATGAATTCCTCCGAAATTTTGGTCGTAATCATGAATTTGAATATTTCGATTTGGAACAGAAGAGCAAGGAAATTATATCATTCCGGTTATTTGAGTACGATGAGGACATGGATATAGACATGCTTAAAGAGCGAAAAATCAGTCTGCGTTTATCTACCGAGGGTATTGAAATGCTCTTTAAAACAAAAGAAATGTATGGTGAGCTCCAAATTTCTATTGCCCAGTTGTATTTCAAACAACAAATGCAAAAGGGACTTTTTCATGAGGCACTAAATGCAATTAATGACATTACAATAGCAATTAAAAAAGAACGTTCTGCTCTACGAGATTTGCAAGGTGAAATTGTGAAGGATGCCATTTCGGTTTCAAAAAAGGAATTACTCAAAAAACAACTTGAGAGTGTTCATGATAAACTTACGCGGGAACGAGAAGTTTTTAATAGTTTGAAAAATTTAGTGGATGAAAAAATTAATAGCTATCATATGGGTGAGCTTACAGCAAAAGAAATTAAGGGTATCGAGCTTGTCATGCAAATCCAGCGAAAACTGGCAAGTGTGATCGCCGTCCATGAGTCTTTATTTACAGATAAGCAGAAGCTACAGATGGTTATGACTCATTCCATGGAATCTCTAATCCTCAACGCTTTTTCAGTAAAGTTGAATTTTGAACGTGAAATATTGAGTGAGATTAACACAAGGCCTGTAAGTCTGGATACATTGAAAATCATATTAAATCCCTTATTACCACTTCGTAGAAAATCAATTTTCAATCCTCTTGAAGCATTTCAACCGCAGCGGCGAATTATTCGCAAGCAGGAACAAGATGTAGAAGTTCATGAAGTCAGTGATGAGGAGATGCTAATAATTGAAAAAGCAGAAGAAATGCAGCGGATTCAAAAAGAAGCAAAGACGGTTGAATACCTTCGAATTTTGGGAAAGCCGATTCTTACGGAAAGTAGCGTTACAATTTCTGAAATCCTTACAAATGTTAAAATCGAGAACGTAGACTTGTACGATGAACTAACAAACTCGATGCATTTTTACTCCTTCCTTGTTGACCTGCATCAAAGTGACTATACGTCATTCCAACGAATTGAACATGAGATTATTCCTCATTTACCAGAAATCCCCAGATGCTTGGCGCGTGCTGTTGAGGTATATCCGGAGCTTGAAACAATAGGTTATTTTTCTTTCGAGCCGAATGGGAAAATCATTAGTCTCCAGAACGGCTTTGTTCTATCCGATTTTGCAATACGAAAGGGGAATTTATATGGGAACACCCAAGGATGACTTTGCAGATGCATTTTCTGTCTTTATTGCACTCCAAAAAGAAGGACGCATAACCAAAGACAATGAGGAAATCTATAGTACCTTTAGGCGCTTTGAGGTGCAAGAAATGATCCGTGATGTTATTGAGCCGAATGCACAAGTGAAAATTTTTGAATATGAAGATAACGGTGTTATATATATGGTTCCTACCCTGGAAAATCGAGTGCTTTCTTACACGAATGAAGAACTTCGTAAGGAAATGGGGCTGAAAAATAATGAGCACCTCTACTTGGCTTATTTCTGTATGCTGGTTTTGTTGTCTAAATTTTTCAATAGTATGGATCAGACAGTATCGACGCGGCAATACGTGCGAATTGAGGAAATACTAGAGACGGTAGATAAGAGTATGGAGTATTTCAAGTCACTGGAAGAAGATGACTTAACGTCCATTGCAGAGGATCTAGAACTGGACCTAAAAGGTATTATGAATTCATGGGATTCTGTGCCTGAGTTTAATGAAACGGTAAAAAACCTAAAAAAATCAAAGTATGATAAGCATCATTTTGGATTTTTAAATAAAGTGTTGGTGTTTTTAGAGAAGGAAGAGCTTGCCGTAGTCATGGAAGGTAAAGAAGTCAGGATTACAGAAAAACTGAATCACGTTGTTATTAAATATTATTTTAATACTGGCCGAAAAGAAAGAATCATGCGTTTTATTACAAATGCACAGAAGGGGAGAAGTTAATATGCCTGTCATAACTCGAATACGTACGGTCGGCCTTAAGTTTGATGAAGGGAAGAAGATTATTCCTGATAATATATGGGAACCTCGAGGTAAGAATACAATTTTTTTGCTTGAGAATGGCGGCGGCAAGACAAGCATTATCCAGACATTAATGCAAACTGTGTTACCTAACTCAGGTCTCGCTGGGCGAAATATTAAAGATACCTATGCAAAAAAGTCATATGGGCATATCGCGGTAGAGTGGTTACTTGACGGGGAGAAAGAAAAGTATTTATTAACTGGTTTTTGCTTTAAGAATGCAGAGACGGATAAAGACAAGTTGGATTATTTCAATTATCTTTTTACTTACGAAAAGGATTCTGAAGTTAATATTGCTACGTTACCTTTTACTACGGATAAGATGGTGACGAGATTTACTGATTTCAGAAAGTACTTAAACAATTTAGATTATCCCTACGTTGAAATCCCAGATTCCAACAAAAAGTATAAGGAAAATTTGTTGTTATACGGCATACTCCCGGAAGAATGGGAAAGTATCCGGAAAATTAACGGTGATGAGGGGGGAGTAGAAGGTTTTTTTCAAAAAGCGAAGACGACAGAAACATTGATTACGAAGTTACTGGTACCTACAATGGAAAATACTATTTTTCAAACCGAAGAGGACAAAAAAGAAATAATTGAGGCATTCAAAGGATATAAAGAAAACCTTCTAATCATTCCTGAATATCAAAAAGATATTGAAGACTTTAAAATGATAAAATCGTTGGCTGAAATGGTCGTCACGAGTGTACAGGAGCTTGAAAGTAAGAAAAAAATACATCATTCAGAACTGGTTAAGATTGAACGCCTTCGTTCTACTTTACAGATGCATCAGGTACAATCCGCAGAAGCCTTGCAAAGGCTAGAGGATGAGAAAAAGAGAATTTATCAAGAACTTCAGGATTGGAATTGGAAGAAGGATAGTATTTATATTCAAACAAAGCGACATGAGATGCAGGAGCTTCAGCAAGAAGCAGTTCAATATGAAGAGGAATTTAAATCTCACAGTCAACATTTGATTTCACTTGAGAGAAAAGATAAAGAACTTCAATCGTTCACACAGTATGCATTATATGAAAGTGAGAACCAAGCAGTAATTTCTTACACTCAAGAGCTTGAAATGATGAAAAAAACTCAACCGGAGTTAGAGGAGACCGTTCGAAATAAGACTGAGGAACTGCAAGATGCGTGGTCTGCAATTCTCCATTTGAAGGCAAGGGCTAGAGATGAAGTCTCCGGAAAAATAGATGACATAAAAATTAAATATGATAAAACAATAGACGAGCTTAATAGATGCCAGGATGACAAGGGTGGGTATCAAAATGAAATAGGTACTCTTAATGAGTACTTGCGAAACTATGAGAGTGATCTGGAACGAATGAAGAAAATATGCGAATTGGGCGTTCTTGATAGCCCCCCAATTTTGCAAAAAAGCTTTGTTCAGAGACTAGGAGATCTCCAGGCTCAAATTCAAGAATGCACAGGTCATCTTCAGACTTATGATGAGGAACTTTCCGCTTGTCATACTAAGGAAAAAGACCTTAGCTTAGAGGATTCAAAAATCCGCACTGAGCGCAATGATAATCAAACAGCAATACAGAAATATGAGACTAGAAATGCCATACTCACAGATACCCTGACCAAGCAGGGGAGAATGGTCTTTGATTTGTTTGCCGAAAAGGACGAAAATCTAGCTTGGTTAGATAAAGAGATTAGCACAAGGAGTTACCACCGCGATGAGCTTAAAGTTGGGATTGAGGAGCTTCGTAGAAAGATTAGACATCTCACGGAGAATGAATATTTTGTTCCACATCATACTCTTCTTGAAATTAAGAGCCGACTACATCGAGGAGGTACACTTGTTACACTCGGAAGCGAGTGGTTAGCAGACCAAAACGTTGATGAGGTAACTAAGGAACAATATTTGCAAAATCACCCACTGCTACCATATTCATTTTTAATAGAGGAAGCTCAAACGGCAACGATCGTTCGTGAAATGCAACGAATTAAGATCAATCGAGAAATGTTTGAAATTCCTTTAATATTTCAACTAAAAAACAAACTGTTAGTAAATGCATCTCAAGAAGATGTGATCCTTGCATCTTCCCAAGACGGCCTCATGGTCTTTCAGTCATTAGATGGAAAGCTGTTTACATCCAGAGAGAAAATCGAATCCATGATTAGGGAATTAAAACAGGAGCTTGACCGTAAGGAAGAGAGACTTAAGCAAGATCAGCAAGAATTGTTTTTCTTTGACGATACGTTTCAAACTGCAAAAGATTTTTATGAAACGTATGATGCTTTCTCGGCCAAGAGATTTGCACAGCGTGAAACTGAGCTAGCACACAGAATGGCTTCCATCGCGTATGAACTTTCAGCTAATACAGATAGGATGGTTGCTCTAAAGAGTGCACAGATTTCTACCCAAAACAAGAGGGAAGATTACAAGCAAGAACAACAAAAGTTAAATTATAAAACAGAACATTTAGCAATTTTTATTGATAAATATCCAGAGCCGGATGTTGAATTGAAAAGATCGACCCTTAAAGCAACGAAGTTTGCACTTGAAGCCCTCACGACAAAAATAAATGAAATTGAAGATGAGTTAGATGAATTGCGTACGCATAAAGAGACGCAATTGGTATTATTGCAAGAGAAGGAACGAACTCTTGATGAGCACCATAAGATCGGGAAGGAATACCAGCTAGATCAAGATTGTGGTTTCGAAAGCGAGTATTCAGAAGAGGAATTCAAAGAAATTCGAATTACTTTGGATAAAGCCCGAAAAGAGCTGAACGAAAAAAATGCTGGATACGAGGCTAAGCAAGAGCTTCTATTAAAGTGTATTGAAAACAGGGATAAGGCTAGATTTGCAATAGTAGATACAGGGCTTGAGTTTACTTGGGTTCAACTGAACTATCGTGCAGTTTATCAGGGCGAAAGATCGGAGCTTAAAAAGAAAATAGATAATAAAAGAGATGTTGTTAGTTCCCTTGAAAAATCTTTTAATGATAAAAAGATTGAAGTTGCTAAAGTAGAAGGAACCATTATCAATATGATTTCCACACTCAGTAATGAATATGGTAAGGCTCCTTATGGAGATGGAGAAGGAGAGCTTCCTTCGACTATCCATGAAGTTCAAGAAGGAATAAAGAAAAATCGAGAAAACAATAAGTTGAACGAAGAATACTTAGATGCGCAAAACAATGTTATGAAGGATATTCATTTTGCACTCGAGCGCTACCAAGCACAGCGAGAACTGCCAACAGGTAATATTTCGCGACCAATATTTAATGAACAAGAATGGAAGACATTTGGAGATTCTCGTGTTCAAGCGGTGACTGTTGTCTCTAGTGCATACATGGAATCGAAGAATAGCTTGGAATCACAGCGAAATGCTGTCAAAAAGGCATGCGAATCCTACGTGAAAACACTGCAACAGACTAATAATACTAAGGTAAGCCGGTTTGCGACAGAGTTTAATACTGTTGTCATATTGCAAGAGAAGCTATTTGATTATCACTACATTATCGAAGCTTTTGTGAAAGTATTTGATGCTCTTGATGCGATGGAAAGTGACTTACAGAGCAAGTTAACTGAGCTTAGAAAAGATAAGGAAAATCTTGTGGATATTGCTCACCGACGTGCCATTATTATTCACGAAAATATATGTGAAGTGTCAAAACACTCGAAAGTCGAACTGTTTGGTAATACGATACAGATGGTCAAAATAAAGTGGGATGCGAATCCAAGAGAAGTCTCACTTCACAATACTAATTTGTTTGTGGAGAAAATTATTTACGAACTTAAAAGATTGAAAGAAGAGGGGAAACCCGATGATGAGGTGAATTTATACCTTGAACAACAAATGAACAGCTTAAATCTCCTCAAAAATGTATCGCCTTTGGAGAATTGTTACATTGAAATATTTAAACCGAGAAAGAAATCACTGCTTGAATTAGGTGTTGAATATTTCTCTTGGGACGAAGCTGCCTCTTGGTCAGGCGGGGAACGATACACCTCCTACATGATTATGTTTATGATAATTGTGACGCATATCCGAAAGAAAATACACGGTAAAGAAAGTGTCTGGAAATCAATTGTTGCTGATAATCCATTCGGAGCCGCATCATCCGAGCATGTAGTACGACCGATTATCGAGCTTGCTCTAAAAAATAAGATACAATTATTCTGCCTAACTGCAATCCGTGAAGAAGAAATCCGAAGTCACTTTGAGGCAGTTATTAGCAATCGTTATTACAATCGCGGTGGAGTCGAAATTCTAAAATCAGAATCGGAGTACATGGAGCTCAATAACATCTATGCAATTAAGAACAACTAATGTAGATAGAAGAGGAGATACTAAAATGAGGCTTAGCAAATTAAAGATATGTAACTTTCGATGTTATGGTCCAACGGAGACAATTATTGATTTTGAGGATATTACAACATTCATTGGCTCAAATAGCAGCGGAAAAAGCGCCGCGCTGCAGGCATTAACTAAACTATTTGGGGAAACTACCGCGGAAAGAACATTGGATAAATCTGATTTCTACGTATCGCATGACGGAGTGGTTGAGGATTTGCAGAGAAGAGAAATGTATATTGAGGTGAATTTCTCGTTTCCGGAAATTGAGGACGATAACGGAGAAACACAGTATGCGGTACCTACTTATTTTGATAATTTCGTTATTGAGAACACGGGTGAACCGCCGTACTTGAGAATAAGATTACAGGCTTCTTGGGAGCAAAGTAATACGCCAGATGGAATCATAGAAAGTAAAATATGCTACATGTCTATGTCTGAAGATGCAGAAGAAGTAGCTACGAAAGTGCCGCCAAGTGAGCTTTCTCAAATCAAGATCATTTATGTCCCGGCCATTCGTAACCCATCCACATTATTAAAGAATGCGACTGGAACATTGTTATGGCGTGTATTAAAAAGTATTAATTGGTCATCTGAAACAAAAGAAAATATTAAAGAGCAATTAAAACAGGCAGAAGAGTCTTTGTTTGAAGAAGCTGGTCTGGAAAAGGTCAGGGATTCACTTAAGGAGCATTGGAAAAAGTATCACAAGGATACCCGGTATTCGGAAGCAAATATCAGATTTAATAGTACTGACCTGGAACAACTAATCAAAAAGTTTGAAGTTGATTTCATGCCATCAATAACGCAAAAGGCATATTCAATTGACTCACTGGGGGATGGACTTCGTTCCTTATTCTATTTGTCACTCGTAGATTCATTTTTGGAGATTGAGCAGCAGGCTATGGCGAGCAGTGACGGCGGAAATGCTCCTCTTTTTAATATGCAGATTCCCGCATTAACTATTCTTGCTATTGAGGAACCTGAAAATCACGTATCTCCTCATCTATTGGGGAACATTATCGTAAACTTGAAAGGAATTGCTTCGAAGAATAATTCTCAGGTCATTATCACATCACATACGCCTGCTATTGTGAAGAGGGTTTCACCTGAATCGATTCGGTATTTTAATATTTCGATTGATGAATTATTTACAAAAGTGAAAAAAATCGTATTACCTCGTAGGCAAGGGTCTGTAGAGAACGAAGAAGCGTACAAATATGTAAAAGAAGCTGTGAGAGCATATCCTGAAATTTATTTCTCAAAGCTAGTCATTTTGGGAGAAGGGGATAGTGAAGAAATTGTTATCCCTAAAGCAATTGAATTGGATGCCGAGGATCATTTAGATAGCATTGCGATATCTGTTGTGCCACTTGGAGGCAGACATGTCAATCATTTTTGGAAGCTTTTATCCGAACTAAACATTCCATATGTAACCTTATTGGACTTCGATAAAGAACGTTTCGGAGGAGGATGGGGTAGGATTAAATATGCTGTCGAACAACTCATTCAAATTGGAGTGGATAAAAGTTTACTACTGACTGTTACTGGTGGCCGTATTCTAAGTGATAAAGAATTAAGTAATATGCATGATTGGGACGAAGCAAGTATTGATGCCCAGGGTACTTGGATTAATATGTTGGAAAACTATGATGTTTATTTCTCATTTCCCTTGGATCTGGACTTCATGATGTTAGAGGCATTTCCTGAAGCATATAAAGGTGTTCTAAAGGGCAATGAAGGCCCGCGAATTGATCGTGTAGGTAAGATTTCCGAAATCGAGGATAATGATCCTGCGGCAGATGGATATTTAGAACGTGTGGACTTAGCAACCAAACATTCTTTAAAAGAAGGTGGAGGTACTGGCGAAACTTACACTTTCGAACAGAGAAAAATGATGGTGTGGTATGATTACTTTTTCTTACAACGAGGGAAACCTGTTACACACCGATTAGCATCACTTAACATTAATGATGAGACGTTTAAAAATAGTTTGCCTGCTCCATTAAAGCGGCTACTTACTAAAGCAAAACAAAAACTTAATGGCGTATAAGGAAAGGTTAATAAATGAAAATCATTGATAAACATATATGGGAACCTGCAGATGGATTGACTCTTGAACCCGCTGCACTTCAAGTTGTAAAGAGTGAAAATAATGAAAATAATGCTCTTGTTATTGCTGGTCCTGGAGCAGGTAAAACGGAATTACTTGCTCAAAGAGCTTGCTTCTTACTTGAAACGAGCACTTGTAATGCCCCAAGGAAAATACTCGCAATTAGCTTCAAGAGAGACGCTGCTAAAAATCTTGCAGAACGGGTAGAGAAACGCTGTGGTACAGAGCTTTCAAAGAGATTTCAATCTATGACGTATGATGCATTTGCTAAGAGTCTTGTGGATCGTTTCTATTTGGGTATTCCTAAGGAATATCGCCCTAACTCAGTTTATGATATTGCAGTGGCGGACCGAACCCAGAATGACATCAGAACAGCATATGAACACGCTGGATTTGTACCTCCTGTTGGGATGCGTCCCCGAGATATAAACGATTTTTTAGAAAAAGAAATTGTTCGATATGCTTTACCATTACCTCAAGAAAGCGACTATCCAACAAAGGCTGCTTGGGAGCTCTTGTTAAAAGGTGACGTAACCGATACAGCAAGGTTGTCATTTACTATGATCACCCGCTTAGCGACATATTTACTACAATGTAATCAGCAGTTGATAAAGTCTCTGCAAATGACTTACAGCCATGTATTCCTTGATGAATTTCAGGATACTACACGCATTCAATATGAACTTGTTAAAACCTGTTTCTACAATTCTAATTCAGGATTAACAGCAGTTGGGGATGGTAAACAGCGTATAATGGTTTGGGCCGGGGCAATGAGAGACGTATTCCCAAACTTCACCTCTGACTTTGGATCAACTGCTTATCAACTAGTTATGAATCATCGGTCAGCACCTAGGCTCATTGAAATTCAAAAGATGTTTTTCTCAAGATTTAATGAGCAACCTATTTCAATACAAACAAATCCAAAATGGCAAGCTACGGATGGACAAGCCTATTTACACATGTTTGATGATCATGTACAAGAAGCTAAGACTATAGTAAATCTTGTCCAAGGATATATTAATGATGGAAGTCACAAACCCAATGATATTTGCATTCTTGTGAAGCAACGAGTTGATGCATATTCTAGCGAATTGATAACGGAATTTAATCAGTGCGGAATTCAGGCTCGAAACGAAGGTGTATATCAGGACTTCCTGAAGGAAGATTACATATCGCTATGCATAAATACGTTGATTATAGCAGTTAGAAGGGATGCTAGCTCATGGACCTACTGTCGGAATATATTGTTGGATTTGAAGAGTGTGGATGAATCTTCTTCTGAGATTCATGCATCACAGAGAGAATTAAGCGACTTTATAACTGAGCTTAAATCTGATTTAAGGGCAATTGATAATGAGAATAATCTGAAAATGATTATCAAAAAAATTACTGATTTTTATTCTACAGATGCACTTAAAGCCTACTTTCCTCAGTATTTAAGATCAAACTACATTGAAAGATTAAGTTCACAACTGGCAAAATATCTGTGGGAAGAATACGATAAGTCAGGTACTGTAGGAGCGGCGATTAATAATTTGCTCGGTAAAAATACGGTCCCGATAATGACAATCCATAAAAGCAAGGGTCTTGAGTTTAAAACGATTATTTTTTTGGGATTAGAGGATGCAGCCTTTTTTAGATTTAATGACCAAAGGGAAGAAGATACGGCAGCTTTTTTCGTAGCTCTTTCAAGGGCAAAAAACACGCTTCATTTTACTTTTAGTAAGGTAAGACCATTTGGGCAATTTAGTAATCAACACAGGAGAGTTATAGCTGATTTCTATCAAGCATTGCACGATTCGGGAGTTGTAGAACCTGTGTACCATACAACGGGCGCAGAGGTGATAATGTGACTAAACCAATAAAAGAATTTTGTGATGGTGATGATTTTGTTGGCTACTATTTGATCAAAGAAATAGAAGCGAAACAAACAAGTAGTTCGACTCCAAAAGATTACTTAGACCTTGTGCTCGCCGACTCTAGTGGTAATATTTCTGCAAAGTATTGGGATGCCAGCAAGACTGATATTGAAACATTCTTTCCGATGTGTCTTGTTAAGGTGCAGGGAGTGGTACAAGTATACCGTGAAAGACTGCAAGTCAAAGTAGTACGAATCCGAAAAACAACGGAACAAGACGGGGTAACGATAACAGATTTTATCCGTTCTGCCCCTGTAGGATCAGATGAGCTCATCCCTATAATTGAGAAGACAATCAACAGATTAAGTAACAATGATATTAGAGCAATTGTTACTTTTTGTTTTGAGAAAGTCAAAGATAAAATGCATTCTTCACCCGCGGCGAAATCTCATCATCATGCTTATTATGGCGGTTTGGCATACCATATCGTTCGGATGCTTGAATTGAGTGATTTTATTTGTCAGCAACGGCATTTTCTCAATTCGGATTTGCTAAAAGCGGGCGTAATTTTACATGATATTGCTAAACCAGTAGAAATGGTTTCGGAGTATGGTATGGTAACTGATTACAGTAACCAAGGCAAACTGATTGGACATATTAGTATGGCTTCGAATTGGATTATAGAAGCTGCAATTAAACTTGGGATTGATCTGGAATCGAATACCATCCTTGCATTACAGCACTTGGTATTATCCCATCATAATCTAGGTGAATGGGGAAGCCCGGTGCAGCCTCAATTACCGGAAGCGGTAGCTCTTCATTATATAGATGCAATGGATGCAAAACTGCAAATGGTTGAAGACATGCTTCAGACAATCCCTGAGAGCGAGGAGTGGACACCGGCAATTCGAGGTTTGGAGAACAAACCAATTTTAAAATTAAAGTTATAATACAAATACAATTAGTTCTACTGGGGAACAAATGCCTGGCAGCAAAAGAAGATCAAGTAGCTATCCTTTTTAAAGGGTAGTTTTTTATTTTCAGGAATATCCGATAAACAATAATATTTAATAAATTTGTATTTTTAGATTGAATTACGGATATAAAAGTAAAAGAGCCTATAATATCTGGAGGTAAAAGTATGTATGCAAAATCAGAATTACATAGTGATATTGCAAGAGTAACGTGGAAGGGGATTTTGTTTCGTGGGTTATATTACTCTTGCACCACAGCTATCAGTCAACAATGGTTCGAGAATGCGAGAGTTTATGGTGGTTGGAAAATTCGTGTTCATTTTATTCCAGGAAATTCAGAAATAATTTATTTGGAAAGACAGAATCAGGTTGAACCAGAAAAATGCTACCGCATTATAAGACAAAATATTAGTCCAACTAAATTGGATAAATATTTCGAATCTATTCAGAAATTGAAACGAGAAAGAAATAACGTCCGAAAATGATATCAAATAAGTGGCTGATACATACTAACTTTTCTGCTGGACCTCCTGGAATCTACCGAAAATTGTACTTACTAATTCAGCCACCATTTGTCTGTCTTTCATTGATAAAGGGTTGCCACCTAAATGAAGTTTAGCATTAGGGGTTAATAATAGTCCGTTCAGATCGAATGATGATGTCTCAACAAGCCCTGTATTCAATGGAAATATTGAGAGTTCTCCATTAGAGGATAAGTAAAATGGGGACGGGAAATCCGTTCTTGTAAGCAAATAATCAACAGATACATTAAATAGATCCGCTATATGGCAGAGTTGCTTATAGTCAGGGCTAGCAACGTTTCTTTCCCAGCCTGAGATTGCTTGTTTTGTCACACCAAGCATTTGCGATAGACCTTCTTGAGTCAGGTTTTTGGAATTTCTGAGTAGTTTTATGCGATCGCCAACTGTATTCATACTAGCTTCCCCTTTAAAAAACTGAATACTTATGTGTTCAATCGATGGAACACTTAACTTAATATTACTATCGGACAGTCAAAAAGTAAATTTATTGTTGACAAATAAACAAAAGATTTACTAAGATTGTGGTAAATATTAAATTTACAAAGTAAATGAAACATTTACTTATTGGAGGGGACGAGGGGAGATGATCTCAGTTTATGGGATAGATGAAAAAAAAGTGATTCCCTTTTATAAACGGAAAGAAGCTATTTAACTTAAGTGAGAGGGTGATTATTTTGGCTAAGCGCAAACGTGCTACAACTCGCAGCACAATTGAGAGAAGAATAAAAGAAAAGAGAGGACAGGGTCACGGAGCCCGATATAAACCTTGGCTTACGATTCATGATGTTCCTTCACTAGGTTTGGTGAGTCGGATTAAAGGGTGGAAGACGGGAAGAATACACCACTTGTTCTCGGAACACCTTGAAATGGCCTACTTCTATGTGTGTGAGTGGTCGGACTGTATTGTAGACATCCGAGAACAGTTTGCGTGTTTGCCTCTAGAAAAGACAATGCATATTGCAGAAGCGCTTAATATTAGACATCCTCGTGATCCCAAAACAAGAGTTCCTGTGGTGATTACCACTGATTTTATGCTTACGGTTCGGACTGATAGTGGTCTAGAATATTGAGCGCATACAGCCAAACCGAAAAGCAAGCTGACAAGAAGAGTTTTAGAAAAATTTGAGATAGAGAGGCGGTTTTTTGCGGATGAGGGGGTACGCTGGAGATTAATCACAGATGAAGACATTTCGTATAATTTGGTCAAAAACGTAGCTTGGGTCCACTCTGCTCGAACACTAACAGGAATGGGTCATCTAAATGAATCTATCATTGCAGCTTTAGAGCCAGAATTGTTTGAAGCACTTCGAAACCGGACACGGCCATGCTCCAAATCGGCGACGGTATGTGATGTGAAATTTGGATTGCCTGTAGGAACATGTCTGTTTATTGTACGTCATCTTATTGCAAACAAGCTCTGGCTGGTGGACATGAACCGATTAATTCAACCGGCACTAGAACCGCTAGTTGTGAGTCGATCGTGTGAGGTAATGCAAAATGGAGTTACAGGCTAACGTTATCCTGCAGCATGGGAAGAATGCCGACAGGGTCTTATACATAGCCCCGAACAGAAGCTATTTGTATACGATTTCACTTAAAAAAGATGAAAAACCATTGCCCGTAAGAAAAAATTATTTTGAGGTCGAAGAAGGTTTGCGTAATGGATTATATATCATCGCCGAGATAGACCCCTATGCAATGCTTATGGACCCGAACTCAGAATATCAAAAAATGCATGGTACAGGAATTGAGGAAAAATGGGGACTCATAAAAGATATTGTAGATATTGAGCCCGCCATCTATGATCGTGTTTTACGAGGGGAACTTATAAAAGAAGTATCACTTAAGACAAAGAAAAGTAAGACATTGATTTATAGATATCTACGATATTATTGGACCGGTGGAAAAATAAAGAATGCCCTTGTTTCACACTATTTTAACTGCGGTAGACCGTTAAAACCAGAAGAAAAGAAAAAAAATCCGCAGAAAGTGGGAAGACGAAGCCTTCTGGCCAAAATACATCCGGAATTTGTTGGGGTAGTTGTAGATGATGAAATTAGAGCAAAAATGACCACAGCATTAGCAGAATGGTATAAAACAACCGACAAAAACAGCCTGCAATTCGTTCATGAGCAAATGTGGCATAATCTTTTTCGTAAAAAATCCGTTATGAATGGCGAAGTTATAGAGCTTCCAATGCCGAGTTATCAGGTCCCTACTATAGACCAATTACGGTATCATTATGAACAGACGGAAGACTACAAACAGGTCATCATGGCTAGAGAAGGGCTTCGGAATTACAATCTTAAATTTAGACCTGTTCTAGGCAATTCTACAAGAAGGGCGGTTGGCCCCGGAAGTATTTACGAAATTGACGCGACCGTTGGGGACATTTATCTCGTGAGTCAGGCAGATCGGACTAAAGTTATTGGAAGGCCTGTTATCTATCTCGTCATAGATGTATTCAGCAGGATGATTGTCGGATTCTATGTGGGATTAGAAGGTCCCTCCTGGCAGGGAGCGATGATGGCGTTAGAAAATGCTACAACTAACAAGGTAGAGTTTTGTGCCGAGCATGACATTACCATCAATGAGCAACAATGGCCGTGTCATCATGTTCCTGAGGTACTTATAGGGGATCGGGGTGAAATTGAGAGCAAGAAGGCTAATTCACTTACTGAATATTTGGGAGTTACCGTAAAAAATGAGCCTCCCTATCGTGCAGACTGGAAAGGGATTGTTGAGTCCAATTTTAAAACTCTGAGCATAACGATTAAAAGGTGGTCTCCGGGCGCAGTACTACCAGACTTTAAGCAACGTGGTGGAAAAGATTATATTCTCGATGCGAAACTTTCTTTACGAGGTTTTATCAGGATGATGATTCAATTTATATTGTTTCACAATAACAGTAAAGCAATTAATGATTATCCGGTTGATATCAGCATGATACCTGACTCTGTTCTTCCTGTTCCTATTCACTTATGGAATTGGGGAATACAAAATCGGGCGGGTCATCTGAAGACGTTTACAAAAGACATCATCCGTCTAAACCTCCTCCCTAGCAAGTCGCTAACAGCTACGAGATCTGGCATCACCTTTGAGGGAATTCATTACAAAAGTGATGAACTGGTAGAAGCAGGATGGTTTGTTAAGGGAGACTCTCGGTCGGTCATAATGGCTTTCGATAGAAGATGTATGAATGCAATTTACATTAAGACCCCTGATGGTCTCAAATACCACACATGCACATTACAAGAAAGATCGGATCGATTTAAGAATCTTAGTCTGGAAGAGATCCAGATGATGCAACAAGAGGAGAAACTGGCACTCGCATATCACAAAGACACGCAAAATCTTGCAAAATACAAATTGAACGAAAGCATCAAAAAAATAAATCAAGAAGAAATCGCGTTTACTGAGCAAGCGCTGAGTAAAGTTAACCTGACCAATACGGAGTTTAAATCAAACATCCAGGAGAATAGAGCCGTTGAGCGTAAAGAAGTGCAAGCTTATGAAGCATTCCGTTTAGGTGAACAAAATGAGCAGCCAGTTATTATTTCCATTACAGATCTAGAGGAAGAAGAAATTGAAGATGAAGTCAAAGGGCTGTCACTACTCGATAAATTAAAACGAAGGAAGAGTGAAGAAGATGAGTACGAATAGTATCAAATTAGACCCAACAGATAATGTATGGGAACAACGTGATCTTGGTTTGCATGCAATATCAATAGATGTAGAGGAAGTAATCGTCAGGGTCCAATTACACATTTGTATTAATAAATGTTCAAGAATGATTGTGGATTCTTACGCAACCATTCAAAAATAATTAGTATACCGATGATGGTACAAAATAGGAGATGAATTTATATGATAAAAGCCATTGAACAGTACACACTTAAACCTGTTTTAAAGGGTAAGGTTATTGAAGCGCAGTATGATAATGAGCAAGTGGTAAATGGATATACTGGGAACCCATTGATTGAAGCACTTTCCAAGATCATGGATGAAGATGAACTAGGATTATTAAGAACTATTAGACATGGCTATGTTGCACGAAATCCCCTTCAAGGAGAATCCGCTCAAAAATATCATGTCAGATTTGAGAATAGGGTTTGTGTAAACAAGAAATGGGACCATGTAGAAGTAATTCAGTCAACTGCAGCGGGTTATTACATTATTGATGTCAGTGGTCAAGGAAAATCACCAGATGTAGATCTAAACTTGCTTTTATACCCCCAGGTAATACATCACACATGCTATAATAAACAACCTTTAATAATGGCTCAGTTGGTATGGCTGAAATTGAATTGTCCGGTTGACGGTTCTATAAAAGGACTATGCATTAATTTCTTTCAAGCAGTAGATGCGTTATTGGGGACCACTTATTTTAAGAAGCTTGTAACCAGAGGCTCGATTGTTGATGCTTTAATCCACCAAATGGCTCGTGTTGCTACAACTCATTGCTTAGGGGCATTAGTCATAGATGATATTCAAAACTTGAGCCAAGCTAAAAGCAGCAGTTCAGAAAAAATGTTGATTTTCTTTAAGCAACTTAACAAAACAATTGGGGTTCCCATAGTTCTCATGGACCCTAATGGTGAGAATTAGGAGATGAATTCAAACAATGAAACCCATTGAACAGTATACACATACTCCTGTTTTAAAGGGTAAGCTTATCAAAGCACAGTACGATAACGAACAAGTAATAAAAGGATATGCCGGGAATCCATTGATTGAATCACTTCCTAAGATCATGGATGAAGATGAATTAATGGATGATATACCCAACTACCCTGATTATCATCAGTCACAGCGCAGTTTGAGCAGGAGATTGAGGCTGCATTGTGTTCAACAATTAAGTGACTATGTAGAAGTCTTGCCGATTCATTTTTACATTGAGCAAAGATTTTCAAGAATGATTCGACATGGCTATGTTGCACGAAACCCCCTTCAAAGGGAATATGCTCGACAATTTCATGTCGGGTTTGAAAACATTCTAGAGGCCGGTGTCAACGAGGAAGGGGAAAATGCAGCAGGCATTCGGTCGACTGCAGCGGGTTTTAACATTATTGGTGTTAGCGGACAAGGAAAGTCAACTGCCGTAGATCTAAACTTGCTACTATACCCACAAGTTATACAGCATATAAGCTTTAATAAGCAACCTCTCATTTTAGATCAGTTGGTTTGGCTGAAATTGAATTGCCCGTTTGACGGTTCCATAAAAGGGCTATGCATCAATTTCTTTCAAGCTGTAGATGCGGTATTGGGAACCACTTATTTTAAGAAGTTTGTAACCAGAGGCTCGACTACTGATGCTTTAATCCCCTTAATGGCACATATAGCTTCACTTCATTGTTTGGGGACATTAGTCATTGATGAGATTCAAAATTTGAGTCAAGCTAAGAGTGGCGGTTCAGAGAAAATGTTAAATTTCTTTACGCAACTTATCAATACAATTGGAGTTCCTGTAGTTCTCGTGGGTACCTTTAAAGCAATTCGATTGTTCGGAGGCTCGTTTAGTCAGGCTAGAAGGGGCTGTGGCCAAGGCGATATGATCATTGATCGCATGACTGAGGGAAAGGACTGGGGTTATTTTGTTTCGAGTATGTGGAAATATCAGTGGACGGCCAGTAAATCATCGTTAACAGAACCCCTTAAGAAAACGTGAGCGTCAAATACTCACCACCTTTCAAGAACCTCAAGCTCATGAGAAAATGAAGGTATCTTGAACGGGAGGTT
>NZ_JANAVJ010000055.1 GCF_024213375.1 Paenibacillus sp. MZ04-78.2 | reverse complement strand
GTGCGCGTCGTAATCAGTTACGTATATGATCTCATGAATCCCGTCGTTTTTCTAGGTGTGGAGGATTTGACGCTTACATTGTCGGCAGGTGGATTTCGCAAAAATTCGGTGTGGAGAACTTTGCTATGAGTACCCAGGTTGTATGGGTTGTTCTGGCTATCCTGACAAGCCTTACGTTCAAAGGGATTAGCTACGCCTTTACGATTCCGGCTGTCATTAGCCTGGCATTGATTTTGCCAATCCTGTTCAAACTCAATTGGGCGCAATCTATTTATCGCTATGTCGTCGTTGCAGGATGGACCGTTACAAGTACGTTATTAATTGCGCCGCTTCTGTATATGATTTATGTGGCAAAAACCCTTAGTATATTACCCATTATCGCCATTTTCACAGCACTAGTAGCTTTTCCTATAGCAGCAGTTGTCATGTGGTTGAATCGTGAAGCATCCTGCTCGCGAACACTTTGATCGAACCCCTGAGCAAACTTATTGAAAAAATTAAGAAACTTGTTCCAATTATGACTCGTATTAATTATTTGTATCTATTTCTTCAAGAGGAGAATTTCACAATGAACAAAAAACGCATTCTTACATCCACTGTGTCACTTATGTTGTCGTCTTCGTTAATTTTATCTGCATGCTCCACTTCTTCAGACAAAAAAGCGCAGGAGGAAAAAAGCCCGGTGCCGGCGGTTCAAAACAATAATCAAAATCAACAGGCAAAAGGTAGTATAAATACTACTCACAATCAGGCAACAGATGAAGCGATTAAACAATTATTTAACAAGGTCTCACCAAATGAACCCGGTTTTGCTTATATTGCGAGCTTCGACGATGGCGCAACCTATAAAGGGGCCGTTGGTTTAGATTCGATAGAAAAAAAACTACCGATAACGACAAAAACCATTTTTAATATTGCTTCTGTATCTAAACAATTCACAGCATTTGCAATTTTACTGCTAGAGCAAGAAGGTAAATTGAAACTGGATGATTCCATTTTAAAGTATGTACCTTCTCTTGGAGAATATGCTAGACCAGTGACACTAAGACATCTCATTCATCATACTGGCGGATTAGTGGATTATATGCAATTGGCTGAAGCCGCGAAAATTAAGGATACTGATAATTTAACTGCAAAACAATCGCTGAAACACCTTGAAAATCATCAAACTGCAAAATTTCCGGTCGGAACCCAATATGATTACAGTAATACAGGATACTTTTTATTATCTTTAGTCGTGGAAAAAGTTAGTGGAAAAAACCTTCTTGAATTTTCGAAGGAACGTATTTTTAAGCCTTTAAACATGAACGACACCACATTCGTGGATCGCTATCCTACCCCTTTCCCCGTTGCTCGCGGCTACTCGAAGAATGAGCAAGGGGCTTATAAAATCTATGAAAGCCCGTGGGAGCATATGGGCGATGGAGCCGTTCATTCGACTGTTGAAGACTTGGTAAAATGGGGACAAAACTTCACTACAGGTACGGTTGGCGGGAAAGACCTTGTGAAAAGAATGAGCGAACTAGGTCCGAAAACTTCTCCATCCGGAAAGCCGATTATTGATAATGAAGATTATGCGATTGGCGTGTCTATCGGCAAAGGTTTTGATCGTCCATACTTGGAGCATTCAGGAGGCTGGGCCGGCTACGCTTCACACTTTATGCGTTTCCCGGAAGAACGTTTGACGATAGCAGTAATAAGTAATTATAATGATGCTGATGCTGAGGAATATGCTAAAAAAACAGCGGAAGTGATCTTGGGAAAAAGCGCAAGAAAATAACAATGCAAAAAACGGCTCTTGTTCGCAAAAGCCAACATTTTAACGAAAATATACGCTAAGGGCTTTAGGGAGCATTAGAAGTGCATTTTTTTACTCTAAGCCGATGGAAAGACCGGCCAGCTACTTGTTGAGGCAAACCATCGTTATATATGTAACTCAGTTGCCAGAGGGGCACCGAAGTCGCTCAGTTCCTTCCATGAAGGGCCCTGAACGACTACGGCGGCCATATACCAAGGAACGCAAGGACTTCAAAACGTATGAGGCATCCATTACGTTCTCCAAAAATCCGCTCTCAATGATCGAACGATACTTGTCTGAACAGGCATGCTATAAGCAAATGAGCCATCATAAATTGATGGCTCATTTTTTTGAAAAAAATAAAAAGATGCCCCGACACGAAAACGGGCATCGTGCCACGCAACCTGTGTCTTATTCGCCTATTTTATTATCTTATCTTATTATCACATTTTAATATAACTTCTTATTTGTACGAAGCATAGCACATAAAAATCCGCGGTTCATAACATAGATTATTTCTAATATATGCGCTATCTCGCAGTTTACAGGTCGGAGTGATTCGTGTAGACTACCTGTAGATAGAGAAGGGGGCCTTATAATGGCGAGAATACCTGTTTTGGGAACAAATTCAGATGGTCTGGATGAATTAGAGGCGCTGAAGAGCCATTATAATCAATGGCGTCAGAACAACACCAATATGAAGGAACCCTTCTTTGCAGTGCTACGGGCATTCAAGGACAAGGAACTGCTCAAGGACCTGGATGAAGGGGCGCTTCGCCTTTATCTATATTTGGGGTTCGTATCTAATAATGAAACCGGCACCAGTTGGCATAGCATTCAAACCATAGCGAAGTACTTCGGGAGGCAGACCCGGACGATTGATTTTTGGATTCAAAAGCTAAGTGAAGCTGGCCTTATTTATCGCACGCGACATGACAAAAAATCTGCAACCACATTTTTGATTCCTTACACGGATTCGATCATTAATGTGCAACCGGTCAAGAAACGCGAATTCGATGACCAGGAACTGCTCAATGATCTGTTGGAATCGCGGGAGCAATTGGCTGCTGTTTATGGCGAGATAATCAAGGTCTATCATGTTTTCCATTGGGGATTGGACCAGAAGAAGAATCCTGATATAAACGCGTCTAAGACTAACTTTTTGTTCATTATTACGAAGAGGGAGGATGGCGTGCTTGTTGGCCATCGGCATCATCTTCGGAAATCTGGCGCTTTCGCCATTAGTCAGCTTCATGTTGATGATGTAGTGATATTCGAGAGTCCATTTGTATATAAGGATAAACCAGTATCGGGAATCGCCGTAAATCACATGAATCGACTGAGGCAAAAGGATAGCATGGAAACACTTATGAATATGATGAGGGATTTAGCTGTTGCAGATGACGAAATACTTTTACAACATCCAACGGCTATATATGGACTTATAGAGGAAGGATTGGAAGTTGAAGAGGATGGTGAGGAGGATCCGACTGAGACAGATGAAGGGGGGGAGGATTAATGCCAGAAAAAATAGGCATAATAAAGACAAAAGAAATTCAGCATTTAGGTTTGACTGTCCCCGTGGGAACTCCGATTTTCATTGGTGACCAGAACAGGGAGCATATGAGGGACCAACACCCAGAAGACTACAGGAATTATGGGCATTATCTTAATGAAATCATCGCACAGCCTGATTATGTTGCGAAGCATCCTAAGGACGGATCCATTCAATACATTAAGGAATACGGTTCCCCAGAGGACCGTGTATTAGTGGCAGTAAGAATGACAGCAAAGGGAACGTTTTTTGCTCGCACGTTGTTCGTCATGTCCAAAGAGAAATGGACGAGCTACAGCGAAAACGAGTATCTGTTCCCGTATATCTAAGAAAAACCGACCGGAGACCTTGTATTTCAAGGTTTTTCCGGGTTGCGCACTTCCGAAGCATAGTCTATAATAAAGGAAGTTCAATTGCATATACTACTGAAGAGAAGGATCTGAGGTTGGAACAGGCAGCCAGCGCCCCGTGAGCAATCACGGTTAGGAGATCCGGGAATGTCACCCCGGCTATCCTTCTCTGAAGTATATGAGTCCGTAGCGCTATAAGCTACGGATTTTTGCTGTATTTCCAAAGACCTTGCGCTACAGATTCTGTGTCTGTGTAACCGTCCATTGATCGCGACCCTTACTCTTTTTCCTGAAGACCTTCTTCCGTAAGTTTAGTGGCCATGTGTAGCGTTTCTCTATGCAGCTGCCGTTCAATCTTTGCTCCGACCTCGGATTTATCGCCGGTAAGGCCCATGTACTCCCAAAACGATACGCCCTGCATTCCCTCCCTTCTTAGCTTCCCATAATCTAGCAACAAACAGCTAAACTTCATATAAGAATAAATACTTATATGATATTAAAAAAAATGTAAAAACCATTGATATTGCGGCAAGGGCCGTTCTTCCTATACGCCCATACTGCGCGTACCACAAAAAACAACCGCAGGACGTGCCTGCGGCTGTTCCTCCAAGGTTAACCCGCCTCCTGCCCCCGTCCTCCGCCGGTAAACTGGCTGTGGTACAGCTCGGCGTAGAAGCCTCCTTGCGCGAGAAGCTCCTCGTGGGCGCCTTGCTCGATCACGCTGCCTTTGTTCATGACGAGAATCAGGTCGGCCTCGCGAATCGTGGATAAACGGTGCGCGATCACGAAGCTGGTTCTTCCTTTCATCAGCTCGTTCATCGCCTTCTGAATATGAACCTCCGTCCGCGTATCGACGCTGCTGGTCGCTTCGTCGAGGATCAGAACCGCCGGGTCGGCGAGGATCGCGCGGGCAATGGTCAGAAGCTGCTTCTGGCCTTGCGAGATGTTCGACGCTTCCTCGTTCAAGACCGTATCGTAGCCATCCGGCAGCGTCCGGATAAAATGGTCCGCATGTGCCGCCAGCGCGGCCTGCACGATCTCGTCCTCGCTTGCGCCTTCGCGGCCGTACGCGATGTTGTCCCGGATCGTCCCGTTGAACAGCCACGTATCCTGAAGCACCATGCCGAACAAGCTGCGCAGGTCGCCGCGCTTCATCGCCGTAATATCCGTGCCGTCAATGGTGATCCGGCCGTCGCCGACCTCGTAGAAGCGCATCAGCAGGTTAATCAGCGTCGTTTTGCCTGCGCCGGTCGGGCCGACGATCGCGATCGTCTGTCCCGGCTTGACGTCGATGTTCATGTTGTCGATCAGCATGTCATCCGGCTTGTAGCCGAACCGGACGCCTTCGAACCGGACCTCCCCCTTCGCTGCGCCAAGGCGTTTTCCCTCGGCGAGCTCCGGGTCTTCCTCCGGTTCGTCCAGCAGCTCGAACACGCGTTCCGCCGAAGCGATGGTCGACTGAATGACGTTGGCAATCGTCGCGAGCTGGGTGATCGGCATGAAGAACTGCCTGGAATATTGAATAAACGCCTGAATGTCGCCGATCTCAATCGACCTCTTCGTGACCAACAGCCCGCCGACGACACTGACGAGAACGTAGCCGACGTTGCTGATAAAGCTCATCATCGGCATGATGATGCCGGAAATAAACTGCGCCTTCCAGCCGGATTCGTAGAGCTTCCCGTTAATGCCGTTAAACGTATCGACCGACTGGCGCTCGCGGCCGAACGCTTTGACGATTTTGTGGCCCGTATACATTTCCTCTACGTGCCCGTTAAGCTCGCCGAGCGCTTGTTGCTGCTCCTTGAAGTAGCCTTGCGAGCGGGAAGCGACCACTTTGGTCACAAGCAGGCTGAGCGGCAGCGTGAGGAACACGATCAGCGTCATAATCGGGCTGATCGTCAGCATCATCGCGATGACGCCGACCAAGGTGATCAGAGACGTAATCAACTGCGTCAAGCTTTGCTGTAACGTACTGCTGATGTTGTCGACGTCGTTCACGACGCGGCTCAGAATTTCGCCGTTCGTCTTCGAATCGAAGAACTTGAGCGGCAGCCGCGCCAGCTTCTCGTTCACCTCTTTACGCAGGTCGTACACCGTCTTCTGCGCTACGCCGGCCATCAAATATTGCTGCACATAGGCGAACGCCGCGCTCACGATATATAATACCGCCAGTATCAGCAGGATATAATGCACATAGCCGAAATCGATGTGCGCACCCGGCACGCCTTTCATTTTCTGCATCAAGCCCTCGAACAGCTTGGTGGTCGCATGTCCCATCAGCTTCGGGCTGTAGATGCTGAAGATCGTGCTGATAATCGCCGCAACAAACACGGCCAGCAACTGAAATTTGTGGGGCAGCAAATACCGGATCAGCCGTTTCAAGGTACCTTTGAAATCCTTCGCCTTCTGCATCGGCATCCCCATCCCGGGGCCTTTTCCGAACGGGCCTCCGCCGCCGCCGGGTCCCTGGGCTCTTCGTTGTTCACTCATCGGGCCTCCTCCTTTCCGGCAAGCTCGTCTTCGGAAAGCTGCGAGGACACAATTTCGCGGTACACCTCACAGGTGTCCAACAGCTCCCGGTGTCGGCCGATGCCCACGATCCCGCCTTCTTCCAAGACGACGATCCGGTCGGCATCAATCACCGTGCTGACTCGTTGAGCCACGATAAGAACGGTAGCCTCTCCCGTCTCTTCCCGCAGGGCGGCCCGCAGCTTCGCATCCGTCTTGAAATCAAGCGCCGAGAAGCTGTCGTCGAACACGTAAATATCCGGCTGCCGCACCAGCGCGCGGGCGATGGAAAGACGCTGCTTCTGCCCGCCCGATACGTTCGAGCCGCCTTGAGCGATAACCGAATCGTAGCCGTCCTGCATCTCGCTTATGAATTCCGACGCTTGCGCGATGTCGGCCGCATGGCGAATTTCTTCCTCCGTCGCATCCTCTTTGCCGTACCGGATATTGTCCCGGATCGTTCCCGAGAACAGCACGGCCTTTTGCGGAACGAATCCGATCTTGGCGCGCAGCGTTTCCTGCGTCATCTCTCTGACGTCCATGCCGTCCACCAGCACGCGCCCGCCAGCCACGTCGTAGAACCGCGGGATGAGGCTGATCAGCGTCGATTTGCCCGCGCCCGTGCCGCCGATAATCGCCGTCACTTCGCCAGGACCGGCTTTGAACGTAATGTCCGAGATCGCCGGTTTTTCCGCGCCCGGGTAGCTGAACGACACTTGTTGAAACTCGATGTGGCCTTTTAGCGTTCCGCCGTTCTTGGCTTGCTCGGGGTCGCTCAGCGTGGGCACCATGTCCAGCACCTCGCGAATACGAGCGGCGGAAACCGACGCGCGCGGAATCATAACAAACATCATGGATACCATCATCAGTGAGAACATAATCTGCATCGCGTACTGCAAAAATGCCATCAGCGAACCGACCTGCATATCGCCGCTATCGATGCGGAAGCCGCCGAACCAAATAATCGCGATGGTCGCAAAATTCATCGTCAGCATCATGACGGGCATCATGGCCCCCATAATCCGGTTCACCTTCAGCGCCGTCCCGGTCAGGTCGAGGTTGGCGTCATTAAACCGGCGCTTCTCGTGCCCGGCGCGGTTGAACGCCCGGATGACGCGAATCCCGGTCAGCCCTTCGCGCAGCACCAGATTCAGCTTGTCGAGCTTCGTCTGCATGGCTTTGAACAGCGGAATCCCCCGGCTCGCGATCAAGAAAATCGCTCCGACCAGCACGGGGATAATCACGATGAGGACGAGCGACAGCTTGGCATCCTTCGACACGGCCATAATGATGCCTCCGATACAGAGCATCGGCGCGCTGACCATCATCCGCAGAATCATCGTAAGCACCTGCTGCACTTGCGTAATATCGTTGGTCGTCCTCGTGATCAGCGAAGCCGTGCCGATCCGGTCAAACTCCTGCAGCGAGAAGTTCTCCACATGCTCGAACACGCTGCTGCGGAGCCGCTGACCGAAGCCTGCGGCCACCTTGGAGGAATAATAGCTCGCCACAACGGAGCAGATCGTACCGCCCGCCGCCACCAGCAGCATAAGGCCTCCGATCTGCAAAATATAGGGCGTGTCCCCCTGCACGACCCCAATATCGACAATGTCGGCCATGAGCGTAGGCAGATACAAGTCGGATAAAGACTGCAGGAAGATCAAAGCCAGAACGATAGCGATAGGCACACGGTACGGCTTCAAATAAGCAAACAACTTCAACATGCTTCATGATCATCTCCGCTCGCTTGGACCCGTCTCCGGCACCAGAAAATGCCGGTTAGATAGACCGAATATTTTACACATTATTAATTAAACAATTTAATTTTATGTTTGGTTTTCGTCCATGTCAAATCCAAATTCGACTAAAAAAAGAATGCCCCTCCCCCGGTTCGGGCGGAACATTCTTTACCTACGATGACAGCGGAAGCACTATAATAAATAGTAACAGAAAAAAGGAGGGATTCGGATGCGGGATTGCACCGTGATCGTAACAGGGGCTAATTCCGGGATGGGGCTCGCTGCGACGGTGGAGCTGGCGAGGCAGGGGGCGCATGTCATTATGGCATGCCGCAGCCGGGAACGCGGCGAACAGGCGCTGCAGGAAGCGCAGCGGCAGAGCAGCTCGGACCGGCTGCGGCTGATGCCGCTGGATCTCGGTTCGCTCGCCTCCGTCCGCGCTTTCGCCGCAGCGTTCGAGGCGCAGCACGACACGCTGGACGCGCTGATCAACAATGCGGGCGTCGTCGCGTTCAAGCGGCAGACGACCGCCGACGGCTTCGAGGCGATGATGGGTGTGAATCATCTGGGGCACTTTTTGCTAACCAACCTGCTGCTGGAGCCGCTTCTGCGTTCGCCGCAGGGACGGATCGTGACCGTATCGTCCGGCGCCCATAAGATCGGAAGCATCCATTTCGACGATCCGCACCTGACGAAAGGATACAGCGTATGGAAAGGCTACGCACAGTCCAAGCTGGCGAACATCTTGTTCACGAAGGAGCTGGCGGAGCGGCTGAAAGGAACGAAAGTGACAGCCAACTCGCTGCATCCGGGCGCGGTCGGCACCGCTCTCGGCGTCAACCGCACCACCGGCTTCGGCCGCAGGATTCACGCCTTGCTGCGGCCGTTTTTCCTGACCCCGGAGGAGGGTGCCCGCACGATCGTTTACCTCGCTTCGAGCCCGGAGGTAAGCTCCATCAGCGGCGAATACTTTTACCTTAACCGGATTGCGCCGATATCAGCCCGGGCCCAAGACATGGAGCTTGCCCGCAGGCTGTGGGCCTGGAGCGAGCAAGAAGTGGCTAATTGAGCCTCCAACACGGCAAAAGCCGTGGGATTCTTAGCTAGTTAACGCACGCAGGCCATTTCTGTTTTGTGCCGACTGCTAAGTTAAGAGCTAGCTCATTAGCTCATCCTAGATCAGAGCGTATAGCTATCTAGGCTGATAGACTGTTACCATCTATCACAGGTTGGCGCAGGATGTTGATCGCTCCAACCCTGTCGCGGTGTGCGCGATACCCGCATGAACACTCATACGTTCGGTCCTTTGCCTTGTTCCGTTTCTCGCAGCTTGGACACGTTTGGGAGGTGTAGGCAGGATTGACCTCGATGATGTTAATCCCGGCCAATGCCGCTTTGTATGCGATAAACGTTTGCAATTGATAGAACGTCCAGTTATGCAAGTTTTTTGCGTTTTTACGACTTGTTCTTGTCGTTTGGCGAAGGCTCGTCAGCTTCTCCAGCTTGATGACCGATACTTGTTCTTCGATCGCCATGTAGCTTTGGACGGGATTGCGTTTGCTCTTGAAACGAGGCGGATTGTTTTGCTTTCGAAAGAAGCGATCAAACGCATCTGCCAGGCTGCGAACGGCGGATTGCAAAGCAATGCTGTCCACGTCCTTAAGCCAAGGCCATACCTTTTTCAACGCTGGCAGCCCGTTTGCACAGGTCTGGTAAGACAAGCCTCTGCCTGTTTCTTGGAAGGTGTCGTTCCATCTCGCAAGGAAGTGGTTAAAGACAAAGCGAGCGCATCCAAACATCTGATGGATCAGCGTCGTTTGCTCCTCCGTTGGGTAGATGCGAAAGCGAAAAGCTTTATGAAGCAGCATGCGAGACTTATCTCCTTTGGTGATTTCATGACAATTATAGCACATATGTTCTCATTTATATACTAGAGATGCTGATTCATCTCCCCCTTATCGAAGAGGGAGTCTTCTCAGCCTTAACGATAAAAAATAATCGGAGCCACGCCATGTCCAAACCCAAACGACTGATGGAATTAATGATGACCGTCAACCGAAAGAAGAAATTTACCGTCAAGGAACTGGCCTCGGAGTTTGACGTATCGACGAGGACGATTCTGCGCGATTTGCAGGAATTGAGCGAGCTTGGGGTGCCGTTGTATTCGGAGGTGGGACCTCATGGCGGGTATCAGGTATTGAACGAACGGATTTTGCCCCCGATCGCCTTTACCGAGGAGGAGGCTGTCGCGATCTTTTTCGCGTGTCATGCGCTGCGCCACTATGCCTACCTGCCCTTCGAGACGGAATCGTCCTCCGCCTTGAGCAAATTTTATTTTTACATGTCGGGGGATGTCCGCGACCGGATCGATGAGATGAAGAACCGGATCGACTTTGTGATCCCGTCGAGACAGGCGAAATTCCCTTATTTATCGATCCTGCTGGATGGGGCCATCCGGCAGAAGGTGATCCGCATCGAATACGAATCGCGCGAAGGCGTGTCCGCCAGACTCATCCAGCCGGTCGGCATTTATGCCAGCAGCGGCTTATGGTATTGCCCCGCCTACTGCTTCCTTCGCGAAGATATCCGCTTGTTCCGGTGCGACCGGATCAAGTCCGCGGCGGAAGACACTTCCGGAACGCAGCCGCTCGATCTCCGGCATCTCCACCTCGGCAACCGGGGGGCGCTGCTTCCGTCGGAGCAGGAATTCACCAGTCTGTATGCGGAACTGAGCGAGGAGGGAGTTCATCGATGCGAGGCCGAATATTGGTCGGCGACCAAGCTGCACCGCCGCGAGGACGGCACCGGATGGCTGGAAGGCAGCATGCCGAAGAGAGACATTCCGTTTCTGGCGCAGTTTTTCATCGGCTTGGGCGCCGATGCGACCGTGAAATGCCCGCCGGAGCTGATTGATGACATCAAGCGGAGGCTGACTGAGATGATGGCAAGGTACGGTTAACCGCGCCGGCCTCGTTCGAATGCCGAACCCTGACTATACTCGATGGAGGTTGAGACGAGGATGAGAAGTGAACAGGAAATGATGAAGCTCATACTGGATATTGCGAGGAACGATGAGCGAATCCGGGCGGTCGGGATGAACGGGTCGCGAACCAATCCGAATGCGCCAAAAGATATATTTCAAGATTATGATATCGTGTTTATCGTTCATGATCTGCCTTCTTTTATTGAAGATACGCAGTGGATCGACCGCTTCGGCAGCCGAATTATCATGCAAAAGCCGGAAGAGATGAAGCTTATTCCTCCCGAACTGGATGGAACGTTCCCCTACCTGATGCTGTTCACGGATGGCAACCGGATTGACCTGACCCTGTGTCCGTTCGAGCAGAAGGACAACTGGAACAGAGACGATAAACTGGCCGTCGTTTTGTTGGACAAAGACGATTGTCTTCCTAAGCTTCCGGCCCCGACAGACGAAGATTATTGGGTGAAGCGCCCGTCGGCCAAGCTTTTTGCCGATTGCTGCAATGAATTCTGGTGGGTATCCACATACGTGGCCAAAGGCTTGTGGAGACAAGAGATGCTTTACGCCCAAGATCATTTGAACGTCGCCGTGAGACCGATGCTTATTCAAATGCTGGAATGGCAGGTTGGTATTCAGACCGATTTTTCGATCAGCACAGGCAAAAACGGCAAATATCTGGAGAAGTATCTTTCAACGGAGAGCTGGCACGAATTGCTGTCCACCTTCCCGAACGCGACTTATGAAGGAGCTTGGCAGGCTTTGTTTGCCATGGGGGATTTGTTCCGCCGAACCGCGCAGGATGTTGCGAACCGTTTGAATTACGAATACCCTCTAGAAGACGATCAGCGCGTTACCGCCTATTTAAGGCATGTTCGGAATATAGCGCCGGACGCTGACCAGTGAACGGTATCCGACTGCTATGCAAAAGGATGGGCTGGCATGATCGGCGTAACACAGACATCGGTTTTCACACGTGTGTATCGGCAGGTGGTGAACGGTGTTTTCGGAAAGTAGAGATTTGCAGAACTCTAATGGTTTTCAGCCGCATACAATAGCCACGTTAAAATGAATAATATCAATCCGATAACAAATGCAAAGATGGCTTGTGGGCGGCTATGTTGAACCAGAGGGAATTCTTTTTATCATATTTATTCATAGGTTTCACCTCCCTCAAAGAATTAATGTTTTCTTCGTTTTTCTCGCTGATTCGCATGTTTTCATCTTTGATCCACGAAGCGCTTGAGGATAATGGCTCGTAAGCTTGCTTGTTCTTCCACGGTTAAGCGAACGGGATTTTTGATCGGGCGCATATGTCCTTCCTCTTTTTGGCATAACTATACCACATTCATCCAATCTATACTATTAGTATTAGAATTGAGAGACTACTAGCAGAAAGCTTCAAGCGGCAGGACATATGGTTCGGAAACGAACGATAGTTCTGCATGCTTGAAGTTTTTTTGTTCATAATAAGGAGAAAATCTCCCGCAAGAAGTTTTACCAAATTAAAAAATATAACTATGACAATCCTTGTCACTATTAGCGATTATGATTGAGCTAGTTACACGAATTCTAAAATCTATTTTAAGGAGCGGGGAAAACAACATATGCCGAATTCTCACAATGAAATTGCAGCAACGAGAAAATATTTTACATCAGGAAATCTCCAGCTTTCCTATCTTGACTTTGGCGGGAAAAGCGACCAAATACTTGTTATGCTTCATGGGTCCATGGCTAATGCAAGAACATTTTCAGAATTAGCAGCTAAATTTAGTGACTGGCGGGTCATTTGTTTAGATCAACGCGGTCATGGTTGGAGCGAGCATTCTTCGGACAAGGAATACTCAAGAGATCATTATGTGATGGATATTCTAAACCTAATTCAATCAGAACTTGGCGGACAGCCTGTAACGATATTAGGGCATTCATTAGGCGGACTAAACGCTTATCAGTTCGCAGCCCGTTACCCTGAATTGGTCAAGGCCGTTATTGTCGAGGATATCGGAGCGGAAATTATGGACGACGTCTCCTTTGTCGACAAACTTCCGTTCCGATCAGCTTCATTAAAAGAACTGAGGGATTCGATAAAAAATGCAGGACTTCGTGCGATCGATTATTTTTCAGAAAGCGTGTTTGAGGATGAACAAGGCTGGGGGTTCCGCACCGACATGGAAGGGTTGAAAGTCACCGCTTCGCATGTAGATGGAGATTGGTGGGAAGACTGGTTATCTTCCAAATGCCCCATCTTGCTGATTAATGGCGGAAGAAGTATCTTTCTTGACTTAGACCAGGCGAAACGGATGGAAGCAAGAAGGCCAAACACAAAACTTGTCGTTTTCGAAGAATGCGGACACGGCGTTCACTCCGATGATTTAAACGGTTTTTATCAAGTAGTGGACGAGTTTCTCAAGAAGGAATGTAGCTCTTAAAACAAATACAAAAACTTCAAGCGGCAGGACATATGGTTCGGAAACGAACGATATGTCTGCATGCTTGAAGTTTTTTTGCTCCCGCATGTGGAGGACTTGCTCCCTCGATATTGGACTTGGCTAATCCGTCAATGATAGAATTGTCAAGTGTGGGATATTCCGACCTTCCACGGCCGAGATTTCTTTCATTTTTCTGACTCGTTCACAAATCTATACCCCATGTTGAGCGAATTATTAATGAAGTCGCGTGTTACGAATGTACAGATAAACCGTGAATCGTTCCATTTATTGGGATGGTCTGACCATGAAGGAAATTCTTTCGGCTGGTTAGCTAAACCTCCGGCATGTGAGATTAATAAGCCGTTATGCGAAGAACATAAAACACTTTTAACATGCTTCGGAGGAATTAGGGAAAGATGGAACGAGTCTGAAAATGCTTGCTCATGACCACAGTTTTGAGCACATCACCCCCCTTGACGGTTATCCGGAATATACGGTATACACAATTAATGGATGTCCAAATTTTGTGGCTTGGGTCGAAGAAGTTGCCAAGCAAGAGCTAAGCAGATTGATAAACTAAGAATTGGAAAGGAAACATGGTATGAAGGATAAACTCCTTGAAAAAAAGCATGCGGAACTTGTTAGAAAGAAATTAAGTACATTATTATTGCCGCATGGCTTTATGAGAACTAAGCCGAGCTTTTATACAAGACTTTACGAAGATAGAATTGAGTTTATAAAATTGCAAAAACTCAACAACGAATACTTTAGAATTTTTACTGGAATACGGTTTCTAATCGATGATTTCGAGGCCGTAGCATTAAACGGAATCCAAGCGAATGGAATTAAAAATGAATACCCAATATGGTATAACTTCAGGTATCATATAGATGTTGAAACGGTTAATAGATGTGCAAATCAAATATTGTTATTTGTAGAGAATGAAGCACTGCCTTGGTTTGAACTATGGCGAAACGAGGATGCCTTATTCAATAGACAAGATAGCCCATTAAAGGGAGAATTGATACCTGCTTATCGCTTATTTAAAGATGGAGATAGCAATATTGATCCGGATTTAATCATCCAAAGTAAAAAACTATTAGGAATTAAAAATTAATGGGAAAAGTTAGCGCGATCATACAAGATCCTAATTTTGATCAGCCTTCCTGGTTATCAAAAGCCGAGTATCGGGAAAGCGTTGTTCTTTCCAAATCATCTTCGCCAGATGATGCAGTCTTATTTTTTACGTTGCTATGTGGGTATAACGACGTGGATGTGGCTAGAGACCCTGCCGATGTATTGAATGAACTCATAACTACAGATGAAATATTAATACGTGGTGGAATCGCCTTCGAGGACAAAGATAAAGTGATCCTTCCGGGCTGTTGTTGCGGACTTGAGAGTTGGAGAGAAGTGCTCGAAGCGGTGATCAATATGGAGAATGTATGGCTTGGTCACGACCCTTACCCATCCGTAGAATACGTAGATCATACGGTAAGGATCTGGTCTGACGATTTTTCTGGCGCCATGAGGAAAGACCTAACGGAGCAAGAAATACAGAAGATGTACTATATCGAATACGACAGAGATGATTTAATTAAAAAATTGCAATCCATCGAGACGGATTTGTTGGACTTTTACAAGCACTCTTTTGAAAAGGCGCTTTGGATGGTTGACGATTATCATAAAGAAATGTTGTTTTTGCAGTATTGCAAGTGGTTTCGGATTTATCCCAAGAACTACAATGACCTGGATTCCTTACAGCTAAAAAGTCCCGGTCTATTATTATCGCTCGATAGGTCTTATACTTCCCTTTAACAAGCAGGTGCAGAACATGAGTAAAGTTTCTAAAACTTCCATACGCCAGTTGATTGCCGACATGTTCAACACGCTGGCGTTTACTTACCGGCAAATTTTCATTTTTGAGCTTTTGTACAAGACGCTTACGCTATTCATATTTATTCCGGCGATTTCTTTCGTCTTCCACTGGCTTCTCCGCATGGGCGGGTTTGCTGGCGCTACGAATTACGAGCTTCTGGATTTCGCTATCAGCAGATACGGTTTTTTAAGCATGCTTATTCTGATCCCGGTCGCTACGATGCTGATTTTTTTGGAGTTTTCGGTTCTGGTCATCATTGCCTACTACGGGCAGAAAAAACAGAGAATCGAGCTTATCCCGGCGTTCCTGCAATCGCTCGCCTATCTCCCGTCGCTTTTCAAATACGGGTTTGTGGGCTGGGCGCTCTACCTGCTGCTCTTCTTTCCCCTGCTGAGTTGGGGTTTCGGTTCCTCCTTGCTGCCTTCTCTGCAAATACCGAATTTCATCTCGGGCGAGCTGTTCAAAACGGGCTGGGGCACGCTGCTCTATGCGGGCGTGCTTGCCGTCTTGGCATACTTCAAGATTCGGTGGAGCTTCCTGCTGCATATGATCGTCATCGAGGGAACGTACAGCTTTCGGCAAGCCGCCAAAAAAAGCGCTGCCATCATGAAAAAAAGCTATTCCCAAATGTCTGTAATGATGCTGTGCGTCATTCTTTTGTTTATGATCGTCGAGGGCTTGATGATCGCCTTGCTTATAGGCGCTGTGACTCTCGTTTATTTCACATTTCCTCAGGAGACGGGATTTGCTGAAGTCGTGCGATCCGTCGTTTCGAAGAGCGCTGTGCTTTCCCTGTACCTTGTTACCTTGTTCGTAACGCCGCTTTATATTACCATCCTCACCAGGATGTACACAGCTAAGACGGACCCGGGCCATGCCGTGCTGCAAATGCCGGACGGGGACGCCATGGAAAACCGCTCCTCTCAGAGCCGCGGATTGCTGCACAAGACTAAAAGAAAGCTGATCGCACTCGGACTGATCACCGCCTTCGCGACAGCGCTCGCGCTTGTCCCGGCTGTCGGCGACCTCCCGCTTGACGATAAGAAAGCGACGATTATGGCCCACCGGGGATACATGTCAAAAGGCCCCGAGAATACGATCGAAGCCATTCAAGGCGCCATAGAGGCCCATGCGGATTTTGCGGAAATCGACATCTTGGAAACAAAAGATGGGGAGCTCGCCGTCATTCACGACACCAATCTGAAAAGGCTGACGGGCTACGATGCGGAAGTGTATGATATGACAATGGATGAGCTAAGGAAGCTGGAAGTGACGCAGGGAGATCTTACAGGCCGAATCAGCACCCTTGCGGAAGTGATGAACGTGGCTAAAGGAAAAATCAAGCTGAACATCGAGGTAAAAACACATGGAAACGAACGTAATTTGTTGAATACATTCTTAAAGACCGTGCGTGAAAATGGTTTCCAAACGCATTGCGTCGTGCAATCCTTGGATTATGAAATCTTGCAAGAGATCAAAGCCGCGGAGCCGGCGCTTCAGGTCGGATATGTCATTTTCGCCGGCATTCCTGATATAAAACAGATCAAGGCTGATTTTGTCGTCGTGGAGGAATATATGGTCAACGAATCGGTCCTCGCTTCGGCCAAACAGCAGCGCAAACCGCTCTATGTATGGACGGTGAACGAAAAGAATAGTATGGAGCGCTTCTTCAGCATGGGTGTCGACGGGATTATTACGGATTATCCCGAAAGAGCGATCGCCCTTGCGGAAGAACTACGCAGCGGGTTCTTGCCTTCCTTGGTCCGGTGGCTCAACAATCTGCGGTTTTGAGCATGGCACGCAGTTCAGCGGTCTGAGGTACGGCACAAATGCAAGCAACATGAGGGATCTGAACAAAGTCTAAGGGGAGTAAAATCCCCTTAAAACTACATTTCAACGAACAAGATATTGTATAGCTTTTTCCGTTGGAAACAACAATACCATGGCTTAATGGTGAAGAGTCGTTATTATTGCGATGAATATTTAAAAGAGATCGGGCTGGTGGGAAAAGGAAATAGAGGCTCAATATAACGTTAATCTGGCCCAACCAAGGCAAAATGTCAGGCGTCAATAAAATAAAAAAGCCGCATAATATGCGACTTTTCATGAGATAAGGTTCTTGTCAATTTTTTGATCGAAAGATGGTCAGTGTTCTGCCTGACTGACATGATCACACTCGTTCAATTAGGATTCAAACTGCAGATGAAATCCTTCGATTTCTTTTTCAGCATCTTGAAAAAGTTGCAGTACATGGTTGCTATATTCCCCTAGCTTCTTCTCGCTCTCTTGAAAATGTAACCACCGAATCGTTAGCGGCATTGCAACCCATCCTGTCAAGCAATCCCACAAGGCGTCTAAATTGTTGCCATAATACTCAGGCAGCTCCAGGGCTTCTTTCAAGACGGCATGCAGCTGACCGACATCATCAATTTTTGTGCCATCTAATATAATCTCCCGCAATCCCTAATCCCTCCATTGACTCACTTTATTTGTTCAAACGTCTCGTAATGGTCTTCCGTTTTGTATATTAAACCATCGTTGGAAAATAAGATTCGGTCCTTTCCCCGACGGTCGGATTTGTAATTAATATCGGCTTCGTACCATACCCTTCCCTTTTTTTTGGGCAATTTTCCTTCACGATTTTGGAAGACATCGCCGCCAATACTTTTGCCCGGCGCGACTTTATGCAAGTTTCCTTTCTGGGGGTCCCAGCCCAGTTTTTTTGCTTCATCTTTTGTAATGAAGTTATCTGGTAATTTATTATGGGCCTTGATGTAATTTGCGACATCTTCAAAACTGGTCAGACCTTGTGATTGGGCATTTTTTTGAACCGATCCGCAACCAGCCAGAAGCAATAAACTTAATAATGCGAACAATACAAACTTCATGACTCTCAAGAGGCTCATCCTCACTTTTTTATCAATTGGATTCCTAACCTAAATTTACGGTAGTGATTACTAGAAGTTTCAAAAATATCTTCAAAACATGTGCAAATATGAGCACCCTGAATCCGTGACGGCTTTATACCCGCTTATTTCGAGAAATATTCCAATTGGTGGCATATTAAGGTAGAATCAATTTATATTTCTAGGGGAGGGTTTCTTCGTGCGGGGTGTCAATCGTTCTGGTGCGATGTGCAGAACTTGGCCGTCCTGATTGTTTTGTTTTGGTAAAAAAATTTAGATTTAGAGAACGGGAGGTCTACTTTGAATTATCAAGAGCTCTTAGATACGATTTTAGCTCTGGATACAGCAGATATTGAGGCAATGGCTAAGCTTCAAGTTTCGCTACAAGCTCTTTCTGATCCGGATGCTGCTGATCTTTCTCGTAAACTAAAGGAATTCGAAAACATCGTAACAAGGATTAATTTGCTTTCAGTAACACCGCCGAGTCTTGGTAACCTTTCGCCTAGGCAACGATTTTTGGAGCGCGTAGAGAGGCTATCAGATTGTGAAAATCGCAGTATACCAGCGAAAGGAACGACGGCACCAGGGACACCAGAGCCGTATTTTCAAAAGCTGGATGTCATCTATTGTGACTTTGGAGGGGTGGGAAAAGAACTGGATGCGCCGCATTTTGCCATCGTATGGGAAGATACACATGATAATGAGGAAATAACGGTTATTCCAACCACAAGCCAGTTTGCTAAAGAGTCGGAAACGTTGTTTTCTTTGGGGTGGATTCGTGGGCTTCCGGCAACGGATACAATTGCGCTCGTACATAAAATAGGTAGAATATCAAGAAAACGGGCAATGCTGCGTAATGGGAGATATTTGCAAGGAACCTTGATGCCTGCACGCGCAATTCGTATTGATTGGGGAATAGCTTCGTTTTTGGGGAGAGAAAAGACGTTGCACTATCACATTCGTGAAAACTGCGGAGATGCGCTTCCGGAACGGTTAGGCTCTTACAGTGATAGTCGGTTTGCACCGGTTCGTGATTTTTCCTATGATGGGACAACGGTGACAGCGCATTATCGTCTGTGGAATGAAACGACGATGAAAACCTTACAGCTAAAGCGTCCGCAAAACCGCCCGGATCGGGATATGAAGGGATACAAAAAATTACTTTTAGACCGGTACTACTCCGGAAACGAAGTAAGCAAAAGACTTGCCGAATCAGATTTTGTAGCCAATTATTAGGGAGAATGCGCCCTTGACTGCTGTTTCAAGGTGCGATAAAATGTAACTGTAAGTTAGAAATCCGATAATTTGACCTCGATTATGAGGAAGTTTTACTTTAACATTTGACTCCGACCATGGAGATGTACAACTGAATCAAGAAAAAGGAAGTGGGGACGCCCACTTCCTTTTTCTGTCTAGAGAAGGCGCTGTAGATCACGTATTGTCTCGTTTTTCCGAAGCCATTCCTACTTTTCGTTCTTTACACACTTAACTCTCATCGTTCTTCGACAAGTTCTTGCTGCCTTACGAATGCTCGGCCTTTGCTCTTTGTTCCGTCTCTGTATGCTGCCATATCGACTGCCACGCTTGTTCCAATACTTTACCTTCCAGCGCTTTGGCGTAATATGCTCCTCATGAATCCGTAGTTTGGAGGTTCAGCATCGAATATTTATTTCCATATTTGATTGTACCAAAATTTAGACAAGCATCTAATTGTCGAAAAAAATTATTCAAAAAACCATAAATCCTGTATATGGAAAACGAACAATATAATAAGATTCGAGGCGGTATAGGAAGTTACGACAGAGGTTGATGAGATGGATTGAGCAGAAGCTTATGGTCAGAGTTGATACACGCCTCCTCCTCGGGGCGTGTTTTCTACTTGTGCTAAGTCCGGTTCAAATATAAATCGGAAGGGATGAGATTTAATGAAGGAACAAAACTCAGATAAATATCGGCCCCAGGCCGACGCTTGGAAACCGCGCCGCCCCCAACCCTATGGGGATGAGCTTCCGGCAGAACCTTTAGCGTGGTTCTGGAAACTGTTCGGGTACGGGGGACAAGCCCTAATCTATGCGCTGGGAGTCTGTTATGTCGCTCTTACCATCGCCGCGATGGTCTATTATATCGTTGCGTTCGCTCGTTTCGTACTTCGTTAGCCCGTCCCCACCCACAATGTCGTTTGCATTTCTCCATAGATTTACCCAAGGTTAATTTTGGTATATTCCTCCCCTATTAAGACCCAATCCATAAAAAGCGAAAAACTACCTTTAAAATCAAGATTTCGTGGAATTCAGATAAACGTTTTTGATGAAAAATGTAAAATAAATCCTCATTTTTGACCAAACCATTAATATTTTTGTTTCACAGTAATGGTATATTGTGGTAATATAAACTTATCAATTTGAGGAGGGCGCCTATTATGCGGATTGTTAATCGGTCTTTGCGCGTGGAAATTGAAGACCAAATGAAACTGCATGGCTATAACCTTAATCAAGTGGCTGAATTGACAGGGATTAATGTCGGAAATCTCAGCATGGCGTTGAATGGTGTCTCCCGCGCAATGACAATCCGTCAATTAGACGCTTTGGCAAGAGTGTTCGGAAAGGTTCCCGGATGGCTGTACGAGCTCTATACGGAAGAATGCATTTCCGAACAAAAATTGTCCCGGCCGCGGTTAATTCCGTATTTGGTACGATGTGCCGAGGTTGGCAGAAACGATTGTATTGAGCCGGTGATCTCTAAGATTTTGGATAATCCGAAGAACGTATCCATAATTTTTCCTGTTGCAGAAAAGTTGTTTCAAAAGGGAAAATATAAGGAGTCGGCACGTTTCTATCAACTTGTTGCCGACAATGTAAAAGATAGTTTTTCCGAGATGCTGGCTATGAGTCACTATCATTTATTTCTTATCGCTCAAGGCACGGATGCCGAGAAGAATTGGAGATCGGTTATACAATTTGAACCTTTTAGAAAACGCTTGCCGGAGAACCACCAACTCGCAGCACTTTTAAAGTTGGCCAAAGTTTGTTATTCATTGGAGAAATGGAATGAAGTCGAACGGTTTGCTGAAGAACTCACAGAACTAAGTTCCATTCTTCATAAATTAAAAACAGTGGAAGAAGTAGCGATTGATCATCACCTAGTGTATTATTTGGGCATGGGCCTTTTATTTAAGGGTGCTGTTTTAGAGGAAAAGGGCTTATACGAAGAGGCTAAAAAAGTTGTACAAGATTATGCTCATCTTGAAAGATTTAAACCCCTGAACGAAGCGGGCTTGAAAGAGGTTGAAAAATTTAAAGTTTGGGCGAAAGCGAATCTTTACACGCTTGAAGTATTAACAGGCAATGATGGTATCCTGAACGAATATGTCGAATATTTGGAAGGGTTAAATCGACTCAATGAAATCTTGTCCGGACTGACTACCATTTTAAAATCAGCGAATACATACGACTTATGTATTGATCAAATACTGCAACGCTTTTCCAAGTCTATCAACCGTTTCGATTATTTTGACAACGACTTAATTAACTCTGGGAGACATCTTTGGTTTCGCTATCATAAAGCGGTTTACGAGTTCAGGAATGGGAGAATCGAACAAGGAATCGATGAGACTTTACGCTGTATAAGCTTAGCTAAAGAAATGAAGCGACATGAAGATTTTGCCCGCTGTGTTTCCTTATTTGAAAAGTATCGGGGATATGCATCAAAGCGACAAATCAAGGATTACCAATCAACGGTTATAAGAGAGGAGGTGGATAGAAAGTGAAAGGAAAATTCCTGACTCTGGTTATATGTTTCGGGTTATTTAGTGGGTTGATAGGTCATTCCCAGATATCAAGCCCTATTGACTTAGTTATTAGAATGCTTGTTCATGGCGTGGATGGATAGAACTATTTCAATATTAAGATTTGGATAAAGCATCCCAATGGATCTTGGGGTGTTTTTTTGTCGAATAGTTTCGAGGGATTTTACCCTATAGCAACGAACCAATACAATAAAAAACCTGAGCCAATACGGCCGCCTCTTCCAGGGGCGGTTTTCTTATGAGCGTAGTTCAAGGGAGCATTCTGGACAAAATGATTCGGAATGTAGTTTTTGTCGAAAAAAATATTTCTCAAATCCCAAGACCCTTTATTTGGAAAAATGCCATTATAATAAATTTGGGTGATAGATGATATGAATACGAAACTGGAACAAAAAATCACGCAGCTACGGCAGCAGTTAGTGCGATTGGCTGAGGAGAAGGGTTCATTATCACACGAGGAGGTGGTCCAGCTCAGTCAGCGTTTGGATCAGTATATTCTCTTGGCCCAAAAGTCTTCTAGGTTGAAAGTGTGTGGATGATACAATGAAACACGTTTTGCGTGAGCGGCTCTTATTTCATAAGAAATTCAAAACAGATCACAAATGTAACGATTTAAAAAAAGCAGCAAATAGGAGGATTCGACGAAGTAAATGAATTCCACACAAGCCATAATGTTTTTGAAAAACAATCAGCCCTTTTCAAAAGATACGGAGGAAAGATTCGAAATCATTAAAAAGTATAATGATGTGAGGGTACACTTTTTAAACTATCCTGATTCTCGGTGTATTCCATTATTTTTAAATTCATTTGGCGAAGGCAACGGCTTCGGAGTCTATCAACTGATTGAAGACGTTTTGATGAAGTATTCAGTAGAACAAGTCATTCCGCATCTAATTTCAGCATTGCATAGTGAACATATCGGTGTCAGGTATTGGTGTTCCCATATTGCTGCATCTTTTCCGACCCCAAGCCTAATTCCCCCTCTCGTCCATCTGCTTAGCGACCCCGACCCCGATATCAGGTGTGCAGCCATAACAGCCTTGTCCCAAATCGAGGATGACAGGATTATCGGTATATTAGTGGGAGTTCTGGAAAAAGAAGAAGACCCGGACGTTCTTGATCTCATTCAAGAAGTTCTGGAGGAATCCAATATCGGTGCAGCAGTACCCTAGTAACCTTGACTGGCGTTTGCCCATCAAGGTTACTTTTTTTGAATAAAATTTACCGAACTCGATCCTAGGAAATCCCTGGTGATCCGTTGTTTTGTGTAAACGTCCCATTGTGGTAGTATGGTTTTATTGATTTAGGGGAGGGTGTTCCGTGCGGGTGGATAATCGCTCTTTGCGGTCGGAAATCGAAGACCAGATGAAGCTGCATGGTTACAACCTGAATAAAATAGCCGAACTGACGGGGATTAACGCCGGAAATTTGAGCATGGTGTTAAATGGCCGGTCCCGTGCCATGACAATCGGTCAACTGGACGCTCTGGCAGAAGTTTTTGGAAAGGCCCCCGGATGGCTGTACGAGCTGTACACGGAAGAATGCATCTCGGACGATAAATTGTCCCGGCCTCGCATAATTCCATATTTGGTACGATGTGCAGAAACTGGCCGAGTGGATTGTATCGAACCGGTGGTTTCCAAGATTCTCGATAACCCCAAGAACGTGTCCATTATCTTTGCTGCGGCGGAGAAGCTTTTCGAGAACGGAAGGCTGGAGGAATCGGGGCGCTTTTATCAACTGGTGGTCGATAATATAAAGGATAGTTTCTCTGAGCTCATGGCGATAAGCCAATATCGTTTATTTCTAATCGCTCAAGGTACAGATGCCGAAAGGAACTGGAAATCGGTTATTCAATTCGAGCCTTTCCGAAGACGATTACCGGAATATCTCCAGCTTGCGGCGCTTTTGAAGTTGGCGAAGGCTTGTTACTCGTTGGAGAGATGGAATGAAGTCGAACAGTTTGCAAAAGAGCTCACGGAACTAAGCTCGATTCTTTATAAGCTAAAAATGGTGGAAGAAGTATCGGTAGAGCGTCACTTGGTATATTACTTTGGCATAGGTTTATTATTTGAAGGGATTTCGTTGGAAAAAAGAGGACTATACGAAAAAGCTAAAAAAGTTGTACAAACTTATGCCGATCTTAGTTGGTTTGAACCTCTTGACGAATTAGGCTGGAAGGAGGTTGAAAAGTTTAAAATTTTCGCGAAAGCGAATCTTTACACGCTTGAAGTGTTTATGGGTAATGACGGCATTCTGAATGAATACGCGGATTACCTGGAGAACCTTGACCAGCTGAATGAAACTTTGTCCGGACTAACGACGATTATAAAAGCGGCGAATATTCATGGCTTTTGTATCGATCACATACTGCAACGCTTTGCCAGCGCGATCGACCGATTCGATTGTTTTGTAGACGATCTGATTAATTCGCGCAGATATCTTTGGTTTTGCTATCATAGAGCCGTTTACGAGTTTACGAAAGAACGTTACGAAAACGGGATTAAGGAAACAATATTCTGCATTTCGCTATGCTTGGAGATGAAACGATACGAGGACTTGGCCCGCAGTGTTGCTTTATTTGAGAAGCATCGAAATTATGCATCCGAAACCCAAGTCCAGTATTACGAGTCGATCAGGCTTTGGGTGGTTTAGCTTCGCAAAACGCCAGGTTGCACGACAAAAGAATGATGTATAAAGCATCCCGATGATCATGATCGAGATGCTTTTTTGCTTGGAAAATATTTTAATTATTATACAGCAATAAAAATACTAGTTTGGGAAATTTGATTATATAGTTGTTTTAATATATGACCTATGCACTTCGAGTTAATCCTTGGGAATTGTCGGGTTTTGTAGTAACCCAAAGAAGCATTAAATAATGCTCCGAACCCAAAACGATCAACTCTCCAGTGAGATATTACTTAAACTTTACCTTCTTTCCGACTAATTTCTACGCGCTTAAACTTTAAAAGTTCTTGTATTGTTTCATTTAGACGATCCATTTTCTTTTCAAAACGTAGGAGAAGATAGCCCGTTATAACAATAGGGAAACCTAAAAATTCCACTGCAGTTGAAAAAAATGGTTAATATTTCTCTATCCAAGTAGTTCACTCCTTCTCTCTAGGAAAGTTGTTATAAGGTAAAATAATTTCCAGAAATCTTAGTTTTATTGTTTGTATTGCATCTTGTTCAGGCATCAATACAAATTTAGCCATTTTTTTAATCTCGTCTTCAAAAATTTCTAAAATTTTTTGAATACTATCTTTATCTCCACTTTTTGCTCTATCTAATATTTCTGAGAAGTCATCTTCTGATAGATCATAATTAAACCCATCTTTTTGCATTTATTCACCGCCTGTTGAGTTATATTAAGTTCTGAAGCAACCACTTTTTCTGTCTTATCTTCGATATAAATTTTCTTAATAACACGTCGAGCATTATCAGCAGGAATAAGACCAATGAGATCTTCAACATAAAGTTTTGAAAGTACGTCATTTTGATTCTTAAATGACGAGTATAAAACATTGTCGGGGGCGATTGTAATTTCTTTCTTTCTTTGACGTTTAGCCTGATATTGTAATCTCCAAGCAATTCTTTTTAATATTTGCAAACATTCATTATATTCTCTACCACTAACCATACAACTATCACCAACCTTAATATCAAAATTTGAGGTGTCTAAAACTATAGGTACTTTTCGCACGCCAGATACAACCATTTTTAATATATATATACAACATAGAAACATTTGTTCCCATTTATTTATATTTTATCATAGCGGTGGACATAAGTCTTTTAATTAATACACGTTAAACCACGCCTGTTGATTAACCAAAATAAGGTATTCAAAAATTGAAAAAAGGCCACTCTTTCGATAAAATCGATTCTA
>NZ_JANAVJ010000054.1 GCF_024213375.1 Paenibacillus sp. MZ04-78.2 | reverse complement strand
GTGTGCGTCGTAATCAGTTACGTATATGATCTCATGAATCCCGTCGTTTTTCTAGGTGTGGAGGATTTGACGCTTACGTTTAAAAGGCTTAAACGAAATGCACGGTGGTTTATTGTCCGTTTGTACAGCTATGTGGCTTTGTCCTGAATTGGTTAAAACCAATTCAATGGGTTCAGACATACCTTCAGAAAACCGTCTTTATGCAGATTACTTAGGGTGGGATAAGCTAACTCAGGATGGTTGTTGGGGAAAGTTTGAAGAAGGGATTTATTCACATGAAGAACTGGCTGAAAAAGGTAAGACTTTTTGGAACACATTTATTCAAAAAAGAACCGAAGGTTTAAAACAAATCCTCGAAGAGGGATACCGTCGAAAAACTCAAGGATGATTCAATAGCGGACACGAACTGTGCCTTACGAATTGCCTGTTCTCCCGAGTAGATTTCTTGATTGATACAAAGTTGAAATGTGAATTTGGGTGTGCTACAATACTAGCAATTAATCTAGGGGAGATGATGAGAATAATGTAATATTTCTTGCTTATTTTACAAATGATAAAACAAAAACTGTTTTATTCTTTGTTAAGCAAGAAAGTTACTTATTCTCTTCACTCAAATAAAATAACAATATCTAATCCATTCATTGGGTTAGATTTTCGTATTTGTTCATTTGAGCTACAAGAAAGGTACCTTTCTTGTAGCTCTTTATTATTTTAGGAGGTTGAAATAAATGTTTGAAGTTGTAAATGTTCATGTGAACTGTTCATTGTCCGTTAGTACGGTTCACGATCAAACTAAACGGATGCCGGAGCATTATCCATCTATAGATAGATGCACGTAGCGACTGGAGCCGCAAGCATCGTGGGTTTTAATTGGTTAATGTAGATGTCCAGCACCCTTTATTGGTGCTTAAGACATTTTCTCCGGCTCAAGAGGAGAAAAAACATGAAATCAACTTCGAAATACGAAATGATTCAACATATATTGACAGCATTGAAACAACCCGCATATCGGTTTCAACAAATTGCGGATGCGATCTTCAAGCAAAGAATTGGTGAATATGACAGAATGACCATACTACCCAAGGGTATAAGAAACGAATTAATTAAGAACCTTGGCGAACACGTTTTGAACTTAACCCCTGTTATGCAAAAGACATCCAGACAGGTGAATAAAGTGCTTTTTTCCGTTGAGGGCGGTGAACGTATAGAAGCAGTTCAACTAAGCTATGAGCGCGGATGGAAATCATACTGCATTTCCAGCCAGTGCGGATGCGGATATGGTTGTCGCTTCTGTGCTACAGGTACAATCGGACTGAAACGAAATCTGACCGCTGATGAAATTACCGATCAACTGTTATACTTTCATTTAAATGGTCAAGCCTTGGATAGTGTTTCGTTTATGGGTATGGGAGAGGCGTTAGCCAATCCTAATCTCTTCGACGCGCTTATGATTCTAACAGATCCACGAACCTTTGGCTTGGGGCATCGAAGAATTACAGTTTCCACCATCGGAATTTTGCCGGGTATCGATCGTCTGACAAAGGAATTTCCACAGGTTAACCTGACCTTTTCACTGCACTCTCCGTTCGACGAACAGCGGAGCGAGCTAATGCCCATTAACAATCGGTTTCCGCTTAATGATGTGTTGAACAAGTTGGATCAGCATATTCGTGATACAGGTAGAAAAGTCTATATTGCGTATATATTACTTCGAGGAGAAAACGATTCAAATGAGCATGCGGAAGCCATTGCTGCTTTGTTAAAGCACAGAGGTCCCTGGGAACATTTATATCACGTCAATTTGATCCCCTACAATTCAACCGACGTGACACCTGAAAGCTTTCATCAATCAGATAAAGATCGGGTTCAAAAGTTTGTCAGTATCTTAAAGTCAAAGGGCATCAAAGTCACTGTGCGAACTCAATTCGGAACGGACATTGATGCAGCATGCGGTCAGCTATACGGACATAACAAGTAAAATATGAAATTTAGACCAATTCTATAAAGGAGAATGAATTTTGTCTCATAAGAATATTACGATCACTCATGTTCAATTCCATGCAAAGTCAAATATTTGGCGATATTTGCCGGAGCCGAGTTAAAAAAAGAGTCCCTGACCAGTCCAAATCGACTGGCCGGGACTCTTTTGTTTATATTAAACCCCCCAACCATGATCATCAAGAGTTGACACATGTGTTGATTGTGTTGGTTGTGTTATTTGAGCAGGAATATTGCCACTTAATAAAATCAACCCCATCATTAAGGATAGAAATGCTTTTTTCATAAATCTAACACTCCCTCTACGATATTTTTGTATCCCAATTTCTGCTGCTCAGTTGCATAATCACTATGTTCCCAGAATAAAGTTGTACATTTCTCGAAACCCGTATAATATTTCATGACTTGTGCCATATAAAGGGCATATAACAATTCATCGATCCCCACGACTAGCTGATTTTTTTTGAAGCTGTAGAATGCTTTCTCATACCAAAAATGAAATAACTGGATGCCGTCCACAAAGCTTACATCAGAATCTACAGGTGGGAGGTTTTTTACAAGTGTCTCCATAACATCATCAACATTAAAGCTAAATCGATTAGCTGATTCGATGATGGTTTTTGCACCACCAAGAAATTCAGCAGGATGCTTTTGCAAAAAATCGAGATACTCATGGACTGCTTTTTCGTTTCCAGTTTTCAACTCAAGCGCATACATGTTTCCCTTACTCCAAGTACGAAACCTTTCGACCTCCTTTTTCCCCGTTTCGTCAAGGAACTCAAACCATCCAAGGTCTGAATACGCTGCCACGCATTCTTTCGCTTCTTCGTATCGCCCTTGCATAGTTAGGATGAACCCCTTGATACGTAGCCCATGACCATAATATACCACTAAATGCCGCTCAGTATGTAGATTTTTAACAAATTTTTCTTTTCTTAATTTTTCGTACACATTTTGGGCCAAAGCATAGAGTTCATTTCCAAAGCGCTCTACCTTTTTCCAATCACCTAACGAATAACAAACATTCGCCATCCAAAATATAGCCTCTAGGCATACGTCTTCTGGCAAGCGGCTGTAAAACGGCTCAAACCGTCCCAGTGCTTCCTTGTTTCCTTCCGAACTCACTCCGACAAGACATTGAAATAACCGAAATTGACACAGGAGGTAGGACTGATCGCCATGATCTGTTTCCCGATCAATGATATAACGGTACAAGGGCGCTGCTTCTGCTTTTTTCTCCTCCTTGAAAAGATGTTCCGCTGCATAAAAAAAATGGTCTTTCATTTCCGTCTCAAGTCCGCCTACATTTGTCATAATCCCCAAACACTCCCTTCTTTAGATACCATAATATTACATCTTGGAGTTTCAGATAGCAACATAGAGAATTTGAAGGATATTAAGCGACTATCATCAAAAAATAGATGAAAATCAGAGAAAAACAACATATTTAGATAATAACTTACAGTTATCGACACGATTTTACATGAATTTTTTCTTGATCTACTATATCTAGTACTCCTAATTACTCATAAAAAGGTAGTTTTGTCCTATATAAAATATATTGGAATCGATGGTAATTTGTAGGAGGACAATCCAGTCGGCCGACCGTTGTTCAAATTTATTAAAGATTGGGAGGAGATCCTTTTGATCAAAAGATCAGCAAAAGTATTGCTTCAATTTGCGCTGGTGGCAGTCTTAACTTTTAGCGCCGTCGCAGTTGGTAACGCCGCCGAAAAGCCCGAATTGGCAAAAGAGGAGAAGAAAGTTGCAAAGTCATGGCGGGTTACTGAAAACGGGTTAGTGGAAATTCAAGAAGCCGAAGTGCAAAAACTTCGTGATGAAGCATCTTTGAATGAGCAAAAGCGCGAAAGTGCTAAGCGCAGCTTCATTGCAAACAAGTACAATTACAGTCCCTCCGAGAACTTCCAAGGGCTTCAAGCTTGCTGGGGGAAAACTTGCGAATGGGACGTTTATAAACAATCTGGTGGATACTTAGCACTTCGTAGTCAACTTAAGAAGAGAGTCACTCCAGTGGTTCAAAATGGTGGTGAAGCGCAGTTTCAGGTGCAAGAACAGTATCAGTATAGTCTTAATCTTACTTTAACCGGTAAGATCAAAGATGCACTTGACATCGCATTTGATGGATCTTGGTCAAAAGCAACATCTTACCAGCGTGTCCTGGTTGTGAAGGCACCTGAAGGCAAATACGCATGGTTTGAATTTACACCAATGATGAGGAACTCCTATGGGGTTATGGAGCATTGGGAAAATAGTTACTACACTAACTGGAAAGATAAACTGAGAGGAACGGATTTTGTTGATTTATGGTTAACCATGATGTCGGAGGATTTCAAGACGGTGTTCTCGAACACATAGTTTCGGACTCCCCTCCTTCCAATTAATTCAAACAACAATCAGGTGACGTATCGCCTGATTGTTGTTTTTTTAAAAACTTATTTTTTCTTTCTAAATTCACTGATTTCGGCCCACAATAAATAAAATAACCCAACAACAAGCGTGAGGACGGTAATTTCGTTAAATTGCTGAACAATATTTTTGTTCAAAAGAAAAGTATACGTTTCAAAATGAGCTGAACCTGAGGTAATGATGGCTGCTAAAAGATTTGGCAATATATAAAGAAACGTAGCTAGAAAACAAAAAGCTGCCCCTACTCCCCTTCTTGACATAACGCACCTCCTTCTACACGTAATTGCACCTCGATTAAGCGGCGTCGCCCTTCACGATACATTATATGGTATAATAAACCATTATTTCCCCTTTTTCAATGAGACTTCAAGATGGAAGGTTTCCACCGCCAATTTGTCGGAATGTTTGGGTGATACGGGATACCGTCAACAAGATTTAGTGTCACAAAAGTTGTTGATGCCAATGGAGCACACAGAAATTACAACCCCGAGGAAATAATCAGCTAGAGTGGGCAACATCCAAGGAAACTTTTGGCAACAGATTTGGTATAATGAAAGCATCCCCGCCTTACAATAATTGGGAGGTGCACTTAAATAGAATATTATCATCTTTACTGGATTTCGCTTGCGCTTGTAAATACGGGTCTAGCTCAAAGTAAAAACCTTAGCGGGTTGAACTGGTTTTTAATTTCTCTTTTTCTAGGACCTCTTGCTACCTTGGCTTTAGTGATTGATTTTAAGAGAAGGCGCTAGAAACAAGGGTCACTATCGCGCATATTGCGTGATGTGACCCTTGTCCTTTAGATTATGTTGTCGGTTGGCCTGACGCCTTCGTTCGCCAGCCAGTGGATATATTCATCCTGTTTTTGATGCGCTGTACATGCATCATTGCCCTGCGTATCCTTTTTTTATATAGAGCCCGCCCCCACTTAGCCCCAAAACGAAAACGAGACGTATGTTTTCCCTGATTGACCCTGATATTGTTTCAATTCCTCATAGATAACTTTCAAAAATACTTATTTTTTCTTTCTAAATTCACTGATTTCGGCCCACAGTAAATAAATTAACCCAACAACAAGCGTGAGGACAGTAATTTCGTTAAATTGCTGAACAATATTTTTTTTCAAAAGAAAAATGTACGTTTCGAATTGAGCTGAACCTGAAGTAATGATGGCTGCTAAAAGATTTGGCAATATATAAAGAAACGTAGCTAGAAAACAAAAAGCTACCCCTACTCCCCTTCTTGACATAACGCACCTCCTTCTACACGGGATTGCACCTCATTAAGCGGCGTCCCCCTTCAAGATACATTATATGGTATTTTAAACCATTATTTCCCCTTTTTCAATCAGACTTCAAGACGGAAGGTCAAAATGCCTGCTTGGTACATAAAAGAGCTGGAGAGATACGCGACATAGACATGGAAAAAGCAAACGTGGGATGGGGAACGAAAAGGAAGGCATCGGAAGTAATTCTTGTTTCAAAGTGCTGACGGTATCCCGCATCACCCAAACACTCCGACAAATTGGTGACGGAAATTCCTGACAGCAAATGGGTTTCAACATGTGAATCTCCGCGGCCTTCGCCATACTTCGGCAACGCTTCTGCTTGAACAAGGACTGACGACAAAAGCTGTAGCAGAACGTCTGGGCAATCTGACGAACGCCCCCTGACAATGACGCACAGCCAAGTCACAAAACGATGGAAGAACGGACAGCCTCTGAATTTGATCGCGTTGTTGGTTTAATGGTAGTGTGGTACTTCCATTTTACCATTTTCGCATAGGTGCATTTTTGTTTTTTATCCGATATTATGAGCTTTTTGAACAGGCTCTATTAGGTTAATCACCTAAACTCTTTTTTCACCGATGCTATCAGATTTGATATGAAAAATAATAACAAATTTACGCTTTAAACGCCTTTGTTGAACGCCTCTTAATGAACAGTTTGGGTATAAGTCGTCTCTTGTTTAAAAGAATATGTCAACAAGTAGTACAGTTCCGAAAGCAATGAAGGAAAGCATCGTTTCAAGTACCGTCCATGTTTTAAAAGTTTCTTTAACTGAAAGTCCAAGATATTCTTTTACCATCCAGAAGCCAGCGTCGTTGACATGGGAGAACATAAGAGAGCCCGCGCCGGTGGCGATAACTAACAGTTCCAGATTGACGCCGGACATATGCTCGATAATCGGGGATACGATACCTGCCGCGGTCGTCAAAGCAACCGTTGCCGAGCCTGTCGCAATCCGGATCAAACCAGCAACGAGGAAGGCGAGAACCAAAGGAGATAGCGACAAATGTTGCGCCATTTCGGCGATCGACGTACCGACACCGCTTTCAATCAAAATTTGTTTGAAGCCGCCGCCCGCGCCGATGATCAGAATGATTGAAGCTACTGGCAGCAAGCATTCGTGCGCTAACTTGTTGATAACCTTTTTGTTCATTCCTTGGCGATAACCAAGGAAGAAAAATGCCGCAAAACACGAGATGAGCAGTGCGATAACTGAGTTGCCAATAAATGTTAGAAACTTCATCAAGCCGGCTGGAATCGGTAGGAACGGTGCAATAACCCCCATGACCATCAGCACGACCGGCAGCAAAATGACGAAGAAGGAAATACCCGTGCTTGGCAATTTATCCGGCGCAACATTTTCACTAAGCAGTTCCGGCTCCCCTTCGGGTACAACGCGCTTGCTTACCCACTTGGCGAACAACGGCCCTGCGATAATTGCTGCCGGCAAACCAATGATCAAAGAGTAGATCAATACTTTTCCGATATCGGCATTATAGATGCCAATCGCTGTCATCGCACCCGGATGCGGCGGGACAAGACCATGTACGATCGATAAGCCAGCGATCACCGGAAGTCCGATCAACAAAATACTTTTTTTGGTCGATTTATAGATCGTAATGACTAAAGGCAGTAGCATGACGATCCCCACATCGAAAAAAACCGGGATCCCGATAATAAAACCTGATAGCAGCATAGCCCAAGGTAATCTCTTCTCACCGAACACGCGGATGAAGAAATTGGCTACCTGGTTGCCTGCGCCGGATTCCGACATCATTTTACCGAGAATCGTACCTAAAGCCAAGATGCCGACCAAATGTCCCAATACGGCGCCGACACCGGTCTCATAAGCTGTGACGATCTTGTCCATCGATAATCCGGACATAATCGCCAGAAACAAGCTCGCCACCGTCAAGCTAATAAATGCATGCCACTTCCACCAGGCTACGCCCAGAATCACAATTACAATCGCCAGCACAGTGATCAGTAGGAGATACATTGTCATGGTTATTCCTCTTTTCTTTATGTGAAGTAAGCGATTTCATGTAAGTCAAGGAAATACGGGTTCCGTGCTTCCTAGACGTCGTAATTTACGACATACCGATGCATGTCCGTATTGTAATACCCATGGCTGTACTCAATTAGTTCGCCTTTCTCATCGTACGAAAAGCGTAATCTATTCAACAGAGGCGTTCCTTTCTTGACTTGCAAAGCCTTCTCTACATGGGAAGGCGCTGGCCCTACAGCAAACTCGTCGCGGTACTTCTCCAGGTTGACTTCCTGCTCTTCAAGTAAGTCGTATAACGATTGTGCATTCAGATCCGACAGCTCGATCGTTGCCACCCGCATCGTAAAATAATGTGTGTAATGGATATATGGCACGTCATTCAGGTGATAGAGTCTTTCGATCCGGAGGCAGTTCTCCCCAAACAACTGGTAAGGCTCCGACCCTTCTTCATTGCTGATGACCTCCGCAAGGAGCAGTTGCTTGCGGATTCCATGCCCCTCTTCGACCAGAACTTCCGTGAATCGTTTCCACCTGGAAAGCTTAGAAGCGGAGGTATTCCGGATGACCTTCGTCCCTTTACCGCTAGCTTTTTCTAGATATCCTTCCTGCACCAGCTCATTGATCGCGTTACGAACCGTAATTTTGCTGACGTTAAACTCCTGTTCGAGCTGCGGCTCCGAGGGGATATTCGTCCCCATCGGATATATGCCGTGTAAAATGCGGTCCTTCACAATGTTCATAATTTGCAAATATAACGGTCTCTGCTTGTGAGACAAGCTCATGCGTACGCCACTACCTTTCTACATCACTTACTCTTTCCGTCATCGCGCGAAAAATCTCACCCACTGACGACATTGGCGTGTCACCTACGATCGTATGCGCCAGTATGCTTGCTGCAGCAGCAAAGTCGACCGTTTGTTGAGGTGAAAACTGCTCGATTTCCCCATGTATGATACTGCTCGTATAGGCATCGCCTGCACCTATTCTGTCATAAACAGAAAAAGTGAGTAGGTTAGAAAAGGTGAAGACTTGGTCCTTGTAAATAAAACCTCTCAGGGAATGCGTATTGTCCCCGTTTATAAAACGATGCGTGCCTGCGATAACCGAAATTCGATGCTTCCTTGCCACGTCCGGGATTAGGTCCATGAGCTGCTCTTCACGTTCACATTTATCCGAAGGCATGCCCAGGGTCAGTATCGCGTCTTTTTCATTCATCATCACAATATCCGCGAGCTCCAGCATTTCCTCGTAATGCGGCTTCGCTTTAGCGTAACCACCATCCCGCCAGTGGGCCGGACGATAGTTACAATCGAAAACGACGGTGCCACCGTTCGCTTTGACCGCCCTGGCCAAAGATTTCATATGCTGCCGAACGTTATCGTTCATCGCCAATGTGATGCCGCAGAAATGAATCATATCGATGCTTTTTGCAATTTGGTCAAAATCATAAGTGCCTTCTGGCGCCGTATTGAAACTGCTCGCCTGCCGATTGGTGTAAGTAACACGGCTGGGCCGCGCTCCAAAACCGTTTTCAAGGAAATACATACCCAAGTACTCGCCTCCGCGGCTAAGAAGGGACTGGGAAATACCTAACTTTCGCAAATAGCTTTCCGCCGCATCCCCCAGCGGATTCGAAGGCAGTCTGGAGATCAGGTATCCCTCATGTCCAAAGCGCGACAACGCTGAGCTGACGTTAACGCCTGTTCCGGAGAACGAGTATTTCAAACTGTCGGCTTGGGACAAAAGTTCATACCCAGGTACCTGCAAGCGCATCATCACTTCTCCAAAAGCCGCTATACGCTTAGCCATGTCGATCAACCAATCTTTTCATGACCTTAAGTAATTCCCTTACATCTTGAACTTTAGTTTTGCCCGTCGTTTTGTCGATAATCGATGAGTACACGTGAGGAATGACTTGCGGTACTTTGGCTTCGAGCGCAATACGCAAAATGGCTTCGAAGTTCTCCTTATCGATACCGCCGGTCGGTTCCAGGGCAAATCCTTCTTTTCCACATGCTTCGGCGACGGCACGAAGCTCATCTTCGCATTGCAAGCCGTTCATCGGAAAATATTTCAAAGCGTTGCCGCCCATGTCGCTTATAAGTGCGATTGCCGATTTAACAGGTACGATCGCATGCTCAGCCTGTGCCGCGCTTACCGGTCCCGTTGAAATATTCACATAGCCGACTCGGCCGGTTGGCGATACCAAGCTGTTGATCCAGCTGTCTTGTCCGCCCAAATTCGCGCGCGTGGCTCCAACCGCAGGGAACACCTGGTTGATGTGGCTGCCAGGGTAATGCTTGGCAATCTCGGCAACAACGGCTGCCTGACGATTATCACCGGCGCCTAAGCCGATGGACACAGCTTCGTCAATCGCCTGGCCGTATTGTTTCATTGCGGCTACAGCCGTTTCAACGGTCGGGTAGTCTTTAGACAGAACGCCGACTAGAACAAAACCTTCCGCTGCTTCGAACACTTCCTTGGCGTTTTCAACACTGTTAGCTAGAACGTTTAGTGCTGCACGGCCTTTGTACAAACGTTTTGCAATGTTGGACATATTAGTTACCTCCTGCTAGTTTCCGTATTTGTGCCGCGATAACCTCAATGTCATCGCCTTGAAGCGGACGCGGATCGATGTCAAAGTACCCTTGTCTGACGCCATAATCCCGGGTATAGATCGCAATCTCACCGTTTTTAAGTCCAGCGACGACATCCTTGGCCGTTGTACCGGAATGTGCCGGATCGATTTGAACACGTGCTCGAAAAATGGCGCGTCCTGCTTCGTCTTGAACGATCGTTACTTTGATGCCTGCCATTTCGTTTAGCGGCATTAAAGTTTGCAAGGCCTCTTTTTCCTGCTCGCTCTTATCATGTTTGACGCCGTACTCGTCGAGCGCTTGAAGCAAGCCGAAAGACGTTTCTTTACCGACTTTCATGCTACGTCCGATGCCATGCAACTGCACTTTGACCCATTCGATATATTGGCGCTTGCCGCCGACAATCCCTGAAGTTGGACCTTCGATCGCTTTCGATCCACTGTAGATGGCAAGGTCGGAGTATTTTACGTATTTCCGAATATCTTCTTCAGCTGCAGCATCAACGATAAGCGGCACTCGGTTTCGCTGCGCAATCTCCCATGCTTCTTCAACGGAGATCATGTTTTTTTGAACGGCGTGATGAGATTTCACGTACAAAATAGCCGCCGTGTTTTCCGAAATCGCATCTTCGATATGCTCGGCTTTGCCTTCGTTGGCGTATCCGACCTCAACGAGCTTACCTCCGCCTAAATAAACCATCGTTTCAACCGGAGCGCCGTATTGGACGTTGTGACCTTTAAGGATGATGATTTCATTTTTGGCAATGGGCTCCTGATGAAGCCGTTCGCTTTTGCGGCGATTGCCTTGCGTGACAATACCCGCGACGGACAATGCGATGCCGCTCGATGCCGAATTGACGATCACCGCTGCTTCGGATCCTAGAATTCGCGCCACATAGTCACCTGCTTTGTCGACCAGATCGGCAATTTCCACATAGCTTTGGCCGCCGTGCTTCATGGCTTCCATCACGGTATCTGACGGAGCCGATACGCCTAGAATACTCATTCGGCCGCTGGCATTAATAACGCGTTTAAGTCCGTATTTAGCATTCAATGAAGCTGCCATTTACAAACACTCCCTTGGTTTCTATTCTTCGTTCGCCCATGCGCATATCACCTTCGGAATCCATGAGAGCCGTCGGTTCTTCTTCTATCGTGAACATGGTCAGGTTGGCCTTATCTCCGACCTGAATGCGGCCGAGTTCAGGCCTTTTCAACCAATCTGCTGCATGCGTGGTGACCGCAGCGATGACTTCTTCCAGCGAATAGCCTAGATAAAGGAATTTAGAAAGGACGTGGGCCATGCTGTAGACCGGTCCATTAAGCCTGTTACCGCGATAAATGTCCGTGCTGATCGTTTGAAGCTCGATACCGTGCCTTTTGGCAGCTTCCGCCACTTTAAAAGAGAAGCTTCTCGTACCGTGGCCAACATCCAGATGCACGCCCCTGGCGACGGCGTCTTTGAGTACCCGAAGCGGCTTCCCTTCGCCATCGAAAAGATTATTGGCCTTTCCATTCAAATAATGCGTGATGACGTCGCCCCGTTCGAGCAGTGGAACGATCTCCTCAATATCCGGCGGGCCGGACCCGATATGGACCATGATTGGTAAAGAAGTTTCGCGAGACAGGCCACGAGCGATGAGTAACGGTTCTATACCGCTCTCCCCCACGACGCTGTTACTGATTCTCGCCTTCAATCCGACGATTAGATCTTTGTGCGCGCCCACCGCCTGCACGGCTTGTTCGCGATCGATCCACGCCAAATTAGACAACTCATCTATTCGTAGCAAACCGATCCGGGATATGTTCAAAAATGCGAACAAATTCGTCTGCGCCCGCTCACGGCTTGCTGCCAAATCCGCTATCCGATCGGCCCCGCAGCTTCCGGCATCAACTATCGTCGTCACGCCCTGCTTGACGCCGATCTCGTCGATTTCATCGCCATAAGGGTCGAATTCTGGAAACGCGTGAACGTGCATATCAATCCATCCGCTCGATACATAGGCTCCCGGATACTCGATAAGACGATCACCTCGCCCTCTGCCGGCAGCCTCGATCTGGGCAATCACGCCATTCTCGATGATGATATCAACCTTGTCACCGCCGACACGTTGTACATTTTTGATTACAGCCCGTTCTTTCATACAGTTCACCTCGTATCTCAATTTTAAGCGCTTACACTAGGGTTGTATCGATACTTTAATTCATTATAACGTTATAATGTTATATTAGCAAAAGATATCGATGTTTTAAAGTATAACGTTATAATGTTTGCTGTCTAATTTGTGTCAGTTGTGAAAGGATTGAACACTCCCACCACCTGCGCTAATGGCGCTGAGGTGGGGGATTCTTGCGAACAGAGAAGCATCCTTCTCTTCTTGAGCAAGCGATTCCTGCGGTTCCCGCAGTGAAATGCTTGAGGTTCACTATCCGCAAGCTCCGAACGCATTTTATAGCTTCTCCCTACCAAGCGTTGGGCCCGTAACAGCCCGCCGCTTAGCCAACATTACACACCCAAAACGGGCGGCATTCAGCGCTTTCCACACAAAAAAAAGAAGCACCTTATAAGCGCTCCTCGATTAACAAAATAAGATCAATCCAATTCCCTTGTCTCGTTTTCACATACAATCCATTGCCTATCTTCTTGCCATGTGCGGAGCCGTATCGTCAAATCGCTGCCATCCCTCATCGGGTTTCGTGAGAGGCGAACCGACCGTCGCTGCAAAAGCCGAAGAAGCCGCAACCAACCGTTTCACCTCGCCCGAAGCGGTCTCGATAACCTCGTATATTTTCTAGGTCAATTCGAGTTCGGCGCGCCGCTTCTGACGACGATCCCGCCACTCGGCAAGCTTTAAGTACATCGTCGGAACAACGATTAACGTCAGCAGCGTGGAGAAGATAAGGCCGGATATGATACATACGGCCATCGACCGCCACATGCTGCCTCCCATAAGGGCCATAGGCAGCATTCCCCCGATCGCCGCAGCGGATGTAAGCAGAATCGGCCGCAGCCTTGCCCGGCCTGACTCCGCGATGGCATCGTACAGGGCTACCCCTTCCTTACGGGCGTCTTCGATAAATTCGATCAGCACGATGCCGTTGCGAACGACGATGCCGGATAAGCTGATCAGCCCCATCAGCGCCATGAATCCGATCGGAGCGCCGGTTACGAACAAACCGATCAAGGCGCCGCCCAGAGCCAAATAGACCGTTGACAAAATCAAAATCGGCGTGGACAGCGAATAGAACTGCATGGCAATGACGGTATAGATCAGCAGCATGACGATAATAGAAAGTTTGCCAAGCGAGATAAAAGCCGCATTGCGCTCTTGATCTTCGCCCCCGTACTCGATCTTATACCCGTCCGGTAGTTGAATATCCTTGATCGCCTTGATCAGATCGTTCTGAATATCCGAGGCCAGACGCCCGTCCGCGTAGGATTTGACCGTAATCGTTTTGGTTAAATTGCGGTGCTGAATCGCATTGACCATCTGGTTGCGTTCAAAGTTGACGAACTCCTTCACAGGGTACAGCCTCCCGGTTTGCGAAGGCACAAAAACATTCTCAAGCGCTTCATAACGGGATACGTTCTCGTCTTCGCTGTACAAGGTGACATCGATCAGCTTATTGCCGATCTGGATATCTGTCGCTTTCACGCCTTCGGTAGCGAGACGCATCGAGGCGGACAAATCTTTTTCGGTCACGCCGTAAAACTGCGCCTTGTCTTTATCCAACTGCAGGTCGGCCGTTGGCATCGGCGCGCCTACATCGTCCTTCACATTGACAGCGCCCGGAATACTTCTCAGCTTATCCTGAATTTGTTGGGATAGGGAAGTCAACTCCAGCAAATCCGATCCGCTGATCCGGACGGCGATGGGAGCTCCCACCGGAACCCCTTGCTCCAATTCTCTAACCAAGATCCTGGCATTCGGAAACATCTGGCTGAGCTGTTTGCGCCACGTGGGAACAAGCTCTTTCGTATGCGTTTTGGATTCGTCCAGACTGACAAACAATTGTCCGAGTCTTGTGCCGTACGATACGTTCTCCGAATAATAGAACCGGGGTGCCGTACGTCCCGTATAAGCAGTGACGGCGCGAACCCCTTCCTGCTGCTCGGCCCAGACCGACAAGTTGTTCATCGTATCGACTGTGTGCTCATAATAGCTGTCGACCGGCATCTCCACATCGACCAAAAACTCCGCCCGCTCGGCGCTCGGAAAGTATTCTACCCCAAGAAACGGCAGCAGCCCGTAGCTGGATGTGCCGATGATCAAGGCCGTCATCCCCGTAAGCACCGGTCTCTTCAACAAGCGGCGAATTTGCTTTTCATAAAAAACGCTTAAGCGCTCAAGAGTTCCTCCCAAAAGCCCGGGCAGCTTCCCGTAATCCGTAGATTTGTTCCGGCGCAGCTGGCGCTCGGTAGACCACTGGCGGTAAATTGGGACAATCGTCAGAGACATGATCATGGACGCCGCCAGAGTAAGGCTAATCACCACCGGAATCGGCCGTATGAAATCACCGATGTTACCTTCAAGGAAAAACAGCGGAAAAAATGCCGCCGCCGTGGCCAAGGTAGCCGTGAGAATGGAAATCCCCACTTCCCGGCTGCCCTTCAGCGCCGCTTCGTAGGGCCGGTCGCCTAACTGAAGCCTGCGCTCGATGTTATCATTGACCACGATGGCGTCGTCAACCAGAATCCCGAGCACGATCACAAGCGCTGCGACGGTGATTTGATTCAAGTCAATCGAGGTCATCATGACAGGCAGAAACCCGATGGCAATGGAAATGGGAATCGCCAAAGAGACAACGACGGCCGTGTTCAATCTTAGCCCGAGGGAACAAACCAGAATGACGACAATCATCCCGATGATCAGTTCTTTGCTCAATTGCGAAAACAGCTTATCGACGCTTTCCTTTTGCGTGAACAAGGATACCATGGCGACGTCGGACGGAAGCTGCGCTTTGAGGCGGGCCGTTTCCTGATCGATCTTCTGCTGCAGAGACGGAACGTCGACGCCCTTCTCGGCATTGATGACGATATCCGCCGAAGGCTTGCCGTTATAGAATACCTGCTCCTTGACCTTCTTCGTACCCATTTTCACTTCGGCCACATCTTTAAGCTTCACCGAAGGTCCTTGCTCGGGCGACCGGAAGATGACCGTATCCGCAAGATCGCTTGCCGATTTCCACTCTCCCGTCAATTGAACATAAATGCGCTGATTGTCCTTTTTGACATCTCCGATAGGAATCCGGTCGTGCGTATTGGTCAATGACTGCAACACAACACCCCAAGGAAGCCCAAAGCCTTCAAGCTTCTTCTTATCGAGGATCACTTTCATTTCCTTCTCGGGCAAACCGACAATCTGCACGTCGCTAACGCCGGAGATCGTGCGAAGCCGTTCTTTCCAATTGTCCGCAACCGGCCGCAGCTTCTCCATGTCTTCCGGACGATCGATGACCAGATGTACGATTTGAGCAGCCGTCTTCGCCAGATCGTCATCCACTTCCGATGGATTGGTTTCCGCCGGCAGTTTGCTTCTTGCGGCTTGCACCTTTTGCCGTAAGGTGTCCCACGCTTTCTTGTAATCAACGTCAGGGATCAGCTCTACGGTAATCAGCGAGACATTGACCTCGGAGGTCGATTCGATCTTTTGGATATGCTGCATTTCTTTGATCGCTTCTTCCAGCGGCTTCGTCACAAGCTGCTCCACTTTTTCCGGGGATGCCCCGGGATAGATCGTTTTGACCAGCGCGACGGAGCTCGTGATTTCGGGATTTTCCCGCTTTTTCAAGGTTGCAAGGCTAAAGAAGCCTACGAACACAAGCATGATGAAAAACAGCAGCGTTATTTTTTTGTATTTCAGCGCTTTGGCAATCAAGCCATGTCATCCCCCTTCAACAGCCCAGCTATGGAACGTATGGATTACTCGACGACTTTGACTTTATCGTTATGCTTTAACTGATGCTGTCCGGTAATCACCAGCGCCTCGTCCACTTGTAGTCCGTTCAAAATTTCCTGCTGATCCTTTTTGGTTCGGCCCGCTTTTACTTTACGCTTCTCCGCCTGATCTCCGTTAACGACAAAAACATACGTTTCTCCTTCTTCACGAACGATACTGCTGACTGGGACGGCAATCGTTTCCTGCTGCCCGTCTTCGGCGAGTACCAGTTGCACGCGCATGCCGGATTTCAAGCGTCCGTCCTCATTCGGGACCTCCAGCTCCAGCGTGTAAGTCTTTGTTTGCGTGTTGGCCACATTGGCCAAGTAGCTGATTTTACCGATAAATTTATCCAGCGTATCCGGGATGTAGAAGGGCAGCTCTGTTTTTCCCTGCACGTAACTTAAGCTCGTATCGGTCAATTCGGCGCGAATCTTGATCGGACTCTGCTGCTGTACCACGCCGATTTTCGTTCCGCGAGCCAAGACCATGCCTTCCAGAATGGGCATTTCGACAAGGACGCCTTTGGCCGGGGCCTTCACGTCGTAATAGGCAATGCTGCGCTCCATATCTTGCAAGTTAATTTCGTTGTTGTGAATCTGCAATTGAAGCGCAGCGAAGGAGTTCGTGTTTTCCAACGTTTCGAGTTTTTTCTGCATGATCTCCAAGCCTCGCCGGAATTTGTTCACCACGGTCTCCATCTGCTCCATTTGCTTCTTGTCGGCGAGTCCGCGATCGTAATTGTTGCGAATCAGGTTATAGTCTTTCTCGGTGTCGGCCAATTCTTGTTTGGCCGTATTGATATTGTAGACAAGCTCCGTCCTGCCGTCTTCGAAATCTTTTTTTGACTTGGCCAGCTGCTCCTGCAAGCTGCTTTGTTCATAAAGCAATTTTTGCTTTTGCCTTAAAATATCTTTCTTGTCCAGCTCCACAATCACATCGTCCTTATGGACCTGCGCTCCCCGCTTCTTCACGACATTCACAACGTCGCCGTCCGTCTTCAGCACGACATCCAACTGCTGCGAAGGAATGACCTCTGCCACCATTTCCTTGGCTCCTTCCCAGCGTTGTTTGGCCACTTTCATGGTTTTGACGGTTTTCGATGCCGGTTCAGCCGCTTGTACCACTGCCTCCGAAGGCGAGGAGCTTTGTGAGCAACCGGCAAGCATCACGGTAACGATCAGGAAGACGACGCCCAGCTTTTTGGATAAGGTATTGCCCTGATTGATGGGCCGAAAAGATTTCTTGATGAATCTCATAAGTGTCACGCTCGCTCCCCTTCTCTGTACTATGGGTACCAAAATATTTTATTTGGTACTCATAGTTTTATTATACCGCCATTTTCCATCCTGTAAAGCTCCGAATTCCTGTCGGCGAGACGTGCGCGGAAATCTAAAAAAGCCGAACCGCATCGCCCAACCCGCGAGGTTGTCGTTCTGCTGCTCAGCTTTCACGAATGAAAACGTTATAGTTTTGCCTTAGTTTTCTTTCGAAATGCCGTGCAAGATAATATCCACCATCGTCGAAAGAGATTCCTGCACGGTCACCTGGTTGGAAGCCAAATACGGTTGCTCGAAAATCGATTGGAACGACGCATTGAGAATTTGGATTAGCGTGGGAATGTGCATCGGACGAAAGATTCCGCTGTTGATGCCGTCTTCCACCAGCTTGGTGACGATCTCCCACTCTTCATCGATGGCATGATCCAGCTTGCTCCACTGTTCGGGATGGTATCGCTCCACCTCCGCCAGCAAGCGTACATAGCTGTGTTGAAAATCCAAGGGGACAATCAAGAGAATGGCTTTCAGCTTCTCGGGTATGGTCAAACTGGAATGTTGGATAATTTCCTGAAAACGTCTTTCGGTTTCTTCGTTTGCCTGCTGGACCAGATAGCCTACAAGCTCGTCCTTGGACGTAAAATGCTCGTACAGCGTGCTTTTGCTTACGCCTAAATATCTGGCCAAGTCGCTCATCGTGAACTTGATCCCTTTTCCATGAAACAGCGCGATAGCAGCTTTGGCAATCCGTTCTTTCATCCCATGCTCACCTCATGCCAAAATAGTCAGAGTCCGTATTGCTTGGACACTTTTACGGTACTCCGGGTATAATGCCTAGTTTAGCGCGTTAGCTCCAGGAGGTCAAATTGGGGTTGGCGGAAGGAAGCATAAGACGGGGACTCCTTGTATTTGTATATAAGGAATCCCGGTCAATAGAGCGCCGCTGCTATCGTACCCTCTTCGTTAGAATCTTGAGGCAACCTCACGCGCTTGTTGAATGGCCTTTTCTTTTATCGCAGGTTCTTGCTCGGGTTTTGCAGCCATACCTTCAACAAATATCCCCTCAAAGCTGGGAACTCCAACAAAATCCATAATGGCCTTCAGGTGCCGGTGAGCCATTTCTAAGTCTTCGTCATCCGAGCCTGGCGACAAGAAGCTTCCGCTTGCTTGAATATGCACGGCTTTTTTATCACTCAGCAAGCCAACCCGGCCGATATCCGGCAAATATTTGAAGGTCTTCCCTGCTATGCAAATGGAGTCGATATAAGACTTCACAACGGGTGGATACGAATAGTTCCAAATCGGGGTAACAAATACGTACTTGTCTGCCGCAACAAATTGGTCAACCAGCTCACCGATACGGCTTATTTTCATTTTCTCCGAATCGGTCAAATTTTCAAATGCAATCCCTTCCTTCAGCTTTCCCCAACCGCTAAAAACATCTTGATCAAGCTGCGGTATATCCATTTGGTACAGATCAAGATGGATCACTTCATCATGCGGATTTGCGGATCGATACGCCTGTACGAACTCTTTGCCCACTAACATACTGTAAGATTTTTCATCGTCATGTGGATTTGCCGTAATATATAACACGGTTGTCATAATAGAAATACCCACTTTCACTTCGTTTTGGGATTCGTTGCCATTATTTCCGCAGAAAATGCAGCAGGGCTTGTAATTGTAAGGCTTGGGACGCATCGGGTACGATCATCGCAGGACTTTCCATTCTCGCTTATTTCATGTGTAGCACTCCTCGTAATTTTGATTAGAACCGTTTGCTGGCTCATTACTATGTTGACGGATCGACCCTCGGGAAGTGTGACAACATGTTTCGAAAAAAAACGATCGGCGTCTTGTCGCATTGTTCCGGTTTCATTCGTCAACACTATAGGGACTTTTATTTTGTGCGGGAGGTTGAATGATGAACGAACAAGTTGAGTTGGCAAATACGTTCGAAGCACACCGGAATCACCTTCAAGCCGTGGCTTATCGATTGTTGGGATCATTGAGCGAAGCGGAGGACGCAGTACAGGAGGCTTGGTTGCGTCTTAGTCGCGCGGATGGAAGAAGCATCGAGAACATGGGAGGATGGTTGACCACCGTTGTGTCACGTATATGTCTGGATATGTTACGATCGCGAAAATCCAGGCGTGAAGAATCGATAGAAACTCACTTGCCCCATACTGTCACGAGCCAAGAGAATATCATCGACCCTGAACAAGAAGCCATATTGGCTGATTCCGTTGGTATTGCCCTGCTAGTCGTGCTCGGTAATTTGAATCCTGCGGAACGCATCACATTCGTGCTGCACGATGTCTTCTCCATGCCTTTCACTGAGATTGCTCCTATTGTAGGAAAGTCGGAGAGCGCAACAAGACAGCTTGCGAGCCGGGCACGCTGCCGAATTCGCGGGGCGAAAGCCATGCCGGAAGCCGACTTTGATCGCCAATGCGACGTTGTTCAAGCTTTTCTCGCAGCAGCTCACTCCGGCGATTTCGATAGTCTTGTAGCTGCGCTTGATCCGGACGTTATACTTCGCGACGATCGTCAAACCGGATCTTCACGAGTAACGCGAGGAGCGGTCGCACTAGCGAAACAAGTTGCGGGACGTGCGCAGAAAGCAGCGCAACTAGCCCTCGTGAACGGACAAGTAGGAATCATCGTGGCTCCACGAGGCAGGTTGCTCTATGTACTCAAATTTACAATGAATCATGGAAAAATTGCCGAAGTCGACCTGATCTCCGATCCTGAAGGTATGAGCCAGCTTGATCTGGCAGTGTTGGGCGATTGAGCATAGTTTGCCCCGCCCCGTTCGTTGAGTGGTCGGGCAAACGTAAATGTGCTACAATGGCGCGAGAAAAGGGGCCCGCATTAGCAAAGATTACCCCAATTTTTGGGAAGAAGAGTCTTAATGCGGTATTCTTTTGGATCATCCATAATATCCATCCATCCCAGTCTGTGGACAGCGAGTCATCCGGCCATATACATTCGTCAGCGTACCGATGCCAGACTGATTTTCGGAAATCCGGCGGAAACAAGCACTATCCCGCGACCTTGGCTATTGTACCAAGATCATATTGGGAAAGGGGCAACAGTAGAAGCTGCGTGTTTCAATTCCTCATAGGTACGTTCGAAACTAAGGTAGCAAGTGTCATTCACGAATGGAATGTACGTTTCAATTCCTCATAGGTACGTTCAAAACGATGGAGTCAGGAAATCAGTGAAATCAATAGGGTCCATGTTTCAATTCCTTATAGGTACGTTCAAAACCATCAGGGTCCCCAATTGTCACACGTTCACCAAGAATGTTTCAATTCCTCATAGGTACGTTCAAAACGCATCACTGATGAGTACGGCCTGCAACCGAGACAAGGTTTCAATTCCTCATAGGTACGTTCAAAACTAACTCGTTTGGATAGATATGCAATGAGCGAAATTGAGTTTCAATTCCTCATAGGTACGTTCAAAACGCTATTATAGTCGCTTAAAATCGATTCAACATTATCTAGTTTCAATTCCTCATAGGTACGTTCAAAACCCATCTCATTGATGTACAAACCCGGAGGGAAGCCGGCGTTTCAATTCCTCATAGGTACGTTCAAAACATGCTTTTCCAAAACTTAATATGCTTCTCCGAGGCAGGTTTCAATTCCTCATAGGTACGTTCAACACCCAACCAACTCAACTTTATCACCATGGTTCGACCGCGTTTCAATTCCTCATAGGTACGTTCAAAACTTGATGATGTATTACGAAATGGAGAAATTGTTCTTGGTTTCAATTCCTCATAGGTACGTTCAAAACTCGAAGTGCTCTTCTAAAACAATATCTGGGTATCCAGTTTCAATTCCTCATAGGTACGTTCAAAACTATACTATTGACTTCCAACAAATTGTTGGGTATTAGTTTCAATTCCTCATAGGTACGTTCAAAACTGAACTGCGCCGCATGGCCCAAGAGCTTGATGGCGCGTTTCAATTCCTCATAGGTACGTTCAAAACCCGTAAAATTCCCGCTACTAAGCCATTTCTACATATCCCCAAATTACGTATCAAACAAAACAAACGTCGTAATCCCTTTTGCCGCCTAACTATACTTGTCGTCGATCCCCCGGCTTTTTTGCAGCATTGGGGGTCGACGACAAAACAGCACAGTTAAATTATAAACCTTTGTCCGCTTTTTTCCAACCCCACGCTTCCCCGGGTTTTAACCTCAGAATACTTCCGACCTTCTACCTTACCTTAACCTCTGCGCCACGACGGAGCGGGCTCTCCGACCACTACGCTCTTGTATGCACCAAGAGCGCCCGATGTTTGTCGGGCGCTCTTCTGCATGCTATAGCATCGCCAGGATGCTTGGATCTTTAATTTTGCTGTCTTCTGCCAGCAGCAGCAGCTTGGACATAATTTCCGCTGTGCGCGGATCGCTGTCGGCGAACGGCAGGAACAGGCGGCCGCGGCTTTGCGAATGAACAGGCAGAATGGTAAGCGCTCCTGTCCCTTTTTTATGCACGATGCCTGAACCCATATGGACGCTGTATTCGCCAAGCTTGCCTGCAACATGCGCATGAGAGCCTTCCAGCCGCACATTGTCGACCTTCAGCAGCATGAGCAGCTCTTGGGTAATCGCGATGCGCATTTCCAGAGTCGAATGGCTGGCCTCCGGATCGACGCCGCCGGCGTGAGCTACGCTGACGACGAGGTCGATGTCGCGCATCACTTCCGAGAAAATAACCGGCGGCACTTCCGCCAGCTTGACCGGTTCCATCGTCTCACGATTGAAGAACTGCACCGTCTCCAAGGTCGGCGGCTCAATATCGGCCGGCGTAAACCAGTCGGCCATCGCATACATGCGGGCAATCAGGTTTTCCTTGTAGTATACCTTTTGCAGCCCTTCCTCGTAATCGACGGTCCACGTGCGGCCGCGCAATAAGGCTACCGTCCGCTGAGGCTGTACCTGATGGCCGGCGTAACGGCGGGATACCGTAACCGCAGCAATCTCATCGGCATTCAGACGGTAATATTCTCGAAATACCTGCTTGAACGGCTGCTTGATCTCCCGCACAAACAAGTCCTTTTGAAACTCGCTCCAGCGCCCGGACGCATAGAGATGAACCGGATGGGCAAGCAGCAGCTCGGCATCCGATTGCAGTGTCAGCAGGCCACCGTCCGGCTGGCGCAGCATGAATGCGTCCGCCCCTTGGTCCGGCTCCTGCAAATACCCGATACCGCCTTCCCCTGTCTCCACCCCTGCCGCATCGATCCTGACGAGATGGCGCACGAGCGGCGCAATGACCGGATTGCGAATGATCGCCCCGAGCTCTTGCGCGGTGAAACGCGTACCGCTTTCCATCGCCTGCTCGAAGCTGAGCTTCGCACGGGTATACTGATCCTTGAGCTCCTTTTGGGCCCCTTTCATGACCAAGACCAGCTCATTCTTGCGCAAGGCAGCCGGTATGCTCTTCTGGGCTTTACCGCCCTTCTCCACCTTCAGCTCCACTTGGCCTTCATCATCAATTTCCAGCCAAAGCTTCGTGCCATTCATATCTTGCGGGGAAAAATAAGCCGCGATTTCTCCGATTTTTTCAGCTTCAAGATCCCAGCTCATCCGATTGACATCGCCGTAGCCTGCATTGCGCGCCAAATTTTCGAGGGCTATAGCGACGGCCTTTCCTTCGCTTTCGCGACGCTGAACGCCGAATTGCTTGCTTTCTTTCAGGAACTGCTGGATCAACTCATACCGCTCCAGCACTTCCCGCTTGTCTCCAGACGCAATGGGCAGCAAAGCATAGCTGAGCAGCTTGTCCTTATTTCGGGCAGAGCGGATGCCCTCCACCAGCTCCTGCTTATCCAGTTTCCCTAAGGTAGCATCGGCGAACAACTGCGCACGACGGTGCGAATTGCCGCCTTCGGTAATATATTTGGCGCAGCTATACAGCAGGTCAAAGCGCTCTGCGCCGAGCGTTTCATAAGCGCTCTTGAACCAATCTCCGTCGAAGGCGCCGTCATTGAAGCTTTGCGGACTGATCGGCGAGAAGATCGCCACTTCCGTCTCCTTCTGCGCGGAGAAGGTTTCGTTAATATGAGCGTGGAAATACCATGCCGCACTCTTTAGTCCCAACCAGCCCAGATGCTGCTGCACGATATCAACCCATTGCGGCGCATACATGGCCGCTTCCAGCAAACGCTGCTCGGTCAGATCCGTCTTTTCCAGCAATGCGGCGAGCTGTGCCGCGTCTTCGCCTTTGGCGGGATAACAGCATTTCAGCAGCGAGCTGAGCACGGCCTTCTTCGTCAGGTCGCTACTGTAGACGTAACCGCGCCGGAACGTTTCCTTCCCCAGTCCGGTCAAAATAGCGACAAAGAAGCGCATGCCTTCAAATCGCTGAATCGCTAACGACAACCCTGATACTTCTGTCGGCAAATCGCCGCGGCGCGATTCGATTTCAACAATACGGCACACCGCCTGCTCCAATAGCGGCCTCACGCCCGGATAGCTTTCCAGCCGCGACTTGCTCCAATTCGGATGCGTTAATGTGCGGATGAAATCTTTGGCTAGGTTCCCTGCCATCATTTCACGCAGCAGGACGCCGTCGCTGATCAGGCCAAGATGATGCGCACGCATAAAAGAATCAACGGATAAAGTAACGTCGTCGTCGCTCTTTAACAGCTTGTAGCTGGCATAAGCGGTGAAGAAATATTCCGCAAACTGCTCGTCGCTTTGCGCACACGGCTCTGCGCACGTCAGCCACTGCTCCAGCAGGTCCGATCCCAGAGCCGGAAAGCGGTCTCTATCCCGATGCCAATACATGTTGGCTTCTTCATCCAGCTCCGCTTGCGGCATGACACACTGCTCAACCGTCAGCCGTGCCCGCAATGAACGGTAGATAGACATACAAGCCGTAAAGCTTTCCGTCGAGTCGGCTTCATGAAACAGCAGGCGAATCAACTGATCGGTTTTTCCCCTATGCTTGAGCGCTTCCAGCGCCTTGTCCAATTGCTGCGCTTTTTGCTTATCCTGCACATCCGCATAGAGCTCTGTGAACCATTGCTTTTCCGCGGCATCGCTGATCGTGTGGTCCTCCCCTCCGAACATGAAGACCAGCATGCGCATCGGCGTCAAATGCAAATCCCGCGCAGCCTGCCGCCATACCTCCGGCAGCGGGTAGCTGTCCAGCGAATCCTCGGCAGTCTCTTCGCCATCGGCTTTTTTTACCTTGTACAGCCTGTACGTCTGATTGCCGAGCAGCACCTTTTCGGAATAGTTGCTGTAATACTGCCCTTCATACTCATAATTGTAATGCTCCTCCATGAGCGCTTCAAAATGCAGATATATCGCCGCAACATCCTCCGGCCGCCACGCCGCATACTGCCTCACATATTCCGCTTCCCGCTCGGCTTGCTGCCGATCCGATGCGTCGACCAGCTCCGGATGATCGAATTTGGGCGGTATCGCCACGTTCTCATTCACATCATATAAACCGAAGCCATTCTCGGCGCCATCCTCCGCATCTGCAGCATGAAGCAGCTTATCGATCAGCACCTGCTCCTGTGCTGTAGCCCGCCCCTTCTCATGCAGCGCTTGAACATGGGCCCGCACTTGCGGATAAAGCGCTTGCCGCTGCTTATCCTGCTGCAAAGATTCGACAATCGCAAGCCCGGCCACCGCCAACGTCATCATGCGCCGCAATAGCTCATCGGCATCTAGCGTTGCCACCGCCCAAGGGAATACGCTCTCCTTAAAGGTTTTCGTCCCTTTGAGCTGCCTCAGCGACTGCAATAAAGCATTGAACTGTTCGCGCCGCTCCGGACAATTGGAGCTTGCCGCTGCCGAACTGGACAAAATTGTTGAGTTATTGAAGCTGAAGACAGGCACCCTGCGTCAAGCCTGCATTTCGCTGCTCATGCAGCAGACCGATGAGGAGATGCTGCGCGCGGCGGATAAGCTCTTGTCTGCCTCAAATGAACAGCAGCGGCAGGAGACGCCCCAGCATTTCGTAGGCTTCTACGTTATGGCTCTGCACAATGCCACGAATCATCGGCCTGGTCAGCAGCGCCGTCTGATTCTCGCCAAACATGATGTCTCTAAGCGCCTCAAAGACGGTCTCGTTGCCCATGTCAAGCTCGCGGGCGATGCGGTCGCCCATAATAGAGTCTTCCGACAGAATGATGTCATGCCTCGTCAAATAATCCTGCAAGGTGCACTCATAAGCAAGAGCATTATAGTAATATTTAACTGTCAACCGTATAGCTTCCATATAATGAGCCAGATTGCGGGAACGATAGCCTTTGCGATAATAGGTAAAAACCGATCCGGGCGCAATCGTCAGCGGCGCTTGCAGCTCCTCCACGACTGTATCATTGATCAGCACTTTGTAAATGCCGTCCTCAAATGCCTGCAAAGCGCCGTCTCGACCGCAGCCGCAGCATTTGCCTTCCGGTCGTCATAAGCCGCCTGGAAGCCTACCTTGCCAGTTTCGGCCTGCTCCTCCAGTTGCCCGGGACTTAAGTAAGGAAAAATAGATTGCTCGGTGCTGCGCTCGTTAAAACGCTGCACTTGATCCGTTACAATCGCCCGAATCGCATCCCCCAGACACTGCACATCGTCAGGCAGCGACGCCTCAATGAGTTCTAGCACCGGACGCCTTTTGCCGGCCGCTTTGACTCTGAAATAGATTTGCACCCCTTCGCCTCCTGTCAGCAAAACGTTGCCACCCTCCGGGTGCGGCAAATTATGGTATTAACAGGGTTGTTATATCATGTAATTTTCTTTTGTTCCCCTTTTTTTGCGAAAATACGAACAGACAACGAACTATTCTACCCGATCTAATACGTATGTGCGGGTTTCGCTTCTGCATATGCCGGGACTCAGGACTCGTAGTGGCAAAAAAAAGCCGCCAATTGGCGGCAATACGTACTGGTTGCATCTTAGGAGCTCCGCATGGTCTATTTTCCTAAATCCTCCAGCACTTCGCTAAATGTTCTTCCAAAGTAAGCGTCAAATCCTCCACACGTAGAAAAACGACGGGATTCATGAGATCATATACGTAACTGATTACGACGCGCACGCGAAAAGGTATGGATCAATGAA
>NZ_JANAVJ010000053.1 GCF_024213375.1 Paenibacillus sp. MZ04-78.2 | reverse complement strand
TGTCTAAAGACAGCCCTTGTCCTAAGCCGATTCATCCCATGCCTAAAGGCAAGGGCTTTCTCGGCTAAGATCTGTAACTGGATACAGGCACGATCTCATGAACGACCCGTTCCTTGATATTGAACAGCAAATGATCACTGCACTGGCTGACGAAGGCAATCCAGCGATTGTCCGGCGACACTGCCCCATGCGTCATGGCATCACCGATATAGCGGTCTTCCTCGTCTTCATCCTCATCATCTTCGTATATAGCCGGATCGGGATGGAGTAGAGTCACATGCTCCTGCTCCACAAGAAAGGTTCCCCCGCTCGATACGAGCAAGAGAGACTGTCCGTTTGCGAAAGGAACCATTTTTATAAGGCTTCTTGCAGGCATTTCAGCATCGGCGAGTGACTCGTATTGTGGTAAAATCTCTTTTATTTGCCGCTGCAGCGCAGCCCACTCATAACGAGCGGCTACAGTACCGTTGAGCTTACGATCCGGCTCGATTAGGACACGAATCTCTTTGTCGTCTGCCAGCGCTACATATTTTCGATCAGGAGAGACGCCTGCACTGCCATCTTCTCCAGCTCCTTTCGTTGCCGTTCGCTGAGTATGATTTTAATCGCTGTTTGTTTATTTATGGTATATCCATCCTGTCCTATGAATCTTTTGCTTCCCAGTATATCATAGATTTATAGCCATTGGATAATTCAGCCATCGTGCACTAGTACGCCTTCAACGCTTAATCTGTGAGGTGTGAACGACGCATTTCCATACATCGAAGCCGCGGCTGACCACTATTTTAGTATTGACGGCGTACTAGTATAACGATACATACTGGCAAAAATCATATAATTACTTTTCAATTTTGTTCACACTTCCCTCTTATGATGTCCTTCTTCCATAAATTACGCGTGTTCTCATTTTATCGAAAATTGACCGAACGTTCAACTACTTGAGGAAACTAATGGCGGAGCATTGGAGTTTATTTGTTGCGTAACGCAACATGCCGTAATAAAATAAAGACAACGTCAATGTTGTTTAGAAAGCAACTGCATAAGAAAATCGAGTTCATCCGTATACTAAAAAAGAGCCTTCACCGCTGGAACGGTAAAGACTCTTAGGACCTGAAAGGCTGTGGATCACCACGGCGCGCTAAAACAAAATTTTAGTTCAGCGAAACCCACCGTAGGCGGTCAACCTATTACGCGGTGGGTTTTTCGATTATAACAAGTTCTCCCTGTTCCTCTACTAAACATTCAAGCGCCTCACCCTACGTTTACCTGCGAGACGTACTTCATGATTTCGTCCGCGGCTTGCCGAGCCCCACCTGCCGAACGCAAAGATTCGCCCACCCGGGCTGCTGCTTCGCGGTAGGAAGGCGTCTCCAGCACCCGGTTCACCATATCGCGCAGCAGGTCGGCCGTCAACTCCGTTTTCTCAAGCGCGACGCCCGCTCCAAGCTCGGCAACACGCTCGGCCACCCTCGGTTGATCGGCTCCTTGCGGGACCAGCACCAGCGGCAGTCCGTGAGACAAGCCTTCGTTCGTGCTGTTCATGCCCCCGTGGGTAATAAACAAACGGGCATGCTGAAGCACTTCAAGCTGAGGAACATAAGGACGGACGATAAAATTGTCCGGGATGGCGCCGAGCGACTCGATCTCGGTCTGCCGGCCGACCGACATCACGATCGTATTGCCGGAACCGCCGAACGCTTCAAAACAACTTCGGTAAAAGTCAATATCCTTGTTGAACTCCGTCCCCAGCGAAATGTAAATGACGGACTTCCCCGCAAGCTCAGGCATCTCGAGCTCTCCATGCAGACGTGCGGACACGGAAGGGCCTACAAATTTGTAGCTATCGTCAAAGTCTTCTCCTTTGGGCTGGAACAATCGGGAGGTATATACGATCGTCAGCGGCTCGGGGTTGAAGAACGCCTCATAAGGCGAATGGATGACGTAGCCATAGTCGCGCCGGAGCTTGGCCGTCAAGCGGTCGAAATCCGCTTGTGCCTGCTGCTGCTCGGACGGACCGGAAGGAACAAAGGCATCCAGACGCTCGATAAAATGATTAAAATGCGCTGCCGTCATCGCAAAAGACGAGCTGGAGTTGATCGCCGGCAATTGCAGCAAATGAGCCATCAGCCGCCCGCCCCCGAACATGGAGTCGTGAACGATATAATCGAACGGTTTGGCCTTGGCCTCTTCCAAGACATAGGGAATAAGAGCCTCCGCCCCCTCCAGCATACCGTTGACTCTGTCGAGCGGATGGATACCGTGCTTTAAAAACCCCTCGAAGAAACGGTGAAAATCATAGGTGCGCACCTCGGCCCCTACCTTCTCCAAGCGCTCCCTGAAATATTCCGTCGTGAAATAAACAACCTCATTTCCGCGCTGGACCAGCTCCTGCACGACACTTACCGTCGGGTTCACATGTCCTTCCGCCCCGCCATTCATAAATAAAATCCGTGCCACGATTCATTCAGCCTCCTTCGTCCCCTCAATATTTTGGTACTATATTCCATTTTATCATTTTTTCATCTTGTATGGGAAATGCCAAAGGATTCATGTTTCGTTGCCCAAACCCGGGAAGCCGCCGCCGGTTTAACATTGTGCGGAAGTCGGAAAAACCCGCCTATCGTGCAGGCGGGTTTAAAATATAGCTATGGAGTTATCCATTCAAATTATGATTATCCATCATCTCTTTGTCCTCGGCGTTATCCCGGGTCACCTTTTGTACCCCGATCGCACTATAGGAAATCAGCAGTATAACGGCAATATAGTAGCCTTTTACGTTCAGCTCGAACGGCGCGTTAAACAATCCGATGAAAAACATAGCGAATCCGATGATCAACCCTGCGACCGCCATTCCGGTGAAAGCGGGAGTGTTACGCATACGGTGCTTAGGATTTTCGCTTCTTAACTCCTTATCCTCGGTATTGTCCCGGACCACCTTTTGCGTCGCGATACTTGTGATGATAATTAAGAACATACATAGCAAGTAGTACCCTTTTACGTTTAATTCCCAATCCGCATTGTAGATGCCGAGACAATATAGAAATATGCCTGCGGCCAGTGCGAAGTAAGAAGCTGCGGTAAAAGCTGTGGTATTACGTTTTTGATATTTTGGGTACATGGGCGGACACTCCTCTTGAGGTTACGAACGACTAGTACGCGGAGCCTTAGTTCGTCGTTAGAATTGGTTGTCTTTTACAGATATATTAGCTTACCGATTCCCATGTGAAAAGGCTTATTTTCATCTAGTACTTTCTCTAAAGCCAAAGGCATATCAACGGAAAAAAAGCGCCGACGTTGTTACGCCGCGCGCTTTTCTTGTATTTCTTACTACACTTTCCCGACATGCTCCTCGCAGAAAGCTTTGACCACTTCCAGCTCGTCGTCTTCCAATTCAAAATCGAGCAACTGCTGCGTCGTCCGCTCGAAAATCTCGTGCTTCACGATGCTGGCCTGGTCCTCATTCACACTGTAAATGACGCGGACATATAACCCCTGCTCGGAGTACAGCTCGTCATCCTCTTCAACTTCGATATCCAGTATAAACTCGTACCGTTTGCCGGACAAAATGCCGAACGGGTCTTTCACCAGCTCTACGCTGTAACCAGTAATGGTGAACATGGTATCATCCTTTCTCAACCGCCGAACCTTTATTCCGAACCTTTATATTATACACGAAATTCGGAGAAAGGCTTTATGCCGCCGAGAAATGAACCATGAACATTTCATCCCGTCCCGAACCTACACCTGCACCATCCAGCCGAGCTTATCTTCGAGCTTCCCGCTCTGGATGCCGGTGAGCGTCTCGTACAGCTTCGCGGACAGCTCGCCGGTCTCGCCGCCGTTGATGATCAGCTTCTCGCCGCGCCAATTCAGCTCGCCAACCGGAGAGATAACCGCTGCCGTTCCTGTACCGAACGCTTCCTCAAGCGTGCCCGCCCGGTGCGCTTCGTACAGCTCTTCGATGCTGACCGGACGCTCTTCGACCGGAACGCCCCAGCTTTGCAGCAATTGAATCATCGAATCCCGCGTGATCCCTTTCAGAATACTGCCGTTCAGCGCCGGGGTGATGACCGTCCCGTTGACCTTGAAGAAGACGTTCATGCTCCCGACTTCTTCCACATACTTCTTATGCACACCATCAAGCCACAGCACCTGCGAATACCCTTCCAGCGCGGCTTCCTCCTGCGCCTTGAGACTTGCGGCGTAGTTTCCTGCCGTCTTCGCGCTGCCGGTTCCGCCTGGGACGGCGCGGACGAATTCCGACTCGACATGGATTTTGACCGGACGGATGCCTTCGGCATAGTACGCTCCGACCGGCGACATGATGATCATGAAGATATACCGTTTCGAAGCAGCAACGCCCAGTACGGGCTCCGTCGCAATGATGAACGGACGAATATACAGCGAGGTGCCCTCGACTTCCGGTACCCAGTCCCGGTCCGTTTGGACCAGCTTCTTCAGTCCTTCCAGCGCAAGTTCCACATCCAGGTTCGGAATGCTCATCCGGTCGTTCGAATGGTTCAAGCGCTTGAAGTTTTGATCCGGGCGGAACACCAGAATGCGTCCATCCGCCGTACGGTACGCTTTCAGCCCTTCGAATACCGTCTGACCGTAATGAAACACTTTCGCGGCCGGGTCCAAGGTGATCGACTGGTACGGCACGACCCGGGGAGAATGCCACCCGTCGCCTTCCTCATAATCCATCATAAACATGTGGTCTGTGAATACGGTTCCAAACCCGACTCGGCTAACATCGGGCTTTTGTTTTGGAGCCTGAGTCAGCTCCACTTCAATAGTAAGGGCCATTCTTCGCATCTCCTCTTCAAAGGTTTATTCTTATTGTATCTTATTGCAATAGTTGAATGGTATCAGTTCTTCCGATATATTGAAAATATCTGTTTTATTGGAGAACGATACCTTGAAGGTATGAATGAAAGGAGCGTCCGGTGATGGACTTGCGTCAACTGAGATACTTTTTGGCCATTGTGAAGGAAGGACAAATTACCCGCGCGGCCAAGACGCTGAACATGGAGCAGCCTCCGCTCAGCCGGCAGCTCAAGCTGATGGAGGAGGAGCTTGGAGTAACCTTGTTCGACCGGGACGGCAAACGGCTGCGGCTGACGCATGCGGGAGAGCTGCTGCGGCAGAAGGCGGAAAGCCTGCTGCATCAGTTCAATGAATCGATGCAGGAAGTGAAGGAGCTGGACGAGAGCGTCCAAGGCGTGCTGTCCATCGGCGCGGTCGTCTCGTGCATCTCGCTTCTGCCCCGGCGCATCGAGACGTTCCGGGAAAAGTACCCGGAGGTGACTTTCCGCATCTGGGAAGGCGATCATTTCCTCCTTGGAGAGCAATTGGAGAAGCGGAGTATCGAACTGATCGTCGCCCGGCTCCCTTTCGAGGCTTCCTCCGAGTCGCAGTCGTATGCGGTACGACCGCTGCCATCCGATCCGTTCGTCGTCGTCATCCCCGGCAAGTGGCTGCCGGACCCGGCGCGGGAGACGATCCGCATGCAGGAGCTGGCGGACTTCCCGTTTCTGACGCTCAAAACGGACCGGACAACCGGCATGCACGACCAGGTGGTCACCGAGTGCCGCCGTCACGGCTTTGAGCCGCGCATCATCTGCGAGTGCTCCAGCGTCGCGGTCATTATCGCCATGGTCGCGGCCGGACTCGGGGCAACGGTGCTGCCCAAATCCGTCATGACGGCGTTCCCTCTCCCGTCGATCCGAACACTTCCGCTGTCCGATGCCGATTTTCAATCCGACGTCGGCATTCTATGGCTGAACAACCGCTATTTGTCCAGAGCCGCCCGCCGCTTTATTGATCATTTTCTGGAGTAGCGGCCGATCGTCTTCGCGCCACTCAAACCTATAAAGGAATTTTCCGGCGGCCCGGCGAAGTCATCCTTGTCATCTGTTCACAGAGGAGGAAGCAAGCCATGAAAGCCATTCACGTAACGCAATTCGGCGGTCCGGAGCACATGAGCTACATGGACGTCGATAAGCCGGGCATCGGCCCGAACCAAGTGTTGATCCGCGTAGAGACGACCAGTGTCAATTTTGCCGATATCAAGTCGAGATACGGGAAAAAGGGCGGGAATCTCCCGTTCATTCCGGGACTGGATGCGGCCGGGACGGTCGAGCAGATCGGGTCCGAGGTCCGGCAGCTGCAGGTCGGACAGCGCGTCATCGCTTTTCCTCATCACGGCTCCTATGCCGAATATATCGCGGCGGACGAAAATTTGACGTTCGCCATCCCGGACAGCCTTAGCTTCGATACGGCGGCCGCCTGCCCGATCGTTTCGTATAAGCTGCTCGCGGACATTGCCAGACTGGAGGCGGGCGAGACCGTCCTGATCCATGCGGCGGCAGGCGGCGTCGGCACGACGGCCATCCAGCTGGCGAAGCTCTTGGGCGCGGGGAAGGTGATCGGAACCGTCGGCAGCGAGAGCAAGGCGGGCATCGCTTTGGAGGCGGGCGCGGATCATGTGCTCTCTTACGCGCAGGGAGATTTTGCCGCGCAGGTCAACGACCTGACGAACGGGGAAGGCGTAAACGTCATCTTGGACTCGATCGCGGGCACTGTAACAGAGCAAAGCCTGCTCTGCCTGGCTCCTTATGGCCGTCTGGTCCATTTCGGCAACTCGGGCGGTCCTGCGGGGAACATCAAGACCTCGGACCTGCATGCAAGCTGCCGTTCCGTCCTCGGGTTCAGCTTGGGCACGACCCGGAGCAAGCGTCCCCACCTGCTGCGCGGCGTCGCCGAGCGGGTGCTGCCGTACTTGGCAGACGGACGCCTGACGATCAAGATCGGCGCACGCTTTCCATTGGCCGAAGCTGCCAAAGCCCACGAGTGGGTGGAAAGCCGCCAAAGCACGGGGAAAGTGCTGCTCGACGTCAGAAGTTAACACCGTTTGCAGCTAAACATACGGCTTACAGACCCAAGTCACCTGACGCGTGGCGCAATACTTGCTTATCCACAAATTTATACACATATTATCCACGTTATCCACAAATCAAGGTTAACACCGCGGCGGACCCGGATGTTGCGACTTTGCCATGATTGATGTGCTTTCAATCACATTTTTCCGTGCTTCCTCGTGTTACGCTTTTCACATAGCAAACCAAACGTAACGGAGGGATTCGCGATGTTTTGTTATCAATGTGAACAGACCCCGACAGGCGGCTGTAAGGTGATCGGCGTATGCGGCAAAGATGAAACGATTGCAAGCTTGCAGGATACGATGATTTTCGCTTTGAAAGGCATTGCCGCCTATGCCACACATGCAAGACAGCTCGGCTATTCCGACCCGGAGGTTGACCGGATTACGCACGAGGCGTTGTACATGACATTGACGAACTCCAACTTCAACCTGCAGGAGCATATCGACATGGCCATGAAGGTCGGCTCGGCGGCCGTCCGAATTATGGATGTGCTGGACCGGGCGCATACGACGCACTTTGGCATACCGCAGCCCGTAGCCGTGCCGCAGAACAGCATCGAAGGGCATGCCATCGTCGTTACCGGGCATAACCTGTACGCTTTGGAGGAGCTGCTCAAGCAGACCGAAGGAAAAGGGATCAACATCTACACGCACTCCGAAATGCTTCCTGCCCATGGTTATCCCAAGCTGAAGCAGTATTCGCACTTAAAAGGCAACATCGGAAAAGCGTGGTACGACCAGCGCCGCCTGTTCGAGAAATTCCCGGGCGCCATTCTGGCAACTACGAACTGTGTCATGCCGATCAAAGGCTCCTACGCCGACCGGTTCTTCTCTTACGACATTGCGGGCCTGGAAGGCGTTACGAAAATCGTCAACGACGATTTCACCCCGCTGATCGAAAAAGCCTTGGCGCTGCCGGAAGCCCGGATCGAATCGGACCAGACGCTGATGACCGGCTACCATCACGAGACTGTGATCGGCTTGGCTCCAGAGATCATTCAAGCGGTCAAAGCGGGAAAAATCAAACGCTTTTTCGTCATCGCCGGCTGCGACGCCCCGGGAAGCGGCGGCGAATATTACCGCGAGCTCGCCACCTCGCTGCCTAACGATACCGTAATTCTGACTACATCCTGCGGGAAATTCCGCTTCAACGACGTCGATTACGGCACCGTGGCCGATACGGGCATCCCACGCTACATCGATTTGGGCCAGTGCAACAACTCCGGCTCCACGGTCAAAATCGCCCTGGCTCTGGCCGACGCGTTCGGATGCAGCGTAAACGACCTGCCGGTCAGCATCGTGCTCTCTTGGTTCGAGCAAAAGGCGGTCGCGATTCTTCTCGGCCTGTTCAGCCTCGGCATCAAAGATATCCGCATCGGTCCGAAACCGCCGGAATTCATCAATCCGGGCGTTATGAACGTGCTGGTCGACACGTTCGGACTGAAGCTGATCGGCAACGCTCAAGACGATATGAAGGAAATGCTGTCGCTTTCTCACTAAGAGAGCTAGCTGCGGCTGACGGAGCTCGTATGGAGCAGGAGATGAAAAGCGGGTGCGGGCGTCTTGGACATCAGTTTCAAGGCGCCCGCGCCCTTTTTCCCGTTCACCCTCCGTCAGCTAGGCCCTCCAAACGACGCCTCGCCGCTCATACTCCATCCGGTGTTCGACGGCGGCCGCGATCGAAGCCCCGGCGAATCGCTCAATGATCCATAATGCAAGATCTACGCCAGAAGTAACCCCTCTGGCCGTGATAACATCCCCGTGATCGACAATCCGGTAGTCCAGGACGTCCGCATCGTAGCGCTTCAGCTCATCCTTGGCCAAGTAATGCATGGCGGCTTGCTTTTGCTTCAAAACGCCCGCTTCCGCGAGCAACATGCCGCCCGTACATACTCCGGCCACGACCGTTCCAACGGCGTGCAGCTCCCGGATCAATCGGGGCAATTCTCCCCGCTCCGCTTCTTTCCGCACGCCATGATCCGCCTTATGATTCCAGCCTCCGCCGGGGACAATGAGGACATCCGGCTTGTTGCCGATCCGCAGATGATCGTGAACCGCTACTTGGATCCCGTAGGAAGTGACGACTTCGCTTTTCGGCTCTCTCGCAACGAGCTCCACTTGGAACCCCGCTCCGGCTTCGATGCCCCGCTTCAACACCTCGAACGGAGCCAATGCGATGAGCTCCCCGAACCCGTCGAACAATACGATTTGAATGTTCATAACTGTTTTTCTCCCCTCTCATCACTCACCCTGCCGCAGCTTGCACCTCGCATTCTCCAAGCTATTGTACCATAGAATAGTTTCTGTGATCGGGCGTAGATAGCATAAAAAGGCCTTAGGCCGACGGAAAGACAAGGTTCATCCCTGCTTCCGGACGGCCCAAGGCCTTGCTGCTTTTTTATGCAAAACATTTACTTCCTGCGCTTTCGTTTCGTTCGTTTCACGGATTCCAATTACAACCCGAAGTTCGCTTGGAACCAAGCTGCGGCCGCATCGGCTTCCATCGGCGTAAGCTGGTGGCCGTACCGCTCCCAGTGGACCGTCACCGAAGCTCCCGCTCCGCTAAGCAGTCCCTCCAGCTCTTCGGTTTCACGCGCCGAACAGATCGGATCGTTCGTACCTGCTCCGATGAAGACCGGGATACCGGACAAATCCGGGAGCTCGATGCCCCTCCGCGGAACCATGGGATGATGCAGGATCGCGCCTTGCAGGGCGTTCCGGTAATGGAACAGCAGACTGCCTGCGATGTTGGCTCCGTTGGAATAGCCTACTGCGACAAGGCGGCTTCGGTCAAACCCGTATTGCCCGGCGGCCTGATCCAGAAACTCGCTTACCTCCCGGGTGCGGAAGACGAGATCCTCTTCGTCGAACACGCCTTCAGCGAGCCGCCGGAAGAAGCGCGGCATGCCGTTTTCCAGCACATTGCCCCGAAGGCTGAGTACGGAGGAATCCGGCGATAGGCGCTTCGCCAGCGGGAGCAGGTCCCGTTCGGTTCCCCCCGTACCATGAAAGAGCACCAAGGTCGGCGCTTCTTCCCGGCGGCCCTTTTCGAAAATATGCTTCATGCGCGTTTCCCCTCCAATGCTCTCACTTGAATCGGCAGCAGATTCGCCTCAATCGCGGCACGATGGGGTTCATACCACTCGGGCAGCATTAATTTCTCGCCCAGCGTTTCGGCGGGTTCGTCACGGGCGAAGCCCGGCGGATCGGTTGCAATCTCAAACAGGATGCCCCCAGCCTCGCGGAAATAGAGCGCGTTGAAATATTGGCGGTCGATGATGGACGTCGGGCGGTAGCCGTAGCTCTGCACTTCGCTCTGCCACCGGGCATGCTGCTCATAATCCGCCGCGCGCCAGGCGATATGATGAACGGTCCCCGCCCCGTCGCTGCCCCGGCTCACAGCCGCGAGCGGAACATCGATTACGTTGCCCAGCTCTCCGGCGGACCGGAAGCGGGCGTACTCGGCGTCTTCCGCGACCTTTTCCAAGCCGAGCAGATGCACCAGCGCGTCCGTCGTTTTGTTCGGATCGTTACTGAATAGAACGGCGCCACCGAAGCCCTTGATCGCTTTGTCAGCCGGAATCCCGCCGAACGACCATCCGCTGTTCGGGCCTTCCTTCCGTTCGACCAGCTCCAGCCGCAGCCCTTCATTGTCTTGGAATTGCAAGGACGTCTCCGAGAAGCGGGTTGCTTTGGTTACGGCAATCCCGAAGCTTGCGAGACGGTCCTCCCAATACCCGAGAGCGCCCGAAGGCACGGCATATGCCGTTATGCCGACTTGACCGCCGCCGACCCGGCCTTTGCGCGAGTTCGGCCACGGGAAGAATGTTATGATCGTTCCCGGGCTTCCCGCTTCGTTGCCGAAGTACAAATGGTATACCTCGGGAGCGTCGAAGTTGATCGTTTTTTTCACCAGACGCAGCCCCAGAATGCCTGCATAAAAATCAACATTGCCCTGCGGATCGCTTGCAAAAGCCGTAATATGATGAATACCAGATGTTTGTAATGTCATAAGAAAATCCTCCTTTAGATTTAGTCATTTCATGATCCGTGCCAAATTATTTAATAAGCGCATCCAGCGAATAAGCGCCGGCGCCCGTCAAAGCCACGCCGATAGCGACAACCAGCAGCACGAGTTGGTATTCGTACCCGTTGGCGGTAGACCACAAGCCGTTTGGACCGTGCACCTTCACGATCGCGCCGAGCATGGTCGCGGCAATCAGCACCGCAGCCAGCGGGGTAAGCAGACCGGCTGCAAAAAGGACGCCACCAAGCAATTCCATCAGTCCAGCCAGTACCGCCATGACAACGCCCGGCTTGATGCCGACCGACTCCATCCACCCGCCGGTTCCTTTCGGACCGTAACCGCCGAACCAGCCGAACAGCTTCTGCGCCCCGTGCCCGATAAACAGCAGCCCAACCACCAACCGAACCAACAACAATCCCAATGCCAACATCATCATCATCCTCCATTATTTTTAATTTATTATTCTTAATTTTAAGATATTTGACGTAACTTCCTTACAAAAATATTTCCGCATAGCATCTCGACGCCATATTCTTGTCTTTATATATTTTACGACGTATGCCTCACGGACCAATGCTTTCCCCAATCGTACCACCGTCGCTCGCTACCGTTTATGCACCCTGAACTCCTCCTAGCGGATATCTTTGATTTAATTATCTTAAATTAAAGATAAATCATTTTATGATCCGTGTCAATAGTCAATTTTTAAAAAAATTCAGGATCCGGACTTCGTCCTGACCGTCCCGTCGGGATGCCCTACCACGATCAGATCCGCCATGTTGACGAACAGCCCGTTCTCCACGACTCCGGGCAGCTTGTTCAGCTCCACGCTCAATTCGCCAGCATTCGGAATCGACCCGAACCGGCAGTCGATCACATAATTTCCGTTATCCGTCACGAAGGGAGCCCCGTCCCTCATCCGCAAAACCGGTTCGCAGCCCAGTTGCCCCAACTGCTTGCTCGTTATCTCCCAACCGAATGGCACCACTTCAACGGGAAGCGGAAATCGGCCCAGTTCGGGCACGCATTTGGAATGATCGACGACGACAATGAAGCGGTCCGAAAATGACGCAATCATTTTCTCCCGCAGCAAAGCTCCTCCTCCGCCCTTGATCAGCTCATCCTTCGGACTGACCTCGTCCGCACCGTCCACGGTCAAATCCAACGGAGCTTGCAGTTGGGCAAGCGGAATAAGAGGAATCCCCGCCTCGCGCGCCAGCTTTTCGGTCTGAACGGACGTCGGCACAGCCTCGATCCGCAGCCCTTCCTTAACCAGTTCGCCGATTCTGAGGATGGTCCAATATACCGTCGATCCGGTGCCAAGACCGATTCTCATCCCATCGCTTATGTATTCCGCCGCTTTCTCTCCGGCCGCTTTCTTCCCATCCATGTTAGTTGCCCCCAATCATGCAGACTTTCCCCCGGCAGCCGGTAGACCGGCAGGACCTAACCTCCACACCGGTCGGCTGCTGCTGGCAGGCTCTTTAAGTAAAAATTTTAACACGCTCTTCCAACGGTTTAAACTCCTTGTCGCCAGGAGGCGCCGTAGGCTTGCCGAACGGCATCTGGGCGATAAGCTCCCACGTTTCCGGCAGGCTCCATTCCGCTCTCACCTGCTCGTCGATCAGAGGGTTGTAATGCTGCAGCGATGCCCCCAATCCTTCGTTCGCTAGCGCGGTCCAGATGACATACTGGAGCATGCCCGACGACTGCTGGGACCAGGTCGGGAACCGCTCCTGATAGGTGGGGAATTGAGCTTGCAGCGCTTCGACCACGGCCATATCTTCGAAGTACAGAATGGTGCCGTAGGCGGCGCGGAACCCGTCCATGCGCTTCTGGGTCGAGGCAAACTGGTCTTCCGGCACAATCGCCTTCAACACCTGCGTCGTAATATCCCACAGCTTATCGTGATGCTTACTGAACAAAATAACGGCCCGGGCGCTTTGCGAGTTGAAGGAGGAAGGCGTATGCTTCACCGCTTCATAGACGATTTCCCGGAATTTATCGTCCGGAACGGTCGATTCTTTGCTTAATGTGTAAATGGTCCGCCGTTTTTGGGCCAAGGTTAGAAATTCATTTACCACTGTTCCACATCTCCTGTCAACGAATGGGTATTTCACTTTTCACCTTATACAAGCATCCCGAAAAACGATCGCCTTTATTCGTTAAAGCTTCAGACGTCCCATATGGTACTGTACTTCCTGGTCATATTTCCATGAATAATAACAACTTTTAGCAATATATTTGGTAATGTATATTCCAGATGCCCTCTACTGGTAGACATGTCCTCTATCCAACCACCCTTACAGCCCCGTTTACACGCGGGCTTTGACACATTTTCATGCTATCGTTTTAGAAGCCAAGGACCTGATCTAAAAATTTGATAACTATTCCAATATATTATAAACTAATATATTATATGCCAAATGAGGTGATTTTCATATGAATAGTAGAAAATCTGTCCAAGAAAGTAGCGCCATGTCTGAACGTCCGACGCGCAGTGAGGCGCCTGAAGAGCTCAAGTGGGATGTTACAGGAATCTATCCGAACAATGCCGCTTGGGAAGAGGACCTTGTCCGATTAAACGCTGATCCGCTGGCCGAATACCAGGGCCGCTTAGGGGAAAGCGCGGAGACCCTGCTCGCCTGCCTGCAATTGAGAGATGTGCTCGAAGAACAGGCCGGTCGAGTCACCTTTTATGCCCACCTGCACCAGATGGGCGACGGATCGGACCCGGCCAATCTAGCGATGGTCGGCCGGGCGAGTGCTGCCCACGGGAAGATAACAGCCGCAGCCTCGTTCATTGAGCCGGAACTGCTGGGCTTGCCCGACGGACAGTTGGAGCGGTACGCCGAGGAGCCCGTCTTGCGGGCCTATTCTCATCAGTTAAGAGCGCTAATCAGCCGACGCCCACATGTCTTGAGTCGGGAGGGCGAGGCGATATTGTCAGGACTTAACCAGTTCCTTGAGACCCCCTTCCAGATCTATCAGCAGATCGTAAACGCGGATTTGCGGTGTAAGCCGGTCGCCGACAACCACGGCACCTCCCACGCCGTCTCCATCGACCGCTGGCTGTTTCACATCGCCTACTCATCCGATCGAGAATTCCGGCGCCGCGGGTATGCCTCCTTGATGGCCGGGCTGCGAGGTCACCAGTCCACTCTGGGCGCCAACCTGATCAATCACATCCACAAACAGGTCAATCTCGCCCGTCTCCGCCGCTTTGGCTCCACCGCCGAGATGCTGTTGTTCCCGGACCACCTGGATGTCACCTTCTACCGCCGGACAGTGGATACCCTGTTGGAGGAGGCCAAGCCCGTGGCCCGCCAGCTGCTCCGCCTGCGCAAGCAGCTGTGGGGGGTGGATCGGCTCTATCCATACGATCTGATGGCGCCCCTGCTGGATCAACCAGTGCAAACCTCCTTCGCGGAAGCAGTGGGCCTGCTGCGCAGCGCGCTGGAGCCACTCGGTCAGGAGTATATGCAGGTGATCGACACGGCCCTGCGAGAGCGGTGGGTCGACCGTGCGGAGAACCGGGGCAGGTTTCCCCTTCCCATCAGCACCAGCCAATACGGGGTTCATCCGTTCATTATGACGACTTGGACCGACAAGCTAAGCGATGTGACACTCCTGTCGCACGAACTGGGACACACCGTCCATAGCGTCCTGATTAATCGGAACCAGTCCATCGGCGACAGCGGGTTCGGCGGCCCGGTTGCAGAGACCGCTTCCACAGCCAACGAATGGCTTTGCTATCAGTACCTGTCCGCCGGTAGCGACCAGGGAAAGGCGCTTGCCGCGGCCCGGTCTTTGCTGGAGGTTAGTTTCACGAACCACTTCTCGGCCATGCTCCTGATTGATAGGCTGCAGCAACGGCTGTTCGATCTGGTGGAGGCGGGCAAGCCGGTTGCCGCAGAGACGGTGCTGGCGCTGCACCGCGAAATCTGGCAGGACTTCTATGGCGATGAGTTGGTGCTGGAAGAGGAAAACCAGATGGAGTGGGCACTGTATCCGCATCTTTACTTTGATAATTGTCTCTATCCCTTTTCCTATGCCGTAGCCATGAGCGCATCGTTTGCGATAACCACGCAAATTAAGACGGAAGGAGCATCGGCGGCAGAACGGTGGCTCACAGCCCTGAAAGCGGGAGCAACGCTGCCACCGCTGGCGTTCTGGCGGACCGCCGGTGTGGAGATGGAATCGGATGAGCCTCTGCGCCAAGCCGTCCGGTTTTTCGGGGGTTTGGTGGAGGAGGTTAGCACGCTCCTTGCTCAGAACCAGAAGTAAGTCCCGTCTGTGACAAGCAATAGAAACCGTCCATTCTGCAGAAAGCTGCCCAAGCAATAACAAGCAGAAGAACGGTATTCCTTTTCATGAGAGGCCTCCTTAAATTCTATCAACAAGGAGGGCCTCTTTTTCAAAATTTCAAATCCCTTTTTTTGGTTAACCACCCTCCGGAATGCGAAGTAGTTCCTCGAGTTAGCCTTCCATTAAAATTGCTACAAACATACGAAAACACCTTATCCTCTACCTGTCTTTTCATTTCCAGTATCGTCTGGGAGGCTGAACCCGATATCGACTAATCGTGAACCGTCCCTGTCCTGCTGCGGGACGGGACTTCAAGGCTCGTTACTTGCGCGGCAAGAATGATCATGTAGGGAGGTAACTACAATCTGATGATCAAAAAATTGTTACCATGGTTGGCTTGGATCGCGCTCCCCCCCATTGCTGCACTTGCTCTTTTTCTCATCTATATGACAGCGGTTGATTATAAGCCCCCTGCTCAAGTGGAGCTTCCAACCAATAAGAACAACACCTCTACGCTGAAGCAGGGGCAGCCGTTAACCGTCACGACATTCAATCTCGGCTATGCCGGCCTCGACAAAGGACAGGACTTTTTCATGGATGGCGGAACGATGTCCCGGTCCGGCAGCAAGGAACAAACGGAAGCGAACCTGCGCGCCATTACCGATTTTCTAAGCGGCGCCCGCTCCGATCTGTACATCCTGCAGGAAGTGGACGTTAATTCTTCACGCAGCAATCGTATGAACCAGGTCCAGATCATTAACGACCGTCTGCCGGAATATAGCAGCACATTTGCCTATAACTATAAGGTGGCTTGGGTTCCCGTGCCGCTGACTCATCCGATGGGTGCGGTCCAGAGCGGACTACTGACGTTATCCACGTCCCGCAGCACTTCCCATACCCGCTTCGATCTGCCAGGCAAAGAGCGTTGGCCTGTTCAGCTATTTGAGTTGGATCGCGCATTTATCGAGAGCCGCTTGCCCATCGATAACGGCAAGGAACTTGTCTTGATCAATCTGCATTTATCGGCCTTCGACAAGGGCGGCGCCATCCGCAAACAACAGCTCGACTTCCTGGCGGACCATATTCATCAAGAAATGAAGAAGAACAACTATCTTATTCTCGGCGGAGATTGGAACCACGCCTTGCCGGGAACCGATCACAGCCGATTTCCGTCGCAGCAGAAATGGCCGCAGTGGCTGCAACCTTTTCCCGGCACCTTCGCTCCGGCTGGCTTCCAATGGGCGGTAGATCCGAGCACGCCTTCCGTCCGCACGCTGGATACCGCGTATCGGCCAGGGATTAATTTTCTCGCTGTCATCGACGGCTTCCTTGTCTCTCCGAATGTCGAAATCGTCGATGTCACCGGACACAATCTGAACTTCGAGAACAGTGACCATAATCCGGTGACCGGGAGATTTGTTTTGAAATGAGCGAAGCAGAAGAAAAGCCAACGCCTCTGATGTTCAGAGATGCTGGCTTTTTTTGCGGTTCCCTATTTATATCGTATCTTCCACTTCGATTTTGCCTATGTACAAAAAAGAATGAGACTCTTTGACTTCAACGCTCATATCCAATTCATCTAGCGCAATAAGGCAGCTTAGTTTCTGGATGTTCTTTTCCTTCAATGTGAATTGGACCTTCTCCCACAAGTCGCCAAATCCATCTAAACTCTTAATATCAGCGATCGGGCACGGAATCTCGCCAAAGTACTCTATAATAGCATGATCCCAGTCGCAAAACGCATGTTTTAGTTTGAAATACTTTTGAAACAGACAGCTTCCTCTCGTGTTAAGCTCAAGCGCCTGAGAAAAGCTCTCATAGCTTACGTATTCGGATACCCAGACATCCATAATATGCTTTCGTCCGGTCGTCGTTTTAAAATTAACTTCCAAACCACATTTCTCCAGATAAGCTTTGATCACGGGCTTTGTTTCTTTTTCGTAAAAAACCTCTTCCTCCGTATCTAACAAATATAACAGCAAATTTCCATGACCTGTATGTGTCCCGATTTTCGTTTCTTTTTCCAATTCATCTTGCAGATTCTCGTTATGATACAAAATATTCAAGAACTCATCTTTAGATAAACTTCCGTTCAAAAAGTTTACTAAAATAGACTTTGATTCCGTCATCATGCACCTCTCCTATTTAATCTAAACCTGTTTTCCGGTATGCAGTCCGACATCGTCTCGCTTGTTCAATGGAACTTACAATTTCCAAATATAAAGATTTGATCCAGAGAATACTAGGTTATACCCCAATCGGTATAGCTCAAAATATGGAGCCAGCGGATCACCTGGAAGATCAAAGCGATGCCACTGCAAATAATAGGAAATCCAATAATCGCAGGCAATAGAGTAATAGGCCTCACTCAGAATTTGGACAGGCTCGTCCAGATTTTTATGCTCGGACACAATTTCGAACAAGATTTCATGAAGAAGGATCGGGTCATATTTTTCCCGGTATTGCCCAATCTCCTCTCGCGGAAGGATTACAATCTGATGGACCCCAGCCAGGTATGATGCCGCCTCCGCTGTCCCTTCAACATCGGCATGCTCTTCCATGAGCTGCTTCATTCCCGTAATCAACTGCTCTCCGTAACCTCTCAGCTCGTCCTCGGATACCGAAGTGGATTTGCCATTAAAATACCCGGGTACGCTGTCTCCCTTAAAATCTTCAGGGTCCAGCATATCATAAATCGGAGCAAGCCGCTTCAGATAGGCCTCCCCATTCGCAAGCGGTGCAAAGATAGCTTCCACCCCTTCGCCGCTCGGCATGAAAATCTATCCGTAAAACGCATCCTCCTCGATCTCCCCGTCTGGCGCTTCCTCATCAATTAAACCAAGCAAATATCGTCCATACTCCTGATGATCCATAAATCTCCCATCTCCTCTTTCTTCGATACTTCCCTGCCATGGCCCGTATTTTCTTGATATTCAACAAAAGAATTGTGAACGTAGCCGAAGGGATGTATGGAATAATGTAACATCATGTTATTGGTTTATTATAATCCGCGATCCCTGTTCAATGCCACCGACATCAACAAACAGGATTTGGTGAAAAAGTGAAACTTTTTTAAAGCAACAAAACACCTATGAAACACAAAAAAGGAAAGTATTGATAACCACCGAATACTATTAAATAGCTTGAAAATTTTCTTCGACTTCGAGTCATTAGAGGTGAGGAGTTTCGATTATGGCAGAATTAATCAAAATTAGAGGCAGTGTGTTTATCGGCGGGTTGCTCTATCTGCCCCCAATTCAAGATCCGTCAACAGGTATGATCTATGAATATCAGGCGGATGCCAGGGAATTCACTCCGTACGCGGTAAACACCGGGCGTTGCCGTGTGGAGCAGGAAGTCGTCATCGACTTCGTTAAGCAAAGAATTACATCTTTCGCCAATACGGGTGTCACCGTGCTCAAATTGACAGCTCCGGACGGTTCCGTCGAGTACAAACAAGGAAAATCGTCTACGGACGGTATCCGAGTTGAAGACGAAGTGTGGGACGGGGATACGGTATCGTTAACCATGCGAGCGAGCGCAAGCAATCCGCTTCGTCCTGATGCGCCGACGGTAGACTACTCTCTGCAGATTACCGCATATAAGGATGGCACCTTGCAGGTGAAGGGCCGCCATGATGGGTTTCCTTGCTTCGAGTTCTATAAACAAGTGGATTTTGGGGATTTTCAACTCCTGTACACCCATGATTTTCGGAAGACGGGCGATACGCCAGCCGCAATGGCTGGGGATATGGAATATCATTTTGAGGCATGAGAATTAGAGAAGAATTTCGTCTTCAAAACATCTGTTAATAAGGAGAATGAAAAATGAATTCGAACAATAAGGTACTGATCACCGGCGCTGCCGGCAATATCGGCAAAGCATTTAGACAATACGCGAAAGAGGCGGGAGCGGATTACTGTTTCCGTTTGGCCGACCGCTCTTCTGACGCTCTAAGCGCTATGGCTCAAACCGGAGATGAAATCGTGACCTTGGACGTAACGGACCTGGACGCTTGCCAGCAAGCTTGTGCGAGTGTCTCCACAGTCATTCACTTAGCGGCGGACCCGTCGCCTGAAGCGGATTTTTACTCTTCTTTGCTGGAAAACAACATTAAAGGAACGTACAACATATTTCGCGCTGCCAAGGATCAAAGCTGCAAAAGGGTCATCTTTGCCAGCAGCGCCCAAGCTGTCGAAGCGTATCCGCCAGATGTCCAGATCCATTCCCACATGCCGGTTCGCCCGAAAAATTTGTATGGCGTAAGCAAATGCTTCGGGGAAGCACTCGCTTCTTATTTCGCCGATGTTGAGGGTCTCTCCAGCATCGTAGTCCGCATAGCTAACTTTTTGGGTGCTCCGGAGGCACTTCATGGGGCAAGCGCACGAGATTTGAGCGCATATCTAAGCCCACGCGATTTGGGGGATCTCCTGTTACGGTGCATCGAGACGCCTTCCATCAAGTTTGCCGTCGTTCCCGGAATCTCCAACAACCGCTATAAACGGATGGATCTCTCGGACGTTCGCGAACAGTTGAACTATCATCCGATCGACGACTCTTTCGCTATTGTAGAAGGTGTAAGAAAAAATTAATTCAGGAGACTGTTCACTACTAAAACCAAGCTCCGACAACGTTTTGGCCGTAACACCGACACTTGTCATTCTCGTAGAATTATTATTCTATCATAAATCAGAAAACCGTTCAGTTTAATGTTTAGTATCAGGTTTTTAGGTTCAGAATTAGGTTCAAAAGGTATTGTCAATACCTAAAAACAAGAGTAGAATAAAGTAAATGAGTTAAGTTAGCTTAACTTAATTCAACTGAAGTATTAGCTTCAGCATAAATGTATACAATAAAAAGAGAGTCGTGCGCCAACACGACTCCCACACAATAGCTGCTTTTAAGGCGGCTGGCTTCAAAGGTAACTGTCATTGAAATAGACCGCATCCCTCTGTCAAAGGGCGGTCTATTTCTTTTTAAGGTAAGTAAGCAGCGCCAAAATGAACATGCCAAACATGAACATAAGCGTTAAAGCGTCCTTAACCTCCATTGGCATCACCTCCCTTCCGAGAGGTTAGCCGACCGCCCATAAAGCCTTTCTATTGTGGTTGGATTATTACACCATAAGGCAGAATGGATGAATAAAATTGAATATTGAGATTCAAAATCAGATAATCCGCCAAATAAAACGGTTTGCCCGAAACGACGCTGGCCTGCCTCCTCGCAAGCCACTTCACCTGCAGAAGCTGTCGATTTTCCTGTCGGTTCGGCGTCGTCTTCATCTTCGGAACGAACCTCTTGGGGTGGAAAAAGACAACGCCGCAAGGGATTCGAACGAAGCGTGCGGAAGCGTGAAGCGATATGCCAAAACAGCCAGCCCCCTGATCTTCCAGAGGATTGGCTGTTTTCGCTAGTTTAACTTGAGACCGCCCGGCGAGCCGCGGGAATCTCAGGCAGCTCGTTCACGGAAACGATGGCGTCCGTCTTCTTCACCGGTTTATTCCAGTACCGCTCATTCCCCGGCAAATCGTCGAACCAAGCGGCCTCCTCGGGACAGTCCAGCACCATAAATTTACCGTACTCCCCGTCTCGCGATTGGTGGTACTTCAAGTAAGCCTTGCCGTTCTCGATCGCCAAAATCTCGATTTTTCCAGACGTATGGCTCATCGACAGGCGTACCCTTTTTCCCAGGCCGGAGGTTAAAGCTTTCGCTTGCTCGACAATAGCGTACACCTTCTTCAGAGGCAGGACAAACTCGCTGTTGCCGGCCACCGGGCGGTTGACGAAGAAATAATAAGGCGTAACGCCGGCCCAGGACAGCTTGTCCAGAAGCTCGCCCAATACCGCGGGATCGTCGTTAATCCCCTTCAACACCGGCGTCTGATTCACAACGATGGCCCCGGCGCGATGCAGCGCCTCGAATCCCCTTTTGGCCTCTTTCGTGATTTCACGGGGATGATTGATATGCGCCATGACATAGATGCGCTTATCTGCGGAGGAGAAGGTCCGAATGAGCTCCAGCAGCGCTTCGTCCTCGTAGATGCGCATCGGATTGAACACGGGCAGCTTGGAACCGAGCCGAATGATCTTCACGTGCTCGATAGCCCGCAGCTTGCTTAAGATGTTGCCCAGGCGCGCCGTCGACAGGATCAGACTGTCCCCGCCGGTCAGGAGCACATTGTTAATTTCGGGATGCCGGGCGATGTAAGCGATTCCATCATTGACATCGGACATCGCTTCTTTCACATCGTTGCGGAATAATCGCTTGCGGAAGCAGTACCTGCAGTAAGCGCCGCATACTTCCGATACGAGCAGCAAAGCCGTCGTCTGGTATTTATGCTGACAGCCGGGAACGACATAATTCGTATCCTCGTCAGAAGCGTCCCAGCGGCCGTATTCCAGCAGCTCGCCCTCGTTCGGGATGACAAGTTTTTTAATCGGATCGTCCGGATCGTCCCAATTAATGAGGCTCAAGTAGTAATCATTCACGCGAAACACGAACTTCTCCGTAACGGGCTTAAGCTTCTCCCGCTCCTGAAGCGGGATTTGAGGAATCTTATCCATATCGGTGATATATTTCGGCTGTGCCATGGCTTTTACCCTCCTTGTCATGGATGTAATTACACCAGCAGTACCGCAGGACACCTCCTTGTTCCCTTTTTCCGCAGATGGGCGAATAAAGCAAAAAGACCCGTAAGCAGCGCATCCCTGAGCACAACGTGCCGCAGCTTGGCTGACTGTCGCGGGTCTATCCCTATTGAAAGACCCGCACAACGGGTCGCTCATGCAATAAAGTTGCACGAAAAGCATGGACCCATCTACTGCTGACGAGGTTAGCTGACGGACTCGGGAAAGATGGTTCCCTACGCGCATAAGGCGATTCGCCCCTACAAAAATGGTTCCCCCGCTTTCCAACTCGGAGAAGTTGGAAATTAAGCGTAATTTCATGATACACAACGGAAGTTTCGTTCGTCAACCGTTATGAACGGATCGGGAAATATTTCCCCCTCATTTCCTAGCTGCCACCGTTTCCTCGGGTGTCTCCCGGTGAATCAGCAATGCGGCCAGCAAGCCGATACCCAGAATAAGCGCCAGCAGCACAAAGGTCAGCCCATAGCTGCCGGTTTCCATAAAACGGATGGAAAGGATGGGGCCCAAGCTTGTTCCGGCGAAGAGAATAAACGTGTAGACCGAAACCGCAATCCCGCGCGATTTGCCTCCCAATTGACCGACGAGCGAAACCAGTGCCGGAACGGAGAGCGCAATGCCCGCCACAAAGACCAAGCTCAGCATAATCAGCAGGGGCAGGCTGGACATCAGCCCCAACGAAGCGAGGCCCGCCATCGCCAGCAGCAGTCCGCCTCGCAGAACGGCTCGAACGCCAAACCGTTTGGCCAAGCGTCCGGATAAAGGAGACATCAGCATGCCGATCACGCCGATGGAGCGCACATACAGAATTTCCTGCTTGGTCAGCCCGAAGTCCGGTCCGCTCAAGTAGCTGCCCAGCACCGTGTACATACTGACAAAAGACATGAGCAGTACCAGAGCGACAGCATAGCTGAGAATAAGATTTTTCCGCGAAAATACGCTGCCGATTTGCTTCAAGGGCTCCCATAGGTTGGCATGCGCCTGTTGAATTTCCCCTTTCGGCAGGAATCGGATAACGAGAAACGCAGTCACGACATAGGCACCTGCGAGAACATAAAATACCGCATTCCACCCATATTGCTGGCTGATTAAACCGCTGACGACCTGCCCTACGATTCCGGCAACCAGGAAGCCCGTGCTGATAAACCCGATCGTCGTCACCCGTTTTTCCGCGGGGAACATTTCCACCGCATAAGCAAGCGCCACCGGCGAGAATGTAGCTGCTGCAGCGCCCTGCAATCCCCTTAGCACAATGATCCAGAAAAAGCTGTCGATCACGCCGAGCAGCAAGGAGATGACCGTTAACGCCATGAGCCCGATCACAATGACTTTTTTGCGCCCATATTTGTCCGACAACGCGCCATAGATCAGGCATCCGATCGCAAAACCGAGGGAAAACACGCTTCCCGCAGCCGCTGCTTGAGTAGGCGTGATGCCGAACAGCTCCGCAAACAAGGAAATCAAAGGAATAGTGACGTACAGGCTTGACATCACCGCCATGCCGGACCAGCACAGCACCGCCGTCATCAAAGAATAGTTTCGCTTAGGAAGGGATGAATTGGCCAATTGCAACATAAAGCACCTCTTTCGAATTTCTATTTAAATTAGGATCAAGCCGTCTCGATGGCCGTTTGCAGAAACTGCATATCGTACAAGGAATATAGTAAGACTATCTAACTATTATTCTAAAAAAAATTATCTCCCTACTCCTATCCTTGTCTCGATGCTCCGATGCAGCTTGCCCAGGATCTTCTCGAATACGCCGCGTTCCTCGGCATCCAAATCGCCGAGCAGCGAGGCACAGGTCGACCAAAAGGTCGGCAGTACTTGGTCCACCAAGGCCCGGCCCTCCGGCGTAATGTTGACATGAATCATACGGCGATCCTTGGCGCTTTGTTCGCGGGAAACCCAGCCGCGTTTTTCCAGCCAATCCAGTAGAGCCGTGACGGAAGCGCGGCGGATTCCAAGCCGGTCTGCGATGCCGGAAGGCGTAATAAGCTCCCTGCCTTCATGCAGCATAAGCAGCAATAACATATCCAGCTTGCTCTCGGTAATACCAAATGGAGCTAAATCGACGTCCATCACGTCGAGGATGTTGTCGCTAAGCCACAGCATGACTAATCCCATGCGAATCGATTTGCGGTCCGCGTGGTCAGCCGCCGTTTTGTCCATAAGCTCCAAATAGGGCCTAATCCCCAACGCGGGCAGCTGTTGATCCGCCGTGCATTCTTTCGCCGTTTTTCTTTCCATGCCATCACCCTTCAACGTTGTGCCAATAATAATTAGATTATCTAACTATGACTATAGCTTATTTTGCACCGTCCTGCAAGCCTTAATCTTCGAGCTACGTCGCTGCGGCGTTGTTCAAACCGTCTTTGCGAGCTGGAAAGCCGGGGCGCATGGCCCCGCTAAGACGTATATTCGTGAACGAGTTGCCGCAGTGCCTGCTTCGCATCGCCGTGGAAGCGTCCGCCATGATAGCAAATAAGCCGCTCTACGTCGTAATCAAGCAGTCGCTGCACGGAACGGACGGCCTCCTCTAAATCTAACGTGAATTGCGGATTCGCAATGTCCAGCTTCCCCTGCTCAATGACGACGGCATCCCCGGCGATCAGCGTCCGGCTCGCGGGAAGATACAGCGAAATATGCCCGGGCATATGACCAGGCGTATGCACGATCTCGATCCCGCCGCACCATGGCAGCCGCTCCCGATCGGCGACCGTCCGATCAACGGCAACCGGCTCGATCGATTGCAGGAAGCGAATAAACTGCTCCGCTTGCGGCTTCGCTTCTTCCGGCATGACGTCCAACGTCGATTCAGCCTGCTCCAGCCTGAGCGACTTCTTCGTCCCTGCAATATATGGCGCCTCCACCTCGTGGGCGATAATCTCGATACGCGGAAAAGCCCGCTTCAACGCGGCCAGCGGACCCATATGGTCCATATCGTGATGCGTCACAATCAGTTTGGTGATCGAATCGAGCCGCAAGCCGCAGCGGGTGACTGCTTGTTCAAGAAGAGGCACAAAATCCGGGTACCCGCAGTCGACGAGAATGACATTTTCTTCGTCTTGAAGCAGCACCGGAATAATCGTCTGCTTTTGTCCGCCGTACTCAAACTCAATATCGAGCAAATGACAATGATTCATAGCTACCTCCAGATTTAACGTTTTTTTGTTCCCTCCGGCCGGCAACAAGGCTGGCTCAATCAAGCAATTGAAGCTCCTTCGCCTGAGCGATCGCTTTGGTTCGCCGGTTGACTTTGAGTTTCGTAAAAATATTTTTCACATGGACCTTCACCGTACCGACCGCCACAACTAACCGTTCCGCAATCTCTTTATTCGACAATCCCGTCGCCAGTAAAGCGAGCACCTCCATCTCACGCTCCGTAAGAGGCTCCTCCATCGCGCTCGGCGTTCTCGGACTCTCCTTCCCATTCTCCGGCCCGTTGTCGTACTGGCCCAGCGACCGCAGCAGCTCGCAAATATATAAGCTTTGCGCGGCCCTGGCATGAAAGATACGGAGCCGTTCCGGCGAAAACACGCCTGCCACAAGCGTATTTTCAAGATAAAGCACCCCAATCGAAGCTCCGTGAACGGTCACCGGCATGTATAATGCGGATTTGGGCCGATACTTCAGCAGATACGGATTGTGCAGCAGCCAGCTGTCCTCCATCCCGGTATATTGGACCGATTCCTTCGTTCTGGAAACATAACGCGCAATACCGCCGGGCAATCGCTCGTTGTCCTCCAACGGTGTAAGCGTGCCGAACATGTTCACTTCGTCATCCGCATAGACCCGGACATACAGCTCGCCATGGGATTCTCCCAGCTCTGGATAAAGGACGAGATGCAGTGATCGAAAGCAACCAGTTGATCTCCCTTAACCGCAAGCGCAATGCTCCCAAACCCACAGGCCGTGAGCAGGCTCAATAAATACGCATACATCACATTCGACCTGTTCAAGTGACCCCTCCATCGGAAATTCCCTCAAATTTCGCACGCCGCATTCCATAAGCTTAACAATAAAGCCGGCACAGCCACGCTTCCATACCTAAAAAGGGGTATTTATTGCTTTGGCCATCAAAAAGAAATAGACCGGAACTCCTTATTTATCAAGGAATCCCGGTCTTGTCATTGATTTATAAAATGCCCCAGTAGCTGGTTAAACTTGTCACGCTCCTCCCAGAAGGGGCCATGGCCGCTATAGTAAAACGGGACAAGCTGTAAATTTCTTATTTTTTGATGGAGTTCCTGAGCTTGTTGAAAGGGAATGACTTTGTCGTGAATGCCGTGAACGATTAAGGTAGGCACGGATATGAGCGGCAGATCGGCATCCAACGTTTCATCTCTCAGCATAACGACGACGGCCGCGGTCGACCAACCTGCCGCCTGTAATCCCAGTTGAAAAAACCATTCCGAGAACGGAGCGGTGATATACTGAAAGAAAAAGCTGTCGGTGACTTCCCTCATCATCTTAGGACGGTCATTTAACGTCTCATGAAGTACTTTGTTGGCAGCCTCCGGCATAAATCCTATGGGAGCCGCAGCGTCTACAAGGACAAGTTTCGAGACTCCGTAGCCATTGTACCGGGACACATACCGAATCGCAATCGCTCCGCCTGTGGAATGACCGACGAGCGTGAAGTCATGTAATTGAAGCGTACCGACTACGATGCGGATATCATCCGCCAATCGGTCATAATTGTAACCGCTCATCGGCTTATCCGAATTGCCGAACCCCTTCCAGTCAATTCCTATACAGCGGTAACCCATTGCGGGAAGAACATCAAACTGATACTCGAACTGTTTATGGCTTAACGGCCAACCATGTATAAAGACAATGGTCTTGCTTCCCCCCGGATTGATATCCTCCACATATAAATTTACATCCGGCTCTACATTAACAAAGGTTCCCACACAGATTCCCCCCGTACCATGAAGTATCTTCAACAATAAGATACTCATCTGGGGAATCATAGGTGAATACCTACCCTTGTCTCCACTTTCATGTCGGTCACCGTCAATCCTTTTTTAATATACCTAAATATTGCTTCCATGGCCCGACGTCCGCCCGGTATCTCTCAGCCATGACCCTAACGATTTGAGCCATGTGGGATAGATCATGAACAACCCATGTGGAAAGCAATTCTCCTAGCTTCACCGCACCAAATGCAGGGTGGATGCCCGTCAATTCGAGATGCGCTTCAGGGTCAACAAGCTCCTTAAGTTTGGTTATATTTGAGGCTCGAATCGTTTTGAATTCATGCAGCTTTTGTTCAACCGATCTTTCCGATCTTTCGTTTAAGTGAGCATAACGGTCAAAAGGGGAAAACGGTTTGCTTTCGCCTTCTTGAAGAATAAACTCCAGCCTTGGGACTCAATTCGTTTTCTCTCCCTCAATGAGGTGTTCGATCACTTCAGTGACATTCCACGTTCCTTCGCCTTCATTGCACTGCAACCATCCGTCCGCTAAACCGGATAAAAAATACTCCAACGTTTGCGGCGTACGCTCCAGAACTTCAATCGCTTCCTTCAAATTAAAATTCATACAACTGCTCCTTTCTTCTCCGTTAGTCCAAGAATGATTGACAAAAACCCCACGTCAAAGCACGGCTTTTACGTGGGGTGGATGAAAAGAGTTGATTTTAGACTTTAGCTGCCCATACTTCAATTTCGATTTTGATTTCCGGCAATCCTAATTCAGAGATATAGCCAACGGTCATTGCAGGATAAGTACTGCCGAATAACTTATCCCACTCGGCATATAGATAATCCCAATCGATTTTTTGGGTAGCCCATATGTTAACCTTAATAATATTTTCTGACGTTAATTCCTCGGAATGTAAAACAGTTTTAATATTGTCAAACGTGTTCTTGATCTGTTCGTTCATAGGATTGGGAATGCTGCCATTTCGATCTACGCCGATTTGACCGGAAGTAACGTACAGCTCTGCGTTTCTGGGGATTTTTGTAATATGGGTGTAGTTTCCTACCGGTTCTGGCATCCCCGCCGGATTTCTTCTAATGATCTTCGTGTTTTCCATTTGAATCTACCTCGCATTTTATAATTTATGCTATTTCTTACCATCATTTTTAGGCAGACTTCACCCGTAAAATGAATTCTAGAAAAAAACAGCAGTAGAGTATCCGTATCCAAAAGATATGCACTTTAACGTTTTTTTCTTCATGGATCGAATGCTCCTTTCTTTATAAATGCGAAGAGAGTTGTTTTATTATTAGACTATAATCCAAATGATTTATTGTGTCAATTTTACCAGCGGGCAGCGGTATTGCCAACTGATCAATGGCGACGCCGCACCTGAGGAAATGACTGGCTTAAACGCGATGTCATCAACTATTGAACATTTTATCGCCTGCATTTTTGTTCCTTCTTAACTATCTTTTTATAAAAACGAATCCCCTTCTCATCCCGAACAGCTTTGCTGCAAGCCAGCGCCTTTTCCAAAACGTTTAACGAAACATTATTCGTTGTTCTTATCATCCAATCACCATTCCGGTAGCATAGTTGTGCGCTAATGATATCCTTTTCTTTATAAAAGCCAAAACAGATATCAAACCAGGATTCACTCATAGATCGGCCTAATCCGGTGTATTGCCAACTATCAAATTGCGTAAGAAGTCGTTCCCACGATTGTGCTGATTCAAAAGCTTTCGTGTAGTCGTTATTCAAAATATGCAGCTCAGTTATATCTAAGATGGATGATACCTTATCCCGAGCGTCCGTAGTCAACTCTAATTCTGTCATCAGCCACTTTAATTGTCGGTGAATTCGGAACCGCCAATGACGGTGGCTTTTTGCATGCGTCACCGACATGG
>NZ_JANAVJ010000052.1 GCF_024213375.1 Paenibacillus sp. MZ04-78.2 | reverse complement strand
TAAAAAAACAGATGTTACCGGGTTAATTTAGTGATGCCTTCGAAGCTTTTACAAGATAATTAATTTTCAGGATAGAAGCTGAGAACGCAGATAGCGTAAGCTTCGGTAAAGACGCCAATGTGCTCAGCAAGATCGATCCATCCGACAACAAGCCTTACTTCTACTATCGTTACCTAAACTTGAAGGCAGGCCGTAATACGATTAACTTTACCATTAACCGCGGCAAAGAAAGCTCCAAAGGCAGCTTCATCGTCAACAACGTGAATACGTCGGTAGAAGGCGCACAAATGTTGATGCCGCTTCAAAACAAATACAAGCTGTTCGAGGGAGATCTTGAGCTCAGCTTTCCGACTAACACGAAGCTTATGCGCAACGACCCGACAGCAACGAATCAGTACTTGACGGCAGACCGTAAGCTGATGTTTGGACTTGCCAATGTAAAGGATGGCCGCGTTAACAAAGCCTACAATACAGACTACAGCGCATCGTTCTTCCTGCGAGAGCCGACGGACAAATTCCGTCCGGTAAGCAAGCTGTACTGGATTAACGGCGGCTCCGTCGGCCAAGACGATTATTTGGACAAGGACAAGCTGAAGGAAGCTTTGACCGGCTCCGGGCGCGATCCATATAACATTGACGTAAACAACGCGAACGTAAAATTTTACCAGAGAAATAACGAGAACGATTTGAAAAATATGTTCGTACCGACCAAACACGGCGAGTTGACGTTGAAGTACGACGATTCGATCAGACAAGATTCTTGGAAGTATGTCACCGTTTATCAAATGGATATCTACGAAGACTACCGGGGCATGACGACCTTGGCTTGGAAAAACATCGGCGGCGAAGTCAATCCGCAGAAAAACACGATCACGGTTCCGATCGATCATTTCGGTTATTTCCAAGTCATGTACATGTATGACAGCTTCAACGATATTACGAGCCACGAATGGGGCCGCGATACGCTTGATACGCTTTATTCCAAAGGATTTATGCTCAATAAATTGCAATCGCTCTTTGTACCGAACGAATCGATTACGCGCGGTGAGTTTGCTACGCTGCTCGTAAAAGCTTTCGATCTTCCGCTTCAGTACTCCGGCAACCTGACGTTCAGCGACGTGCAGAAGTTTGCAAGCAGCAATCCGCTATACGATTATAAGTATATTGAAACAGCAGCACGGGTTGGTATCGCACGCGGTACTGCCGGAGGCCGATTCAAGCCGGACGAGGCGATTACGCGTCAGGATGCGGCCGTAATGATTGCGAGAGCGGCAGAGCTGAAATTGAATTCGGACAGTAACAAGTCACTTGCTACGCTTCAAAAGCAATTTACCGATGCGAAAGATATCGACTTCTATGCTTTGCCGCCAGTTGAAGCTGTGTCCAAAGCCGGATTCATTGAGGGCATTGAGAACGTTCTTCTTACCGGTCAGAAGAAGAAAACGTATCGTTTTGACCCGCGTCAAAACTTTACGCGTGTTCAAGCTGCTGCTGTCATGGAACGTATCCTGAAGAAGGAAAAGAAATTCCCGAAATAAAATGACCTAACAAACCGTCAACCGTGGGTTGGCGGTTTGTTCTCTAATTTCAGGTGGTTTAATCTCAATATTGGAAAATTATTAATAATGACGTATCCGGATAGATCGTTGTATACTACCTTTTGTGGGCGTTCGTTACAGTACATATTTGATAGACGCTCTTGCTACATTTGTTTCAGGGTTGGTCTCAAAAAAAACCAAAAAAATTTTTTCAAAGAGCGCAACTTTTCGAAACAACGTGCGTTTAATACATTGAAACAAACAGAAAGCAAGATAAAGAGCAGCGAACTTTGGATAATTTTCACAAAATCGCTCTTTACCTTGTCAGCATGTAGGTGTATAATGTTAGATGGCATGTGATTCTATCCTTAATCTTCCTATTGGTTTACTAGTTTCTGCAATTTTCACGTTGCAGACATCTTCAATAAAAACTCATTTTGCTCAACTCTGGGAAGGGGGTGAATCGGCTAATGAGGGAATCGAGCTTTAATTTTTCTACACAGAACTCTCAACAACTGAAAGATATTCGAGGAGGAGAAAAAAAGGTTATGAAGAAAAGTTTATCTGCAATCCTGTCCCTGGCTATGGCATTCTCTATGTTTTCTTCCGTAGCACTGGGTGCAGACGCTAAGAAAACTTCCGCTGATTTCACAGATCTGAAAGATCTGGATGCAGCTACAAAAGCAAAATTTGACGAAATGATTTCCGCTGGTGTTTTCGACGGCGTTAAAGAAGGTACATTCGGTCTGAAAGACAAAATGAACCGTGCGCAATTCGCGAAAGTAGCAGCTTTGATCTTCAACTTGAAAGTTGACACTTCCCTGAAAACTTCCAGCTTCTCCGATGTGAAATCCGACGATCCGGCTAACGGATACGCTCTGCCTTACATCGAAGCTGTTAAAGCTGCTGGCATCACGGACGGTTACGCTCCTGGCCAATTCAACCCGGCTGGCGACGTAACGAAAGAGCAACTCGCTACTTTCTTGATCCGCGGTCTGAACAAAGACTCCGAAGGCAAAAACAAAACCGGCGTGAGCGACAAAACCGTTTCCGACTGGGCAAAAGGTTATGTTGCATTGGCACTTGAATTGAAATTGCTGGGCAACAGCACTGACGGCGCGTTCGGCGGTACTTCGGCAGCAACTCGCGACCTGTTGGTAACGAGCTCCTATGAAGCTAAGAAACAATACGTCGACACCAACAAACCGGCTAAAGCTTCCGTTAAAGAAGTAAAAGCTGTTGACTACAACAAAGTCCAAGTAACTCTGGATAGAGAAGTAGACGCAGACAAAGCTACGTTTGTTCTGAAAAAAGGAACAGCTGAGACGAAATACGAAGCAAAAGACAAAGACGTTAAATGGTCCGAAGACAAAAAAGTTGCTACGGTTACTTTGAAAGACGGACAAAAAATCGTTGATGCTACGTACACTGTAACTCTCGGCGGTTTGGACGCTTCCACAGTTGACAAAGTTTCCGGCGAGTTCAAAGGCGAAAACGAGAAGTTGAAGGATATCGACTTTGTAACAGCTAACGATACTGTTGCAAAATCGAAACAAGTTCGCATCCAAGTTAAGCCGATGAACCAATACGGACAATTGGCTTCCTTGGCTGCAGGTAACTTCTCCGTTAACGTTCCGCTTCCGGACAGCAACGCAACAGTTAAGAAGTCCAGCGACGGCACTAAAATGTACGTAGAGCTCAACACCGATAATCCAAACATGAATTGGAATGCAAGTTTCTCTGTAAACATCTGGTCTAATGACCAAAGAGAGATCTCCAAAACCAAAGTCTTTAAAGTTGGGGAATATCCGTATATCGCTAAAGTCGAATTGGGCGAAGTAAAGTATAATAACGATAAAGATGCCATTACTGCCTCTGGCAACGAAGCTGTAGTTAAAATGACTCAATATGACCAATACGGCGGCGAAATCACGGTTAATTCCGGTGGTGAGAGAAACAAAATTACAGACTCGAAGCCTAACCTTATGCCTAAGAACAGCGGCGTTTTTGATGAGGCTTTGGATACTAAAATTGAAGACAAAGACGGCGACGGCATAAAAGAAGTTATTGTCTTTGTTAAGTCTGACAAGAAAATTAAATCCAGCGGTGAGTTCACCCTTCAAGTATGGGGTGGGGGTACCGGTTCCACTGCTACAATCAAAGTTAGCGCGACTAAAATTGCGACTAAAGTTGAATTAGGCGATTTCAACAAAAATAACATCGCTGTTAACGATAAAGACATTTATCTCGAATTGATTGCTTATGATGCTGCTGGTACTAAGTTAACTCCTGACGAGATTGTTGATAACGTTAAAGACAATCGCTTTAACATTTCGGTTAACGGTCCGCTCGAGTTTAATCCGACTGATAACGTTCCAAAATCTATGTTGGATAACAAAGGGCAAGTTGTAACGGCTGGCGAGCATAAAGGCAAGCTTCACTTTGCCAAAGTAGCCTCCAAGAACAGCGGTTCCGTTTGGGTTTACATTAACAACATGTCCGGCCCTGATAATAACAAGAGCAAGTCTTACAGCATAGTTGATGCGCGTTATCCAGTAAGCATTAAAACAATTACCGAGGGTGCTAACAAAGCAGTTGCAGGTGCTGAGGTTAAAACTAAATATCAATTGATTGATAACTATCAAGAAGTAATCAAGGAAAACCTGGATGGCTTTAGAGATAACAACAATAAAGGTGTAACTTATGATGTATATGCAACAGTTGCCAACAGCGGCGTTCAATTCGAACTTACTGACATTAACGTAAATAAGAAGAAAAATGATGGAATTAAAACTACCGGTAATAAATCGGAAATCGGTAAAATCCAGATGAAAGATTTTTCGGATAAAGAAATTGAACTGAAAACAAGGGGAGGAAATAGCTACGGTTCGACTGAAGTGAAATTTGTGATCCGTAAATTTGTTGAAGGTAATTCCGAACCAGTCGATTCTAGTGTAGCGTCTGTAACGAAGAGGATTTCCATTGTTGATCCAACAAAAGAAGATCTGAGATACAGCTTGGCTCCGATTGATAGCCTGTTTAAAACACTCGATGACTCTGCTTACAAAGACATTGAGGCGAAAAGACTTGCGGACGGGACCAGTAAATTAGCTAGAGAAATAAAAATCGAAGCTAGGGACACATCCGGTAGTTTGGTTGCTTATCCTGCAAACATTAGTGAAGTAACGGCAGACAACATCAGTTTTGTTAGCACTACTGAGGGTAAATCTATAAGTGGCAAAGGATATGTCCTTGGTAATAAACCAGGTACGGCAAACATAACCGCCTACTTCATGAACGCTAAAGGTGAGAGTGTTTCAGCAAGTGGTACTGTCACAGTTAAAGGTGATGCCGTTAAGATGGTGGCACTCGAGCGCGACGATTCCAACAAAACTTTGTATAATAAAGTCAATCAAACTGTTAACGCTTGGGATTTGATGGGTAACATCACATTGAAAGATAACTATGCGAATGAATTTAAAAATGAATTCATCTTCACCTACGACAAAATTACTAAGGTAAGATATCTTATTAAGGATGCTACCCTTGTTAATAACAAGCCAATTGCAGAAGTTGACGCTTCTCAACCAGATAGAATCAAAATCAACGGAACAGGTACGTTTACGATTACAGCTACAACCTCTAACGGTCTGTCTGTTATCACAACGGTTAACGTCAACTAATCCTAACGGATTAAAAAAAGAAGACCCGCAGGGGTCTTCTTTTTTTATCAAGACCCGGCAACATTACATATATCCAAAGCAGGTGAACCCATGAAAACCAAAATTACTTTTGTTACTATAGTGCTAATTCTTTTGTTTGCGACTATCGTTTATGCAGAATCTAATAATGTAACTACCCAGCCTGGTTCTGTTGATGATCCCATCATCACAAAGAGCTACTTTGAACAAAACATTGCCAAGCAAGTAGCAGATGAATTCACCAAACAAAGCGTAAATGGAGAAAAAATTAAACAAATTATCGCAGCTGAGTTGGCGAAGCAAGGAATTGGAAGTGGAACTTCCACAGATTCCGGTACGAACGGTGGCGCACAGCAACCGGCTGTCCCCAATTCCGGACTAACTGTTGTTAAACTTCAGCAAGGGCAAACACTTTACGGTGGGGCAGGTACTGAATTTATTGTCCGAACCGGCAAGGTTATAGCGGTGAGCTCCGACGATAACGGAATTCCGGACGTTACCTCCGGCAAAGATATTGCTGCGGGAGCAACGGTTGAGCTTAACCATTTGCTCATTGTTCCACGGGAAGGCCGTGGTGTTAAGCCTGATGCCAAGAACAAGCAGGAAATTTACGTTATGGTACGCGGCAGCTATTCGATTATGAATGCGGATGGAACGAAAGCCGCATCATAATTTTACCCATTTCGCCAATCATTCATACGTTTGGGGTTTGCCTTGGGGTGGGATAATAGCACTACATCCTACTTAAGGAGGTATCCTTGATGTCGAGAAGCAACAAGAAAGTGGTACCGGAAAGCGGAAAAGCACTGGATGTCCTAAAATATGAAATCGCCGCTGAGCTAGGGCTTCCGGTTGGTAAGCAACTGGCGAACGCTAATGTGGAGTTTGCCACGGAGCTTGGCAGTATCCCTTCTGCTTCTGTGAAAGAAGATTATTGGGGGCACATTGCTTCCCGAGATGCCGGCGCTGTAGGCGGGACGATTACGGCAAGATTAATTAAGAAGGCCGAGGAAATGATGTTAAGCCTGTAAAAAAGAAAACAATTATCTACAGGAATGTTAATTTTACGCGATCTGATCTTATTTTATTGACAGTCCTCTACAAATCCAGTAACATACAATAAGAAGGTAGCAGCTAAAAAAACCTTTTCCACCCGGAAAAGGTTGATTTTTTGTATGTGGACTTAAGCCTTTATCCATAATAATTGCAGTAGGAGGTTGTTTTCATGTCCAATTCTGTGGGCCGCCGTTTGTTTACCTCAGAGTCTGTAACTGAGGGACATCCGGATAAAATTTGTGACCAAATTTCCGATTCCGTACTTGACGCATTTTTAACGAATGATCCGAATGCTCGCGTAGCTTGTGAAGTTTCCGTAGCTACCGGTCTGGTTCTTGTCATTGGTGAAATTACAAGCCAATCGGAATATGTCGATATTCAATCCATTGCACGTCAAACCATTAAAGAGATCGGCTATACTCGCGCGAAATACGGTTTTGACTCCCAAACTTGCGCGGTGCTTGTTTCCTTGAACGAGCAGTCGCCTGATATCGCGCAGGGCGTTAACAAAGCGCTTGAGGCCCGTGAAGGACAAATGACGGACGATCAAATCGAAGCGATCGGTGCCGGGGACCAAGGCATGATGTTCGGCTTTGCGGTTAACGAGACACCGGAGCTGATGCCGCTGCCGATTTCGCTGTCCCACCAACTGGCACGCCGCTTGTCGGAAGTTCGTAAGAACGGCACGCTTAACTACCTCCGTCCGGACGGCAAAACGCAAGTAACCGTAGAATATGAAGGATCTAAACCGGTTCGCGTCGATACGATCGTCGTTTCTACCCAGCATGCCGAAGAAGTATCGTTGGAGCAGATCCAAGCCGACATTAAGGAACACGTTATCAAGCCGATCGTTCCGGAGGCTTTGATCGACAACGATACGAAATACTTTATCAATCCGACAGGCCGTTTCGTTATCGGCGGACCGCAAGGTGATGCAGGATTGACCGGCCGTAAAATCATCGTCGATACGTACGGTGGATACGCACGCCATGGCGGCGGCGCGTTCTCCGGTAAAGATCCGACGAAAGTCGACCGTTCCGGCGCTTACGCGGCTCGTTACGTTGCCAAAAACATCGTAGCTGCAGGTCTTGCCGACAAGTGCGAAGTTCAACTCGCCTATGCGATTGGCGTTGCTAAGCCGGTTTCAATTTCTGTCGATACGTTCGGTACAGGCAAAGTAAGCGAAGAGAAGCTTGTCGAAATCGTTCGCAAAAATTTCGATCTGCGTCCAGCCGGCATTATTAAAATGCTCGACCTGCGTCGTCCGATCTATAAGCAAACGGCAGCTTACGGTCATTTTGGCCGTACCGACATTGATTTGCCTTGGGAGCGTACGGACAAAGCGGAGCAGTTGAAAGCTGACGCCCAAGCTTAAATTATCTCAACAACCATATAGATCCAGATCTGTATAAGCAAGACGGTCCGTTCTTTTTGCGGATCGTCTTTTTGCATATTTGTCGAATTTTATAACCTGTTATTACCGTAACTTTTTAGATATTCGTTGAGTCTATATACAAGGAGAGTGGAATACGAGAGGAGAACAGAAACGTGATTGTGCAAAAGAAATGGCGGAAGTTGTCGGGTGCGGTTTTGGCAGTGTCGTTGCTGCTGTCCACATGGTCGGTACCGTATAGAGCAGAAGCGGCTGATTCGGCTCCGACAGTGGTAAGCCAGGAAATTTTGACGAGCGGCGCCGTATTGAAAAAATATGTATGGCAGTTTACGAGAAGCAAAAAAGACGTCAAAGTCAATGCGAATGTCGTGGAAGTGGATTTGACGAATCCAAATGTCAAGCTGGATGTCATGACAGGGACTGAGAATCAGTTTACGCGCAAGCAAAGCGTGTTGGGCATGGCCACGGAAACGAAAGCCGTCGCAGGGGTGAACGGCGACTTCTATAATACTCAGGCGGAAGGTGTCCCGATGGGGCCGGAAATTGCCAACGGGCAGTTAATGGCAACGCCGCCGTATTTGCCAGGCTTCTACTCGTTTGCGTTGGACAAGGACAATAAGCCTATTGTGGACCTATTTACGTTTAAAGGCTCGATTATTGCGAAAGACGGGCAAAGCTATGCGCTTGGCGGGATTAACAAAACATACTACTGGTTCGAGCCCGGCGGCGAGCACAGTCATATCGACGGCTTGTTCATGTATACGGACGCTTGGGGACGAGTGGACCGTTCCAATGACGGCGTGACCGTTCCTACGGAAGTCCTGGTTCAGAACGGGATTGTGAAAGAAATTGTAGATAACGGTATTATTAATATGATTGCTCCGAAAGACGGGTATATTTTGCGTGCATCGGGCAAAGCTGCCGATTTTATCCGAACGTATGTCAAAGTAGGCGATCCGCTGAAGGCGGACTACCAGATCCTGCCCCAGGACCCGAACAAGAAGTATGATGCGAGTACGTTCAAAATGATGATCGGCGGTCACACGATTTTGGTGGATGAAGGCCAGCCATCGGAATTTTCTCGCCCGGTGAACGATCTTTGCTGCACACGTTCGCGGACGGTGCTTGGCTATTCCAAGGACCAGAAGACGGCCTACGTCATTACGGCGGACTACAGCGGCGACAGCAAAGGTTTATCGATGAAAGAGCTGCAGCAGTTCATGATTCAAGTCGGCGTTTGGAAAGGGCTAAACCTTGACGGAGGCGGTTCCACCCAGATGGCAGCCCGGCCGCTTGGCGAAATGACGCCAGTGCTTGTAAATAAGACTGAAACTGGAATTCAGCGGAAAGTCGTGAACGGAGTAGGGGTATTCTCGACCGCGCCGCAGGGCGAAGTGAAGGAATTGTTTATTCAGGCGCCAAGCGTGCTGTTTGTTGGCGAGCAGGCTCCGCTTCGTTTTAAAGCCTACGACGTCTATTATAACCCGGTGGTCAACACCGATAAAATTACGGCCCAGTGGAGCGTAGCTGGCAATAAGGGTACGTTCAAGGATAACGTATTTACGCCAAACCAACCTGGGATAAGCAAAGTAACAGCGGTGTCGGGTCAAGGTACCTCGACGGCGGATGTTGAAGTCGTGGGCCGGAATCAGCTGACCAGCATGAAAATTACGTCTGACAACCTCGCGCTGTCCGAAGGTGAAACGTACAAGCTGCCGGTCGTGGCGACGACAGCATCGGGCAAAACGAGAGAAGTTCCACCCGCACTCATTCAATGGGAAGTGCTTGGCATCCAGGGCGAAATTAAGAATGGTATGCTAAAGGTCACAAGCTTGGCGGGAAGCACAGGCGCTCAACTGATCGCCCGATATGACGGCTTCAGCACGACGACGACGATTCCTGTCGGGATTGATAAGGTATGGTATGATCTGGACAAACAGTCCGTATTGACGATGTCGGATGTGAAGCCGAAAGAAGTGACTTCTTCCGTCAACACTGTGCCCGATACGAACGGCAATAAATATTTGGAGCTTAACTACGACTTTACACAAGGAAAAGGCACCAAATGGGCCTATGCAACGATGGATACCAACATTCTCATTGAGGGCCAGCCGCAATACATGAAAATGAGAGTCAACGGCGACGAGAGCTTGAACTGGCTGCGTGCGGAGCTGCTTGACAATGCAGGTAAAATTCATTATGTTGATTTCGCGAGAAATATAAACTGGAACGGATGGAAACAAATTACCGCCGATCTAACGGACTTAAAACTGAGCTATCCGATTCGCGTCAAGAGTGTCTATGTTGTAAACGAGGAAATCGGGCAGGACGAACGGGCTGCCAAAGGGAAGATTGGCATCGACGATATTACGTTTACATACCGCGGCGCGGTACAGCAGCCATCGAATAATTCCGTCCAGCTGACCGTCAACAAGAAGGCTGTGACGGTTAACGGCAAAGCGATGACACTGGAACAAGCCCCGGCCATCAGGGAGGGGAATACGCTTATCCCGATCCGTTTTGTTACGGATGCACTAGGCGGAAAGGTGAGTTGGGACCCGAACGAGCGAAAGGTGACGGTCCTTCGCGGCGGTAAAATGATCGATCTGTGGATCGATAACAAAGGCCTGATTGCGAACGGACAGCGGATTACGGCCGAAGTGCCGCCGGTCATTATGAACGATTTGACGATGGTGCCTCTGCGTATTTTGTCTGAGAACTTGGGCTGGAAAGTAACCTGGGATGGGAAAACCCAGCAAATCACCCTGCAATAATTAGTGCTATATGCTCTCACAATCTTCCGAAAATATGGTACTATATTGCTAGTACGTCCGAGAAAAATGGCGAAGGAGCTTTGTCCGGATGCAAGTCGACGTTTTTGACCGCGTCATCAGAAATGCCATTGATGTCATGGAAAACAGCAAGTACCAAATTTTTGAAATTTGTGAGAGCGTCCGGGCCGAGCGCGAAGCGCTGAACAAGGAATTGCAGTCTGTGATTGAAGAAACGGGCCGCATGATTGATACGGTGGATCGTTTCGAGGTGGAGTATCGGCGCTCTCGTGTTCGTTTGACCGAAGTGAGTCGCGATTTCAAACGCTTCAATGAGGAAGATATTCGGGCGGCTTACGAGGCGGCAACCCAACTGCAAGCCCAACTGGCCATTCACCGAGAAAAAGAGCTGCATTTGAAAGCGCGACGGGACGACCTGCAGAAGCGGTTGAAAAATGTCGACAAACAGCTGGAGCGGGCAGAGTCTTTAGTCTCTCAATTCAATGTAGTGCTTGAGTACTTATCCGGCGATCTCAATCAAGTGACACGTCTTCTGGAATCGGCCAAAAACCGGCAGATGCTGGGTCTTAAGATCATTTTGGCGCAGGAAGAGGAACGAAAGAGAATTGCCCGGGAAATTCACGATGGTCTTGCGCAAAATATGGCAAACATGGTCCTTCGCACCGAAATTACCGAGCGGATGCTGGCCAAGCAGGCCTATAATGCCGTAAAAGATGAACTGAATGATTTGAAAACGGGTGTCCGGGGCGGGATTGAAGAGGTTCGCAAGATCATTTTCAATCTTCGTCCCATGGCGCTTGACGACCTCGGATTAGTCCCCACCTTGCGTAAGTTTGTACAGGATTACGAGGAGAGAACGAAAATTCGCACCAGAATCGAGCTGGTGGGAAAAGAAGTCCGTCTGCCTTCCGGTATGGAGGTAGCAGTATACCGCTTGGTACAGGAAGCGTTCTCTAATGTCATCAAGCACGCGGAAGCCTCCCATGTCTCACTGGAGCTTACGTTCCAGCAGCAGATGATGAAAATATCCGTATCCGATAATGGCGTTGGTTTCATCACCGACAATATTGACAAGAAGATTGCACGCGGCAGTCATTACGGCTTAATGGGCATGCGCGAGCGTGTAGAGCTGCTTGAGGGGCGTATGGATATCGAATCGGCGCCAGGGGCGGGAACAAAGCTATCCATGGTCATCCCGATCAAGTCAGAATCCAAGGAGGAGTAATCAATATGGACATTATGGGTAGCGCCAAACGCCCGATTAAGCTGGTTTTAGCAGATGATCACCAGCTGTTTCGCGAGGGGGTCAAACGAATTTTGAATATGGAGAGCGATCTGGAAGTCGTCGGCGAATGTGGCGATGGCATTCAGGTACTGGAGCTCTGTAATACCCTGAGCCCGGACATCGTCTTGATGGACATTAACATGCCTATAGAGAACGGTGTCGTAGCGACGGAGAAATTAAAGGATATTTTTCCGGACATAAAAGTGATTATTCTTTCTATTCATGACGATGAGAGCTACGTTTTCGAGACACTCCGTAAAGGGGCGTCCGGATACCTGTTGAAAGATATGGAAGCGGAATCTTTGATCAACGCGATTCGTTCGGTCGTGGCCGGACATGCCTACATTCATCCGAAAGTGACCGGGAAGCTCATCAACCAGCTTCGGCGCATGACGTATTTGGACGAGCAGGGCGTAGCCGGTTCCGGCACGACGTCGAAAGAAGCAGGCGTGAAGTACGTGCATATGGACAACAGCCCGCTGACCCGTCGGGAAGCGGAAGTGCTTCGCTTAATGGCTGAAGGCAAAAGCAACAAAATGATCGGTGAGTTTCTGTTTATCAGCGAGAAAACGGTTAAAAATCATGTCAGCAGCATTTTGCAGAAGATGGAAGTTGACGACCGGACGCAGGCAGTTATTATCGCGATTAAAAATGGCTGGGTGACGCTGTAAGCGGTTCGCAATAGCTATCCTTCTTTTCAGGCTTGGCAGGAACCATCTCCCTTCAATCGGCATATACTGCTGTTAAGGGAGGGAGCCGCTATGATGTTAGGCTTGGCTTGGATTATCGGTTGCTACGCCGCAGGGTTCGCCATCATCCATTGGCTCCATTGGCAGTGGAGGCGATACGGAAAGCCCCGGACGACGCATTATGTGCTGCAAACCTACAATAATCAGCTGCAGGTGGAGTGGTATCTTCGCTCGCTGTATTTTTTTTCTTGGATGAAGGGCAAGGCGATATTGGTGACGTTGGCGGATAAAGGTTCGACGGACGACACGTTGGAGATTGCCCGAAGGTTAAGTCTGGAGCATCAGTTGAGCATCTGTACGATGGCGGAAAGGGACTTGGATGAATGGGTCCTGAGGCATGCAGATGAACAGGTGGTTGTGGTCCGGCTTAACCAAAATGAAGGTTTGGAAATCGCTTTCAAGTATATGTGGTCCTAAAAAATAATTCGAACCAGGTGATCCATGAAAGCTTTCGTATATGCCGCAATGACGGCGGACGGTTGTTCCTGGCACGTTTCCTTGGATATGCGGGCCGACCGGGATTACTGGACGGATCAAGCCGGTGGCCGCTTCAAGCTGCGTGTGCTGGAACCCGCCTTATCGTTCGGACAAGCCTGTGAAATTAAGCGCAAGATGAAAGCATCTCCGTCTTCGTCAGACATGCTGCAAAGCTTGCGAGCAGCTGCCCGTGAGATTGGCCTTCATCCGGAGGCCGTGGCAGATTGGAAGCTTTGGGAGTGGAGCGGGTCCGCTGAGGGGTTGTCCGATGAAGCTAGAAACTTCGCCAATAGGACGATAAATGCGATGTGCCTCGCCCTGAAAGGCCGATACCTGCTTATGGAAGAGTTTATGGGCTTGATGCAGCATGAAGAGAGTCAAGCCGTGGCCGAATCGCCGACATACTTTTTACAGCTTGCTTGGATTCAGGGGAGAATCGAGCTGGAAGCCGGGGTGGAGTTAGATCGAAACGAAGGCCGGCGGTGGTCCTTGCTGCCCCAGACATTAAAAGGGAAGTGCAAGCGCTGCGGAAGCCAAGGAATGTTCGAAGGACAGGCAGGCGTCGGGGCGTCGCCAGTTCGTTGGACGCATTGTGCGGATTGTGGCGGACCGTGCGCTTATTGCGAAGCTTGTTTGACCATGGGAAGAGCGCGGTATTGTACCCCGATCGTTCGGTTGAACAGCACTTCAGATATGAACAAAGTGCCACTGGCGGATGAAGCCATGGAAGTTTATTTACAAGCGTGGGGGCTTAGCGATGTGCAGGCGGAAGCGTCGGGCTTGGCGTTGCAATTTTTGAAAGCAAATAAGTCCCTTTCAAACGGGAAAGCACAGAGCCCCGCTGCGCCGCGGTTCCTTATCTGGGCTGTAACGGGAGCCGGGAAGACGGAAATGATTTTTCCGATGGTACAATATACATTGGCTAAGGGAGGCCGGGTCGCCATTGCCACTCCGCGTCGCGATGTTGTCTTGGAGCTGAAGCCAAGGCTGGAGAAAGCTTTTCCGCACACGAAAGTTGTCACGTTATATGGCGGAAGCGAGCAGCGGTGGGAGCAAGGTGAGCTAACCATAGCGACGACGCATCAGCTGATGCGATTCCGGCAAGCATTTGATCTGGTTATTGTCGATGAAATCGACGCGTATCCGTACCATAATAACCCGATGCTGATCTACGCCGCCGAACAGGTATGTGCTTTAGGCGGAGCGTACATTTTGCTGTCGGCGACGCCACCGGAGGAACTGCAGCGGGCTGTAAAGCGCAATCGGCTGCCTCATGCGCGAGTAGCGGCAAGGTACCATCGTCACCCGCTACCTGAGCCATCGCTTCTCTCGTGTCCGCCTTTGCGTCAAATGCTGGCTCAGAACGGGCTGAACGCCAAGCTAAAGGGACACTTGGCCGCCTCGTTGGAGAGGGGAGCGCAAGTCTTCGTCTTCGTGCCGAAGATCGCCATGGTCGAGCCGTTCGTGGCTTTGCTTCGGCTATCGTTTCCCTCTGTCAACGTTCAAGGTACTTCCTCCAAAGACGCCGACCGCTCGCAAAAGGTCACCGATTTTCGCGCGACTTCGATTCGGCTGTTGGTCACTACGACCATCTTGGAGAGGGGAGTGACGATTCCGAAGTCGGATGTATTTATTCTCGATGCCGATTCCCCGGTGTTCGATTCGGCGGCGCTTGTGCAAATGGCGGGACGGGCGGGAAGATCCGCGCAAGATCCCCGAGGTCGAGTTTATTTTGCGGCCAAAGAAAAAACACGCTCTCAAGTGCAGGCTAGGCGACAAATTGCCGAAATGAACGTCATTGCACGGAAAAAAGGTTATATCGACTGAGAAAAGGGGTACGGGGACGATGAGTTGGACCGAACAAGCCGGAAAGTGGGTGCGCCGGCTTCTGAACGGGGCGGAATCGCTGCTGGCCTCCAAAATGGTGCCTTGCGTCGCCTGCGGCGCGCCAAATGACGGTACCCGCAAGCTGCCGGTTTGCCGGCGCTGCTGGGAAGTGATCCCGTGGGTCCATGAAGTTCGCTGCGCCAAATGCGGCCGTTACGAAGCCTGTCCCGACTGCGCCCGGCGAACGACTACATATTTCGACCAGAACCGCAGCGCTGTTCGTTATGACGAACGAATGAAGGAATGGCTCGGACAGTATAAATACCGGGGCCAAGAATCGCTGCGCAGCGTACTCGGCCCGATGCTGCTGCATGCCTATCATCTGCATCGGCAAGGGCCGTCCGGCGGTGCGGACTTCGGAAAGCCTGCCTCCGAGTTCATCTCTTACGTGCCCCTGAGTGAGCAGCGATATGCCGAACGCGGTTTCAACCAGGCTGAACAGTTGGCTTCCGAGCTGGGAAGGCTGACGGCCTTGCCTGTTCTTCCGCTGCTGCTGCGAACGAGACATACGGACAAACAAAGCTTCAAAGGAAGAATGGAACGTTTGGACGATCTCCAAGGCGTTTTTGCACTGGAACCGGGGGCTGCTTCCCAAGTGGCGGCAGCATGCAGACAAGGGCGGGTAAGGGTTTATTTGATCGACGATGTGTACACGACCGGAAGCACGCTAAACGAATGCTCAAGAGCGCTGAAGACGGTTCTTCCTCTGGAGGTGTGCGGCATTAGTTGGGCCAGGTAAGTTCGTTTGCGGCAAACGTCCAGTTTTCGACAAAAAATGAAGTGCAAACTTCGATAATTTCAGCTATATTAGGAAGTAAGGGGCCTTGCTCTTGAGAGGAGTAGAATGAAATGAGTCTGAATGTAGCAAACTGCGACCGCTGCGGAAAAATATACATGAAAAACAATTACGGCTTGTGTCCGAACTGCCTTCGGGAAATGGAGAAGCAGTATGAGACGTGTTTAAAATATTTGCGCGAGAACCGTGCTTGCTCAATACAAGAATTAAGCGATGCGACCGAAGTACCGGTCAAACAAATCGTAAAGTTTATCCGTGAAGGGCGCATTTCGATTAAAAATAATCCGAACATGACTTACGAATGTGACGTATGCGGAGCGCAGATTCGCGAGCACAACATGTGTGAAGTGTGCCGGACGCGATTGACGAAGGAAGCGCGAAACATGGCCGAAGACGAACAGCGCAAGAAGCAGCAGGCCGAGCAAGAGAAGCATGCATCTTTTCTTATCAAAGACCGCTTGCAGGATCGAACAAAATAACGAATACATCTAAACTTTTAAAAACCGCCCACCGATAAAAGTAATAACGCTGAATCGGTGGGTTTATTATGTAGTTAATCGAGGTGAGTTTGATGAAAATTAATGGAACGAATCAGGTAGGTGCCGTGAATCAATATAAGAGGAATCAGGAAGCTCAACAGGCATTTGCCGCAGGGAAGAAGCAAAAGCAAAAAGACCAGGTTGAGATTTCCAGCGAAGCCAAAGAACTTTTGGGGACAGAAGCAGCGGGAGCCAGCCCCGAAAAGCTGGAAGAGCTTAAGCAATCCGTAAAATCAGGGACGTACGTCGTCGATGCGCGCAAGCTGGCCGAGAAAATTTTCCCGTTTCTGAAATAATTTTTGAAGGTGGAGAGCCATGTCTTTTGAAGCCGTGTTGCAGACCATGTCCGAACTGAACGATGTACATCTCACTTTGTTGGAGCTGGCGGAGCAGAAAAAGCATGCGCTTATCCACAATCAAGTGGAGCAGTTGACGCAAATCGTAACGAAAGAAAATAAGCTGCTCAAGCGGATTGGGGAATTGGACCAGCAGCGGGTGGAGGCAATCGGTAATTTTTTAATCGAAAAAGGATACAAGCCGAATCCGCGGGTGACAGTCAGCGACTTGACCAAGATCATTTTTAACGTCGAGGAGAAGCGAATCTTGGTTGATTCTCAGAAGCAATTGCTGGCTACTATCCGCAAGCTGCGGGAGTACAATGAGTTAAATCAACAGATGATCGAGCAGTCGCTCGCGTTTATTAATTATTCGATAGATATCATGTCCGGTTCTGACGGAGATGAACTGATTTATTCGAATCCCCATCAGACTACTTCGGGTTCGAGTCGAAAAGGATTATTTGACGCCAAGGCATAATCAAATGCTGCGAAGGAGATGAGAGTCATGCGTTCCACCTTTACCGGTATTGAAATATCTAAACGTGCTTTATTCACGCAGCAGGCCGCTCTTACCACAACGGGACATAACATATCGAACGCAAATACACCGGGTTATTCCCGCCAAGTAGTAAACATGGTCGCTTCCAGACCACTCGAATATCCGGGGATGATGCGTAGCAACGTTCCGGGGCAGATGGGACAAGGTGTAGAATTTACATCGATTACGCGAATTCGTGAGAAGTTCTTGGATGATCAATTTCGCAATGAAAATAAACAGTTTGGGAATTACTCTATTCAAAATGATACGCTGGATAAGCTCCAAGCGATTGTAAATGAGCCAACGGATACGGGGATACGTTCCGTATTGGATAAGTTTTGGAAGTCGTGGACCGATCTTGCTAAAGATCCGGAGAACGTATCGGGACGCAAGCTTGTCCGGGAGAGCGCAAATGCGTTGGCAGATGCTTTCAACGCGACCAGCAAGCAATTGAGCGATTTAAGTAATGATTTGACTAGTAATATTGATGTCAAAGCCAATCAAATCAATTCATTGACCAGCACAATTTCTTCTTTGAATAATGAAATTTTCCGAATTGAAGGACTTGGAGATCATGCTAACGATTTGCGGGACCAGCGCGACTTATTGACGGATCAATTATCCAAAATCGTAAATATCTCTGTTGTTGAAACTCCACAAGGATATACCATTAACATGGGGAATACCAACTTGGTTACAGGCCAAGACGAGACTGCTGTTACCGCGGCTACACTTGCAACTGCTATGAACAGTGGAGATTTAAATAGCGGTGAGGTCTATGGCATGATTGTTTCCAGAGACCGTTATGTTGTCGATTACCAGCAGCAGTTGGATACGCTTGCGAATTCCATCGCTAACGGCCAAGTGCAAATCACAATTCCAGCCGGGTCCGTTATTCCTGACGGTTCCGTATTAATGGTCCCCACGAATAATCCGACAGGTCCGGCGTATACTCCGGTAACTTATTCTGGCCCTGTGGCTAACCGTACATTGGCTTCCGATTTGACGGTTATGGTCCAAGGGATCAACGGGTTACACAAGCTGGGTTATACTTTTGCAACACCCGCTGCTAAGGGAGTAGATTTCTTTACGGCTAAGACAGGAGCTACGGTTACGGCAGCTACTTTCCAACTCAATCCGGTCATTGCGAACGATCCAAATACTATTGCCACTTCCATGAGAACGACGGGGACAGCCCCGAACGAAACGGCAGTCAAAGGCAACAATACCTTGGCCTTATTGATTTCACAGATTAAAGATTCGAAGTTTACTTTTAACAATGGAGGAACCACCAATGGCGCGCCATCGATTATGAATGGTACCTTGGATGATTACTTCCGCTCCATTGTCGGTCAATTGGGCGTTCAAGCGCAAACGACTTCCCGCCAAACGGATAATCAAAAGGCGATGGTGGATCAAATTGAGGATAGACGGCAGTCCGTGAGCGGGGTCTCGCTTGACGAAGAGATGTCCAACATGATTAAGTTTCAGCATGCATACGGCGCAGCGTCTCGATTTATGACGACCTTTGATCAGGTTCTTGATAGGCTGATTAACAACACTGGAGTAGTCGGAAGATAATAATGAGGAGGTCAAGCCTGTGCCATTGCGCGTTACTCAAAATATGATGCACTCTCAGGTTCTCGGGAATATTACAAATAATTTAAGGCGGATGAGCAATAATCAGGATATGTTATCCACGGGCAGGAAAATCAACCAGCCCTCCGACGATCCAGTCGGCATCACTTATGCATTGCGTTATCGCAGCGAATTGTCTATGAATGAGCAGTATCAGAAAAATGTGGATATGGCTAAGTCATTCTTGGATCACACTGATACGGTAATGGGCCAGATCGGCGAGTTGCTGCAAAGAGCGAAGGAACTGACAACCCGAGGGGTGAACGGTACTAACCCGCAATCCGCGTTGGATGCTATCGCTCAAGAGATGGGTCAGATCTATGAACATGTAGTTACGCTTGGAAACGATAAAATGAACGGGAAGTATATTTTTAACGGACAATTTACTGACAAACAACCGTATACCTTAGCAAATGCTGCGGCAGACCAAACCGATACGAAACTTATAAATTTTCAATTCGGAGCAGGGATCACGCTTCCTATTAATGTTACTGGGGAGCAGGTGTTCGGATCGCCTTCAGATGGGGATAATATGTTCGCTGTCTTGAAAGGAATCCAAAATGCATTTGCTTCAGGGAATAAAGCACAAGCTGAGGTATTGATGGATAAGCTGGACACACGTCTTACCAGATTTTTGGACATGCGTGCAGAAGTTGGGGCACGAGTGAATCGTGTTGACTTAATTGACAATCGCTTGGAAGATTTGACCCAAAACTTAACTTCGTTGGACAGCAAGGTAGAGGATGCGGACATTGCAAAGACGATTACCGATTTGAAACTGTATGAAAATATTTATCAGGCCTCTCTTTCCGTCGGCGCCAAAATTGTTCAACCAAGCCTGCTGGACTATTTAAGGTAAGAGATAGGAGTGGTGTTCCATGAACTTGCTCCGCCTATCGATTCAGCAAACCTTGGGTCAGATCGGTATGCAAACGCAGAATGCTTCAACTGATATGAGATCTCCCAGAGGGCAATTATCTATTGAACAACATCCGGCACAAATGGATTTTCATTCTGAGCCAGGTGAATTGCGCATCGATTCGTCGGCAGCTTGGGCTGCTTTAGGATCTGGTCCACATATGGAGTGGATGAATTCCATTTACAGCCAAGCTCCCGGTATTGCGCTGCAGGGAATAGCCAGAATTGTTGAAAACGGCAATCGCATGGCTCAAATTCATAATCCGCGTAACGCTTTTGCGGAACTTGCTCAGAATGCTTTTTCAAATAAGAGTGCCGTAGAATACGTCGGTCCGGCTTCGAATATGAATGTGAAAATTCAATATGAAGCAAAACCTGCTGTAACCAACATCGAAGCTCGTAAAGCGGACATTCAGTACACGCCGATGAAACCCGAGATTCGCTACAATCCGGGACGGGTCGACATCTATATGAGACAAATGAATTCGGTCGATATACAAGTAACGACCTATGATTGGTATAAATAATTATTCTAAGGCTATAGCTAATGCTATAGCCTTCAATTCTTGAAAGGAGCTACACTTATGTTTAAACAGTTGGATGGAAAAATAATAAGCCTAAATGGAAGTATTTTGGCTTTCGAGGGGTTAAACGAGTTTACTTTCAACTGCATAGAAGGAAGCGATTTGGCATATTTAAGCAGCGTGGACGACGAAAAAATCGGCTTTGTTGTCGCTACTCCCTTTGAATATTTTAAAGATTACGCGTTTGAATTGAACAAAGACGATGTGGCCAGGCTAGGGTTGAAGTCCGAACAGGATGTTCTCATCTTATCTATTGTTACCTTGAAAGACCCCTTCCAAGACTCTACAATGAACTTGCTTGCTCCGCTTGTGATCAATATGAAAAAACTTAAGGGACTTCAAATCATTCTGCCTCCCAGCTACGAATATGACATAAAAACCCCGCTTTTCCCCAAACAGAGACAAGAAAGCGGTGAAAAGAAATGCTAGTATTATCCAGGAAAAAAGGACAGTCCATTATGATCAACGGTAACATTGAAATTTATGTTGTGTCCATTGAGGGGGAGCAGATTAAACTAGGAATTAAGGCGCCAAGTGATATTAAAGTTTACAGAAAAGAATTGCTAGAAGCGATTGAAGAGAGCAATAAGGAGGCGACTTCCGTCAAGTTTGATTTAAGCGAAATAAAAAAAATAGTAAAAAACTTAGAAAAATAAAAAAAATGCTAAACATCTATAACTAAACAGCCGATATACAAAATGTAGGAGCAAAGCCCTACTCCACAAGGAAGTGGAACAAACATTCAGGGAGGAAATTACCAATGATTATCAACCACAATCTTAACGCAATGAACGCACACCGCAACATGTCTTTTAACAACATCGCGCAAGGCAAATCCAGCGAGAAGCTTTCTTCGGGCTACCGGATCAACCGTGCAGCTGACGATGCAGCAGGCTTGTCGATCTCCGAAAAAATGCGTACGCAAATCCGCGGCTTGAACCAAGCGGCAGCAAACGCTCAAGACGGCGTTTCCCTTGTACAAACTGCAGAGGGCGCAATGAACGAAGTTTCCGACATGCTGACTCGCATGAAAGAACTCTCAGTAAAAGCAAGCAACGGAACGTACAACACTTCGGACTTAAAAGCGATGGACGAAGAGTTCCAAGCTTTGGGTAATGCAATCGACGATATTGCAAACAAAACGACATTTAACGGCATCACCATGTTGAACCAGTCGACTGCCATCAGCATCCAAATCGGCAACAATGCTGGAGACTCGGTTGCGGTCACGACACAGAATATCACTAAAACTGGTCTGGGCTTAGCCGGAGGTGTTACGACGAGCGGTGCTGCAAATGCAGCATTGAAAAATATCGACGATGCGATCGGTAAAGTTAACACTGCGCGTTCCGAATTCGGTGCAGTACAAAACCGTCTGGAGCATGTATTTAATAACTTGTCGACAACATCCGAGAACCTGCAAGCTGCCGAATCCCGTATCCGCGATACCGATATGGCAAAAGAAATGATGAACTACACGAAGCTGAACATCCTGCAACAAGCATCCAACTCGATGCTGGCTCAGGCAAACCAAGCTCCACAAGGCGTTCTCCAACTGCTTCGTTAATCCTTAACCAGAATAAAAACACCTACTCCAGTTCGTTTATTACGAATCAGAGTGGGTGTTTTTCTTATTCATTTTGCTTATGATAGAGAGGCTATAACAATATTCTGTCTGTATACCGATAATAAATGTAATCGGGATTGAGAAGCTTATGGCAGGAGGAATCTATGAATATCAGCGTCTGCCTTATTGTGAAAGATGAAGAGTTTAACATCGAGAGGGTACTAAAAAGCATCCCCCCGCAATTTGAAATCGTTACTTACGATACAGGGTCCAAGGACCGTACTGTAGAAATAGCAAAAAATTATGGTGCTATTATAAAGCAGGGGGAGTGGAACGATAATTTTGCCCAAGCGAGGAATCAATCTATTTCTTGGGCAACAGGCGAATATATACTTATTCTGGATGCGGATGAGGAGCTTCCATCTGATGCTGAAGCTACATTAAATCAATATATAACCAAATACCCCGATCAAGCAGGAACCGTATTTATAGAAAATATCATGGAGAATGAATCGGCCCGACATAGGATGGTTCGTTTTTTTCCTAATAAACCCGCGTTTCAATTCAAAGGAATAGTTCATGAGCAATTGTATGAGAACGAACAACCGGCAAGCTTCAGAGACACCGAGCTTGTAGTTAAACACTACGGATATGCCAAAAACGAATATAGTGTAAAAGACAAATTTAACCGTTATCTGAAACTTTACCAGAAAGCATTAGATGAACGACAAGACGAAGGTTATATGCTATATCAAATTGGAAAACTTTATAATTCGGTCGAATACTATAAGGAAGCCGAGCATTACTTAAGAAGAAGCCTGGATTATAAAGAAGAAAATAAGCTTTACTATCCTCCAATGCTCGTATTACTAGGTTATACGCTCAAGGAGCTGGGCCGCAGCAGGGAAGCTGCCGACCTTCTTACGAGATATAGAGACATATATAAGGACTTTCCAGATTTATTTTTTCTGCTGGGTCTTCTTGCTATGGATACGGGAGAAATCTACGTTATAGAACCAAGCTTCAAAGAAGCTTTAAGAATTGGCGAAACCAACAAATATACCTCGGTGCTGGGGACAGGATCTTTTAAAGCAGCATACAATCTGGGGGTCTACTACGAAATTCTTGGCTTGAAGGATAAGGCCAGGGAATACTATAAGCTTGCAGTTTCGTGGGGTTACGATCCTGCTCTTGTACGCTTGAAAAATATATAAATTTCTGTCTAAATAAATCGCAGAAATTTTTCGATAAATATAATAAGGAATATGATCAGAGGAGAGTGGAATATGCCAATACGTATTGGTGGAATGGCGTCGGGATTAGATATCGATAAATTAGTCAGCGACCTAATGAAAGCTGAAAGAATGCCTTTAGAAAAAATCAAAAATACAAAAACAAAAACAAACTGGAGTATGGATCTGTACCGTGAAATCAATTCCAAGCTGGCAAGTTTACGTACGACAGCGGGGGAGTTAAGATTCTCCGGCGACTGGAAACAAAATTCCGTAACGTCTTCAAACGAAAGTTTTATCTCGGTTACGGCAAGCAATACCGCAAATCCGGCTACTCATGCCATAACCGTAGGCCAACTGGCGACAGGGGCTACGAAGTCCAGCACTGGAGCGATGACAAAACAACCGCCTGCCCCAGTTACAGCGAATACAGCTCCTACGACTACCACAATCGACGCTACGAATAACCAGTTCGATGTAACGTTAAACGGAGTAAGAAAAACAATTACATTAGATCAGAACAATTATGCAACGACCGCCGATTTAGCTCAACAAATCCAAACCAAAATAAATGCCGCTTTTGGGTACAACAAGATTACAGTCAGCGATTCGGGAGGCAAAATCTCTTTCAATCCTGTATCGGTTGTGGTAGACGGCAGCACATCTTATCAACCGCAGCTCGTGTTGGAAGCTACTTCAACAACGAATAGCGGGTACTCCAATCTGGGCTTTTCTGGAGGCAGGACAGCTTTCAAAGTAGACGCTAATTCGAAGTTAAGTGATATTGCCTCAAAGTTCGATACACCACTAAATATATCAGGCGCGAGTTACAGCTTTACCATAAACGGGCAGCAAATTACGTACAATGGTGATGACAGTATTTCCACAATAATGGGTAAAGTTAATTCTTCTGCTGCCGGGGTATATATGTCTTATGACGAGACTACCGACAAGGTATCTTTTCTTACTAAGGATACTGGTGGGACAGCGCAAGTTAACATTTCTGGAGATACTGGCGGACTGTTAGCTTCGCTTAAATTGGATTCGCAAGTCGTAACCGGCCAGGATGCAAAAGTTACAATCGATGGAAATACAACCTATAGGAGCAGCAATTCCTTTACAATCGATGGGGTTACCTATAATCTAAAACAACCGACGGGCACAACGCCTGTTACGGTATCCGTTAGCAATGATATAAACGGAATTGTCGATAAGATTAAGAACTTTGTTTCCAAGTATAACGAAACGATCGAGTTTATGAACAAAAGAACGTCCGAAAAAAAGTATCGCGGCTACGATCCATTAACCAATGACCAGAAGAAAGATATGAAAGAGGCAGACATCAAGGCATGGGAAGACAAGGCAAAAAGCGGGTTATTGAAAAGTGATCCTACTGTTGAAAGAGCGCTAAGTAGATTAAGGGAATTAACGGGGATTACGTCGGTAAGTGGAATCCAAGAAGCCTATAACTCCTTCGCCAAAATCGGAATCACTACGATGACTTATGACGCTAAAAATACCCAGAATTCGGGTAAGCTCGTTATAGATGAAAAAATACTAAAAGAAGCATTGTCAAAAGATCCCGATAATGTAATCGCCATGTTTACAAATTCCCCTGCATCAAGTACAGATGAGAAAGGTAAGGGGATCCTGCGTAGAGTTCATGACCAATTGTCTTCAAGTATTGATGATTTAGTTAAAAGAGCAGGTACCGTGGGCGGCATCACAAATGATATAAACACGGATCTTGGGTCCATTATGAAGAAAATGGAAGAACAAATAAGCCGTTTTGATGTAAAACTAAAGAAAAAAGAAGATTTCTACTATGCAAAGTTCTCGGCAATGGAGAAAGCAATCCAAAAAAGTAATACAACATTGGGGTACTTGTCTCGTTTATAATGGCAAGGAGGTAGATAGCGTATATGGATATAAAAAACATGCCTTCTCTAGGATTGCCCAATAATACTACAACTTCTTATGATAATCAACCGTCAGAACAACTAGGGAATTTGATTTCTTCCATTGAATTATTAACGAAAAGGCCATTTCAACTATCCATTTCGGAAGAAGCTTTAGTTAAAGCGATTGAAAAAGCAAATAAAGCAATGGAAGGCGTTCAGACACGATTGGAGTTTAGCATTCATGAAAAAAGTAAGCAAATTATCGTTAAAGTGTATAACAAAGAAACGAATGAAGTGATTAGGGAAGTTCCTTCTGAAAAGATCGTAGATTTAATCACAAATTTACAGAAAATAAACGGTGTTATTATTGATGAAAAGAGGTAAGACAAAATGAACCAGCAAGCGCAACAGCTCTATCTTAGAACTCAAGTGAGTACGGCCGCTCCTGGTGAATTAACCCTCCTATTGTTTAACGGATGCATTAAATTTATGAAGCAAGCTCAGGAAGCTTTGGTAACAAAAAATTACAACGAAAAGAATGTTAATATTAAAAAAGCCCAAGATATTATTGACGAATTAATGATTACTCTTAATATGGACTATGAAATATCAAAGAATCTTAAAATGCTTTATGTTTTTATTAAAGAACAGCTTTTTGAAGCGAACTTCAAGTTAAACATGGAATGTTTGGAAACGAGTATATCTTTGGTTACGGAGTTAAGGGATACGTGGGTTGAGGCGCTAAAGATTCTTAAAAATAAAGCTACCGTGGTCGGTTAAAATGAATATGGAAGCAATGGAGAACTTATTTTTGCGGCTCATCCGAATCTCCAACGAAATTTTGGCACTCAATTTAGACACTTTTGAAGACTTGGCTCAATTGGAATATTTGCAAAACCAACAAGCTGGGCTTATAGAGCAAATTGAGCAGGTAGATCATTCATCATCTGCTGCTAAATCGTATATAAGGGAACTTAAAAGCTTGGAGTCCCAGATTCAAGAGAAGCTTTACTTAAACCGAAATGATTCAGAAAATCAGATTAAGAAAATGCAAAATGCAGTAAAGCTTCGCGGCAAGTATCAATCTAATCCAATGGTTCAAGCAGAAGGTTACTTTGTAGATAACCAAAACTAAACTCGAGTGTTAAATAAATTGATGATTACCCAGTTCGATTCGTGGAACTGGGTTTTATTTTTTAATCAAACCATAAAATTAAAAGACTGTCATTATGACAGCCTTTTAAGGTAAAGTCGATTAAACTATAAATTTTTAATAAAGGGTAATCCCTTATATTGAGGAAATGTATTAAACAGTTGTTCTTTATAACGTGCTTTCTTCTCTCCGTTAGAATGCAAACAGTAAGTCGTATATAAGGTTACTTTTGAGGGATGTAACTCTATTGCTTTTTCAATAAATTCAAGCCCCTCTTGTAAGTCTCCTTGCGCAATATAAAGTACTCCAAGGTTTTCGTATCCCTGCGCTTCTAACTCATTTTTTGTCAAACCCATAGAGTAATAGTCTAAAGATAGTTCGATTTGATTTTGTTTGAAGAAGTAATCGCCCATGAGGTTAGCTAGTTTATTAAAATGATTCGGGAAAAGATTAATTAACCAATCGTACACGTCGTATTGGCCTACCTTAAAGATTTCCGATAGCAGTATGGACATGGAGTCATAAGGAAAATCAACAGATTCGTCAAGAGCGGTATCCGAAATAACTTTTTTAAGCAAAGATTCTGTAGGCTTTAATAAATTTTTAGGGATTGTAAACCGGTCCATGTAGTCCGTTGTTTTCCACACACAGGAAGCAGTATAAATCGCTCTTGCTGCTAATTCATTATTACAATCTTCCTTTGACAGTAGATTAAAATGTTTATCAAACCAGCCCTGATCGTTTTGTATAATACCGTATTGCATCATATATATAGGTGACAACTCGATATTAAATTTCTGATGCACCATGTAATAATGTTGAGATAGTTCGCAGTGTCCGACGGTTACAGCAATTTGCAATAATACTCTAATTTGCATGGGATCCGTATGGGAGAATAGCTGTTCTAAAAACTTAACGATTTCGGAAACAGGCTCCGTAAGAGTCAATAAATGCACAAGCTTATATAAATGTTTTATATCTTTCGGATTGCTTTGAACTAATTTCGTGAGATAATAGACGGTTTTGGAAATATCTTTATATTGCTCAAAATATATATCAGCCAATTTGGAATAAGGAAGCGTTGTCCCGTTATTCGGGCTCAGGATCCAATATTGTCGGCCGTTAGATAATTCTGCAATCTCTATGCTTTGGCTTAACTCGGTAACGGCTTCTTTATAGAAGCCCAACTTATCCAATAGAAGACCTTTAAAACAATGCAAGTCCGAATAGCCGGGCCACAGCTTCACGGATTCCTCAATTAAAGCATAGGCCTCTTTATATCGGTCCAACTCAGTATAAGCCGTAATCATCCGTTCGACACAATGAGGATACCAATCTTGTCTTTTTTCAGCTTTTTTGTACACCTTTTCGTAGTAGTAAATCGCTTTTTTATAATCCCGCATGATCATGTATTCGTTAGCTAAAGTAAACGTTTCGTATGTATCCAGCGTTTTTTTCTTCAGCAGGTCATTAAATATAGACATATTCCGGGTGGATTTGTTTTTTTCCAGCTTTGTTTCTTCCAAATAACCCGTATGATAAATAATTAGAGGATATTCGAGAAAACGCAGTTCGCCGTGTTTCCAATAAAGCTGTTCATGAATCGGACTTCTGAATTCGATATCGGGATGATTGGGGAACAATCGGGCGCCACTCGAATTCAAAACTTTCCCACTATTTATCGTTCCAGTAAAGTTGTAGATTGGAAGAATAAACGCGGTCGATTCCGATAGGGGAAGGTTCTCCAGTTCATAGCGGACCTTTTCAATATTGACATCCTGCAAAAATTCGTCAGCATCCAAATTTAGTATCCATCTGGAGCCAGCGTGGCGAATGCTAAAATTTTTGGCTGCTGCGAAATCATTGATCCATTCAAAGAAATAAACATGAGAAGTAAATTCACGTGCAATTTCAACGGTTCTGTCCGTAGATCCCGTATCCACGACAACAATTTCATCTACCAACCCCTGGACACTTTCTAAACATCTTTTTAAGACTTTTTCTTCGTTTTTTACAATCATACAAAGAGATAATAGTTTTGTCATAGTAGAACTCCTGTAATATAGTCTTAAGTCAAACATGGTCAATAATTATATAAATTATTTATCGTCAGAATCTCATAAATTGTAAAGGAATTCAGTATCACTTTTTATCTAAAATTATCAATATATATAGTATAACAGATTCCACGTGACGAAAGCGGAGGAAATGACGTGAAAACCAGTATTGTTATTCCGACATACAATAAATTGGAATATACGCAATTGTGTATCGAAAGCATCCGGAAATTACGTCCCAGCATGATTATGAAATTATTGTGGTCGATAATCATTCAACTGACGAAACGGTACCATGGCTGCGCAGCCAATCTTACATTAAAACCATTTTCGATGACGAAAATTTGGGTTTTCCAAAAGCATGCAATCACAGGATCGAAGTTTCTAGTGGTGATAACATATTATCCGAAATTTCGAAAGAGCTTTGTAGCAAGGTTCGTACATAAAACGAGCGTCATGTGCACTGTAAAAAGAAGGGTATTTTCCAGCGCAGTAGAGTCCATTTCATAAATTGCGGATAGTTCTTCCCCTTCCCCATTCAAGAGGTGCTGTGCGGTTTCCATTTAGACTATGGGAATCGTCATTCCAGTAGGGCCACCCTCGCCTCGATACGTTTCCATGCGTACCGGTTGGCAAAGCTTTTTGCCAACTTGAGCACAACGGCTCGGCTGTGTTCGATGATCGTAGCGGCACAGTGGAAAAATTCCAAACGAAATCTGGCAATCGATGAACCGTCTCGCAGCAATCGCGCTTGAAGCGTTCAAACAATTATAGGCAAGCAGCTTGATCAGAAAGTCCAGTTCATTTGCTTTAAAATCGCTTGTGGCGATGTGATCGATGGAGAATCCGTTCTTGACTTCCTTGATGTAGTTTTCCATACAGCAGCAGCTGGTTGTAGCCCGTATTTCGCATGTCAGTAAATGAAAATGAATAATAACAACCGCTGATGCGGTTCAAGAGAAACTGTTTTGGGCTTGGATGGTCATGTCGTACCCCGCCATTTCTACCACCCGGCAGGCAAGATCATCTGCATTGTCCGTCAGCACGCGTTCTGTTCGGTCAGCATATCGAATTAGCATCACTTTGATTTGCTGCAGCATGACAAGCAAGACTTGACCTGTCGGCTTGTAATCCCGGCTTCGGCCGGGGATTCGGAATGGCTTGTCTTGCTTGTCCAGCTCTTGACGGATGCGGTACTCCAAAATGCCGTATAGCAGCAGGGCCATCAC
>NZ_JANAVJ010000051.1 GCF_024213375.1 Paenibacillus sp. MZ04-78.2 | reverse complement strand
AAGACAGTTCCTCTTGAACCGCATCAGCGGTTGTTATTATTCATTTTCATTTACTGACATGCGAAATGTGGGTTTAATTCCTCTATTTCCCTTATTTTGAAAACAAAAATCAAGGCCGCAGGAATCGTCATTCCCACGGCCTTCTTTATTTCGACTTGAGCGCCAGCATCTGATAGACCTCCCGGGAATCTCCCTTCAGCCGGACTTGTCCGTTCTGCATCTGCGAGGAGCCGTCGCCGTCCAGAAAAATGCCGTCGACCAGCAATCCCGGCGCAATCGTCTCAAGCGCCGCACGGCGGAATTGCTCGACGGTGCACGGCTTGTCCGACACGAGAAGCCACAGGTTCTGCTGCCGGTCGAATACGGCTCCCGAGCGCAGTCTCGACTCGTCAAACGCCGGCATGTCCTCCTTCTTCGCCTGCTCGATCCAACGCTCCTCCGCCCCGAGAGACATGCTGATCCCGCCTTGCGCCCAGTAGCGGTTCGGATCGGTCATTCGCAGCTCCCCGGCCTCCTGCGCCACCTGGACGGAGAACGACCGCGTCGCTTCGTCCCAGACAAGCGTCCCTTTCGGATAATCGATGTTGTACCAGCCGGAGCCGTAATCGTGGGGTTCGCCCTTCAGCGGCTTGCCGTTGACAACCGCAATGCTGAGCAGGTCGCCGTTCCAGAAGAAGCCTCCGTTAATCCCGTAATCCGGCGTCGCGGTCACGTTGGTCACGATGTGCTTCAGCTCGATATTGTCGGGAGCCGTCCGCATCGCGTGCAGCTTCACTCCATTCGCCGCCGCATACGTGGTGTAGGTATAATGGACGGGAACCGGCTTTTCCCGAGGGGTTGTCCAATAGGCGGACAAAATGACGGCAATTAAATTGCCAAGCAAAAATCCCGCAAGCAAAAGCTGGAGCTGACGTTCGTTTCCGCGGGCCAGACGGTTTCTCAGAACGGCTATCATCGGCGCATCCCCGTTTCATCTGAAATCATAGTCGTAGATTCGTAGTCTTAATCTATGAGATTCAGGGACGGATTATGATTGGCGTTACGGTTTGACGACGCCTTTTTTGAGCACGATGTTCGCATATAGCGCCCCTTCGCCCGTCGCAACGACGGCATACGCTTGTTTGGCGCGCTCATAGAACGCAAACCGCTCCACAAATGTAGGCTCGGCGGCTTCGGGCGCTTGCTTCTTGACAATCGCGCGATATTCGTCCCAGATGACCGGCTTCACGGGATCGCCAGGAACGACAGCCATCAAGGCGACCGAATGCTCCGCATGTGTATCCAATGGAAAAAAAGTCAAGATCGCATCGAGCAACTCGGGTACGCCGTGCCCGTCGCAGCGCACCAGACGCTGCGCATGACTCGCCGCCGGAAAATTGCCGTCGGCCAGCACCAACTCGTCGCCGTGGCCCATTTCCATCATAATTTTGAACAATTCGGGAGAAAGAATCGAAGGAATGCCTTTTAACATGTACGTACCTCCAAGGGAGTAGTCTCGTGCCGCCGTATCGCAGCGTTCAAGCTTATCCTAGGGCAGCAAGCCAGTTTTTGTCAACGGTTACGAGGCCAGCTAGTTGGCATCCCCCGGCCCGATAAGGTACTATGGGTAGAGAATCAACAGGATTCTCTCTCTATATATACATTCGAAAAAGCGGGTGAAGCATTCCAATGGAAGAAGTCGTCATTATCGGGGGCGGCCCGCAGCCGCGTGCGCATTCGTCCCTACCATACGGCTACCAATTTGGCGGTACAGCCGGGGGGAACCTTCGAGCTGACGGTGCAAAACCGTTTTGGCGCAGCTTCTACGATAGCCGCGCGTCATGTCATTGTCGCGACCGGCTACTTCTCGCAGCCGAATATGCTCGGCATCCCGGGAGAGGAATTAAGCAAGGTGGCGCATTATTTCCGCGAAGCTCATCCGTATACCGGCACGAAGGTCGCGATCATCGGCGGAAGCAACTCCGCGATCGATGCCGCAATGGAGCTGCTGCGGGCGGGCGCCGAGGTGACCGTCGTTTACCGGGGCGAAACCTACTCGCCGGTCATTAAGCCGTGGGTTAAGCCGATCTTCGAAAGCATGGTCAACAAGGGCCGCATTCAGATGCTGTTTCAATCCCGGGTCGTCCCCATCGCGGAAACGTCCGTCACCGTATCTCGCGAAGGACGCGAAGAGGAATTCGATAACGACTTCGTCCTGGCGCTGACCGGCTTTCGTCCGGACCGCAGTCTGTTGGCGGGAGCCGGAGCTGTCGTGTCAGAGGCGGACGGGATTCCCCAGTACGATCCGGCGACGATGGAAACGACGGTTCCCGGGCTGTTCGTCGCCGGTGTCATCGCTTCGGGCGCGAACGCCAACGAGGTGTTTATCGAGACCGGCCGTTTGCACGGCGGATTCATTGCTAAGCGGATCGCCTCTTGCAGTGCTACGATTAACTAAAGAAAGGTCGGCCCGGACATCAATGTCAAGGCCGACCTTTTTTCATATGTAACGATTCCATTAAAAAATAAGTTCCTTCTCCCGATGCGTCAACCGCCGTCCCGCAATATCCACCACGAGCTTCCCGTCCGACAGTCCCCAAATGCGCGACCCGAATTTTTCGGCAAGCTCCACCTGATGCAGACTGCAAAACACGAGAAGCTTATGCTTCTGGCAGATGGACTTGAAATCTTGCATGACGAGGCTCGCCGCCTCCGGGTCCAGGCCGGACACCGGCTCGTCCGCGAATATCACCTTGGCTCCCTTGATCAGCGCCTTGCAGATCGCGACGCGCTGCTTCTCCCCGCCGCTCAACTTCTCCACCGGCTCGTGCGCTTTGTCGAGCAGTCCCACTTTATCCAGGTAATCCATCGCTTCCATGTGGTCGTCTTCCGAAACAGAATTCGTCAAAAAGCGCCACCACGATTTTTTGAACAGCAGCGCGCTGAGCACATTTTTCAAAGCCGTCTTTTTCAAATGCAAGCTCGGCTTTTCTTCCAGATAAGCCCATTTCTTGTTCAGTTGGAACTTCTCCCAGGCGCCGACGCCCGAAATATCCTTTCCGTCGTAGATATACTGGCCGTCGTTCCATTTTTCCTTCAGCATCAAGCACCGGAAAAGGGTCGTTTTGCCGCTCCCGCTTGCGCCGAGCAGCGCCACCAGCTCCCCTTCGTCCGCCTGAAAGCTGATGCGGTCGAGCACCCGCTGCCCGGATGGGAACGATTTGCTTAGATTGCGTACGATGATCATCCGTCCGATGTCTCCTTTGTTCGAGCCAAAGCAATAGCAGGCTTGTTGTGTCTTGGTATAAATATAACATGTTCTGCCACATAAAAACCATAAAGGAGCACATCCTATTAGATGCTTATCCCGTAGATCCCGAAGAGGAGGAACAATGCGTGAAGCACCAATTGGTCAAGCTCGTCTCCGAGCAAGCGGGCATAACCGAAGGGCAGGCGGACAAAGCGGTCGAAGCGGTCGTCGGCTATTTCAAAATCCGCCTCCCGGACGAAATGAACGATGAAATCGCCAATCTGGCTATCGGGCACAATAACGACGCCGAAGCTTAGCAGATGCGAAAAAACGGTAAAACTGCCCGCTCTCCGGGGTTTTACCGTTTTTGTTTTCACTGCGGATTCGTTTCCTTCGGGATTTCATTCAAATTCGGAGGGCGGTCCGCCACCTTACCCGCATGCATGACCGCCTCTTCTTCCGTAAATTTGTTCTCCTTGAAATTCGGATTGTTTTTCGTATTCGCCTCGGCGCTGTCCATGTTCGGCTCACCTCCCGTCGACCGTAATATACCGCTTCCCGAAGGGGATTATACAGCCCGACGGTTTCCTTAAAAAAATTTAATAATAGACTCGACAACGATTTACAAATTTTACAACCGGATTGAATTATAATAGACTAATTAAGTGAACTTACTATTTTTACAGCGTTAGGATGGGGTCTGAAAGATGGAAGAAGCGGAATTGAGACGGCATTTGGAGCGAATGCAGATGCAGCTTCGCTTGCTTGTGGAGGAAAAAGGCAGCTTTGTCGATCCCCGGGTAGTAGAGCTCAGCCAAAAAATAGATCGTCTTGTCTTGTCCATCCAACGTCTTCGGATGCAGGAACGGATAAAATAACCGAGGCCGGACGGGCCTCTTTTTTGTGCCCTGCCCTTGCAATATGTTACATGGTATGTTATATTGAAGCCAAGGAAAATCAAGGATTTTTCCGAAAATATACACCCAAGTCCCCTGCTAAATACAGCTTATTGATGCACTCTCAAATCCTAATGAGAAGGAGAGCGATGCACCATGAGTTACGAAGTACGCGAGCCGCAGGAGCAAAAAATTTCCGTTGAACTGACCTTAAACGAGGCTTTGGCACTGACCGGCGTTCGATTCCGGCAAAATCATAAACTGGAAGTCGATGCGATGCAAAAAATTAAAAAAAAGCTCGAAGAGCAAATCATCGACAAGCGCCGCAATCTGCAATAAACGAACCTAAATTTTGAAACGACACCCGAACCCCGTTTCTGCAAGTCCTTGCAGCGGGGTCTTTCTTTGTTTGTTCCGCTTTTTTCGTTATAATAAGGTCATGCTACAGAGAAGTAAAGGAGACTGAATATGAAACAACACATTGCCTCGACCATCGACCTGCATGCCCCGTCGTTTACGGAGATTTCCCGGTTTATCGGCGAGAACCCCGAGCTGGGCCACGAAGAATGGAAGGCGTCGGCGCGCCTGATCGAAGCGTTGAAGGAGCACGGCTTTACCGTACAAGCCCCTTACGCCGGGCTGCCTACGGCGTTTCTGGGGACGTACGCCGCAAGCAAACCAGGACCGACTATCGCCTTCCTGTGCGAGTACGATGCGCTGCCGGAGCTGGGACATGCATGCGGACATCATTTGATCGGCGTCATGGGCCTTGCGGCAGCCGTCGGATTGAAAGCCGTTATCGACCAGCTTGGCGGCACGATTCGGGTGTACGGCACCCCGGCAGAGGAAACGAAAGGCGCGAAGGTCGATATGGCGGCTGCCGGCCTGTTCAACGACGTCGACTTCGCCTTAATGGCCCACCCGTTCTACATGTACGAGAAATCGGGCAGCTCACTGGCTATGGATGCGCTGGAGTTCGAGTTTTTCGGCAAGGCGACTCATGCCGCGGCAAGCCCGCATGAAGGCGTCAACGCGCTGGATGCGGTGCTGCTTCTGTTCCAATCGATCGGCGCACTGAGGCAGCAGCTCCGCAGCCATGCGCGGATTCACGGTATTATCAACGAAGGCGGCAAAGCCCCGAACATTATTCCGGATTACGCGGCTGCGCAGTTTTATATCCGATCCGCCAATCGCCCCTACACGGACGAAACCGTGCAAAAGGTAATCCGCTGCGCGGAAGGCGCCGCACTGCAAACCGGTTGTACAATGAAATGGTCTAATTACGAGTACTCCTATGACGAACTGATTACGAATATTCATTTGTCGGACACGTTTACCCGCAATCTCGCCGGTCTGGGTATCCCGGAAGACGAGATCGGTTACGGCAAGGATCACGGCTCGTTCGATCTTGGAAATGTATCGCGTCATTGCCCGTCGATCCACCCGTACGTCAAAGTCGTTGACGAAAAGCATATGCTGCATACGAAGGAATTCCGCGATCTGGCCATGCAGCCCCGGGCCTTCGAAGGCATGCTGCTCGGCGCCAAAGCGCTGGCGTACACCGCTTACGATGTATTGGCCGACCCTGCCCTGCTGCGGTCGATCCGCGACGAATTCGAACGCAGCGTGAACGCTGACGAATAAACGAAACGCCAAAAAGCCGCGACCCGGTTTCGAACCGGATGTTCGCGGCTTTACTATTTTTATAAGGATAAGGTTAGAGCACCTTGGCCAAAAATTCTTTCGTCCGCGGATGCTGCGGATTCGAAAAGATGTCGTCCGGATTGCCCTGCTCGACGATTTTGCCGCCGTCCATGAAGATGAGACGCTTGCCGACTTCCCGGGCAAAGCCCATCTCATGCGTGACGACGACCATCGTCATACCTTCGGCCGCCAGCTCCTTCATGACGTCCAGCACCTCACCGACCATCTCCGGGTCGAGGGCCGAGGTCGGCTCGTCGAACAGCATGACGGCCGGCGACATGGCGAGCGCTCTAGCAATAGCGATCCGCTGCTTCTGTCCGCCGGACAGCTGCGACGGGTAGCTGGACGCCTTGTCCGCCAGTCCGATGCGCTGCAGAAGCTGCTGCGCGATCTTGTCGGCCTCCGGCTTGCTGACGTTTTTCAGCTTCTGGGGCGCCAGCGTAATGTTCTGCTGGACGGTCATATGCGGGAACAGGTTAAACTGCTGGAACACCATGCCCATCCGCTGCCGCAGCTGATTGATATCGTGCTTGCCGCGCAGCAGCGACATGCCGTCGAATTCGATGTCCCCTCCCGTCGGCTCCTCCAGGAGATTCAAGCAGCGCAGAAATGTGCTTTTGCCCGAGCCGCTCGGTCCGATGACGACGACGACCTCGCCTTTCGCGACCTCGATATCGATTCCGTTCAAGACATGGTTGGAGCCGAACGACTTCTGTAAACCGGTTACTTTAATCAGAGGACTTCATCCTCCTTTCCGCGACGCCGAGCAGCTTGGTCAGCGTGAACGTCATGATGAAGTAGATGATCGCCGCCAGGATGAGCGGCTCAAACGGCTGGAACGTATTGCCCCGCACCGTGTCGGCTTTGTACATCAGCTCGCCGATCCCGATGACGGAGACGATGGACGTTTCCTTGATCACCACAATGAATTCGTTGCCGAGCGCCGGGAGAATGTTGCGCAGCGCCTGCGGCAAAATGATAAAGCGCATCGCCATCGCGTGCGGCATCCCGAGGGAGCGGGCCGCTTCCATTTGTCCCTTGTCAATCGACTGTATGCCCGCGCGGAACGTCTCCGCTACATACGCAGCGCTGTTGATGGACAGCGCGATAATCGCCGCCATCATATCGGGAAACGATGAACCGATTCCCGGCACCTCGGGAAATTGAATGCCCAGCTTCGGCAGCCCGTAATAAAAAATGTACAGCTGCACCAATATTGGCGTCCCGCGGATGAATTCGATATACGAAGCCGCGAACGCTTTAAGCAGCCAAATACGGGACAAGCGCATCAGGGCAATGACCATGCCGAGCAGCACCCCGAAAATGACGGTGAAGATGGACAAGATGAGCGTCATCTTCGCTCCGTCGATAAAAAACATGTAATACTTGGATAAAAATGAAAAATCCATGCATTCCCCCCCTTTCTATCAAATACGCGTTAAAACCGAACAAAAACCCGCCGGAGAATCCCGCTCAGGTTTTTGTCGGAGTGCTGCAAGGAACGGACGATCCCGCCCTCTTGCTTATTGCGTATCGACTTGCTCGTTCGCTTCGGCTACCATTTTGTCGATGGACTTGGCGCTAATCAGGCGGTCCAACGTTTTGTTCATCGCTTCCACGAGCTCAGGGTTGCCTTTTTTCAGGGCAATCGCCGACCCGCTGTCTTGCGTAGCCAGCTTAATGTCTGCAAGCACCAAATCTTTGTTTTTGCTTAGGAAAGCTTGAGCTACCGGCTGCTCGACGACGAGAGCTTCGACTTTCTTGTTTTTCAGCTCCAGCATCAAATCGGCAATTTTGCCAAGTGCCTTTAGCTCGGAGGCTGGCATTTGTTCTTTAATGATTTTTTCTTGAATCGCTCCCTTTTGGCCGGCGACTTTTTTGCCTTTCAGATCGTCGATGGACTTGTATTTATCCTTGTCCTCCGCGCGGACGGTCACACTTTGGATAACCGTGTGATAGGTTTTGGTGAAATCCACTTTTTGTTTGCGTTCTTCCGTCGGCGTCATGCCGGCGATAATGAAGTCGATGTTGCCGGAATCCAGAGCGGCAAGCAGACCGTCGTATTTCATATCTTTGATTTCCAGCGTAACGCCGAGGTCTTTGGCAATCTCTTTGGCGATCTCGATGTCGAAGCCGATGATTTCATCCTTCTTGTTGATTTCCTTGTGGAACTCATACGGCGGATAGTCGGCGCTCGTGCCTAATACGATTTTGCCCGCTTTTTTAATTTGCTCAAACTTGGAGTCCTTGGACGCTGAAGTTGTTGCTGCCTTATCTCCCCCGGTTGCCGGCTTGTCCGCAGTCGTCGCTGCAGGCTTCGTGCCGCATGCGGATACGATGAGCGTAAAGCAGAGGAGCATGAAGATAATGGCTTTGTTTTTAGTCACTGGTCAAATCTCCTTTCTCAATTAACTAATACATTATATAATAGACCTCTCGCTTTTACAATCACGTATACGGTCCGTTGACGAACAACCTTTCCATATGGAACAAAACTACATTCGCGAATAAGCCTGTGCAAGTGGAGGCTGCAACGGCAAAAAGCCGTTGAGTCTTTGCTCAACGGCCGGGGCGCTGCGAAGATGACGATTATCCGACGAGCTTGGGCTTCGTCATAAAATCGAACAGTTGCTTGGTCAAGCCGCCCTTGCCGAATTTCAAGTACGTTCCTTTCGTCCGATCCGGCGGCTGCAGCGAGGCCAGAAAGGCCAGGACGGCCCGGCGGCGCTGGACGATGTCTCGCACGCCGAACCAGTACAGCCACTCGTCGATCGTATTGTAAATGCCCCGATTGAGGCCATAGCGTTCAAAGCAATGCGTTACGAACCGGTGATCGGGAAGCTGAAGCTCGTCAGCCTGATCGAACTGCCCGGATACGGAGGTATGGGTAAGCATTCGCATTCACTCCTTGTTTTTCCTTAAATGGTGATTCATTTTGAAGCGAAAAAAGAAAGAGACCTCCGGCGAACGCGCGGCAATATGCCAGGCAGTTCGGGAGGTCTCCAATGGTTCGGTGGACCCGTCGCATCAAGGGGTGCGCTTATGTTGTTTTTGTTCGGGCAGATGGCGCTGGGATGCCGAATCCGATTCAAAACGTTTGCGTTCCGTACGTTCGATCTGCACGATTCGTCCGTCATGCACGACAATCTGCACCGTACCATATTCGAGTCCGTTGACACTTTGAAGGATGCGTTTCGTCCAGAGTTCATCCACATCGAGCGGCTTAGCCATCCTAATCCCTCCGACATCTAAAGTTTTATATTCCTATGTGTTAAGTTGGTTTTGTATGTTAAAAAAATTCGCTCTCTCATTAAATCGTCCAATCGTACCACTCGCTTTTGCGTTTGTCGATATACAGCAGCCAATCCCTTGTTTTGGTCAATAGCTGCTCTTTGGCCAGACTGCCCGAATACGTATGATCCGCCTGGAAAATAATTTCTTTCTCACACTGCCCCTGGCTGCGCAGCCAGAACAGCTTCTGGTACAGAAAGCAGTAATCGACGGGAATCACGTCATCTGCCGTACCGTGGACGAGCAGGACGTCGCCGTTAAATTTGCGAAGCTGCTCGAACGGCTGGTGCTGCGACAACGATTCGAAGAAGACCGGCTGCAGCGCATAACCAAGATGATCCGCCGAGCCGCATTGAACGGCCGTCTCGTACGTCTTCTTCCCGGTGATGTTCACGATGTCGTTAAACGGATACGCGACGGCCGACCAGAGCACGAGCGATCTCACCCGTTTGTCCCGGGCGGCGGTCAGGATGGCGACGGCTCCGCCGAGGCTGTGTCCGAGCAGCACGACCCGCTGCGGATCGACGCAGTCGATATCGAGCGCGTAATCAAGGACGCTGCGTGTCTGGTCGATTAACGCGTTCAAGCCCCCGGCGCCATAATCGCCCGTGCTCTCGCCGCAGCCGCCGTAGTCGAAACGGAGCACCATATAGCCGTGACGGGCAATTTCCCGCGCCGCCAGGACGAACAAGCGATCGACGCCGATTCGCGTGCCGACGAACCCGTGGCATATGATGATGATCGGATAACGGCCCGACCCGCAGCCCTCTCCACCCTCCTCTTCCGCCAGCGGATAATGGAGGGTGGCCGCCAGCTCGTATGATTCGCTTCGTATCGTAATGTGATGTTCCATCATCGACTCCCCCTTTCTGCGACCTCATTCAATTATTAAATGTGCACCGGCATCGGGTCGGTTTTCAACGTGTTTTCCAACGTGAGATGCTCGTCTTCGTTGAACAGGTACAAGCGGTGAATCAACACGCTCACCCGGTCTCCCGCATGAAGCTGCGGCAGCTCCAAAGAGCGGTAAGCAAACAGCTTCTCGCTGCCAAGCGCCACTTCGATCTGCCAATTCGTTCCGCGGAAGTAGACGTTTTTGACGACGCCCTGCTCGGCTGCGGACGGAAAAGGCAGCTCGCCGGGCAAGCCGACCTCGATAAACTCGGGGCGAATAATCGCTTTTGCGCCTTCGATCGCCCCGGCAGCCGGGAAGCCTTTGAGCGTCGTGGCGTCTCCAATCTGATTCGATTCGCCGATGAAATTCGCCACAAACGGCGTTTCCGGCTGCTTATAAATTTCAATCGGCGTGCCCTGCTGCTCCAGCCGGCCTTGGTTGATGATCATGATCTGATCGGCCACCTCGACGGCTTCTTCCTGATCGTGCGTGACGAAGATGGTGGTAATGCCGACACGGTCGATCATCTCCTTCAGCCAAGTGCGCAGCTCTTTGCGTACCTTGGCGTCGATGGCCGCAAACGGCTCATCCAGCAGCAGCAGCTGCGGCTCGGGCGCGATGGCGCGGGCAAAGGCGACACGCTGCCGCTGTCCGCCGGAAAGCTGGTGCGGCAGCCGCTTCTCAAGCCCTCCCAAGCCGGTCAGCTCGATCAGCTCCTGCACGCGCTGCTTGATCTGGGCCTTGCTGCGCTTCTGAACCGTCAGCCCGAAGGCGATGTTGTCGAACACGCTCATATGGCGGAACAGCGCATAGCTCTGAAACACGAAGCCGATGCCACGCGCTTGCGGCGGAAGCGAATTGACCTTTTGCCCGTGAAAGAGGATGTCGCCCGAATCCGGCTCCTCCAACCCGGCGAGCATGCGAAGGATCGTCGTTTTCCCGCCGCCGCTCGGTCCGAGCAGACCGATCAGCTTCCCTTTTTCAATCTCAAAGCTGACATCCTTGGTCGCCTGAAAGCTGCCGAAGCTTTTCGTCAAATGTTTGGCCACGATATGCATGATCAGGTCTCCCCTTCCCGGCTAAGCTGCTGTTGATGGTGCTTCCACTCGATGACGCTTTTGACGATCAAGGTGATCAACGCAAGCAGGACGAGCAAAGACGCCATGGCAAACGCGCCGGCAAAATTATATTCGTTGTATAAAATCTGAATGTGCAGCGGCATCGTATTGGTCGATCCGCGAATGTGGCCGGAGACGACCGATACCGCGCCGAATTCGCCCATGGCGCGGGCGTTGCACAGGATAACCCCATACAGCAGCCCCCATTTGATGTTAGGCAGCGTGATCTTCCAGAAGATACGCCCCCCCTTGGCGCCTAGCGTTACAGCCGCCTCTTCCTCCAGCGTCCCTTGAGCCTGCATCAGCGGCAGCAGCTCCCGGGCGACGAACGGGAAGGTGACGAATACCGTGGCGAGCACGATGCCCGGCAGCGCGAAAATGACCTTGAGATCGTTCTCCTGCAACCACGGGCCGAACCAGCCTTTCGCGCCGAACAGCAGGACGAAGATCAGGCCCGAGATCACCGGGGACACCGCAAACGGCAGGTCGATGAGCGTGATCAGCAAGTTTTTTCCTTTGAATTGGAATTTCGTGATCGCCCATGCCGCCGCCAGCCCGAACAGCAGGTTCAGCGGCACCGCGATGACGGCGACGAGCAGCGTCAGGCGAATGGCGGCGGCCGCATCGGGCTCGACCAGCGAAGCCGCATACACCTCCCAGCCTTTGCGGAACGCTTCAACGAAGATGCTGACCAAAGGAAGAATGAGTAAAAATCCCAAAAATAACAAAGCGACGGTAATGAGCGCCCATTTCACGATCCGGGGCTCGGTAATGTGACGCGGACGTTCGGTGGCGGCCGAACCCGATTTCACCGCGGTAGCTACGTAACCGGCCATAACCTTCCTCCCCTCCCCGGCTTATGCCGATGTGACATGACGGTTCGCCCGCCATTGCAGCAGATTGATGACTAGCAGCGTCACGAAGGAAATGACCAGCATGACCACAGCGATTGCCGTCGCGCCGGCGTAATCGTACTGCTCCAGCTTCGTCATGATGAGAAGCGGCGCGATTTCGGTCTTCATCGGCATGTTGCCGGAGATGAACACAACCGAACCGTACTCCCCCACCGCCCGGGCAAACGCCAACGTAAAGCCGGTCAGCAGCGCAGGCAGCAGCTCGGGGAACAGGATGCGGACGAACGTCTTCCAGCGGCTCGCGCCGAGGCTCACCGCCGCTTCCTCGACCTCCTTCTCCAACTCTTCCATCACCGGCTGAAGCGTCCGGACGACGAAAGGAATGCCGATGAACGTCAGAGCAAGCATGATGCCGAGCGGCGTAAAGGCGACTTTGATCCCCAACGGCTCCAGCAGCTTGCCGACCCAGCCGTTCTGCGAATAGATGGTCGTGAGGGCAATCCCGGCGACGGCCGTCGGCAGCGCGAAGGGCAAGTCGACGAGCGCGTCGACGATTTTTTTGCCCGGAAACGAGTACCGGACCAGCACCCAAGCGACGATAAAGCCGAAGACCGAATTCACGAGCGCAGCGCCGAACGCCGTGCCGAAGCTGATCTTATAGGAAGCGATGACCCGGGGGTCGGTAATCGTATGCCAGAACGCCTCCCAGCCCATCCCGGAGCTTTTAATGAAGATAGCCGACAAAGGGAACAGAACGATTAAACTTAAGTACAATACAGTAAAACCCATCGATAAACCGAATCCGGGTAAAATACTGCGCTTTTTCCAAGCTTTCGCCATCGTCTATTCTCTCCCTGTCTGTTACGGTTTGTAGATTTGATCGAATACGCCGCCATCGCTAAAATGCGTCTTTTGCGTTTTCGCCCAGCCGCCGAACGGCTCGTCATCGATAGTAAACAGGTTTAATTTGGAGAACTGGTTCTCGTACTTCTTCGCGACCGATTCCAGACGTGGACGGTAATAGTTTTTGGCCGCAATCTCCTGCCCTTCCTCCGAGTACAAATAGTCCAGATACGCCTGCGCCACTTCGCGGCTGCCTTTCTTGTCGACCACTTTGTCGACGACCGCGACCGGAGGCTCGGCAAGCACGCTGATCGAAGGCGTGACGATCTCGAATTTGTCTTTGCCGAACTCGTTGATAGACAGATAGGCTTCATTCTCCCAAGCGATCAGCACATCGCCGATGCCGCGCTGGACGAAGGTCGTGGTCGCATCGCGCGCGCCGGAATCGAGCACCGGCACGTTTTTGAACAGCTGCTGCACGAATTCTTTCGCCTTGGCTTCGTCTTTATTGTTTTTCTGGTAGGCGTAGCCCCAAGCGGCCACATAGTTCCAGCGGGCGCCGCCGGACGTTTTCGGGTTCGGCGTAATGACTTGCACGCCCGGCTTGATCAGATCGTCCCAATCCTTGATGCCCTTCGGGTTGCCTTTCTTCACGAGGAAGACGATGGTTGAAGTATAGGGGGAGCTGTTGTTTTTCAGCTTCTTTTGCCAATCCGCTTGAATTAGTCCCGCTTGTTGAATCGCGTCGATGTCGTAGGCCAGCGCAAGCGTCACCACATCCGCCTCCAGCCCGTCGATGACCGAACGTCCCTGTTTGCCGGAGCCGCCGTGCGACTGCTTGAAGGTGACGTCCTGCCCCTTCGTCTTCTTCCAATAGGCGGTAAAGGCTTTATTATAGCTTTGATACAGCTCGCGCGTCGGATCGTAGGAGACGTTAAGCAGCTCGATCGGCTTTGCCGCAGAAGCCGGAGCGGCCCCGCCCGAATCCGGTTTGGCGCCGCCGCAAGCCGTCAACCCGACTAGCGATATCGTAAGTACGCTGAATATTGACCATTTACCGAACAACCGTAGCACATGATTTGTGTGTGTGCGCATAACCTTTTCTCTCCCCATTTATCAATTCTGCTTATAATTTCCGTTTATCAGATCGGAGGGGCGGGTCAATCGCCCACAGCTCATTATATGGCGTTCCGGTTGTCCGGTGACTAACTAATAATTCCGATAAACTTACTTAGTTATGTCAGTATATTAGCATCGGCCTAGTGTCCTGTCAATCGATTTTTGGGGATTTTTTCACGATTTAGTCATAAAAAAAAGAGGAGCTGATCGCTCCTCGTTCTGTCTTCCGTATGGCAGCCTGGCCTTGTTAATGCTTTTCCGTTCCTGCCTCGCGGGATTCCGCCTGCGCGCAGTCGCAGCAGTAGCCCAAAATTTCAAACCGGTGATTGACGATTTGAAAATCGCACGGCAGGTTATCGATCTGCTTCATCGGACAAAACTCGAAAGGCACCGTTTTCTCGCAGTTCATGCAAATGAGATGATGATGGTGGTGCGACTGGCAGCGAGAGCGGAACTTCAGTCCGTCGTTCAAGTAAATTTGTTCCAGAACACCCATCTCGCTCAGCAGGCGCAGGTTGCGGTACACCGTATCAAAGCTGACGCCGGGATAAGGCTGCTTCATATAATCATAAACGTCCTTGGGGGACAAATAGCCCGTCGATTCGGCGAATAAGGTGGCAAGGCTCTTCCGTTGATCGGTGATACGCCAGCCTTTGGCCGACATGGCCTTCAAAATATCTTGAACGGTCGACTGAACCTCATGCTCGTGATTTCCCATACCTACCTCTTCCCTTTGAATACGCTATCGAATACTCCTAATAATGCCTGAATCCGCAGCGGGAGTCAAGGTTACCGGCCTTCCAGAGCTGCCAGCTCGGCCTTTAGAAAGGAGCGGTCAAAGTGCTCGCCGATAAACACCGCCACGCTAGGCAGCTCTTCCTTCGGCGCTATTTTCACGAAATCCATCTCGCGATAAGCATATTGGAACAAGAACGGACTAACCGTATCGGTGAACCGCAAAATGCCTTTGGCCCGGTAAATTTCCTGCGGGAGCCGTCCGATCAGCGCTTCAAACTGCTCGCTGTCCACCGGCCGTGCAAAATAATGCGTATAGACCATCACATGCTCATGGCTATGATGATGCGCATCGCTTCCGTGTTTATGGTCATGGCCTTCGGCTCCGCAGACTCCGCCCTCCGCATGTTCATGTCCGCAGTGGCAAGCGGAAGCCGCCCGGTGCCGTTCCGCTACGCCGCCTTCGAGGCGGTCGAACAAGGACAGCTCAATCTCGCAGCGCACGGTGGGCAGAATCGGGGCGGCGGGATTCAGCTCCCGGATCAGCGTATCCAGACGCACAAGCTCCGCCGGAGGTACAAGGTCCGTCTTGTTGAGCAAAATGCGCGTCGCGCAGCGGATCTGATCCTGCATGAGCCGGTACGTCTTGCCCTTCGGGCTGTGCGAACGCTCGCTAAGCTGCGCCGCATCGACAACCGCAATGACCGACTTCAGCTCCACCTTCGTCAGGAGCGAAGCATCCGTGACGCCGTCCAGCATCTCGATCGGATTGGCCGCTCCCGTACATTCCACGAACACGACATCCGGCTGGTGCTCCTCGATCAACTGCTTCAGCTCCATGCCCAGTTCGCCGCGAATCGTACAGCAGATGCACCCGCCAAGCATTTCGGTCATCGGCACGTCCTCGTCGACGAGCATCCCGTCCAGATTCACATCGCCCAGCTCGTTCATCAGAACGGCGGGCTTTTTGCCGCTTAGTCTATAATAGTCCAGCGCACGGGTCAGCAGCGTCGTCTTGCCGCTGCCCAAAAATCCGGTCAAAATATGAACCGGAACCGATCGTTCTTCCTTCAAGTCGCTACACCGCTTTCCGTTGAGGTTCGCAAGTCAGGTTGTTGCCTTTCTTTTTTTCAAATTTTACTCCGTCCGCTCGGCCCTGTCAATTAATCGTAATTTTTATCGTTATAATTCTAGACCATACCCCGTTTCTTCAGTAGTCCACTCCTTTTTTTTGAAGATTCATAAGAATGTATGGAGTCCATCGAAAAGGAGGTTGGACCAATGCGTGAAAAATGGAAAAAGCCAGCTTTCATTCTAGGTATTCTTGGCGGGGCGAAGCTTGCCTTGAGCAGCTACGGATACGACATCCCCGATCATCTCATTAACGATATCACCAATGGAGTCAGCGCCATTCTCGTTCTCGTCGGCATTATTGTTGACCATGGCAAACCGAAAGACGTATAATCCCATCCGATCTCTGCGGACTTAACGCCCTCAAACACGAGAGGCGTTTCTTTTTGGGCTAAGCCGGAATGATTCCAATCATGTGAAATAGGAGTTCGTATGGCAGCAATAAAAAACTTTCTGCAAATTTTTTTGCTAACGGGTTCATATACATAATCTGAATGGCTTTAGGGCGCACGCCCCACCCGACTCCAAGCATCCGCGCACTTCTAATTTGAACCCGCGGAGCATAGAGCGTACTATGGAAGTATGGAAGTATGGAAGTGTGGAAGGAAACGTTTCTATAAAAGCAATCGATTAAGCGATTACCGTTTATGAAGGAAAGCGAGGGATACGCATGTCTGTCCGAACCCCGAGTCGGCCTACGATTCAAATCGACCCGACCTTTGCTTATTATCTCGACCGTTCCCCTGAAAGCGTCGCTTCCGAGCTGGAATTGGCCGGATTCCGTACCGTACGCTATTTTGTGACGGATGAAACCCGGGTGAACGGCAGGCTCGTAGCGGCGCTTCGCGAGCGCGGCATGGACGTCTGGGCGATGGTGATCGGCAACGGGACGTTCACGACCGAAAATTTGCCTGCGGATTGGCCGGAGTGGCAAATGACGCTGCTGAAGCCGGTCAACGACGGGTTTACCCGGCTATCCCCTTTCAGCCACCGCTATGTGACATGGAAAAAAGCGGCGGTCGCCCATCTCGTCCGCACGCACCCGTTCACCGGCTTCGAGGTGGCCGAGCCGTATTTTCCCGAATGGAACGGACTGGCGAGCGGCGTGTACGGCGATGTCGGCCCGTATGCCCGGGCGGCGTTCAAGCAGTTCAGCGGCAGCGACATGCCGGAATTTCGTTACTCCTCCTCGCCGCTGTACTACAAAAAGGACCGCGGCCGTTACTTGCTGTGGATCGAGTTTCGGGTCCAGGCGGTGAACGGGTTTCTGAACGAGCTGATCAACGGAGCAGGCGGGGTCCGCGAAACGCGACCCGATATCAAAATCGCGACGTGGTCCCTTGCGGTGGACGCCGGTCAAGATCCTGTCGGAGCGCTTCGTGAATACCAAGGCGTGGATGCGGTTGAAATGATCCGGACGGTCCGCCCGGACGCCCACATTCTCCAGACCCATTGGCCCGACTGGATGCGGATGCATCTGCCATCCGATTACATAAGACATTACCGGCCCTTCGCGGAGAGCATCCGGGCCGTTCATCCGGGCATTCCGCTGGGCATCCAGGCGGATATCGGCTCACTGGCCCGGATGCGACGCAGCCGGACCTGGATTCGGGAGTTCGCGAAATCGGCGGGCGAGCTCGGCTACCGGTTCTGGACGGCCTACGAGTATTCCATCAGCCTGCCAATGTACCGGGAACCGCCGCGGGTGCTGCAGGTCCATCGTCCGGACCGCCAGCTCGTCGTGCTGGAATTCAACAAGCGCGTGGATGCCGAATCCGCCGCAGAGCCTTCGCATTACCGCTGCGTCGTCAGCGGACAGCCACAGGAGCTTGCGATCCGCGTCATTCAAGCAGACGGCAACGTCGTTGTTTTGCAAGCGGATTTTCCCCGAGTGTCGTTCGAGCTGTTCGCAGAAGGAATCCGCGATACTCCCGGGCTGCTGCTTATTCCCAACGAGCGAGGGAACGAGTCGCCCAGAGGCTTTCCGGTACGGGTTACGGGCTGGTATTAAGAGTTGGTCATTTCTCCGGTCGTGGGTTATAATGGAAGAAATCCATCCACCGACAGGAGATGAACGCAAGTTGACTTTGTCGTCTTGGAAAGAAGAGCGGGCCAACGCCATCAGCCACGGCATCGGCGCCGGGCTCAGCGTCGCGGCTCTCGTTCTGCTGCTGCTTCATTCGCTGCAGAACGGCACGGTCTGGCATATCGTCAGCTTCACCGTATTCGGCGTCTCGCTCATTCTGCTGTACGTCTGCTCCACTTTGCTGCATAGCGCCCGCCAGGCGCGTTGGATCGATCTGTTCGAAATTATGGACCACTCGGCCATCTATGTTCTCATCGCAGGCACTTATACCCCGTTCTTGCTCGTCACGATTCGCGGCCCTTTGGGTTGGAGCTTGTTCGGCGTCGTGTGGGGACTTGCGCTGCTGGGCATTGTGTTCAAGCTGTTTTTCGTCAAGCGGTTTAATGTCCTCTCCACGCTGTTCTATATCGCGATGGGCTGGATGGTCATGTTCGCGTTCCGTCCGCTGCAGGAGCAGCTTCCCGCAGCCGGAATCGGCTGGCTGGTCGCCGGAGGCCTGCTGTACACGGTCGGCACGGTCTTTTATTTATGGCGAAAGCTCCCCTACGCCCATACCGTATGGCACGTGTTTGTGTTGGGAGGAAGCATCTGCCACTTCTGCTCCATCTATTTCTACGTGCTGCCCTGGTAAGGCCTAACGGTAAAAAAGCTTTCACGCAGACTCTGCGATGAAAGCTTTTTTATGTCTGTAACCTCGACGCCCCTGCGGACGGCCTATTCGGAGCCTGTTATTTGCGGAGTCGCTTGAATGGGTAATACAGAAGGCAGCTGAGGCAAAAAGCGAGCGAGGCCAGCGCCACGCTGCTTGCGAGAACGTATCCGTACCAGCCGCCTGCCAGACTCTTAAGAGGATACCGGCTCCAGCCTCAGCTGTCCCGTGTTCGGGTCGTGCAGCACCAGCCGTCCTTCGACCGGCCGTCCCTGCTCGTCCACCAGCCTCATCAGCGCGGTGCGCCCGTGCTTCAACAAATACGCGATGGCGGCATCCGTCAGCGAGGCTCCGAAGCTGTCCTTCCAGATCACGAAGGTACAGCCCGTCTTGTACGCGCTGCAGCCGTAGCCGCGCTTGCCGCGGATGATGCTGCCGCGGCAGCCCGCGCGCGGGCACGCGCCCAGCGCCGCCACGGGCGCAGCGGCGGCCGGCTGCGGGGCCGGCGCTGCGGCGTCTTCGCCGCCCGGGGCGGACCGTGCGCGCCGCGTGTTCGCGGGGCGCACGGCTTCCGCCGCAGGCGGCTCTCCCGCGGCCGCGGCTGCGCGCGCGCTGCGCTTGCCCCGCGCGGAGCCGGACGCGCGGGCGGTCCCCTCCGGCGCGGCCTCGGCCGCCGCGCCGCTTTTGCGCCGCTGGCGCGGGGCGTTCGAAGGCGCATCGCCTTCGAATGCCTGCTTCGCCGCAGGCTTCTGCCCCCGCACCTTCTCGACGATCAGGGCGGCAAAACGCTCGACGTTCTTCATGAACGTCTCGTCCGACGCCGCGCCGCGCGCGATCTCGTTCAGCCGCCTCTCCCACTGCCCGGTCATCTCCGGCGACGTCAGCAGCTCGACGCCCGCACCGCGGATCAGCTCGACCGCCATGCGGCCCTTCGGCGTGATCGCGATCCGCTTGCCCTGCATGACGACGTAGCCGACCTGCTTCAGCCGCTCGATGACGGACGCGCGTGTCGCAGGCGTCCCGAGCCCGGAATCCTTCATCGCGTCGCGCAGCTCCTCGTCCTCGATCTGCTTACCCGCGCTTTCCATCGCCTTCAGCAGCGTGCCTTCGGTGTACGCCTTCGGCGGCTGGGTCTCCTTCTCCTTCGCCGCGCTGTCCTTGCACAGCACCGCCTGCGCCGCATCCAGCGTGAACGGAGCGTTCGTTTCCTCCTCGGCGACAACATCCTCTTCCTGCTCCCGGTCCGTTTTACCCTTGCCCCGGGTCGGCTTTTCTTTTTCCTTTTTCTGATCGGCATAGATGACCTTCCAGCCCAGGGACAGCAATTGCTTGACCGTGCTCTTGAACCGTTCGCCCTCGGTCAACGTCACGATCGTATGGAGCTTGTACATCGCCGCGGGATAAAAATGCGACAAAAACCGCCGTACGATCAAGTCGTACAGCTTTTGTTCGTCGGGCGCGAGCCCGTTGGGCATTTTGTGCGTCGGCAAAATCGCATGGTGATCTTCCACCCTGGCCGGATTGCAGACCGCTTTATTGTTTTTGTGCACCAGCTTTTTGTCCGCCTGCTGGACAAGCGGCGCATAGCCCGTCTTGCCGAGCTGGTCGAGCGCCCGGTGCATCTCGGGAATGTTCTGCTCGGTCACATAGTTGGAGTTCGTCCGCGGATAGCTGATCGCTTTATGCTTCTCGTAGAGCGCCTGGGCGAGATCGAGCGTCTTTTTGGCGGAAAACCCGAACTTCGCATTCGCTTCGCGCTGCAGTAAAGTCAGATCGTAGAGCTTGAACGGGTATTCCTTCGTATCCTTCACGTCGTAGCTCTCGATCCGGCCGGTTTTCCCTTTGACCTTGGCCGCGAGCGCCGCCGCTTTTTCCCCGTCGGTCAGCTTGTCCCCCTGCCACAGCCCGCGATACTTCGTCTCCCCTTGCGTGAACCACGCTTCGACTTCGTAGTACTTGCTCGACGTAAACGCCTCGATCTCCTTCTGCCGGTCGTACAGAAGCGCCAGCACCGGCGTCTGCACCCGCCCGACAGACAGCAGCTCGCGGTGCTTCGTCGTAAACGCTCGCGAGCCGTTCATCCCGATCAGCCAATCCGCCTCGCTCCGTGCCCGGGCCGCCCTCGTCAGCGGCTCGAATTCCACGCCCTCGCGCAGCTCGGCGAAGCCTTTGCGGATCGTCTCCGGCGTCAGGTCGGAGATCCACAGCCGCTTGACCGGATGAGACAGCTTCAGGTGCCGCTGGATGAGGGAAAAAATATGCTGCCCCTCCCGCCCGGCGTCGCAAGCGTTAATAAGCTGCCCGCTCCGTTTGGCCAGCTCGGCGATAACCTTGAGCTGGTCCTTCGTCTTCGGATTGGGTATGAGCTTGAACCGCTCCGGAATGATCGGCAAATCGTTAAAATTCCATTTTTTGTATTTATCATCGTACGCATCCGGTTCGGCGAGGCCGATCAGATGCCCGATGGCCCAAGTGATAATATACCGCTCGCCTTCGATATGCGTACGTTGATTTTTCGCCTTCGGCTCGATGGCGGCCGCAATATTGCGCCCCATATCCGGCTTTTCGGCGATAACAAGCGTCTTCATCCGTCAACTTTCCTCTCCTATGCCGATGGAACTTGCAGCGAATGGCACCGGCATGTACAAGCCGTATTTCGAAAATGTGCTTCATCATATTATACCATAACCCCCTTCCCGTCGACCCGTTCCTTGGTAAAACGCGCAAAAAAACAGCAGGCCGGTTGACTTAACCGACCTGCTGTTACGTTTAGGAAGTGTCCGAGAATGCGAACGATCCCAGAATTGTCCGGACGATGCACATGCTGCGGGAGGCGCTGCTTGAGCTGATATGCTGGGGCCGAAGGGGGACCCGGCCTTTTCCGCGAAGTTCAAGGAGTTTATGCGGGTTCATTTATTGAACAAGTTCAACGAATTTCACCACAGCGAAGACCGCGTGCCGGTTCCGTGGGATTATTTGATAGCCTATTTAATCTCCGCGCATCTGGGCATCGTTCAACATTGGCTTGAACAAGACTGCGATCATTCGCCGTGGGACATGGCCTGGATGTTCACGCGCATGACCCAACTGAGCCCCATTCAATCCGCAGGCTTGAAAAAGTAGCCCGCAAGAGAAGCTTTGTCGCTATGATCGTCATGAAAAAATACAGCCCCACTTGCAGACCGTCTCTTCGCCGCCTATCCTTTCGGATGAATCATTTCTTCCGGACGCACGATTAATACGAATTGCTCCTCCGTCAAGTAGCCGCTCCGGATCGCCGCTTCTTTGAGTGTCCACCCTTCCTTGTGCGCCGATTTGGCGATCGCTGCCGCTTTCTCGTAGCCGATATGCGGGTTCAGCGCCGTAACCAGCATCAGCGATTCGTCCAAGTACCGCTGAATAACCTCGCGGTTCGGCTCGATGCCGACGGCGCAATGCTCGTTGAACGAATCCATCGCGTCCGCCAGCAGACGAACGGACTGCAAATAGTTGTGAATAATGACCGGCTTGAACACGTTCAATTCAAAATTCCCCTGGCTGGCGGCAAAGCCGATCACCGCATCGTTGCCCATCACCTGGCAGGCGACCATCGTCATCGCTTCGCTCTGGGTCGGGTTCACCTTGCCCGGCATAATCGAGCTGCCCGGCTCGTTCTCCGGAATGCGCAGTTCGCCGATGCCGCAGCGCGGTCCGCTTGCCAGCCACCGGACATCGTTGGCGATCTTCATCAGATCGGCGGCGAGCGCTTTGATCGCGCCATGGCTGTATACGATTTGATCGTGGCTGGTCAGCCCGTGAAATTTGTTCTCGGCCGAGACGAAGGTTTCTCCCGTGTAGCGGGAAATTTCCTCCGCAACCGTCTCGCCGAATTTCGGATGAGCGTTCAATCCCGTTCCGACGGCCGTGCCGCCGATCGCCAGCTCCCGCATCGGCTCCAGACTTTCGCGGATCATCCGCTCTGTCTTCTCCAGCATGGCCCACCAGCCGCTGATTTCCTGCCCGAGCGTCAGCGGCGTCGCATCCTGCAGGTGCGTTCGTCCGATTTTGACGATATCCTCAAATTCCTTAGCTTTAATTCCAAGCGTTTCCTTGAGTCGGTTCAACGCGGGAAGCAGCCGCTCCTGCACCGCTAACACACCGGCGATATGCATCGCGGTCGGGAACGTATCGTTCGAGCTTTGCGAGCGGTTCACGTCGTCGTTCGGGTGAATCCGCAGCCCGTTTCCTTTCGCTTCGAGCAGCTGTGACGCCCTTCTGGCGATGACTTCGTTCGCGTTCATGTTCGACTGCGTCCCGCTGCCGGTCTGCCATACGACAAGCGGAAAATGGTCGTCCCATTGTCCGCCGCTGACTTCATCGGCCGCTTGGGCGATCGCCTCCGCCTTTTCCGGCTCCAGCTTGCCCAGCTTCAGGTTGGCTGCCGCCGCCCCCTTCTTCAGCAGCGCGAACGCCCGGACGACTTCCAGCGGCATCCGCTCCGTGCCGATCTTGAAATTCTCCTTGCTCCGCTGGGTTTGAGCGCCCCATAATTTGTCCGCAGGCACTTGAATTTCGCCCATCGTGTCTTTTTCGGTTCGGAATTCCATCGTTAGCTCCCTCCTTGACCTAAGTACATCTTAAGATTACCCATCTTGGAAATAGTTAAAAAACCAACTTAACATACATAATAGTATATTATATTTCCGAAGAAAGGGCGAATCCATCTCATGAATCCACTTTATGCCCCTTCGTTCGAATCGCTTGCCCTGCGGATATAAAATCCCTTATTTGGTATATTCCACCTCTTTCGTGCACAAGCTAACTCTGCGTTTCTCTTTTTAACGATTCGAATCGGAAGAGGTCTTTCTCATGTCAGCGAAATGGGCTTGGTTTATGTTCGGCTCGTTTGTCGGGTCGCTTGCGGCTGTCGCTCTTTGCGGCCTACTCGCTTTATTGTGCTCAAGAGGCATCATCAAGTGGATCGTCGGGCGTTTTACGAAACGGTTAATGTCCAATCCTTATGAGTCCAACGTCTGGGAAATGGTAACGGCAATGACTCGAATCAGTCCCATTACCGTCGTGGAGAACAGCCTTCGCGCCGCTTCCGGCGCTGTGATCGAACGTCCGTTCGGAAGTCCGCGCAAGTTTCTTCATTTTGAGGGACTCGTGTTCTCTCCCGCGCAATTGTCTACGCTTCCTACGGAACAGGACATCGACATCGACATGACAACCATCATTGGACCCAAAGCGCAAAAGCCGCTGGTGCTTCGCATTCCCATACTCGCGGCCGGGATGGGCTATGGCGTAGGCTTAAGCGAAAAGGTCAAAATCGCCATCGCCAAAGGAACGGCCAAAGCTGGGACAAGCACAAATACCGGCGAAGGAGGATTTTTGCCGGAGGAACGGCAGAATGCCAAACACTTGATTATTCAATATAGTTCGGGACATTGGTCCAAATCGCCCGAAATTTTAAAGCAAGCCGATGCGATTGAAATCCGTTTCGGTCAAGGAGCGCTGGCGGGAACGGCAAGCGTTCTGCAAGCCGCCGATCTGGAAGGAAGAGCCAGCGAGCTCATGCAGGTGCAGAACGAGGATATCACCGTTATTCCGAGCCGTCATAAAGATATTTCGAGCCCGCAGGATCTCAAGCAAGTAGTTGAGCGGCTCCGACAGCTAACCGGAGGGGTGCCGATTGGCGTAAAAATATGCGCTAGCGCCGTTCTGGAACACGATCTGGAGATTGCCATTCAAGCCGGCGTCGACTTTATCAGCCTCGACGGAGGCCAGGCGGGGACGAAAGGCGGCGCGCCGATTCTGGAGGACGACTTCGGGCTGCCGACGATTTACGCCTTGTCGCGCGCTGTCCGCTATCTTCGCCAACGGGGCGTCAAGGACTCGATCAGCCTTCTGACCGGAGGCGCGTATTCGCAGCCTGGCGAATGCCTTAAAGCCATTGCTTTAGGAGCTAGCGGAGTATACATGGGCACCTCTTTGCTATGGGCTATGACGCACGATCAAGTGATGAAAACCGTCCCTTGGGAGCCTCCGACACAGCTTACTTATTACACCGGAATGATGCAGGAAAAGTTTAACGAAGAAGAAGCCTCTATCTTTTTGGAAAACTTTTTAAACTCCTGCACGGATGAGATGAAGCTGGCGATCAGCGCGCTCGGCAAACGCGCTTTGCGGGAAGTCAATGCCGACGATATGGTTGCGCTCGATGCATGGACCAGTCATGTGACCAAGGTTAAATTGGCCTATGAGCCGTGGGAGAAGCCGGGAACGAATTCGCATGGATGACGAGGATGAGGCAACACGTTGACACGCGGCCTCGGATTGGAGCTGGGGACTCCTGCCCTGCTCCACTACTCCCGGGGAACCCACGCCCTTATCGGTCCATGCCGCAAGGAACCGGAATAAACGGCTTGGCCGCCGTCTTTTTATATTAGAAGCCGTGACCTATCCGTTACGGCTTTTTCTTTTTGCGGAACGTATCGACGGCAAGCTATGCATACCGTGGTGATAATCAGCAATAGCAATCCTGCGATAAAAATCCCGAACAGGAAAGCCTTCGAGGCTTTTTTACCTTCCTTGACGCAAGAAGGGTAGATCATCAAGAGAAAGACCGTGGGAAAGGTAGCAAATGCAAAATACGATATGTTGGCCTTGACGAGCGCTTTGAATCCTGCTTCGAACACAGGCTGTAAATGTTCCGGATTGATATTGGGCGCGACAGTTAAGATCATGGTGATAAACAACGCCATGATTAGCGGAAACATCGCTTCCGCGGCACGGGCTACCGTCTGCAATCCTAGCCGCAAACCGATGACGGCCGGCAGCACGTAAAGAATATTGGCCGCATAGACGGGGGTATCGGGCATGATCTCCCTGCTTACGAACGTTCTCGCGAAGTCGACTAACGATACGGCTCCGGAGAAGGTTTAATCCGATTCCGGTAATGATGGAGACCCATGCATCTTACTTGGCGTAGGTAGTGGTGACTGATGGTACAAACAAGACGGAGCTTCCAATTGTAAATAAAATGACCAGCACAAAAAATTGTCTTGCGCTAATTCGTTCATCCATACCTAGTCACCTGCTAATCCGATGATTCCAACAGTCCGAATATAAAATCGCTGAGCGGGACGGAAAATACCCAAAAGTCCTTCTTTCTTTTGTTCTTCAGAAGATCGGGCACTTCCATCCAAACGATCACCGCTCCGAAAGCAAGAATGCCTGCAACCGCCAGCATGACCTATTGCTCCTTCTTCTTTTTCTTCTGAATATCGTTAATAAATGAATTCGACTGCGTTCCGGTCCGTCTGACCTTCACTTGGACGGAAATGGCAACGGGCATCGTTACGAACTCTTTTTTCCAATTCTTGCTCAGCTTTTTCCAAGCTTTCGGATTGGCGCGATGAATGGCGTTGCCAAAGCCGAAAATGTGCGAGCCGAACGTTTTCTGCGCTTTGCGGACCACCTGTCGCAAGGATGCTTGCAGCTTCTCTTCTAACTTTTTTTCAAGCTCGTACAACGACTCCGGTTTATCCAGTTCGATGACACAGTGCACTTCCGAAACGTCGGCCTCTATGAAAAGATCCACCTTGCCCTGGGGTTTTCCTTTCACGACATTGGCCTTGAGTTTGCTTTTGACCCGATTCACGCGCAGGTCCAAGTCGAGCGGTTCATCCTTTTGCTGCTGCGAAAAAAAAGCTGCATGGTTCCTCGACCTCGATCTTAAGTTAATGCGAGTAGTATTCTTCGTTCGCAGTTACTTTATTACATATCTTGAATATTATTGAATACGGAACCAGAAACACTTGCAATGCCAAGCCCCGTTGTGCTATATTATTACTCCTGTCCATTTTTGGGAATTCATAACATGAACGGAGGTACGGACACATGGAATCCGGTCTGCAAAGCGCTTACTTGGAGGAAAAAGAACGCCTGGAGCAAACGATACAAGAAATGGAAAGGCATCTGGAGGCACTTCAGGCTATACCGCCCTATAAGGGAGACGAATTGACGGAGCAGGTGCTGGAGTCGATCCGCGAAACCAAGCGGCGCAGCTTGGCGCACGGGCTGCCTGAGCCTTACTTCGGCAGACTGGATTTTCACGAAACGGGAAAGCCCGGTCCGGCCCCGCTCTATATAGGCAAGTCCGGCGTGGAAAAGGAGGATTCTCCCGAGCTCATGGTGATCGATTGGCGCGCTCCGGTGGCGAGCCTTTTTTATTCGTTCACGGGTGGGACCGAAACGGCCAGCTATGACTCGCCGGACGGCGTCGTGGAAGGACTCGTCTATTTGAAGCGCAACCTCGTCATCCGCAAGCAAATTTTGCAGCGCGTGGTCGATACGTTCGACCGCGAATCGAACGCGCTGGCAGTCACGGACGAGTTCCTGCTGTACCGGCTCGGTGAGAACAAGGACAACAAGCTGCGCGATATCGTCTCGACAATCCAGGCGGAGCAGGATACGATCATCCGGGCCGGCAAAAACCACGCGCTCGTCATTCAAGGCGTCGCCGGAAGCGGGAAAACGACCGTGGCCCTGCACCGGCTCGCTTACCTGCTCTATCAATACCGGGATCAAGTCAAAGCGGAAAAAATGATCATTTTCGCCCCTTCCCGCATGTTTCTCGATTATATTTCCGGCGTTCTGCCGGAGCTCGGCGTCGGGCATATCCAGCAAACCACGTTCTCCGACTGGGCGCTGGAGCTGCTGGACCACGAGGTCAAGCTGGCTGATCCGGCGCAGGCGCTGCGGCATTGGTTCGCCATCGGCCCGGCCCGTCCGGTGATTGACGATACGGCGCCCGGCCGGTTTAAGGGCTCACTTCGCTTCATGGAGTGGCTGGATGGGCTCTTGAACGCGTACGAGCTGCGGGCGGTGCCGCAGACGGATTTTGTTCCGTGGGACGGCGCCAGGCTCCCGCACCACACCATCCGCGACTGGTACGCGGTGGAATACAAGCACGAGCCGCTGATGAAGCGCCGCGAGCGGGTGCTGGCCCGGATCAAGCGCTGGCTGGAGATGGAGCTGGATAAGGTGTGGGAGGTCCATCTGAAGAAGGACTACAAGAAGCGCGGCTCCGCCCGTCTTCGCGATTACGGCAAGCAATGGCCGGCCTATACGCCGTTCGGCTTCTATAAGGAGCTGTTCCGCACGGCGGAGTCCGGCGCCCTGCCCTTCGTATCCGAGGCGGATGAGCGGTTCATTCCCGCGGAGCTGCGGCAATCCACGCTCGCGGCAGCCAAGAAGAAGCTGGTGCAGCCGGAGGATCTGGCCCCCCTGCTCTATATTCGCCAGCGCTTCGCAGGCATTCACGGCGATCTGCGCTTCGATCATACCGTCATCGACGAAGCGCAGGATTTCTCGCCATTCCAGGTGGCGCTGCTGGCTCTGCACACGAAGAACGGTTCGTTCTCGATTCTCGGCGATTTGTCGCAAGGCATCCACGCCTATCAAGGCGTTCGGGACTGGCACGAACTGCTGGCGCTGTTCCCGGAAGAAAACCGGGCGTACTATACGCTGAACCGCAGCTACCGCTCGACGATGGAAATCATCTACTTCGCGAACGAAGTGCTGAAGCGCGGGCTTGCCGAGCCGTCGGCGCTGGCCGTGCCGGTATTCCGCAGCGGCGAGCCGGTCGAGCTCGCGCAAGCGGACGGCCCGGCGCTGGCGCAGCGTCTCGCCGATGCCGTGCGGGAACACCGGCAGCGCGAGGGCACAGGCACGCTGGCCGTCCTCGCCCGCACGGAGGAGCGATGCCGCGAGCTGCACGCGCAGCTGTACGCCGCCGGATGCGACGGCGTGAACCTGATCGTCCCGGGCCAGCAGCAGTACGAGGGCGGCGTCTCCGTCGTTCCGGTGTACATGGCCAAAGGGCTCGAGTTCGATGCCGTCCTGCTCGTGGACGTCGATCCGGTTCATTACGCACAGACGCCGCAGGACGCAAAGCTGCTCTATGTCGGCTGCACCCGGGCTCTGCATGAGCTGAAGCTGTTTTATTCGGGCAAGCCTTCCCCGCTGATCACCGGCGTTCAAGGCGATTTTGTGAAGGCCGCGCTGTAATCGAGGGCGTCAAAACGCGAACGAAAATAAAGCTCCTTTTCCGGCAATGAAGGGCAGGCGCTCTGCCTGGCCTTCATTGTATTTTTTTTGTCTGAGCGCCATCAGACAGTAATCAATCCATGTCAAGGTTCGTCTGGACGTCTGGCGTATCCTTACAAAGCGTTTCCATGATCGCTTGTTCACGATATGGATCGTTTGTTTCTTCGCCCAATTGTTTATTGGCCAAATGTATGGCATATTGAATTGGCCGCCTGATGGACTTTCGGTAAGTGTCGCTTTCTTTCGCCTTGATGAAGGCCCTGTGGCCTGGTTTAGGGTTGGCCTCAATCAGCCATACTTGTCCGTTTACATCAATTCCCACATCCAATCCAAACTCGACCATAGAGCCAAACCGTTCTTCCACAACTTCCATCAACCGATGAGCAAGCTCCTCGCATTCAAGCTCAATTTCTTTCGCCTTATCCAATCCGAAACGGGAATGGATGAAAGTCTGAAATACTATCGCTTTTCCATCCCCGTAGCTTAAATTCGTAGTAGGGCTATTCTTAGCGCCTACGCGCAAAACTTTGCCGGTCACTTCCCAGTTTCCAATTTCGTTCTTTTGAATTAGCACTCGAACATCGACCTGCCGATGGGGGATAAGCTGCAAATCCAGTCCTTGCTGGACCATAAATGATCCGGATCGTATTTTTTCAGTTCGCACCCAACGGTTAACCCAACGGATGACCCTCTGTTTGGTCATTATCGGCGTTACTACGATCCGGCCTGACCTTTTTCGTCCTTGAAGCCGGTAGCCGCCGCCCGTTTTCTCGATTTTAAGAACGCTATGCCCGCCGGTCCCATTCCCCGGCTTCACATAGACCAGGTCATGCGTTTCAATCATCTGTTCTAACGCTTGTGGCGAGTACACGAACGTCTTGGGAATCCAGCGTTTTAACTTGTCGGATTCGGCAAACAGCTTCATCGCTTTCCATTTGTAAGTAAATTTATGATTGGCATAAACGAACAAATCCTCGCGACGGCGCATATCGCGAAACGGTTTGTATAGCTTTCGGCAAAAATCGATTACGACATCCGGCCACGGGCAAGGTTCTCCCGCCCATCTCCCTGATGATATCGGGGTAAAGCCGCGAATCGTCCTGCTTTCTTCTTGTACATCCATGTGAGAAAATACGTATACGCCGGCCCCCAGCTTCCTCCCTTCCGTTACAAGGTCGCGCAAAAACTTGGAGTTCGGAAATATATTGCCTACTCGATGGGCGAGAATGCCTACTGTTAGCTTTTTCATACAGGCCTCCGTCTAGTTGTTATGATGCAATATATACTCACACCCAGCATTGCGTAACGGTACGTGCCTATATGCGTGAACTACCCGCCACCTACGCTTTGCTTAGAGGTGGGGGCTTCTAAGGTAATCGTACCTAGCGGTACGAAATTTACTTAGCTATCGAGCCTGTTCCATGCT
>NZ_JANAVJ010000050.1 GCF_024213375.1 Paenibacillus sp. MZ04-78.2 | reverse complement strand
GTAGAATCGATTTTATCGAAAGAGTGGCCTTTTTTCAATTTTTGAATACCTTATTTTGGTTAATCAACAGGCGTGCTATTAAACGTTAGAAGAGGCTCGAAGTTCCAAGGAAAATAATAGAATCCTGATTAGGCGGCCATTGGAGACAAAAAACAACCCTCCAAGCTATGGCTTGAAGGGTTGTTCGGAAGGTTCAACTGATATCGGCGACGATTTCGTCTTCCAGCACGAGCTGGATTTGATCCCGGAACACGCGGATATTTTGCTCCTTGAGCAGGTAGCGCTCGATCGCTTCCAGCATATTGGCGGCGATCAGGATCTGGCTGCGGCCTTCGGCGTGTACTTCTGCGGAGAAGCCATGCTCCTCGTCCCACATGAGTTCCACTTCGACTTGCGACGGATGAATCTGCTTTCGTTCGGCGATATTCAGGCATATCGCATTGATAATTTCTTGTTCCGATAGTCGCATACTGATAACCTCTTTACCCTATTATTAAAGTTGCTTCGGTTCTTCCTTCAACTTCTTACGGTCGCGGAAGTAGACGAAAATTTTACGGATGACGACGAACAGCACGACAACCGCAAGCACGTTTACCAGCATGCCGAGCAAGTCGCCGAGGAAGCCCATGCCGCCGAACAGACCTCCGAAGAGAAGACCCGCCAGACCGCCGATCATCAAGCCCTTCATCAGACCGCCGCTGAAAAAGCCCGGTTTCGCTGCCGGCGCCGCCGGTGTGCCGGCTGGCGTTTTGGAAGCGGCCGGCTCGGTTTTATTGACACCGTTGTTCGGCGTTTGCGTGCTGTTGGAACTGCTTGGCGTGTAGCTTTTTTTCGAGGACTTGTACCCCTTGGCATCGATCATGCCGGGCGCGGTGAATGAAAACACCAGCATGCAAGCCATCAAAATGAGAGACAACTTCTTCAACATCTTTTTGCATCCTCCATTACATAAATTAGACTTCTTGCAATAGGTTACTACGTATAATGTGGGCGATGGTTTCAGAATTTAACTTCCCTCCCACTTCTAAATCTTGCGAAGCTTGATGAAAGTGGGAGATGAATTCGGTAGGCGAAGCCTAAAGTCTTTTTTGTTGCCATATTTTCTATGATGAGATATAATCAGTCTTATATAAAATAAAGGCTATTATATCAATGGCATTAGACAACAGTAATCATTCGGTGTTATATCTGTATTATCATCTTGTTTTGGTCGTGAAATATCGAATACTTTTGGTCAAGAAGTTTTTGCTTACTTACAACGGGTGGCGCACCTCTTGAAGTGATCAAGAAATATATCGAAAATCAAGAGATGAAGTGAGGTGATTCGACATAGCAAACAAGGCCTATAAGTTCCGTTTGTACCCAACGCTTCAACAAGAACAACTGCTTGCAAAAACCTTCGGTTGCGTTCGTTTTGTGTACAACAAAATGTTGGCTGAACGAAAGGAAACCTACGAGCAATTCAAGGATGATCCAGATGCGTTGAAGAAACAAAAGTTACCTACACCTGCAAAATACAAGAGTGAGCATCCTTGGCTAAAGGAAGTAGATAGCCTTGCGTTAGCAAACGCTCAGCTCCATCTGCAAAAGGCATACCAAAACTTCTTTTCCAGACGTGCTGAATTTCCGAAGTTCAAAAGTCGCAAAGCAAAGCAGTCCTATACAACGAACGTGGTCAATGGAAACATCATGCTCTTGGATGGTTATATCAAATTACCGAAATTGAAACTTGTAAAAATGAAGCAGCATCGAGAAATTCCGTCACATCACATCATCAAGTCTTGTACGGTTTCTCGAACAAAAACAGGAAAATACTATATTTCGATCCTCACCGAATACGAACATCAACCGGTACCAAAAGAAATACAAGCTGTTGTTGGCTTGGATTTTTCCATGAACGGCTTATTTGTTGAAAGTGAAGAGGGGAAGACAGCCAATTCCCCTCATTTCTATCGTCGAGCCTTGGAAAAATTAGCGAAGGAACAGCGTATTCTAGCACGTAGAAAGAAAGGTTCTAACCGTTGGCATAAGCAGCGGTTGAACGTTGCAAAACTGCACGAAAGAATAGCAAATCAAAGAAAAGACTTTCTACATAAGGAATCACACAGATTAGCGAAACTTTATGATTGCGTAGTTATCGAAGATCTCAACATGAAGGGAATGTCACAAGCCCTTCATTTCGGCAAAAGCGTTGCCGATAATGCATGGGGCATGTTCACGACATTTCTCCAATACAAGTTGGAGGAGCAAGGGAAAAGGCTTATCAAAATAGATAAGTGGTTTCCCTCATCCAAAACGTGTTCAAGTTGCGGTCAAGTGAGGGAGTCCCTATCTCTTTCTGAGCGTACATTCCACTGCGATTGTGGTTTTGTTGCAGATCGGGACTGGAATGCTTCGATCAATATCAAGCGTGAAGGATTGCGATGGTTAGCATAATCATATATAGAGCATGGAACAGGCTCGATAGCTAAGTAAATTTCGTACCGCTAGGTACGATTACCTTAGAAGCCCCCACCTCTAAGCAAAGCGTAGGTGGCGGGTAGTTCACACGAACTTGTTACAATAAAAAAAAACACGAACAAAACAACAGAACAGAGGGATATTGCGATGCCTAATTATACCGAAGCGTATATTCAATATTTGGTGCACTTCCATGCGGAGCGCGATTTTTTCGAATGCCACGAGGTGATGGAAGAATACTGGAAGGAGCATCCGGAAGATCCTTGCCGCGAGGCTTGCGTCGGGCTGATTCAAGTGGCTGTATCGCTATACCATCAGCGGCGGGGCAATCGGGCCGGGGCGGTCAAAATGCTTGCGAGCTCGCTCCAACGGTTCAAGGACGAGCAGTTGGAGCAGCTTGGCATCGACGCGGCCGAATTCCGGCTGCGTCTACAGGCGCGTCAGCGTGAGCTGGAACAGGCCGATTTCATCTATACCGATCTGGATATTCCGCTGCGGGACGAGGCGCTGAACGCCTTATGCCGGGATGCTGCCGCTCAGGCGCAAGCCGAATGGGGACAGCCGAGCGACTTGAACGATACGTATCTCATCCATAAGCATACGCTGCGCGACCGTAGCGACGTCATCGCGGAGCGGGAGATGCAGAAGCAGCTCAGAATGGAGCGCAGGACGATGGGGGACGGCGTATGAGCCGGATGCCCGTAAGCGGCGATCCGCAGAAAATTATGGTTGTGGACGACGAGCCGCATATCGTCGAAGTCATACGGCTTTATCTGGAGCACGCGGGTTATGTCCCCCTTCTGCACTTTCGGGGCGGAGAGGTGCTGGAGCGGGTGAAGGCCGAAGCGCCCGACCTTGTGCTGCTGGACGTCATGCTGCCTGACGTATCGGGCTTCGAGCTGTGCAGCCAGATCCGCAAGCTGCCGGGAGCGCAAGGCGCTACACCGATTATTTTCCTGACCGCCAAGGGCGAGTCGATCGATAAGCTGCGCGGCTTTAACCTCGGGGTGGACGATTATATCGTCAAGCCGTTCGACCCGAACGAAATGGTTGCGCGGATCAAGGCCGTCCTGCGGCGCGCCGGGCAGTCGGGAACCGCTCTGCCGGTACCCGGGGAGCATGTCCCGAAACCGTTGGAGGTCGGCAATTTAAGCATTGATCTGGATCAGTATAAGGTAAGCTTAAACGGAAGCAGAGTCGACTTGACGCCCAAAGAGATCGAGCTGATGCACTTTTTGGCCGCCAGCCCCGGCAGGGTATACACCCGCGAGGATCTGCTCGGGTACGTGTGGAACTTCGATTTCAGCGGCGGTACCCGAACCGTGGATGCCCACGTGAAAAATTTGCGCAAGAAGCTCGGCTCCCATGAGGCCTGGACGATTCAAACGCTGTGGGGCATCGGGTACTCGTTCGAGGTGCGCGAGGTATGATCAAGCAGTGGCTGCGCAGCTTGTATATTCAAATTTTTCTTTCCTTTCTCGCCACGTGCGTGCTTGTGTTCGTAGGACTGGCCGTGTTTTGGAATTCTTATTTTACCGATTTTTTCTATAAGGACAAAAAAGAGCTGCTGCGCTCGCGTGCCGCCGAAGTCATCAAGCTATTGCCCGCGGTTCAGGAGGGGACGCTTTCCACAAGAGAACTGCGGCTCGGCAGCCGCATCATCGGCCGCAGTATGAACGGCTCGGTATGGCTGGTCAATGCGAAAGGCACGGTGTTGTACGGTTCGTCGGACCGGGAGGGAGCGGCGATTCCGAGGCCGCTTGAGCCGTTGCTCGCAGAAGGACTTAAAGGCAGGAGCGGGTATTCGGCAGGGCAATACAAAGTCGATCCGCACAGCAGGGAAGGGCTGCTGGCCTATTACACGCCCGCGGAGCTGAGCGGTCAGCCGATCGTCGTCATGATGCTCGTCCCTGCGCTGGAAAGCAGCGAAGCGCTAAAGGCCATCCGCTGGAATATTTTCGTTCCGCTGCTGTTCTCCTTGGTTGCCGTAGGGGTGATCCTTTTCATCTTGTCGCGCAAGCTGGCCGGTCCTCTTCAGCAAATGAACCATGCGGCGCTTGAAGTGGCGAACGGCGATTTTTCAACGAGAGTACCGGTCTCGTCCAACGACGAGGTCGGCGAACTGGCGCGCAGCTTTAACTTCATGGTCGGTCAGTTGGAGCAGTGGGACGACAACCGCCAGGAATTCCTGGCCAACGTATCGCATGAGCTGCGGTCGCCGCTGACGTCGCTGCGCGGGCTGATCGTCGCGATGAACGACCGGGTCATTCCGCCCGAGAAATTCTACCATTATTTGAAAATATGCGATCATGAGGTGCAGCGGCTGCAGCGGCTCGTAGACGACCTGCTCGACTTGGCCCGCATTCAGAACGGAACGGACGTCTTCCGGACGCGACCCGTTGCGCTGCCGGCCAAGGTGAGCGAGGTGCTGGAGCTGGTGCAAAGCGCCGCTTCCGACAAAGGGCTGGATGTGCGCTTGATCGACCCTGTGCCGGGAACGCCGCCGCTGCGGTGCGAGCTTGATCCGGACCGCTTTGCGCAAATTTTGCTCAACCTGCTATATAACGCGATCCGGTTCACGCCTTCCGGGGGAACGATTACCGTCGAGCTTGCCGCCGAAGGAGAGGAGGCCGTCATCGTCGTGCGCGATACGGGGATCGGCATGAGTGAGAGCGAGCTGCTTCGGATCTGGGATCGGTTCTACAAGGCGGAGCCGTCGCGCTCCGGCGATTCGGACGGTACCGGGCTCGGTCTGACCATCGTCAAGCATCTCGTCACGGGGATGAAAGGGTCGATAGCGGCAGCAAGCGAGCTCGGGAAAGGCACGGAGTTCCGGATCGCGTTCCCGCTTGTTTCCCCGTAGCGCTTTGGCAACTGATGGGGCTGCTGGAAACGATGCGCCTTGTGAAATAGCAAAAAACAAGCTAAGATTTAAAAATCGTCAGCCTAACCAACTTGGAACCGGCTCAATAGAAATAAGAAGGTAGAACAGGAAGGATGAAGTGCGAATGCCGAATTTACTATCCCAGATCATGGAGTACAACCGCACGTTTGTCGAGCAGCAAAAGTACGAGCCCTACTTAACCTCGAAATTTCCGGATCGGAAATTCGTCATTCTTACTTGCATGGATACGCGTCTGATCGAGCTGCTTCCGGCCAGCATGAATATTAAGAACGGCGACGTCAAGATGATTAAAACGGCCGGAGGCGTCGTCTCGACTCCGTTCGGCGGCATCATGCGCAGTATTATCGTGGCGATCTATGAGCTGGGCGCGGACGAAGTGCTTGTCATCGGCCATCACGATTGCGGGATGAGCCACATGAACCCGGATCGCGTGAAGGAGAAGTTTGTGGCGCGGGGAATTAAAGAAGAGACGCTCAAAACGCTGGAGTATTCGGGCATGAACCTCGAACGGTGGCTGCGGGGCTTCGAAGATGTCAACGAAAGCGTCAAAAGCAGCGTAAATCTGATCAAGAACCATCCGCTCGTGCCGGCCATCCCGATTCACGGGCTTGTCATCGACCCCTCGACCGGCAAGCTGGATGTCATCGTCGACGGCTATTAAGCCGTTCCCGGAACGAAAAAGGTGAGAAAGGCGATTCGCCTTCTCACCGGTTCGCGACGGCATTGCGCTTGTCAATCAGCCGCATGCTCGCATTGTAGATTTGTCCGCTGCTTTTCAAGACAAAGCAGTAGCCGCTCACTTGAAAGTCGATCGTCATGTTTTCCTCGAAAAACACCTCGTGCTTCCGGTCCATCAGCACTTCGAACGGCTCCCCCGCCACGATAAAATCGTTCCGGTCCGGCTCGTCAGTGATCCACAGCGTCGGCACGCCGCTGACCGCGCACCCGCAGCCCTCCGCATCGTAGACAAGCTTCAGCCGTCCGCCCGCTTGCCGGTCCAGGATGCGCCGGATTTCCGCTACCGCACTTTCCGTAAAGATGATTCGCATCTCACGTCACACTCCTTTCCTTTTTATCATACCTCATTTCGGCGATATTTGCTTCTGCTCTGCGAACACAGTATGATCAATGTATATCTTTGGAAAGGGGAATGCCCGTTGTCGACAGGAAATCTGGAAACCAAATTGACGGAATACAAGCAATATCTGAAAAAGATGAAAAGCTATGAGGAAGCCATCGGACTCATTTATTGGGACATGCGCACAGGCGCGCCGAAGAAAGGAATTGCGGCAAGGTCCGAAGTCGTCGGCGAGCTGTCCGGCGAGCTGTTCAAAATGTCAGTGTCGGACGAAATGGACTCGTTTTTGGACTACTTCGCTTCGTCCGGGGTACAGTCGGAGCTGTCGGCTATCGACCGCAGAATTGTAAGCGAGTGCAAGAAGGAGTACGACCGCAGCAAAAAAATTCCGCCGAAGCTGTATCAGGAATATGTGGTGCTTACCACGCAGGCGGAATCGGCTTGGGAAGATGCGAAGCATCAGGCCGATTTTCCGGGCTTCCAGCCGTATTTGGAAAAAATCGTCGATATGAACCTGCAGTTCATCGACCTGTGGGGCTACGAAGGACACAAGTACAACACGCTGCTTGATGCGTATGAGCCGGGCATGACCGTAGAGAAGCTTGATCAAGTGTTCGGGGCGCTGCGCGAGCAGGTCGTTCCGCTGCTGTCGGCGATTCAGGAGTCGGCTCACAAGCCGGAAACCGGATTCTTGAAGCAGACGTTCGACAAGGACAAGCAAAAGAAGTTCAGCTTATACATATTGGAGCAGATGGGTTACGATTTCGAAGCGGGACGCCTGGACGAAACCGTCCATCCATTTGCGACCGGCCTGAACCCGGGCGACGTGCGGATTACGACGCGCTACCTGCTGAACGATGTGAACAGCGCGCTGTTCGGCACGATCCACGAGGGCGGGCATGCGCTCTACGAGCAGAACATTTCGATGGAATTGCTCGGCACGCCGCTGTGCACGGGAACGTCGATGGGCATCCACGAATCGCAGTCGCGCTTCTGGGAAAATATGATCGGACGCAGCCGCCCGTTCTGGAACCGTTATTTCCCTGAGCTGCAAAAAAATTACGCCGGCCAGTTCGACAAGGTGAGCGTAGAAGATTTTTACCGCGCCACGAACGAGGTGAAGCCGTCGCTCATCCGGATCGAAGCCGACGAGCTGACGTACAACCTGCATATTATGGTAAGGTATGAGATCGAGAAGGCGCTGTTCAGCGGGGCGGTGAAGGTTGCCGACCTGCCGGAGGTGTGGAACGAGAAATACCGGGAATATCTCGGCATCGTGCCTTCCCATAACGGCGAAGGGGTGCTGCAGGACGTGCATTGGTCGGGCGGCTCGTTCGGCTACTTCCCGTCGTACGCGCTGGGCAACATGTACGCCGCGCAAATGAAACGCACGCTGGAGCAGGAGCTTGGCAACGTGGAAGAGCTGGTTCGCGAGGGCAATCTGATTCCGATCAAGTCTTGGCTGGCGGATAAAATATATCAATACGGCAAAAGCCAGACGCCGACGGAAATCATTACCCGGGTGACGGGCGAGGAGTTGAACCCGTCCTACTTGGTCGATTATTTGCGCGTGAAATATTCCGATATTTATAAGCTTTAATCCAACTGCGGGGACACGGTCCCCGTTTTTTTTATTTTCTCAGATGTAACCTTTTGGGTATTGTACCAGTCTATTCTTATGTCAGACGATTTTTTGTTTATCCGAAGGGAACAGACGACAAGGAGGCGACCGTGTATGCACAAGGAACTTCAAGCGGACATTGCCATTATCGGCGGAGGTGTCGGAGGCTGCGCAGCCGCGTTGGCGGCTGCCCGAATGGGAAGACAGGTCATCCTGACCGAGGAGACGGATTGGATCGGCGGGCAACTGACCAGTCAGGCCGTCCCACCCGACGAGCACCAATGGATCGAACAATTCGGCTGCACCCGCAGCTATCGAGAATTTCGCGACGGAGTGCGCGCCTATTATAAGACAAAGTTTCCGCTGACCGCAGAGGCGCGCTCGGTCTATTACTTAAACCCCGGCAACGGCGGTGTGAGCCGGATTGGTGCGGAGCCGAGAGCCTATTTGGCCGTTCTGCAAGATATGCTGGCCCCTTACGTGCACAGCGGCAGGCTCATGATCATGACCCGGCACCGGCCCGTTGCGGCCGAGACGGACGGCGACCGTGTACGGTCGGTTACCGTAATCGGGGAGACGGGTCACCGGCATACGATTCGCGCCGCATATATTTTGGATGCGACCGAGACGGGCGAGCTGCTTCCGCTGACCTGCGCGGAATATGTGACGGGCGCGGAATCGAAGCGGCAGACGGGCGAGCCCCATGCGTTGGACGGTGCGCCCAATCCGCGGGACATTCAGGCGTTTACCCACTGCTTCGCCATGGATTACAAGGAAGGCGAAAACCATGTAATCGATAAACCGAAGGATTACAACTTCTGGCGAAACTACCGGGCGGATTTTTGGCCGGACAAGCAGCTTAGCTGGGTATCGCCCGATCCGCGCACATTGAAGCCTGTGGAGGACACGTTGTTTTTGGGTACGAATAAATATTCGCTGTTTTACTACCGGCGCATCGTCGACAAAGCGAATTTCGCGCCCGGCACGTTTCCGAGCGACATTACGATTGTCAATTGGTCGCAGAACGATTATTGGCTCGGCAACGTGTACGACGTGAAACCGGAGGAAGCGCAGAAGCATGCGCGGCAGGCGAAGCAGCTCAGCTTGTCGCTCTTGTACTGGCTGCAAACGGAAGCTCCCCGCCCGGACGGAGGGGCAGGTTACCCCGGTCTGCGGCTGCGGCCGGATGTGGTCGGTACGGAGGACGGATTGGCGAAATATCCGTACATCCGGGAGTCCAGACGCATCCGCGCGGAGTTCACCGTGCTGGAGCAGCATGTGAGCGCAGCGGTGCGCGGCGAGCAGGGGGCGGCGCCGTTCCCGGATTCCGTAGGAGTCGGCTGCTACCGGATCGACCTGCACCCCAGCATGACGGGCCGCAATTATCTCGACATCTCATCGCTGCCGTTTCAAATCCCGCTTGGCAGTCTGATTCCGGTCCGGCTGGAAAACCTGCTGCCGGCCTGCAAAAATCTCGGCACGACGCATATTACGAACGGCTGCTACCGGCTGCATCCCGTGGAGTGGAACATCGGGGAAGCCACAGGTGCGCTGGCCGCTTTTTGCCTGCAAAACGGCTACCAGCCCCGCGAAGTGCGGAATACACCGGCTAAGCTCGAAGCGTTCCAGAAAGCGCTTGTCAATCAAGGCTTTGAATTGGCATGGCCGAAAATAACCGCCGTTTAACGAACTTGATACGAATTGAATGCTGCTTCGAGGCTGTTTCCGCGGATCTTCCGTGGAAGCGGCCTTTTTTGGCTTCGGCAGACATCCGCTCTCACCATTTTCTAGGCGCGTTCATATGCTGTCATATCTAAAGTTCGTCATGCGTTAAGACGCTGACAGGGAGGGACTGGCCTATGAAAACAAGGCGTCTGGGGAGAGCGGCGGCGCTTATGCTTGTGCTGGCGCTTGCGTTGTGCGCGACGCTCGCAGGCTGCGGTCCGAAGAAAAGCGGGGAGCGGGTGAAGGTCCGGGTCGGCGAGGTGACCCGGTCGATCTTCTACGCGCCGGAATATGTGGCGTTGGAGAAAGGATTTTTCAAAGAGCAGGGGCTCGATATCGAGCTGACGACGACGTTCGGCGGCGATAAAACGATGACGACGCTGCTGTCAGGCGGGATCGACGTCGCGCTGGTCGGCTCCGAGACGTCGATCTACGTGCATCAGCAAGGTACGAGCGACCCGGTCGTCAACTTCTCGCAATTGACGCAAACCGACGGAACGTTTCTCGTGGCGCGCAAGCCGCTCGAAGGCTCGTTCGATTGGAACAAGCTGAAGGGCTCAATTTTTCTGGGCCAGCGCAAGGGCGGGATGCCGCAGATGACAGGCGAATTTACGCTGAAGAAGCACGGTATCCATCTTCAGAACGATTTGAACCTGCTCCAGAACGTGGAGTTCGTCAACATTCCGACCGCTTTCGCATCGGGCACGGGGGACTACGTGCAGTTGTTCGAGCCGCAGGCATCGATGTTCGAGAAGCAGGGCAAAGGCTACGTCGTCGCTTCCTTCGGGGTAGAGAGCGGCAAGCTGCCTTATACGGTATTCATGGCGAAAAAGAGCTACATCAACAAGAACGCGGATACGGTCCAAAAATTCGCCAATGCCGTGCAAAAAGCGCAAAATTGGGTACAGCAAAGCAGCGTGGACGACATTGCGGCGGCCATCGCCCCTTACTTCCAGGACACGGATAAAGATATCGTCCGCAGCGTCATCAAGCGATACAAGGACCAAGGCTCGTTTGCTGCCAACGGCATCGTGGAAGAACAGGAGTGGAACAACCTGCAGGATGTGATGGAAGCGGCCGGGGAGCTCAAGAAGCGCGCCGATTACAACACGCTCGTCAACAATCAACTTGCGGAAAAAGCGAAACAAAACGTGAAGTAGTGCCTGTAGCCGTTATGGTCGACGAGGGCGCGACAGCGCTTCGGGATTGCCGTTGCAGGGGCTTGAGGGCTCGCTGCGGAAAACGTCGCTTTTTCGAAGAGCTGTCAGGCGTCCTCCCGCTGTCTCACTCACAGGATAAGCGCACACAAGGAGGGAAGGCCGTATGTATGCCGTGGAGCTGGACGGCGTTTCACAAGTATATGTCAACCGCAAAGGCGCGTTCGTCGCGCTGCAGGATGTGCAGCTCGCGATCGCGCCGGGCGAATTCGTCAGTCTCATCGGCCCGAGCGGCTGCGGGAAGACGACCGTGCTTTCGCTAATCAGCGGCTTGCTGACGCCGACTTCGGGAACGGTGCGGGTGCTGGGCGAACCGATTCAAAAACCGACTCCGAAAGTCGGATATATGCTCCAGCAGGATTATTTATTCCCTTGGCGGACGATCTTCGAGAACGCCTCCATCGGTCTCGAATTGCTCGGACGCTTGAATGCCGCCACCCGTCAATATGTGCTGGATTTGCTGGACGAAATGGGGCTTGGCGGCTATGCTGACCGTTATCCGCACCAGTTGTCCGGCGGCATGCGCCAACGGGTTGCGCTGGTACGGACACTTGCGACGGAACCGGACATCCTGCTGCTGGATGAGCCGTTCTCGGCTCTGGACTACCAGACCAAGCTCCAACTGGAGGATTTGATTTCTGCGACATTGAAGGCACGCGGCAAGACCGCCGTGCTTGTCACCCATGACATCACCGAAGCGATTGCCATGAGCGACAGGATTGTCGTGCTCCAGCCGAATCCCGGACGTGTACTGACCGAGGTCATTGTACCGGAGGCTATTCGGGAAGCCCAGCCGCTGCATGCCCGCGAGATTGGGGGCTTTCACGAATTGTTCCGCGAGTTGTGGGGGCGGTTCGAGCAGATGGATGGGAAAGGAGGCGGGGGACATGGACCGGCGGAAATCTGAGGAGGCGAAGGCAAGCGGGAGTGTATCGTATGCTGCTGTTGAAGGAGCCGGCGAACCGTCCGAACGGCAAGAGCATGGGGCCGCAAAGGCCGACGGCTTAACGTCAGGAGCAGTACGATCCGAAAGCTTGGCCGGGCAAGTGTACGCGCAATTTCGCCGGAGCGAGCGCAAGCTGACGACATCTGTGCGCCTGACCCAACTGGCGCTGCTGATCTTATTTTTCGCGGGATGGGAAGCGGCGAGCCGATTGCAGTGGATTGACGGGCTTCTTTTCAGCTCTCCGACGCGCGTGTGGGGGCTGCTGGTTGAGAAAACGGCAGACGGTACGCTGCTTGTGCATACGTGGACGACCGTGTGGGAGACGATCGTCGGCTTCGTGCTCGGCACGCTTCTCGGTACCGCAATCGCTGCGCTCATCTGGTATTCGCCGTTTCTCTCCCGCGTGCTCGATCCGTATATCGTCGTCCTGAACAGCCTGCCTAAGGTGGCGCTCGGACCTTTGTTTATCGTCGCGCTTGGCCCGGGCATGCTGTCGATCATCGCGACAACGCTCTCAATTACCGTAATCATCACGATTCTGGTCGTGTATAACAGCTTCCGCGAGGTGGACCCGAATCTGCTCAAGGTGGTGCGGATTTTCGGGGGAAATCGGAGCGCGGTTTTCCAAAAGGTAATTCTGCCCGCTTCGTATCCGACGATCGTCTCCACGCTCAAAGTAAACGTTGGGCTCTCCTGGGTTGGGGTCATCGTCGGCGAGTTTCTCGTTTCCAAGGAAGGGCTCGGCTATTTGATCATCTATGGCTTTCAGGTGTTCAACTTTACGCTTGTGATCGGCAGCGTTCTACTCATTGCCGTGGTCGCGACCTTCATGTATCAAGCCGTTGTTTATTTGGAAGGGAAGCTGACGGTACAATCGTGAAAAGATCCCAAAAACAAAAGATTATCGACAAATGAGCTTCACTCGTTGAGGATTTTGTCGAAAAACGATAAAATGTGGGTACCTTATCTGCATAATAATTTTTAGCGACTATGATCGTTGTCGAAGCGAGGAACGCAGCCTATGGGATTTCGAGTCATCAAAACCGCGCTGGCGGTTATTGTATCCATTTTTTTGGCGCAGACGCTCGGATTGCAGTCCCCCCTTTCGGCGGGGCTGCTTGCGGTGTTAGGCGTCGACGTAACGAAAAAGAGAGGACTTCAGACGTCGTTTCAGCGCATTGCGGCCTCGATTGTCGGGTTGTTTTTCGGCGCCGGGCTGTTTTGGGCGCTTGGCTTTCACGTGTGGGTGATCGGCGTGTTTATTTTGGCGCTGTACCCGATTTTGAGCCGGTTAAAGCTGAAGGAAGGCATCGTTACCGGCTCGGTCGTCATGTTCCATGTGTTCGCCTCCGGCCGGGTCAGCGCGGAGCTGCTGCTGAACGAGATCGCCCTGCTCCTTGTCGGGCTCGGCACGGCGACGCTGATCAACATTGGCTATATGCCGAGAGAGGACAAGCTGCTGCAGGAATACAAGCATCGGGTGGAGCAGCTTTTCTCGCAAATATTTTTGGAACTCTCGCATCATCTGCGAGATAACGACTACATATGGAGCGGTGCGGAGCTGCTGGAGGCGGACGATACGATCCACAAGGCGATTCAAGCCGCTCAGCGCGCGAACGAGAACGATTTGTTCGCCGAGGGACCCAACTGGTCGGTTTACTTTTACATGAGGGAACGGCAGCTGGACGCGATCCAGCGAATGGTGCAGCTCGTCGCCCGCATCTACCAGACGCTGCCGCACGGCGAGCTGTTGGCTCTGGTGTTCGACGGGCTGACGGAGGATGTCAAGGTACCTTATTATACGGGGCGGAGCGAGAAAAAGCTGAACGAACTGGAGCAGCAATTCCGATCCATGCCGCTGCCAGCCACGCGAGAGGAATTCGAGGTTCGCGCCGCGCTGCTGCAACTGGTAGAAGAGCTAAAAGTGTACTTGTCCGTCGCCAAAAAAGAAAAGCGGCCCATGGAGGAACCGCTGGGGAGAGCCTGATTCTGTTAACCTTCCGACAAACTTAAAATATGATAAAAAAGTTATCACACTAGGCCAATGTCCTGCATACAATTCTAATGAATGATTGTATGGAGGAGGTTAGAAGGATGTCATTAGATAAAGATTTGCAGTGCAGAGAGATCTATACGAAGGCTGTCTGTGGCAAAGGACGCAAATTTTCGCAAGTAACGAACACGGTCACTCCGCCTCATGCTCCGACCAGTATTCTGGGTGCTTGGATTATCAACAACCAATACGATGCGGTAAAGTCGGGGGAAAATGTGGAAGTGGTAGGTACTTACGACATCAACATTTGGTATTCGTACGACCGGAATACCAAGACGGATGTCGCGAAAGAAACTGTATCTTATGTGGAAGTGGTGCCGCTCCACTACCTCGATAAGAAGCATAAACCGTCGACGGCAGAAGTGGCGGCGGTCGCAACGCAAGAACCGAACTGCGTGGAAGCCAGCATCTCCTCGCACGGAGATAACGTGCTGATCCGCGTCGAGCGGGAGTTCAAGGTTGAAATGTTCGCCGAAACGAAGGTGTGTGTCGTTGTCTGCCCGAACGGCTGCGACGAATACGACGACAAGCATGTGGATTTCGGCGGCGTGGACGACGGCGATTTCGAGGATCTCGATCCCGATCTGCTTGATGAGGAATTGAACTGATATGTTGTTAATATATGCTGAACGGTTGCAGGTTGGAGAGGGCGTTTGCCCTCTTTTTTGTTGACCGAACCCAATTATTTTTAGCCCTAAGAATGGGCAGGCATAAGCCACGAATGATGCTCAAATCCGAATGGAGGAATCAGCATGCGTGCATTTTTGCTGCACTCTGGCGAGCCGACGCTCGGTCTGCTGCTGGAGCGGCTTCGCATTCCGCACGGAACGAAAGCGCCGGAAGGAGGCGAAAAGCCGGACGTTACGATCCATTGGGGTACCTATCATCCGGACCGCGGAGATAGAGAGGTGCTGCAGCCGGTAAAAAGCATGCTGCTGGCGGCGAACATGTGCCGCGCGGCGGAGCAGCTGAAGCTGCACGGGATCGATTGTGTCCTGGAAAAACAAGAGGCAGACGGCGGAGTGCGCGGTCAAGACAACCGCTGGTCGCACCGGTTCGTCGTACCGGTGTTTCATCTGCAGGCGCTCTCCCTGTTCCATAAGCCGCAGACCGTGTTTTACGGGGGCGGAGCTGGAGAGAGCCTTGCGGCGCGCGAAGGGGATAAAGCTGATTATACGGAAATCGGGCGGGAGCAGCCGAGCTATTACGGCGCCAAAGCGATGCGCGAAGCGGTAAAAGCGATCTATGCGCTCGGGCTCGATTACGGCGTCGTACGGATCGGGGTTAGACCGGACGGCAGCCTTGCGGTGCGCGGCGTTGAGGCGGTGCCGCTCTTGACTTCGCGGCTGGCCGAGCTGTTCGCGGAAGCGATGAACCGATACGGCGAACTGCCGGAAGAAGAGACGGCCGTGAAACGCGGGGACGTCATGCTGGGCGCGGACCCGGAGTTTCTGCTGCTTAACCGGCAGGGCAAGGTGGCGCTCGCCTCCCGGTTCGCGGAGAAGGACGGACCGTTCGGCTGCGATTCGATCGTCCTGCCCGGCCGAAGAAAACTATTCGCGCTCGCCGAGCTGCGTCCGCAGCCAAGCACGGATGTACGCGAGCTGGTCATTCATTTGCACCGGACGATGCAGCTTGCGGCCAAACGCATCTCCGATACCGAACTGATCTGGGTGGCGGGCGGCATGCCGGTCCGCGGTTTTCCGCTGGGCGGCCATATTCATTTCAGCGGCGTAGAGCTGTGCAGCCGGCTGCTGCGCGCTTTGGACAACTATGTGGCGCTGCCGCTGACGCTGCTGGAGGGGGAGACGACGGGGGCGCGCAAGCCGCGGTACGGATTTCTCGGCGACTTCCGCCGTCAGAAGCACGGCGGCTTCGAATACCGTGTACTGCCTAGCTGGATGGTATCGCCTGCGGTGGCGAAGGGTGTGTTGGCGCTAGCCAAGCTTGTGGCCGGGAACGACCGCGCGCTGAAGCAGCGGCCTTTGTCCGACCCGGAAGTTGTCAAGGCATATTACCGCGGCGACAAGGAGCGTATCCGGCTGCTCCTGCCATCGCTCTGGAGAGATTTGGAGAGAATACCGGAGTATGGGCGATATGAAAGCTATTTATTGCCGCTTCGGCGCATGATGCTACGGATGAAATCGTGGAACGAGCGCGAGGATATCCGGCCCAAGTGGAGAATCTCTCCCTTCCGCTAGAGGATGGGAGTTCTCTAGCAATTCATGCTATAATGATGAAATGATAGAACAGCATGATACATATGGCAGCGAAATGTGAAGACGCAAGCAGGCAGTTGGAGGATGAAGCATGGCCAAATATACGCCAATGATCGAACAATATCTTTCTGTAAAGGCGCAGGCGCCGGACGCCTTTTTGTTTTTCCGTTTGGGCGATTTCTATGAAATGTTTTTCGATGACGCGGTTCTGGCCGCGCGGGAGCTCGAAATTACGCTGACCGGCCGCGACGGTGGCGGGGAAGAGCGCATCCCGATGTGCGGGGTGCCCTACCATTCGGCGGAAAATTATATTGCGCGCTTGATTGAAAAAGGGTACAAAGTCGCCATTTGCGAGCAGGTCGAAGACCCTGCGGAAGCTAAAGGCGTCGTGCGCCGGGAAATTGTCCGGATCGTGACGCCGGGGACGGTGATGGATGCCCGCTCGCTCAGCGAGACGGTGAATAATTACATCGTCGCGGTCGTCTTCCACGGCGGCGGGTACGGCTTTGCCGCTTGCGACATTTCCACCGGCGAGCTGTATGTGACGCGGCTTTCGGGTTCGTTCGAGCTGCTGCTCGACGAGCTTAATGCTTACAATCCATCGGAGCTGCTCGGAAGCGAGGCGGTGCTGGAGCAAATCCGGGGCAGTTCGTCCGCTTGGCTGAAAACCGCGGTCATGACGCCGCGCGAGCCTGCGCTCGGAGGCGGCTTGCCGCCGGAAGGACTATTCTCGGAGAAGCAGCTGGCGTCCTTGCCGGAAAGCGGCCGGGAAACGCTCGCGCTTCTGATGGGCTACTTGCAGGAAACGCAAAAGCGTTCACTATCGCATATCAAGCATATCCGGGGCTATGAGCCGAATCAGTATATGGTGATGGATCCGTTCACCCGCCGCAATCTGGAGTTGGTGGAAACGGTCCGCGACCGCTCCAAGAAAGGGACGCTGCTCTGGCTGCTGGACAATACGGTCACAGCGATGGGCGGGCGGCTGCTCCGCCGCTGGATCGAGAAGCCGCTGATGAACGCGGCGCACATCAACGACCGCCTGGAAGCGTTGGATCGGCTGTATAACCAGTTAATCGTCCGGGATGAGCTGAAGCAGGCGCTCAAGGAAGTGTACGATCTGGAGCGCCTTACGGCGCGCATCGCGTACGGCAGCGCCAACGCGCGTGACTTGGTCGCGCTCAAGTTGTCGCTGCAGCAGGTGCCTGCGCTTCGTCAGCAATGTGAAGCAAGCGGCTCCCGCACACTTGCGGCTTTGGCGGCGCGGATCGACCCGTGTCAGGACTTGATGACGTGGATTGCGGAAGCGATTGTGGACGAGCCGCCCGTCTCCGTCCGCGACGGGGGGATGATCCGGGCCGGGCTCAGCGCCCGTCTCGACCAATTGCGCGAAGCGAGCGCGAACGGCAAGCAGTGGCTTGCCGAGCTGGAGAAGCAGGAGCGGGAGCGGACGGGCATCAAATCGCTGAAGATCGGCTACAACAAAGTGTTCGGTTATTTTATTGAAGTGACCAAATCGAATTTAGCCCAGCTTGAAGAAGGCCGGTACGAGCGGAAGCAGACGCTGACCAACGCCGAGCGGTTCGTGACGCCGGAGCTGAAAGAGAAGGAAGCGTTAATCCTTGAGGCGCAGGAAAGCATGGTCGATCTCGAGTACGAGCTGTTCGTGGGGCTGCGGGATCAGCTCGCTTCGTATACTCCGCGTTTGCAGCAGCTGGCCGAGCTGATCGCGACGGTGGACGTGTACCAGTCGCTCGCTCACGTGAGCGCTTCGAACCGGTTCACCCGCCCGGAAATCGGCGACTTTTACGCGCTGGAAATCGAGGAGGGGCGTCACCCGGTTGTGGAAGCCGTGCTGGAGGACGGCGTCTTTATCGCCAATGAAACGAAGCTGACTCGCGAAGACGGCAGCATGCTGCTGATCACTGGTCCGAACATGGCCGGGAAAAGCACGTACATGCGTCAGGTGGCGATGATATGCCTGATGGCGCAGATCGGCTGCTTCGTTCCGGCGAAGCGGGCGAAAGTACCGGTGATCGACCGGATTTTCACGCGCATCGGGGCGGCGGACGATCTGATCGGCGGCCAAAGCACGTTCATGGTCGAGATGATGGACATTCAAGTGATGACCGAAAAAGCGACGGAGCGAAGCTTGGTCATCATCGACGAATTGGGCCGGGGCACCTCGACCGGAGAAGGGATGTCGATCGCGCAGGCGGTCATCGAATTTCTGCACGATAAAATCGGCTGCAAAACGCTCGTCTCGACGCATTTTCACGAGTTGGCGCATCTGGAGGAAAGCCTCGGCGGCTTGCGCAATTACTGCATGGCAGTCAAGGAAAGCGGCAAGCAGGTCACGTTCCTGCGCCGCTTGATCCGCGGGGCCGCCAGCACGAGCTACGGCATCTATTGCGCGCAAATCGCCGGCCTGCCCGCCAGCATCATCGATCGCTCTTACGAGCTGCTGCATACGTTCGAAGCGCGGACGGAGCTGCTGCAAGGCCGGCTTCAACCGGCGGCATGGAACGCGAATGGACAAGATGCAGGAGAACCCAAGCCGGAGGCTCCGAACGGAGCGGAGACGATCGCGGAAGCTTCCGCTTCGGATGCGCAAGCGGGCGTCCGTTACACCGTGGAAGCCCCCGTCCCGGTCGCGCAACTGCAAGCGGAGCGGCTGGACGCGGCAACGAAGGAGCCTGTCGTGGGGGACATCGTGCAGCTCAGCTTGTTCGCCGTCCACGAAGCGAAGCCGGAGAAGCTGTCCAAGCGCGACGCCAAAGCGGACAAAGTGCTGGAGCAGCTGCGCTCGGCTGATTTAATGAACATGACGCCGATGACGGCGATGAATTTTTTGTACGAGTTGAAGAAACAACTGCCTAATTAAGTTTTATCCATTACTTCGAGAAGAGGAACCGTTGATGAATACTTCCAAAAAATTTCCAAAATGGCGCAAAAAAACCGTCTCGACGATGCTGGCGTTAACTCTGCTGATTCCTGCCGCTTCGCCGGTGTTCGCGGCAGATGCCAAGTCGCCGGCTGCCGAACGGATGGCCGAAGTACTGGACGCGCTGGAGAAAAACCATGTAAGCGGACCGAAGGCGGACAAGCTCTCCGAAACGGGCATCCGGGCGATGGTAAAGTCGCTGGATGACCCTTATACGCAGTATTTCACACCGGAGCAGCTGCAATCGTTCGAGGATGCGGTCCAAAATCAATATGTCGGCATTGGCGTACGAGTAGGTATGGAGGAGGAAGGCGTATACGTTGCGGAAGTATTCGCCGGTTCTCCGGCGAAGGAAGCCGGGATGCTCCGGGGCGACATCATCGTGAAGGTCGGCGACGATGCGACGGTAGGGAAAAAGATCGACGATGTGACGTCCAAAATTATGGGCCTGGTCGATACGGAAGTCCGCTTGCAGGTATTGCGCGACGGGCAAACGAAAGAGCTGACCGTCAAACGGAAAAAGGTACAGATTCCGACGGTCGTTGCCAAGCGGTTCCAAAACGTTGGATATATCAGCATCGCCAGCTTCTCCAGCGATGCCGCCGAGCTGGTCAATAAGGAGCTGAGTGCGCTTAAAGCGCAAGGCATCCAAAGTCTGATCGTCGATTTTCGCGACAATCCGGGCGGTTTGCTCGAAACCACAGAGCAGCTCGCCCGCCTGTTCGTGAAGCAGGGAACGCTTATTCATACACGCGACCGCAATGGCGTCGATCAACCGGTCGAGTTCACGAACGGGACGACGCAGCCGTTCCCTGTCTTTTTCCTGGTGAACGGGAACAGCGCGAGCGCTTCGGAGATACTGATGGGAGCGCTGCAGGACTACGGCGCGATTACGGCGATCGGCACGAAAACGTACGGTAAAGGCAGCGTGCAAAGCGTCATTCCGCTGAAATCAGGCGGCGCAATTAAAGTGACGTTCGAGGAATACTTGACGCCCAAGCTGCGCAAGGTGAACCAAGTCGGCCTTGAGCCGGATAAAAAAGTCGAAGGCGCGATGGCGCAGCTGCTGACGGCGATTCGCGCCGCAGGCGCCAGCCGGATCGACTTGACGCTCGACCGGCGCAGCGCGACGGTAAACGCCACGGAAGTGCAGGAAACGTTCGACGTTATTCGCGAGAATGGGCAAACCTATGTTCCGGCCCGTGTGCTGGCAGCTCTTCTGGGTGCGAGCGTCGAGTGGAACGAAGCCGCAAGGTCGGTTCAACTCGTGGCAGGCGATGCCAAAACTTCGTACACGCCGGCTGCGGCCGATTTCGTGCTCAAGAACGGCACCGGCTACCTCAACGTAGCGAAGACGGCCGCAGCCTTTAGCGGTCTAAGCTGGAAGGACGACGGCAAAACGTTGACGCTGGGCGCTAACTGATTGTCAGAACGGGCCCTGGAAAGCAGCCGGATTCCGTTTCCTTGGCAGGACTCCGCTATGCGGAGAAGGTAGCGTCCGGAATCATGCCGTGCACGTATCGACTTGGATTGGCCGGACTTTTAAGGAGACCTATTTATGGGCAAAATAAACATTTTAGACGAACATATTGCGAACCAGATCGCGGCGGGCGAGGTGGTCGAGCGTCCGTCCTCCGTCGTGAAGGAATTGGTGGAAAATGCGATCGACGCCGGAAGCACGAGAATCGACGTTGCGATCGAGGAAGGCGGGCTGGAGCTGATCCGCGTGTCCGATAACGGCTCCGGCATGGACCCGGACGATTGCGAGACGGCATTCTTCCGTCATGCGACAAGCAAGATTGCGAGTACACAGGATTTGTTCGCGATCCGCACGCTCGGCTTCCGGGGCGAGGCGCTGCCGAGTATCGCCGCCGTCTCGAAGGTGGAGTGCCTGACCGCGCCGGATACGAGCGGGCTCGGCTGCCGTTTTGTTATGGAAGGCGGCACCGTCCGCGCAAAGACGGAAGCAACGGCTCCCCGGGGAACGGATGTTGCGGTGCGGGAGCTGTTTTACAATACGCCTGCGCGTCTAAAATATATGAAGACGATCCAGACGGAACTCGGACACGTCACCGATTATATTTATCGGCTCGCGCTCGCGCATCCGGGGATCGCCTTTACGCTGAAGCATAACGGACATACACTGGTGCAAACGCTCGGCAACGGCGATTTGCTCCAGGCGATCGCGGCGATATACGGCACAACTGTTGCGAAAAGCATGCTGCCGATTCACGGGGAAACGCTCGACTACCGGCTGGACGGCTATATCGCCAAGCCGGAGCTGACCCGGGCGAACCGCGGCGGCATCTCGACGGTGATCAACGGCCGCTACATCCGCAACTATCCGATGGTACAGGCGCTGCTGCAGGGGTACCATACGCTGCTGCCGATCAACCGGTTCCCAGTTGCGGTGCTGCATGTGCAGATGGACCCGACCCTGATCGACGTCAACGTCCATCCGGCGAAGCTGGAGGTGCGCTTCAGCAAGGAAGCGGAGCTGATGCAGCTCGTCGAGCGCGAGGTGCGCGAGACGCTCGGGAATCAGCGGCTGATCCCGGCCGCAAGCATGTCGGCGGCCAAACGGCCGCAGGAGGCGGTCGTGCAGGAGCAGTTGGAGCTGTACCGGCCGCAGGCGCCGCAAGCGCAGGCGTCGGCTGCCGGGCAGCCCGCCGGTGCGCGAATGCCGGGCGCAGCCGCGCCAGCGGAGCGCTGGAGCGCATCGGCGCCGGCCGCCGCAAGCGCCTCGCCGTGGGCGCAGCCGCCCGGCGAAGCGCCCGAGCGCAGCGGCAGCGCCGCAGATGCGGGCGAGCCGCAGCTGCGCTCGACGTCCGCGGGCCCCGCGGCGCAGCCGGGCGCGGAGCGCGAGCGGCTTGCGCCGAGCGAGACGGCGGCGGCCTCGGAGGCGCTGCTGCGAGCGATGACGCCGCAGGCGGAGCAGCCTCCGGCGCTGCCGGATTTTCCGAAGCTGCACCCGATCGGGCAGCTTCACGGCACGTACATCGTCGCGCAGAACGAGGAAGGACTGTTCCTGATCGACCAGCATGCGGCGCATGAGCGGATCAATTATGAGCATTATTACGAAAAATTCGGCAATCCTGCGGAAGCGAGCCAGGAGCTGCTTGTGCCGCTGACATTGGAATTTACCACGATCGAAGCCGCGAAGCTGGCCGACCGCTTGCCGCAGCTGGAGCAGGCGGGCGTCTATCTGGAGCCGTTCGGCGGGGCTTCGTTCCTCGTCCGTGCGTATCCACATTGGCTGCCTTCGGGTGAAGAGCAAGCGCTTATCGAAGAAATGATCGAATGGGTGCTGGGCGAGAAGAAGCAGGTTGACATCGGCAAGCTGCGCGAAAAAGCGGCGATCATGTGCTCCTGCAAGGCTTCGATCAAGGCGAACCAAAGCATCGGTCTGCTGGAAATCGAGACGCTGCTCGACCAGCTGGCGGCCTGCCGCAATCCGTATACGTGTCCGCACGGAAGACCTATAGTTGTGAGCTTTTCGACTTACGAGCTGGAAAAAATGTTTAAAAGGGTGATGTAGTTGTTCGTTACCACCTCCTATGACCCGAATCCCGCGCAGCTGAGCGAGGCGGAGGCGCTGGCGCGCACGCTTGGCGGGCGCTGCATCCGGCGGCGGCGGATGACGCTGGCCAAGCTGCGGGAGCGGTACGGGGACGAGGATATTTTACTGATCTCGAAAGAGCGGATCGAATACCATCACGAACAGCGGCTGCCGCTGTTTTTTCATCCCAGTACGGCGGCGGTCCGGATCAAAAGGCTGCTGAACGGCGAGACGGACCCGCTGCTGGCGCTGGCCGGCGTTCGCCCTGGGGACCGGATTATCGATTGTACGGCGGGGCTTGGCTCGGACGCCATTGTTTTCTCGTTTGCGGCGGGACCCGAAGGAGCGGTGACGGCGTTGGAAACGGCGCGGGTACCGTGCTTTTTATTGGAACAAGGTCTTAAGACCTACCATTCGGAGGTGCCCGGACTGAACGAAGCGATGCGTCGCATAGAGGTGATCCGTCAGGATCATACCGAGTATTTGCGTGCGCTGCCGCCGGACAGCGCCGATCTGGTGTACTTCGATCCGATGTTTCGCAAGCCGATCACGGAATCGACCTCGATCAAGGCGATCCGCGGCATAGCCGACGACCGGGCGCTGACGGAAGAAGCGGTTGCGGAAGCGCGGCGGGTCGCTCGTCGGATGGTAGTGATAAAGGAGCACCGGGACAGTCAGGAATTCGACCGACTAGGCTTCGCGGAAGTGCACCGGTCTTCCACCAAAATAGCTTACGGAGTGATAAGATGCTGACAGAGACGGACCGGCATCGGCCGAAGCTGCTTGTGTTGGTCGGCCCGACCGCCGTCGGCAAAACCAAGCTGAGCTTGACGCTGGCCGAAGAATACAACGCGGAAATTATTTCCGGAGATTCGATGCAGGTATACCGGGGGATGGATATCGGTACGGCCAAGGCTTCGCCGGAGGAGTTCGCCCGGGTCAAGCATCATATGATCGACATCTACGATCCGGATCATCCGTTTTCGGTTGCGGAATTTCAAGAACGGTGCGTATCGCTGATCGGGGATATCGATTCCCGTGGAAAGCTGCCGTTTATTGTCGGAGGAACGGGCCTTTATGTCGAATCGGTTTGCTACGACTTCCGGTTCAGCGAAGGGGGCTCGGACGAGGCTTTTCGGGCGGAGCAGGAGGCTTATGCCGAAGCGCACGGCGCGGAAGCACTGCACGAGCGGCTGCGCCAGATCGATCCGGATTCGGCTGAGCGCCTGCATCCGAACGACCGGCGGCGCATTATCCGGGCCCTTGAGATTTTTCACATGACCGGAGAACGGCTTTCCGACCAGCTGAAAACGCAAAAAAAACAGACCCCGTACGAATTGTGTATCGTCGGGTTGACAATGGATAGAGCTTTACTATATAAACGTATTGAAGAGCGAATCGATCTCATGCTGGAGCAAGGGCTGGTCGAGGAGGTTCGGGGGCTTCTGGCGAAAGGTTACGGACCGTCGCTCGTTTCCATGCAGGGGCTCGGCTATAAGGAGATTGCGGCGTACTTGCAGGGAGAGTATTCTTTGGAAGGGGCCGTCGATTTACTAAAGAAGAACACGCGTCATTTTGCAAAACGTCAGCTTTCCTGGTTCCGGCATATGAAGGACATCGCTTGGGTGGATATGAGTGAAATGGAAGAATTTACTACCCAACTGGACCAGATTCGTGCTATAATAGCAGACAAGCTAACATTTGGCGTTAACCATTTTTGAGGGGGCCCATTGATGAACAAGTCAATCAACATTCAGGACACGTTTTTGAACCAATTGCGCAAGGAGAACATTCCGGTCACCGTTTATTTGACCAATGGATTTCAAATTCGCGGCGTGATTCGCGCGTTCGATAACTTTACGATCATTATCGACAGCGAAGGACGACAGCAGATGGTGTACAAGCATGCGATTTCGACTTTTACGCCGCAGCGTTCGGTATCACTCATGCAGCAGGAAAACAACGCCGAATAGCGGATTTTTGGTGGAAGCGGAAGGAGCAACTTTTTCGGCTTCCCGTACGTCTATGGATACGAAGCATAAGAGCAACCCGGCTCGTTAGGGTTGTTCTTTGTTTAGTAAGCCTTGATGCAGGTTAAACAGGCTGTGCATTGCACACGGACACAGAAAGGGAGTCGGGGCATGACGGGAAGAAACAGCAGAACACCGGGCCAAGCACCGAAGGAGAAGAAACCGACATCATCCGCAAAACCGAAGAAAAAGAAGAAGAAGATTACCTTAGGCAAAGTTCTGGCATGGACGTTTGTCGTCGGCGCGCTGGCCGCCATTTGCGGGATGGGGGTATACATCTTCGTCTTGGTGAATGGAGCCAATATCTTAAAAGCCAATATCGACAAATTGAATTTCAGCGAAGCGTCGATTATTTACGACGTGAACGAAAAGGAAGCGGGCGTTTTGAAGGTGGAAAACCGGGAAAATGTCGACAAGGCCGAGATTCCCGATTTGTTGAAGCAGGCGTTCATTGCCACGGAAGACCAACGCTTTGAGCAGCACCAAGGCGTCGATTTGTTTTCCGTCGGACGCGCTCTCGTGAAGGATGTTGTCGCGCGAAGCATGGTTGAGGGCGGGAGTACAATCACGCAGCAGCTCGCCAAAAACGTATTTTTAAGCTCGGACAAAACGTTTTTCCGTAAAGCGACGGAAATGTCCATTGCGCTTGCGCTTGAGAGAGAAAAAACGAAGGACGAAATCATAACGTATTACTTGAACCGAATTTATTTCGGCAACCGGGCGTATGGTGTGAAAGCTGCTTCCAAAGCGTATTTCGGGGTTTCCAATCTGAATGACTTGAAGCTGTGGCAAATGGCTACACTCGCGGCCATGCCGAAGGCGCCGAACACGTACAATCCGATCTCGAACCCGGATAAATCGAAGGATCGCCGGGCGGTTGTGCTTAAGCTGATGGAGGAGCAGGGCTACATTACGGAGGCCCAGCGTGCCGAAGCCGCTGCCGCAGAGTACGTGCCTCAGACGAACACGGTCAAATCGCAGTACCAGACGTATATCGATTACGTCCTTAAGGAAGCGCGGGATATGTATAAGATCGAGGAGGACGATTTGCTGCGGGGCGGGTACCAAATTTATTCGACGCTTGACCCGAACGCCCAGCAAATTATGGAACAGGCGTATGCGAACAACAAGCTATTCCAAAAGGATGGACCGGAGCAGAAAATGCAGAGCAGCATGGTCATCCTGAACAATGAGGATGGCGGCATTGTCGCGATGATCGGAGGCCGGGACTACGTTGCCCGCGGCTTGAATCGCGCAGTCGCTCAGCCGCGGCAGCCGGGCTCGTCGTTCAAGCCGCTTGTCGCTTTTGCGCCGGCCATCGAATCGGGCAAGTACAATCCGTACAGCAGGATACCCGACGTGCAGAAATCGTATAACGGTTATTCGCCCCGCAACTACGATGGGGTATACCGCGGCGAAGTGAGCATGTTCGATGCGGTCAAAAAGTCGATGAACCTTCCGGCCGTCGACCTTTTGAACCAGATCGGCGTCAAAACAGGAATAGATTTCGTCAAAAAATTGGGTATTGAGCTCGATGATAAAAACGACCGAAACCTGGCGATTGCGCTTGGCGGATTGAACAAAGGCGTAACGACGCTGCAAATGGCACGGGCCTACAGTGCCTTCCCGAACAACGGAAATTTGCCAACCGCGCACGCCATTACCAAAATCGTCGCAGGCGACGGCAAAGTCACCCCGTTCAAAGGAGAAACCAAGTCCGTCATGAGCGCCAAGACGGCTTGGTTTATGACCCAGCTCATGCAGGGCGTCGTCGAACCGGGCGGTACCGGAACTGCGGCGAAATTCAATCGCCCGGTGGCAGGCAAGACGGGTTCCACGCAGCTCGATATTAAAGGGCTGGAAAAACATAACCGCGACCTGTGGTTCGTCGGTTATACGCCGGAATGGACGGCGGCCGTGTGGATGGGCTTCGATAAAACGGATTCGAAGCATTACGTTTCGATGAGCAGCGGCAGTGCCGGCGTTATTTTCAAGGAGGTCATGCAAAAAGCGCTGGCCAAACGCCCGATGACCTCCTTCAAGCGGCCGGACGGCGTCAAGGATCTGACCGCGCCTCCGAAAGGAATCGCCGATTTGAAGGCCGAGCATGTCGTGATGGGCGGCAATTCGAAGGTACAGCTCAGTTGGAGCGGTGTTGGCGACAATATTACGTACCAGATTTTCCGCAAAGACAGCAAGATGTCCGACTTCCCGGCAGAGCCATTAGAGAGTACGACGATGACGGATTTTTCAGAGTACATTCCCCAACCGGATACGTATGAATATGTCGTAGTGCCTTACAACGCCGAGAATAATACGACCGGTGGGCGCTCGAACGTGGCGACGGTCAAGGTCGATGTGGTCGGCGGGAATCCGCTCGACCCGCTGAACCCGGGAACCGATCCGAACAGCAAGCTTGACCCGAATTCGCCGGGAACCGAACAACCGGGGAACGGCGGAACGGGAACCGATCTGCCGGGCCAAGGACAGCGTCCTGATCAGGAAGGCGGAAATGGGACGGACGCTCGCCCCGGCACGGAACAAGGTACGAAGCCCGGAACAGGAGGCGGCAGTACACGACCCGGTAGCGAGACTACGCAGCCGGGAGGAAGTACCGGAGCAGGAGCGGGGACGGGACGCCCCGCAACGGAGAGCGAAGCCGGAACCGATACAAGGACAGGAACGGGAGGCGCCAACGCTACCGGAGGCACGAACTCCGGCGCGCAAACGAACGGCAGCAGGGGCCAAGGAACATCTGGAACGGGCGGCGGAAAAAGCGGTCCAGGAACCGTCAAAGGTGCGGACGCGGCAACTGGGGGCTCTTCCGGAGGCGGCAGCGGAGCAGCGGGAGGCACGACCGGTTCCGGCGCTTCCACAGGAACGACGGATAGAGCAGGCGCCGATTCCGCTCCGGCAGGATCAACGACACAGACGGGACGATAATGCGATCGTGTTGTCCCGCTGTGTGGAAGGATTTTCATTTTATCGGAAGCTCGTAGTATAATAAATGTGTATAAATTTTTACTTAAATGGAGTTGAAATCGATCCGATGAATGCAGAAATGGTAAGAAAAACGGCAAAATGGGCATGCGCCGCCGCGCTGCTCGCTATGATTACGACCGGCTGCGGCACGAAGCCCGCTCCGGAAGCCCAGAAAGAGCCCGCGACGAACAGCAACCAAACTGCCGGGCAAACGAACGGTCAAGAAGGAGGGAAAACCGGCACCGGGCAGGCCGCCAAAAAATCTTGGTCGTCTCCGCCCGCGATGTCCATCAATCCGACCAAATCGTACAAGGCGAAGGTCACGACGTCCAAAGGCGCATTTACGATTGAGCTGTACGCCAAGGAAGCGCCGAAGACCGTAAACAACTTCGTTTTTCTGGCGAAGGAAGGCTTCTACGATAACATTACGTTCCACCGGATCATCAAGACATTCATGATCCAGACGGGCGACCCGCTCGGCAACGGTACGGGCGGCCCCGGCTATAAATTTGAGGATGAGCTGAAAACGTCGCGCAAATACGAGCCGGGAATCGTCGCGATGGCCAATTCCGGGAAAAATACGAACGGCAGCCAATTCTTCATCTGCACCGGCGAGGACAGCAAATCGTTGAGCCTGAACTACACCATCTTCGGTAAAGTGGTTGAAGGCATGGATGTTATCCAGAAGATCGCCGAGACCCCCGTTAAGCAGGGGAACGATGAGACTCCAAGCGTTCCAACCGAGAAAGTGACGATCGAATCGGTTGCGATCACCGAGAAATAAGTTGATAGCAGCGTGGCATGCCACGCTGCTTTTGCTTTGATCGGCAATCGTATGGCGGGGCGGCCGGTTTAAAAATTCGGAAACGCCGTTGAATTTTTGAAACGAAACTCCCCTGTCTCGCGTCTACTAAGAAGAGAGTCCAAATGATCAAGCAGCGTTTGAAAGTTGAAAGCTCGCTCGCCTAAATGAGAAGTGTCGATCTTACCGAATCATGAACCGCGAGTTTGCTTGCTGCTGCATGGATTTACCGGCGGGCCGTATGAGCTGGGGCGCTTGCGGATTATTTGCGGCTGTTGCGCGCTTTTTTGGACTCGTCGAATGAACAGTATAGGGGAGTTTGAGTTGAAAGCTACAGGGTTTAATCATGTGACGATTCGCGTATCCGATTTGTCCAAATCGTTGTTATTTTACGAATCTTTACTGGGAATGAAGCTCGTTCATCGCGGCCGGTTCGACGTTTATTTGGAATGGGGAAGCGCATGGGTATGTTTGATCGAACGAAGCTACGATTCTTCGGAGAGGCCGGGTTATGGCGTTGACCATATTGCATTTTCGATAACGGAAGAAGATTTCCACGACGCGGCAGCCGAGCTGCAGCGGGCGGGGGTTCCCATCGTCAGGGGACCGTTGGAGCGGGGAGGCGGGTACAGCATCAACTTTCTCGATCCGGACGGCACCGAGCTGGAGCTGTTTACGGGCAGTTTAGCGGAACGTATGAAGGGGTGGTCTTGATGACCGGGGTAGACCGCGTAAAACCGATTGAGCCAGGGCTTCGCCGTACCGTCAGAAAGTTGTTCCGATTCATGCTCGCCGTGGGCGCTGTGGCGCTTTTATGGGTCGGTTTCATTCAATGGCGGATGGCTACGCTGCCGGACGAGAAACTGCCGCCGCACGACGTTGGAATCGTGCTGGGAGCGGCCTTATGGCAAACGACGCCGAGCCCGGCGTTAAAGGAACGGCTGGACCGTGCGGTCGAGCTGTACCAAGCCGGTGTTATTCCCCACATCATCGTATCTGGAGGATACGACTATGTGGATTCGCTGCTGACGGAAGCGGAGGGGATGCGCAACTACTTGGTGGAGAAAGGAGTGCCGAGCGCATCCATTTATTTGGAAAACGAAGCGCGCAGCACGCTGCAAAATATGCTTTTCAGTCAAAAGATCATGCAGGATCACGGCTGGACTTCGGCGGTTATCGTCACCCACCGCTATCATGCGGTGCGTGCGCTCGATATGGCGCGCTTCCTGGGGTACGAGTCTCCTTCCGTATCGCCGATGGACTCCAGTGTGCTTACGATGGCTTGGCACAAGAGCAGGGAAACGCTCGCGTTCACGAAATGGCAGTGGGACAAAATGCGGTCCGTATTCGGATACCGACCGTTCACCTGAGTCTGGCGGGTCAAGCCGCGGGACGATAAGAAGGCCTGATCGCTCGCGCAACTCCCTCTACCATATGCTCGTTATGAGCTTAGAATAGAGGGAGTTTTTTTGTAGTCCATTTTGCAGCCAAGGGTTGTCCATAAGCTTCTCATTGCACGCGCATCGTTAGTTTTTATCAGAGAGTTATAAATTTTCCTCCGGCCGACTATTAATTAGGGTAGGGGAAGGTGATGAAATGACTCCAGAAACAAACAGGCTCATTACGACGAGAGACCGGCAAATCAATGTTGTTTTCAAGTCAACTTCTCCTGAGCCGCTTCCTGTGCAGGAAAAAGTTGATTCAAAAGACGTCATGCAAGCCATGGAAGCATTTTCGGATATCTACAAAGAACTGGATAAGATGATCGGCTTAGACGAGATCAAAGAGCTTGTTTTTCAAATTTATGCGATTTTGCAAATCAAGCAATTTCGCTCTCAAGAGGGGCTCCAGGTCAGCTCCAACGTATATCACATGATCTTCAAGGGCAACCCCGGTACAGGAAAGACAAGTGTAGCCAGAATTATCGGGAAGCTGTTCAGATCCATGGGGCTGCTCTCCAAGGGACATCTGATCGAGGTGGAAAGAGCGGATTTGGTTGGCGAATACATCGGCCATACTGCCCTGAAGACAAGAGAAATGGTCAAAAAAGCGCTCGGCGGCATTTTGTTTATTGATGAGGCATACAGCTTGGCCCGAGGCGGAGATAAAGACTTCGGCAAAGAAAGTATCGATTGCTTAGTAAAATCCATGGAGGATCACAAGAACGATTTTATTCTTATTTTGGCTGGTTACCCTAAAGAGATCGAGGATTTTTTAAAGACGAATCCCGGCCTGCCTTCCCGTTTTCCGATTCAGGTTAATTTTCCTGATTATACAATAGACCAATTGATCGAGATTGCGAAGCAAATGGCGGCGGAACGGGAGTACGTTATTCTTCCTGAAGCCATCCATAAGATCAAGAACCATTTGATGCAGGAAAAGTTACTAAATCTGAATTTCAGCAATGCCCGTCACATTAGGAATCTAATCGAAAAAGCGATCAGGTTTCAGGCTGTAAGGCTGGTTCGAAGGGCACGAAAGCTGACGAAGCAGGATCTGTTGAATCTGACGCATGAGGATTTTCATATCAATGGCAGAACAGAGGAAGAGACCTATTTTAACCTGAAACCGTCGTAGCGGAATGCTGCGCTTTCAAAGCAAAGGCGAGGCCTCATGCCTCTTTTTTTTGCGCTAAAAAGGGACAAGCGCTCCGATGAGTCAAAGGTGGAACCCGCATTTCGCATGTCAGTAAACGAAAATGAATAATAGTAACCGCTGATGCGATTCAAGAAAAACTATTCTGGGGCTTGGAGGGAGAATGGTCGCCTAAACTCGACGTCATTCTCCCTCTTTCGACAGCGGATCATCATACAGTGTCTGTATGGACTTAGCGGCTTGTGATTTCGACAGGATTCGCGGTGTAGATGGTCATGTCGTACCCCGCCATTTCTACCACCCGGCAGGCAAGATCATCTGCATTGTCCGTCAGCACGCGTTCAGTTCGGTCGGCATATCGAATCAGCATCACTTTGATTTGCTGCAGCATGACAAGCAAGACTTGACCTGTCGGCTT
>NZ_JANAVJ010000004.1 GCF_024213375.1 Paenibacillus sp. MZ04-78.2 | reverse complement strand
AAGCTTCACCACCTCCTTGTCGGAAAACGAGCTTTTTTCCACTTATTGTTTTGAAATTGTGTTTGGTTCTTGATGCGGCTCGGCAAATGCGTTACCAGTTGAAGGAAAAACGAGTACGGTAGAGGCCACAGATATTAACAGGATTTTTTTGATTTTCATTGCTTCCTCTCCTTCTCTCCTTTAGGAATAATGTATGAACAATTCGTCGCGACCTCATTATTCAAACATAATTTATAATAATAACATAAAATATGGGGTAGTGATTAATATCTATTTTTAATTTCTACTATTTCTTAAAAATACATAAATAATTCAAATTAATACCAATTAACAGTAAATATTTGTAGAAACTTATCGAATCGTTGCATTTCATGTAAGATTGAGTCGATTATTATAAAAATCAATTAATTGTAAAATTAAACATACTTTGATATAATTGACCAGTGTAAAAACTTAAACAAAAAAGGAAGGTTATGTATTATGGTGGATATTAAGCATCGGAATAACACCATCGCAGATTTCATCTTCCAACTTAGAAAAAAGAAAAATTTGACATATGCGAAACTTGAGGAACTAACAGGTGTTCGCAGCGCAGTGCTTCATAAAATTGAATCGGGGGCCACAAAACATCCAGAATATAAGACGGTGAGAGCCTTGGTTCGAGCCTTGCCAGTTCATTACGAACAGATCATAAAGGCTTACATAGAAGAAGAAGAAGGAACAGAAACCTTATTTGAAATATTGCGAGATACTGTTGCCACAGGGGAAAATGATTCTTTAATCTCCATGACAGCATTGAGGCTACTACAATCATCTCAAAAGAAAACGGAAGAATCACTTCAGCGATTGTTTGATTTTACGGAAACATTAAATGAAGGCAAACTGAAAGCGCTTCTTTATACGGTAATTATTAAATATTCCAGAGAACGTGGATTGCCTAGTTTTGTTGGCAAAGGTACTTTTAAAAAATATTTGATTAATCGAAGCAATTTATCTTTGCTAGACGAGACTTTTAGAGAAGGCGAGGAAGTTATTCACTACACTGATTTTTTAGCACAAGAAGAGAAGTGTATATATTATTACCGCATGGCACTTCACGCCTACGCGCTAAAGAAATATGAAAAATGTATTGAATTAGGGAAATCGGGCCATGCCGTAGATACTACACATAATGGACTCAAAGAGCAGGTTGCTTTAGCAATTTGTAATTCATTTTGGCACCAAAGAAACTATAATGCTTTGGAGGAACATATCCAACTCTATGATAAGTTGAATTATCAAATTATCGTTGATCGTTTGAAAATCTTTCGTGCCATGATTCTAGCACGAACCGATAGATATGTGGAATCTCTTCCGTTATTGTGGGAATGTCTAGATGAAGCGCAGGGGGATAAACGTCTACCTAGATTGAATTTATTATTAGAAGTATTGTTGCAGATGAATGATGATGACTCCATAGAAAAACTGATTAACTCGGATGAAGAACAAATCTTTCCTTTCGAGAATGCAACACCTTATCAATATTCCGAAATGGGAAAGTATTACAAGTTTAAAGGTGCATTTTTTACTAAAAAGGGTTGGACTAATCAAGCGATAGAGACCTACCTAAAAAGCGTAAATTATTATGGCAAGATTGGCTCTTATCAAGATATCGTTGAACTTTCTTATGACATTTTTTCCTCTTTGAGTTCTGATAAAAATATACTGGACTTAGGGCTTCTAGAAGAGACAAAAAAGGTATATAATGGAATCATAAACAAAGGGGAGGTTTAACTATGAGAAGGCTTATCATGTGCATTGCAACATTTTCAATAATAATGGCAAGCTCATTGACCATCGCAAATCATGATTTTATTTTGGCTCATCCCGAAAGTAACAAACCAGTAGCAAGATCTCATGTTGACGATCCCGGCTTTTGATATAAATAATTGAAAAAGTAACTGCACAAAACAGGCGAGTATATGCCTGTTTTTTTTGTTTTATTTCTTTGAAATTTATTTTTATTGATGGTATTTGGTGAACGGTTCAGTTCAGAGAGCGCAACAGCGAGCAAAGACAGATTTATCTACCCAATCGTATTCCTTCGGGCCACATGACACCTCACAGAGGATACTCCTCTACATTCGAAGACTTGGTAAAACACTCCAGCCGGACCCCGAGCACTGCCAGATGCTCCTGCAGCGCCGCGACAGAGTCCAACTGATTGAATCCTCCACCGCGAAGAAGCAGCTCCAGATTGTCTATTTTTCCGGTCATCCTTTGTGTCCTGCCTTTCCGTTAAATGCGTTCTATTAACCATACCATGCTTTTAGCGCGGTGACGATCCAGACCTCTTCAAAATAGACCTTGACCCCCTACGTCGTAGTCAAAGTTCACCAGGTGTAAATTTTGTGTACAGGCACTTCCGGGCTTTCGCCCACATACACTAATACTAATCTTTGCGCGAAAACTTCCGAGACCGTTGATCGGCAATCACCTTAGGGGGTGGCTGGAATGCCCGGATTATTCAGTGCCGTAGCTTTATTTATTAAACAGCTTACTTTACTCGTTTCCTATGTAAAAAACAACGCGTTTCCCCAGCCCTTGGCGGAGGATGAAGAAGACAAACATTTGAAGCTAATGGCCCAAGGCAATCAACACTCGCGCAATGTGCTCATCGAGCATAACCTTCGGCTTGTCGCGCACATCGTCAAGAAATTCGACAATACGGGGGAGGATCTGGAGGATTTGATCTCGATCGGTACGATCGGTTTGATCAAAGCGATTGAATCGTTCTCCCCCGATAAAGGGACCAAGCTTGCGACCTTCGCGGCGCGGTGTATCGAGAATGAAATCCTGATGCACCTTCGCTCGCTGAAAAAGACGCGCAAGGACGTATCGCTGCACGACCCAATCGGTACGGACAAGGAGGGAAATGAAATTACGCTCATCGATATCCTCGGCACGGAGGCCGACGATGTGGTGGATAAAGTGCAGCTTAAGATTGAAAAAAGCAAAATATACAAAAACCTTGACATACTGGATGAACGGGAAAAAGAAGTCGTTGTCGGCCGCTTTGGCCTCGAGCATGGTGGGGAGGAACGTACGCAGCGAGAGATCGCTAAAGAACTTGGTATTTCGCGATCATATGTGTCTCGGATCGAGAAACGTGCTTTGATGAAGCTGTATCATGAGTTTTACAAGGCAAAAAGGTAAATTAACTGTCTAAAGCCTGCTTTCCTTTAGCAGGCTTTTGAAGTTAAAATTTACAAAATGTCAGTTTCTTTGAAAAAGCGCTTGTTATCAGCGTTAGAATCCAATTTCAATTATGTTACCGTAATTTATCGTGTGAATAATATCAACTGGACTTCTTCATCCAGATTAGCGAAAATGGAATGGATCAAACAAAATTGGGTGTATGGGGAGTCGATTTCATGAAACCGCAATCTATGTTATTTACCATATTCGGGGAGTATGTCAGACATTACGGGGGTGAGATTTGGGTAGGAAGCCTATCGAAGCTTTTAAAAGAGTTCGGCATGACGGAGCAAGCCGTCCGTGCGGCCATTTCCCGAATGTCCAAGCAAGGTTGGCTGGTATCAAGAAAGATGGGTAACAGAGGCTATTATTCGATGTCCGAGTATGGCAAGAAGCACTTGGATGAGGCGGCCGAAAGGATCTACAAGGTGGAACCGGGCCCTTGGAACGGAAAATGGTGCATGATCAGCTACAATATTCCTGAGGAACAGCGTAACCTGCGTGACCAGCTTCGCAAAGAAATCAGCTACATGGGTTTCGGTACGCTATCGAACAGTACATGGATCACCCCCAATGATCTAGCCGATCGAATCAAGCAGCTTACAGAAAGGCTGGAGCTGACTCCCTATGTAGAAATTTTCACGGCCGAACATCTGGGGTGGAGCGATTCGAAGCAATTAGTGCAAAAGTGCTGGAACTTGGAAGAAATCAATCAAGCCTACAAGGCGTTTATCGAAAGCTTTGAACCGCACTATAAACAATTTGTAGAAAAGATGAACAATAATGATGGGATCGAAGACAGCTATTGTTTTGTAGAAAAAACGGAGCTTGTCCATTACTACCGTAAATTCCTCTTTATCGATCCTGATTTGCCGCAAGAGTTACTGCCCGAGGTTTGGTTAGGGCATGAGGCCGACCTACTTTTCCAAAATTTTTATAATTTGCTCCATCCGGGCGCTGTCCGATTTTTCGAGGAAGCTTATGAAAAGATTCTGACAAAGTCCTAGCCTGAAGTGTCTCCGTCCGATTCACTGCACAACTCGTTCACCGATAAACTTCGTTATAAGCGTCTTCCTTTCAAAAGGGCTGTGAATGTGTCGCATTTCATGACGGCATACAGGAGGCGCTTTTTTGTTTGCGTGTACTTCCGAGAAGGTTATATTCAGGCGGCTGCTGATCTATTTACGCGATCATTGCGAAAGGATTTTGCTCGATCATTGTTGCTTACCAGTAGCAATCAGAGTAACGTTCATCATTCGCCGATTGTAAGCGCTTAAATTATCTATTGACAGTTGAGTGTGTTGATATGTTATCATAACGTTAAATAAACGTCATACGAAAATATAGTATCAGGAGGGAGGCATCATGGTGCCACAAATCGATGAGTCCACGGTAGTGGATGAAAAAATGATGCACGAACAATTTGTAGCCAGGATTGCGCGCGGTGAAAAGATTGAAGTGGATGATTGGATGCCTGAAGATTACCGGATGCAATTAATCAAGCTGATTGCCATGCACGGGGTTAGTGAAATCATGGGAGCGCTTCCCGAGAAAGAGTGGGTTCCGCGGACGCCTACCTTAAGGAGAAAGCTTTCTCTGATGGCCAAGGTACAAGACGAAATGGGACACGGACAACTGTTGCTTCGTGTTGCCGAAGATTTAATGAAGCCGCTCGGAAAAACGCGCGAGGATATTATGGAAGACCTGTATGCCGGCCGTTTGAAATTCCACAATGTATTTCACATGGAAGCGCGTACATGGGCTGATGCTGCGATCATCGGCTGGTTGGTTGACGGCGCGGCGATCGTGACGCAGAAAATGCTGGCCCATACCTCGTATGCGCCATATGCCCGCGCACTGAAGAGAATCCTTCTTGAAGAGCGGTTTCACGCGTACCACGGTGAGGATATGGTGATTAAGCTTGGAGACGGTACCCCGCAGCAGCGTGAAATGATGCAGGATGCGCTCAATCGCTGGTGGCCGGCTCTGGACATGTTCTTTGGACCGCCGGAGGATGGCCGGATTCAAAGCAATCAGGAATTGAACCTGAAGTATAAGATCAGATCGAAAACGAATGAGCAATTAAGACAAGAATTCATGGATAAATACGTCCCGCAAATTCAAGCACTCGGATTGAAAGTTCCTGATGAAACGCTTCGTTACGACGATGAAAATCAAAAATGGGTATACACCCACGCAGATTACAGCTATTTGAAAAATGTGATCTCCAAAAATCAGGGGCCTCGTTCCCAGAATCGATTGAATTTAAGAAAAATCGGTTTCGAGAACAATGCTTGGGTCAGAGAAGCACTGCTGCACAACCAAAAGGAACTCGGATAGGAAGGAGCATCATCCATGAGTGGCCAAGAGATGAGAACGTACGATATTTATGAAGTGTTCAGCCAAAAGGATGCCACTTCCAAATTTGAAAGTCAATTCAGTTTGCAGGCGCCGACTCCTGAGATTGCATTAAGCATGGCACAGGAAAACTTTATGCGCAGGGAAGAATCCCCGTCCAACATCTTTGTCGTGAAAAGCGATCATATTTATTATATGGCGCCAGAAAATCGGCAAGCCCTTGTCCGCTTGGATAATAAGGAATATCGTCAGCCTGCATTCTATGGCTTTATTCCATCCAAATGGCGGGAACTGAAGGAAAAAAATAATCATATCGCAAAAACGTAGTTGGATAGGGGGAGTGGAAATGTCTCTAACATATGATACGCCTGAAGCGGCCCAAAAGGATAAACCATATTTGGACGCATTGACTGAATTGCTTTTTCAACTGGCAGACGATGACCATTTGAACGGCCATCGGGGTTCGGAATGGATCGGACTCGGTCCTCACATTGAAGAGGATGTCGCGTTTGCTTCTATTTCCCAAGATACGATGGGCCATGCGGTTATGTATTATGACATGCTGGAAGAGCTCGGTGCGGGAAAATCGGATGAGCTTGCCCAATTAAGAAAGCCCGAAGATTACCGGAACGCGACGCTGGTGGAGCGTGAGAACGGTGCCGGCCATTATCGGGATAACCCGGATTTTGATTGGGCGTATGCCATTATCCGCAATTATATTTATGGAGTGTTCAAGAAATTCCGCCTCGATGCGTTAGAGCAAAGCTCCTACGCACCGCTTGCGGAAACTGCTAAAAAAATTAAGAGAGAACAATTTTATCACCTGTACCACTGGGAAGTGTGGATTGACCAATTAGCCCACAGCACAGATGAAGCCAGGGAGCGTCTGAATCAAGCCGTTGCAAAAACGTGGACCGACCTTGCATCGCTGTTTGATTTGGGGCCTAAGGCTGATCAAATTACCGGTTTCGGTCTGCTGGTATCTTCTGAAACGATCAAGCATCGGTTCATGGGTAAATTGAAGGAGAAACTGGATAAGGCTGGCCTGATTTGGCCGGGAGAACCTCCTGCCGTTCCGGCATCCGGAAGGGAGGGGCGGCATTCGGATGAATTGCTCCAAGCCTTAAACGAGATCGGGGAAGTGTACAGACTCGATCCTGCGGCCACCTGGTAAAAAGGAGTGATCGACCATGCCTGACACATGGAACTCGCTGGAACAACAAGTATGGAAGAAGCTTCAAGAAGTAACGGACCCTGAAATCACTTCCGTCAGCCTCCTTGAGATGGGCATGGTTGAATCGATCCATGTGGCTGGCCGGAATGCAATCATAAGGCTGATACCGACTTATGTCGGATGTCCCGCACTGCACATGATGAAAGAAGATGTAATCGCAGTCGTGTCCGAATTGGATGGAATCGACCGGGTTGAGGTCCAATTCGTGAAAAGTCCGATTTGGACATCGGATCGCATTACAGACGAAGGCAGAGAAAAGCTGAAGAAGTCTGGAATTTCCACGCCTCAGGCGGAATTCAAGCAGGAAGGGATATGGGAGGCTGAATGCCCGTATTGCGGTTCGCCGAAGACCGTCATGAATAACGTATTCGGTCCGACCTCCTGCCGAAGCATTTTCTATTGCAACCAATGCAAGAATCCTTTTGAAGCCATTAAACCCGTGTAAGCGAAAAATAAATCGGAAACGAACCTCGGGAGGGGATTATGTTGGAGCAAGTAAAGGCCATGTATATCAATGGTGAATGGGTACAGGCGGAAAGCGGACAATCGGTTGAAGTGATCAATCCTGCAACATCCGAATCCGTAGGAACAGTCGCCTATGGCGACAACCGCGATACGGCCAAAGCGATCGATGCGGCGCATGAAGCGTTCAAAAGCTGGTCCAAGCTGACCGGTCAAAAAAGATCGAAATATTTGAGCAACTTGTATGAACTGGTACGCAAAAACCGAGATGAACTGGCTGATTTGATTTCTGCGGAGATGGGCAAGCCGATAGGGGAAGCGAAGTTTGAAGCGCTTGGCGCGGCCGACAACTTTATGTGGTATGCCGAAGAGGCGAAGCGCATTTATGGGGAAACGATCCCCTCTACCTTTGAAAATAAAAGACTAATGGCGATTAAACAGCCGGTTGGTGTCGTAGCTGCCATTACGCCTTGGAATTTCCCGTTAAATATGGCTGCAAGGAAGATCGCCCCTGCGATAGCTGCCGGATGTACGGTCGTTTTGAAGCCGGCGATGAAGACGCCATTAAGTGTAATTCGTTTGTTCGAATTGATCGAAGAAGCGGGATTTCCAAAAGGTGTTGTCAATCTGGTTTTAGGCAAAGCAGGCAAAATCGGTGAAGAGATTGTGGCTAATCCCAAAGTAGCGAAAATTACGTTCACCGGTTCTACTGCCGTCGGAAAGCAGCTCATGGCCGGTGCGGCGCAGCAAGTGAAGCGCATCAGCATGGAGCTTGGCGGCCATGCCCCGTTCATCGTCTTTGAGGATGCGGATTTGGATCAAGCCGTGCAAGGTCTGTTTGAAAGCAAATACCGCAATACAGGACAAATGTGTATTTGCACCAACCGCTTATATGTTCAGGAGTCTGTGGTAGAGGCATTTACACAAAAGCTGATTGAGCGGCTCAAGAACGTAAAGGTGGGAGACGGCCGCCTAAAGGGAGTTGAAATCGGCCCGCTGGTGGATGAAGGTGCGCTGAACAACGTCATGGAACATATTCGGGATGCGCATGAAAAAGGCGGAACGATCGCTTATGGAGGAAACCGACTGACGGAAGGCGATTACAGTAAAGGTTTCTTTTTAGAGCCTACGGTGATTACCAACGTAAGCAGCGATATGAAGATCTCGTACGAAGAAACGTTTGGCCCTGTCGTGCCGATCATTCCGTTCAAGGATGAAACGTCGGTTATCGAATCGGCCAACGATACGACGTATGGATTAGCGGCTTATTTCTACAGTAAGGATAACAGCCGATGCTTCCGTGTCGCCGAGGCTTTGGAATATGGCATCGTCGGTGTCAATGACGGGGCTCCTACCCAAACTCAGGCGCCGTTCGGGGGGTTCAAGGAAAGCGGAATTGGCCGAGAAGGCGGACATTTCGCCATGGAAGAGTTCCTGGAGACGAAGTTTGTGTCCTTTGGTTTATGAAGAAATGGCGAAGGAAGTGGCTGGATGCGAGAAGGGCTCATACCGCTGGTAAGTGAACTGATTCAAATGAAAAGCACGAGTCCGGAAGCAATCAACAAGTCGGCGGAATATTGCGCGAACTGGCTGCAGAACCAAGGACTGCGTGTACAAATATTGGAGAATCAAGGATTAAAGAGCGTCGTCGCAGAAGCAGGGGGCGGGCAGTCGGAAGAGACGATCATCTTGAATGGACATCTGGATGTAGTCCCTGGTGAAGAGTCCATCTTTATCCCCCGTATAGAGGGCGGCAAATTATTTGGACGCGGCAGTTACGATATGCTTGGCGCGGTGGCGGCCATGATGACCGCTACCGCGGAGATGGCTAAACGCCCTAACGGATGCAAAGTCGTTCTGCAGCTCGTTCCGGATGAGGAGACGGGCGGCAAGCATGGAACCGGATTCCTTGTCGAACAAGGAGCGCGCGGCGATTTTGTCATTTGCGGGGAACCGACGAATCTGCACGTTGCCGTTCAAGCAAAAGGCGTCCTGCAGCTTCTGGTGGAGGTTGACGGAATTGCGGCGCATGGAAGCCGGCCGTGGCTCGGAAAGAACGCCATTACCCGAGCGTTCGAGCTGTACCAGCAAATCCAGACGCTTGATTTTTTACAAGAAAGCAGCCGATTTTTCCCTAGACCCTCCTTGAACCTTGCCAAAGTGGAGGGCGGTAAAGCGATCAATCAAGTGCCTGACCGCTGCGCGTTTTATCTGGATATTCGTTACTTGCCCAACCAAGACCCCGAGAAGATTTTGACTGACATTCGTCATTCCGTTTCGGAAGCTAAAGTCACTGTGATCCAACAAGGATCTCCGGTGCAAACGGATGAAAACAGCAGACACGTTCGCTTGCTTCAGCAAACAACCGGCGAATGTACAGGAACGAAAGTCAATCTGTTCGGGCAGGATGGATCGGCGGATACACGTTATTACGCCAAATATGCGATACCGGCGGTGGAATTCGGCCCGATCGGCGCCAATCATCATGGACCCGATGAGTATGTCGATATTGAATCGCTTCATGTGTACCAACAGATTTTGCAGAAATTTATAACCAACCTAACGAGAGGATGATTGTACATGAAGTTAGCGGATAAGGTTGCGATTGTAACGGGAGCCGGTTCGGGAAATGGTAGGGCAATCGCTTTGCGGTTGTTTGCAGAAGGAGCTGCGGTGGTTGTAGCCGATATGAATGAAGCAGGCGCACAAGAAACGATTGCGCTCGCGCCGGAAGGCAGCAAGGCGATGTTCGTCAAAGTGGATGTGACCAAAAAAGCCGAAGTGGAAGATATGGTTTCGCAGACAATACAAAAATTAGGAAAAATTGACATATTGGTGAATAACGCCGGAATCGTGGCGTTTACCCCGTTTCTTGAACTGGGCGAAGAGGAATGGGACCGTGTGCATAACGTAAACCTGAAAGGCCCGTTTCTCTGCTCGCAAGCGGTCGCCAAACAAATGATTCAAGCGGGGCGAGGAGGACGCATTGTCAATATCACGTCGGTGGAAGCGCATCGCGTCGTTTCCAGCAGCGGCAGCTGCCAGCCGCATTACAACTCGTCGAAAGGCGGTTTGCACATGCTGACCAAGGCGACTGCATTGGAGCTGTCTTCCCACGGTATTACCGTAAACAGCGTGGCTCCCGGTGTTGTGCAGACTCCGTTCACCGAAAAAGGCTTGGCAAACCCGGAGGTCAAAAAGTGGCTTTTGGAGCGATTGCCGGCAGGTCGGGTAGCCCAGCCGCAGGACGTAGCCAATGCCGTTGTTTTCCTCGCTTCGGACGATTCGAATTATATTACGGGCAGCACGATTGTTGTTGACGGCGGCTGGACCATTCACTAAGCCAACTATCCACGCCTAACGGAGGGATCACCGAGATGGGAAAAATCAATCTGGAGCAATTTGAAAGACCTCGTTCAAAACGGCGAGATCGACATGATTACGGTGGCTGGCGTCGATATGCAAGGAAAGCTGTTCGGCAAAAAAGTGCCGGGGCGATTCTTTATAGAGAATGGGCAGGACGGCATTCATGCGTGCGCAGTCAATTTCATTTGGGATGTCAATTTAAAATTCGCGGAAAATTTTTCATACTGTAATTTTGATACAGGCCTTCATGACTTGAAGGTTGTGCCTGATATGAGCACATTGCGCAATTATCCATGGATTCCGAAAAACGCCATCGTACTGGGCGACATCTTTAATAAAGATGGCTCCGATGTAACCATCGCCCCGCGCCATATGCTGAAAAAGCAGCTGAAAAAGGCGGAGGCGATGGGGTATCAGGCGTTTGCCGCTTCCGAGATCGAGTTTTATATATTTAAAGAAACGTCCGAAACGGCGCGCGAGAAGCAGTTCAACAATTTAAAGCCGCTCTTTTCCTATCCCGTTGATTATTCGATATACCGGCTGAATGTGGACGATTGGTTTTTGGGGCAGTTGTCCCGTCATCTGGAGGAGATCGGCATTCCGCTCGAAGCCGTCAAAGGCGAATGGGGTAACGGCCAGATCGAAATCAATGTGGAGTATGCCGACGCCTTGGAAATGGCGGATCGTACTGCGCTCTACAAAAACGCAATCAAAGAGATCGCCGCGCAAAACAACTTGATGGTCACCTTCATGGCTAAGCATGACACGAACGATTCCGGCAGCAGCGGACATACGCACATTAGCCTGTGGGACAGCAATGGCAGCAATCTATTTTACGATCCCAACCATCCTTACCGGCTCTCGGATACCGGTCGTTACTTTCTCGGCGGCATGATGGCGTTGGCGCCGGAGCTGATGCTTTTCTACGCGCCTTATATCAATTCTTACAAGCGGCTCGCGAATACGGGCGGAGCCCCCAATACGTTGACATGGGGCGAGGATAACAGGACGACCTCGTTCCGCGTGGATGGCAAAGGCAAGTCGTGTCGAATCGAAAATCGCATACCGGGTTCCGATGTGAATCATTATCTGGTGCTAAGCGCCATGCTGGCATCAGGTCTGTACGGCATTGAGCAGCAAATCGATATCGCGGAGCCGACCCGAGGCGCTGCTTCGCGTGTGCCCGGCGTCAAACGGCTGCCTTCCAATTTGGCGGAGGCGATCCAGTTGTTGGAGCAAAGCGAGATAGCCAGACAGCTGATGGGCGCAGACGTGGTCGAACATTATTTGACGGCGGCCAAAAACGAGCTGAACGATTATTTCCTGGAAGTAACGGATTGGGAGAGAAAGAAGTACTTTGAGTTCATCTAAATACGAAATCGTGAGAAAGAGAGGGAAGAGAAGATGAAGACGTTCTACGGGAATGAGTATAATTTTTCATGGATTGATGGAAAAAAGATCGAGTCCGATCACTCAAGCGAGGTTATCAATCCTGCGACCGGACAATCCATCGGTCTGGTTCCCGATGGCGGCGCGAAACTGACGCTGCGTGCGATAGACGCTGCCGCACAAGCGTTGCCGTCATGGTCGAAGCTGACGGCCGGAACACGGGCCGGCTATTTGCTGGACTGGGCCGATCGGGTCATCGCGGACAAGGAAGCGCTCGCCCAGCTTTTGTCGCTGGAGCAAGGGAAACCGCTCGACGAAGCGCGGGGAGAAATCGAAGGCGTCGCCGTCTATATACGCTGGTACGCAGAAGAGGGGAAACGGGCGTATGGCGAAATTATTCCGGCATCCCGACCGGGACAGCAGCTGATGGTATTCCGCGAAGCGATCGGGGTCGTCGGATTGATCACGCCGGCGAACTTTCCTGCCGCTATTCTCGCTACGAAGGTGGCCCCTGCGCTAGCTGCCGGCTGCAGCTTTGTCTTGAAGCCGGCTGAACAAACGCCGATGATCGCCATTGCTTTGCTCTCGCACTTGATGGCGACCCAGTTGCCTGCCGGCGTCGCCAATCTGGTGACAGGCAATCCCGAGGAGATTGGCGGAACGTTGTCGGCAGACCCGCGTGTACGCAAGATTTCCTTCACCGGCTCAACGGAGGTAGGCAAAATTCTCATGCGGCAGGCGGCGGATAACGTGAAGCGCCTCACGCTTGAGCTTGGCGGCAATGCGCCGGTAGTCGTGTTCCCGGACGCCGATCTGGATAAAGCGGTGGATGGCATCATGGGCAACAAGTTCGAGAATTGCGGCCAGGTGTGCAACGGCATAAATCTGATCTATGTTCATGAGGACATTCATCAGGCGCTCGTAGAGAAGCTTGCGGAGCGAATTAAAGTGCTGAAGGTAGCTGCGGGATCGGAGCCGGGATGTCAGGTCGGTCCGATGATTGACCCGTCGTATCTGAACAAAGTGGAGACGCTGGTTAACGATGCGGTGATGAAAGGAGCCAAGGTGCTTGCAGGCGGCCACCGGATTGTCGAGGACGGTTACCACGTTGGAAACTTCTATGCGCCTACGCTGCTGGATGGGGTACATGAAGAGATGGAGCTGACCCGCAAGGAGATCTTTGGACCTGTAGCACCTGTTCTTACGTTTACGGATGAAAGCGTTGTCATTGAGCGCTGCAATAATACGCCGTACGGTTTGGCCGGCTACGTGTATACCCGGGACGCAGCGCGCATGTTCCGCCTGATTGCCGGGCTGGAGGTAGGCAATCTGGCCGTCAACGGAACATCTTTGGCCAATCCGCAAACGCCGTTCGGAGGCGTGAAGGAAAGTGGAATCGGCAGAGTAGGCGGACGACAAGGCTTGGAGGAATACATGGAACTGAAATATGTGGCACTTACGCTGGAGTGAGTGCCGCTCCTCTCACACAAGGATTTTACGACAACAAGAGAAATGGGGTATGACCATGTCGGAAGTGATGATTCAATCGACGGAGAACGAGCGAGGAACGAATCTCGGCTATAAACAGGAATTGAAGCGCAGCCTCACGCTCAAGGACTTGATTATTTACGGGCTGGTTACAATGCTGCCGATTGCTCCGATCGCGGTATACGGGCTGATTGTGCAAGGAAGCTATGGCATGGTGCCGCTCGTTTACCTGGTCGGGATTGTCGCGATGGTCTTCACCGCCATGAGCTACAGCAAGATGAGCAACGAGTTTCCTATTGCCGGTTCCGTCTATAACTATGTGCAGCGAGGGCTGAATCCGCATGTAGGATTCGTTACCGGATGGATGATCGCAGGCGACTATATTATGGCGCCAGCGTTGCAGACGGCTTTTGCAGCGAAGTGGTTAAACAGCATTCTGCCTGCTGTGCCGACATTTGTTTTCATCATCGTGTTTATTGCGATTAATACGTTCATTACTGCCAGAGGCATCAGTTTAACCGCACGAACCAACTTGTTCTTTCTCATTGTGGAGATAGCCATTCTTGTTATTTTCCTCGGTTTTGCCTTCAAATTTGTTTTCATAGACGGACATGGAGCGGGAGGATTTTCGCTTGCGCCCATATTTCAGGCTGACAAGATCGACTTCCAATTTATTGCGGGCGCGGCATCGATCGCGGTATTGGGCTTTCTCGGTTTTGACGTCATCAGCACCTTGTCCGAGGAAGTAAAAGATCCGCAAAAGACTGTCGGCAGAGCGACCGTCTCCTCATTAGTGATCATCGGCTTGATTTTCATCGTGCAAACGTATCTCGCTGCGCTTGCTCATCCGAACTACGAGGGACTGGACCCCGATATGGCTTTTTTCGATATTGCGCGGGAAGTGGGAGGGGATTTCCTCTATTATTTGTTTATCCTGGTAGGGGTAGCCGCGGTAGGGATAGCCAATGCGCTCGCGATTCAATCGGCCATCTCCCGGATAATTTACTCCATGAGTCGGGATAAGCTGCTGCCCTTCTCGGGGAAGCTCGGCAATATCCACCCGAAATACAAGACGCCGTTTAACGCGACGATCTTTGTGGGCATCGTTTCCTTGTTCGTTGCCTTGCTGGGTTCCATTGAAATGATTGTGCAGTTGATTAATTTTGGCGCGTTAACCGCATTTATGGTGCTGAATTTGACGGTGTTCAACCATTTCTATGTGAAAAAAGGGCGGCGGGATGTGAAAGGGTTGATCCATTACCTGCTGCTTCCGATGATCGGGTTTTTGATTATCCTTTATGTCTGGTCCGGCTTCGATAGAATGACCTTCATTGTGGGAATCAGCTGGATGGTTGTAGGGGTTGTCATGGGAGCGGTTAAATCGAAAGGGTACAAGCAATTGCCGCCAGTTATGAAAGATATGTAACATCTGAATAATCGAAAAGTGGGGGGTATACGTGGAAAAGGTTATGTTGGTCGCAGCGCGTAAAGAGATCGCCGACGTCACGCCTTATGTGGCAGGCAAACCGATCGAGGAGGTGCAACGGGAGCTCAAGCTGGACCGTGTGATCAAGCTTGCTTCTAATGAAAACCCGTACGGCTGCTCCCGCCTTGCGACGGAGGCGGTGGAGCGCGAATTGTCGCAAATTTCTCTTTATCCGGAAGCGTCGGGTCCGATGCTGCTGCAAAAGCTGGCGAACCGTTTCGGCTTGGAGAGCGGCAACGTCATTCTCGGGGCCGGTTCAGACGAATTAATACGGCTTTTAACCAGGGCCTTCAACAGTACCGGCGACGAGGCGATCATGGCGGACGTCACCTTTCCCCGGTATGAAACCAATGTCACGATAGAGGGCGGCGTTCCCGTCACCATACCGCTGATTGAAGGAGTACACAATCTGGAAGGTATGTTAGCGGCGGTTACCGAAAAAACCAAAATCATGTTCGTCTGCAACCCGAACAACCCTACTGGAACGATTGTGGGGAAAGCGGCGTTGCTGGCTTTTATTGAAAATGTGCCTAAACACATTATGATCGTAGTGGACGAAGCCTATTGCGAATATGTGGAGGACTCCGAATATTTGGATACGGTGCCGCTCTTGAGCGAATTTCCCAATCTCGTCATCCTGCGAACGTTTTCCAAAATATACGGTTTGGCAGCCTTGCGCGTCGGATACGCGCTTGCGCACCCAACGATCGTGCGCAATTTGCACAAGGTGCGCGATTCGTTCAACACGAGCCGGCTGTCGCAGGCGGCCGCATTGGCAGCCTTGGACGACGAAGATTTCGTAACGACGTGCAGGCAGAAAAACAAGACGGAAAGAGCCTATCTGCAAAACGAACTCGATGCTGCAGGGCTCCGCTACTTCCCATCGCATGGAAATTTCATCATGGTTCACTTTCCCGATCATACCGGGGACGATATTTTTCAGAGGCTTCTGCGGCAGGGGATCATCGTGCGCCCGGGGAATCTTTTGGGCTATCCGCAAACCGTTCGGGTTACAATTGGAGACAGCGAGCAAAATCAAGCGTTTATCGCTGCACTGCGTAACATTTTGAACGGGAATGATCAGCAATAAATATCCATTGTCAAAGCAAATCACCTTGAAATTGACGGCGAATTTCAAGGTGATTTTTGTTGTTCTCCGCTGTAAGGAGCAATGCATCGAAAAGCGACCGGCGACGATAAAACGATCGAAGTATTCACATTTCCAAATGGAAGCAGCCGATCGATTAATTGACTGAGGTGTTGCATCCCTGTAACAGCAGCCTTAAGCAGATAACTAACATTGCCCGTTAATCGATGACACTCGATAATGTCCAGGTTTTCCTGGATTGATTTTTCAAACTCCGTATAAGAGTGAATGCGAAGATCGCTTAGCTGGATAAATACCAGCATATTCCGCCCAATAGCATTTGGCGAAATTCTCGCGGAATAGCCTTCAATGATCCCTTTCTCTTCAAGTCGGTTCAGACGTTCCGAAATGCTTGGACGGCTGAGCGATAATTTTTTGGACAATTCGCTAATGGAAGCGCGTCCGTCAAGTTGAAGATATTCAAGCAATCGGATATCGATTTGATCCATGGCAACCCCAGCTTTCGCTAAAAGTATATCCTAATAGGTCATTCTTCATAAGTTAATATTACATGATTTGAACGGTCGGTTCAAAAAATATATAAAACCTCTAAAAATCCTTCAATCTGAAAAGGATGAGCTTTGTTTTTGTTCGTTTTGATATGTTCCACTCGTGCGGTTTGGAGTAACATTAATCACATATCGAGCTGAAGGAGTGGCTTACATGGCAATAAACCTCGATCATCATAAGGTGATCTTCTCCAGTAACCCGGAAAGTCCGGATATGGTTCAAGTGCTTTCGGCTGATGGAGAACTTCTTGAATCGGCAGAGGGGAAAATCGATGAGTCTCTCATGCTGCAAATGTACGAAAAGATGCTTTTTGTCAGGGCATTCGACCGAAAATCCGTCAACCTGCAGCGACAAGGAAGAATGGGAACTTACGCTCCATTTGAAGGGCAAGAAGCGTCCCAAGTCGGCAGTGCCATGGCTCTGTCGCCAATGGATTGGATGTTTCCAACTTACCGGGACCATGCGGCAGCCATCATTCACGGTCAAGATCTGTTCCGTGTATTCTTGTATTGGATGGGCCACATAGAAGGTTCGATCAGCCCGGAAGGAAAGCGAATTATGCCGCCTTGCGTTCCTATTGCGACGCAAATGGTGCATGCTGTCGGAACGGCATGGGCGAGCAAGCTCAAAGGCGAGAAAGATGCAAGCTTGGCCTTTTTCGGAGATGGAGCCACGTCGGAGGGGGATTTTCACGAGGCGCTCAATTTTGCAGGCGTTTACAAAACGCCAACCATCTTTTTCTGTCAAAACAACGGGTATGCGATCAGTGTTCCGTTTGAAATGCAATCCGCTTCCAGGACGATCTCGCAACGTGCCGCAGCTTACGATATTCAAGGTGTTCGGATCGATGGAAACGATATATTCGCAGTGTACTTGACGGTTAAAGAGGCTGTTGAACGAGGGTTGAGAGGAGAAGGCCCGACTTTGATCGAAGCTGTGACGTTCCGCTACGGAGCCCATACGACGGCGGACGACCCGAAGAAATACAGGAATCAGGAAGCTCTGTCGCAAGAATGGCGGGAAAAGCGCGATCCTCTTGACCGGTTGCGGAAGCTGTTAGTGAAGAAAGGGATTTGGAGCGAACAGCAAGAGGAACAATGGCTGAAGCAAATCCATGAACAGATTGACGACCAATTGGACAAAGCGGAAAGCTATCCGAAATCGAACCCGCTCGATATGTTTAATCATGTGTACGCCGAAACGCCTTGGAACATTAAAGAACAGCAAGAAGAATTAAGGACATTTGTGAACAAGGAAGTGAAGCAGCGATGAGCAGAAAATTAACGATGGTTCAAGCGATTACAGAAGCGATAGATCAGAAGCTGGCGCAAGATTCCCGCGTGATGCTGATGGGTGAGGATATCGGGATCAACGGCGGCGTTTTCCGCGCAACGGAAGGTTTGATCGAAAAATATGGATCTCAGCGCGTAGTCGATACTCCGCTCGCCGAAGCTGGAATTATCGGTTCCGCGATCGGATTGGCCCTGAACGGAATGATTCCCGTCGTCGAGATTCAATTTCTAGCCTTTATTTTTCCGGGCTTCGAACAGATCGTTTCCCATGCCGCCCGAATGAGATATCGCACCCGCGGGCAGTTTGAAGTTCCGCTCGTGATCCGTACACCTTATGGCGCTGGTATTCGGGGACCTGAGCTTCATTCTGAAAGCGTTGAAACTTTTTTCGCCCATACTCCGGGACTAAGGGTCGTTGCGCCAAGCAATCCCTATGACGCGAAGGGGCTGCTAATTGCCGCTATTGAAGATCGGGACCCGGTCATGTTCCTGGAACCGACCAGGCTGTATAGAGCCTTTAAAGAGGAAGTGCCCGAGGACATGTATCGTGTGCCGATCGGTCAGGCCAAAGTTGTTCAGGAAGGCAGCGATTTATCCATTTTCGCATGGGGGGCCATGCTGAGAGAAGCTTTGAATGCGGCGAAACGAATTGAAAAAGAAAAAGGGTGGAAGTGTGAAGTTGTCGATCTTCGGACGCTCTATCCGCTGGACAGGGACACGATTATTCAATCGGTCAAAAAAACCGGCCGTGCCATCGTCGTTCATGAAGCTCATAAGACAGCGGGCTTAGGGGCTGAAATTGTTTCCATCATTAACGATGAAGCGCTCGTCTACCTGAAAGCGCCGGTGAAGAGAATAACTGGCTTCGACATCCCCGTTCCGCAAATGTCCGTTGAAGATGATTACATGCCTACGATCGAACGAGTTGAACGAGGAATTTTGGAAACGGTTTCATTCTAAGTGAAAGGAATGGACATCATGATCGAGTTCAGACTTCCCGATGTAGGGGAAGGCATGCATGAAGGAGAGATTACGAAATGGTTGATCAAAGAGGGCGATTTCGTCAAACAGGACCAGCCGGTGCTTGAGGTGCAAACGGATAAGGTGAACGCCGAACTGACTTCTCCGACCACAGGTGTAATTACCAAGATTTTGTTTGCGGAAGGGGAAACGGTTGAAGTAGGAACAACCTTATACTTGATCCAAGGTGAGAATGAAGTGGCAGCAACGGCTGCAGAGCCGGAAAAGGTCGTCGCAGCTCCGCAAGCAAGAGCGGTTGAAGCGGCAAGTATACAAACTGCTCCTACAGCAGGGCGGGGCAGAGCGCTTGCTACACCATATGTACGCCAGTTGGCCAGAGAGTTGTCGATCAACCTGGAAGATGTGATCGGGACAGGACCTGCCGGCAGGGTGACGGAGTCCGATCTCAAACCATATTCGGATGGAGAACAAGTTCAAGTTGAACAACCGGCTAAAGCTGCCGTTTCCGAGCCGCAAAAGGAAGGCGAAGAGCGTATTCCATTAAAGGGCATTCGCAAGAAAATTGCGGAGCATATGATGAAGTCGGTCTCCCTTATCCCTCATGTGACCCATATGGATGAATTGGAAATGGACGCGGTGAAGGAATGGCGGGATCGATTAAAACCTTATGCCGAAACTAAAAATGTCAAGCTTACGTTTTTGCCGTTTTTTATTAAAGCTATCGTCATCGCCTTGAAAGAATTTAAAACGCTGAATGCTTCGATTGATGAGAAGACGAATGAAATTGTTTTGAAACATTATTACCATATCGGGATTGCAACGGACACGAAGGAAGGTCTCATCGTTCCGGTCGTCAAGCATGCGGATCAAAAGTCGATATTTGAGCTCGCCGCTGAAATCAGCGGGTTGGCTGCGCGAGCCAAGGAAGGGTCGTTGACCTTAGATCAGATTACCGGAAGTACATTTACGATCAGCAATGTAGGTCCTATCGGCGGGTTATATGCGACCCCGATCATCAACCATCCGGAAGCTGCGATTTTGGCGTTGCATAAGATGGAACCGCGCATGGTCGTACGCGACTGGGAAGGTGTGATTCGTCTTATGATGAATATGTCCCTAAGCTTCGATCACCGCTTGATCGACGGCGTTACGGCCGTTCGGTTTACGAACCGAATCAAGGAGTTGTTGGAAAATCCAAATCTTTTATTCGCGGAGATGAAATAGATGGTCGTAGGAGAAGTAGCGGTAGAAACAGATGTTGTCGTCATCGGTGGAGGTCCGGGCGGTTATGCCGCCGCTATTCGTCTCGGTCAGTTGGGCAAATCGGTTGTTCTGATTGAAAAGGATAAGCTCGGCGGCGTATGTCTGAACCGGGGATGCATCCCAAGCAAGGCATTAATCCATACGGCGCAGCAATATGACGGGTTGGCGCATTTCAAGAAGATGGGCATCCGTCTCCCGGAGGAGGAGGCTTCCTTTGACCTCGGTGCTTGGCTGGATTGGAAAGAGGGGATTACCCGCCAATTGAACCAAGGAGTTGCACAATTGTGCAAGGAAAACGGAGTGACCGTTGTTGCAGGTCAGGCTGCTTTTTTGTCGGATGACCGCATTGGAGTCGAAACGGGCGGGGATTTTGAGACCTATAAATTTGAAGAAGTGATCATCGCCACAGGGTCCCGACCGTTTATTCCTTCATTTTTGCAAGTTGACGGAGACTATATTTTGGATTCTACCTCTGCGCTGCAAATGAAACAGATCCCCAAATCGTTGTCGATCATCGGCGGAGGGTATATCGGCATTGAATTGGGCATGGCCTATGCCAAGTTGGGATCGCAGGTTACGATCATGGAGATGGCGGATCGAGTACTGCCTCAAGTTGCTGGCCATTTGGTTCGGGAAGTAACTAAAAATGCAAAAAAATTGGGAATAACGATCAAAACATCAACTCGTGTAGATAAAGCCGTCATTGAAGATGGGCATGTTCACCTTCAGGTAACCTCGGAGCAACATGGATCTGAAACGATCGTAAGCGACAAGGCGTTAATCACGATCGGCAGGGTGCCCAATACGCAAGAAATCGGATTGGCTCAAGCCGGCGTCGCAACCGATGAAAAAGGCTATATTGCGGTAGACAGCCAATGTCGTACCCGAGTACCGCATATTTTTGCCATTGGAGATATTACACCCGGTCCGGCTCTAGCGCATCGCGCTTCCAAGCAAGGGGTAGTAGCTGCGGAAGTCATTGCCGGTATGCCAAGCGCGATGGATTCCCCCCATGTTCCTTATGTTATCTTCTCCGATCCTCAGATTGCTGGGGTTGGTTATAGTCGTGCGGAAGCTGAACATGCGGGCCATAACGTCAAGGTCGGGGTATTTCCATTCCGGGCCAACGGCCGGGCGCTTGCTACGAATGAAACGGACGGGTTTGCCGAAGTCATTGTAGATGCCCAAAGTCATGTGCTGCTGGGCATGCATGTCGTGGGTGCCGATGCATCCAATCTCATTGGAGAGGGGGTGCTGGCGCTAGAGATGGCCGCTCGTGTGGAAGACATTGCCCTGACGATACATCCTCATCCCACTTTAACGGAAGGCTGGCTGGAAGCGGCTGAAGCGGCATTAGGTCATGCGATCCATATTGTAAATAACTAAGGAGGAACAGCGAACTATGGTGAAATTAATTGCGATTTACCGTAAACCGGAAAACATTGAGGATTTTGACAAACATTATGCAGAGGTTCACGCACCGTTAGCCGCCAAAATGCCGGGACTTCTCCGACTGGAAGTAAGCCGGATTTACGGTACCCCGATGGGAGAGAGCGATTTGCACTTAATGGCCGAAATGTATTTCGACGACAAACAGGCATTGGTGCAAGCGCTCAGTTCTCCGGAAGGAAAAGCGGCTGGGAAAGACTTGATGGGTTTTGCCGGGAAAATTGTATCGATGCATTTTGCGGAAGTCAATTAGGTGGAATGAAATGAAGGCATACAACAGGTTCAATCATTATTTGGGTATCGAGATTGCGCAGGTCGATGAAAATAGCTGCACAGCCGTGCTTAAGATTCGCCCCGAGCTGTACAACAGTATGGAAGGAGTCGTACATGGGGGAGTTACGGTTACGTTGCTGGATGTGGTTATGGGCTATGCGGCCGCCCCTCATGTAGACGGCGTTCAGCAGTGCGTGTCCGTAGAGTCCAAAATTAATTATCTTGCTCCGGTGAGAGGGGACTTTCTGAAAGCGGAATCGAAGGTACTGAGACGCGGAGGGAAAATCATTGTGATGGAAGCTCGTGCAACGACAGACGATGGAACATTGGTAGCCGTTGCGTTGGGCACTTACGCCAGGGTCAATTCCGATAAAGCGAAGGAGGATACCCATGTTGTATGAGCATATCAAATCCAGTACAGACGGCTCCGTAGGCATTATCCGGTTAGACCGGCCGGAAGTTCTGAATGCCCTCAATCTGAAAATCGTAGACGAAATCGTCGAGGAAATGGAGCGTATGGATCGCGACGGAGCCATACGCGTCATAGTTCTGACTGGAAGCGATAAAGCCTTTGCAGCCGGAGCCGATATTGGAGAAATGGCCGATGAAGCGGTGATCCCTCTGCTGTTAAAAGACCAGTTCGCGGTATGGGATCGAATCGCCAAAATAACAAAGCCGATCATTGCCGCCGTAAGCGGATTTGTTCTGGGCGGCGGATGCGAGCTGATGATGAATTGCGATATGATTGTCGCTTCGGAAACAATCCGCATCGGGCAGCCGGAAATCAAGCTTGGAGTGATGCCGGGAGCAGGCGGTACGCAGCGCTTGACGAAGGCGGTAGGCAAGGCGAAGGCGATGGAAATGCTGCTGACGGGAGAGCCGATCACAGCGGAGCAGGCCTTGCAATACGGCTTGATCAATAAAGTGGTTCCGGTGGAAATGTATTTCACGGAGGCGATGAAGCTGGCGAAGCAAATCGCCCTGCAGCCTCCGGTCGCAGCGAGGCTTATTAAGAAAGCGGTTCTGAAGGCGATCGATAATCCGTTGGATGAAGGTCTCGAGTATGAACGAAACTGTTTCTATTTGCTGTTTGCGAGCGAAGATAGGTCGGAAGGAATGAAGGCGTTTGCGGAAAAGCGAAGACCGACATTTTCGGGGAGGTAAGGGAAACGATGTATCAAACCATTCTTTATGAGTTGGCCCAAGGAGTAACCAAAATTACGTTGAACCGCCCGGATAAATTCAACGCCTTCACGCAGCAAATGAATAAAGAGATCGTTACGGCCTTGAAGCAAGCCGATAAGGATCCGGATGTCCGTTGCATTGTCATCACGGGTGCAGGTAAGTCGTTTAATGCCGGCCAGGATCTCGGCGAGGTTGAGGGGGTAGAGATCGATTACGGGGGCTTTCTGCGCAATCGGTATAATCCGATGATCGTTCAGGTCCGCGAAACGGAAAAGCCTGTGATCGCAGCAGTCAACGGCGTAGCGGCGGGAGCGGGAATGAGCCTCGCGCTTGCCTGCGATATTCGGCTAGTTTCCGAAAAAGCCTCTTTTACGGATGTGTTCATTCAAATCGGATTGGTTCCGGACTCGGGCGGCTGCTACTTCCTCCCCCGGATTGTCGGGATTGGGAAAGCGCTGGAGCTGGCGATGACCGGGGACAAAGTATCCGCAGAGGAAGCTTACCGCATTGGTTTGGCCAACCGCGTATTCTCCGCTCAAGATTTTGAACAGGAAGTCATGGCCTATGCCGGGAAATTAGCGAAGCTTCCGACCAAAGGAATTGGCTTGATCAAGCGAACCATGTATAAAGGATTGGAATCGGGTCTCCAAGAGACGCTGGAATATGAAGCTTATGCACAAGATATCGCGGGAAGCACGGAGGACCATAAAGAAGGCGTGCGTGCATTCTTTGAAAAAAGACCCCCGGTTTTCCAAGGCAGATAAGGGGATGATCCCTATGACTATATATCGAGTTGGTGTCGTCGGAGCAGGTACGATGGGGGCGGGAATCGCTCTGGTATGCGCAAGGAATGGGCATCAAGTATCGCTATTCGATGTCAATCCGGCCGTTTTGGACCAAGCGCAATCCTATCTCCGTTCTACTCTAATCAAGGATGTAGAGAAGGGGAGAAGCTCAGAGGAGCAAATGAATGAGACTTACCAGCGCATTTCCCCGGTTCAAGACATGAAGCTGCTGGAGAGCAGCGACATCGTCATTGAAGCTGTTCCCGAGAGGCTCGAACTGAAAAAGTCGATTTTTCAAAATTTGACAGCGGTTTGTTCGGATAAGGCGTTGCTGTTAAGCAATACATCGTCCATTTCCATAACGGAAATTGCAGGCGGATTGAAGAGCCCGGATCGAATACTGGGCTTGCATTTCTTTAACCCGGCGCCGGTTATGCCATTGGTGGAAGTCATTCGCGGCAAAAAATCGAGTCCGGACAACGTGGACAAAGCTTACCAATTTGCGAAGGAGCTTGGGAAGGTTCCTGTATTGGTCCATGATTCCCCGGGATTTATCGTAAACCGTGTAGCGCGTCCCTATTATAACGAAGCATTGCGCATTTTGGGGGATCGTCTGGCCTCGGTCGAGAAGATCGACGACATTATGAGAAAAGCAGGCGGATTCAAGATGGGGCCGTTCGAACTGCAGGATATGATCGGGATCGATATTAATTTTGCAACAACGGAGTCCGTGTATACCGACTTTTTCCATGAAGGCCGGTTTAAGCCAAGCCGCATTCAACAGCGGATGGTACAGGCGGGAAATTTGGGGAGAAAGACGGGGGAGGGATTCTATGCTTACGAGAAGTAAAGTGATTGTGCTGTCCGGTGTAAGCCCTCTCTATGCAGAACTAAAGGAATTATTGGAATCCCGAAACTATCAAGTCATTTCCCTTGAACAGGCGGAATCTTATCAAAATCAAATTGAGATCGCCTTGGAAGTTTCGAATCTCGATTTGAATGCGAAACGATTGACGATTCAAAAGATGGATGCGGCACTGGCTTCGCACGTCCCCATTTTGGCGACTTCCATGGCGGTTACGGCAACTGAAATTGCTTCCTGGACGTTATCGCCGGAAAGGGTTTGCGGGTTCGGTACTTTTGCGCCATTGTCGGAGCGGAATTTGATTGAGCTTGCGCCTGCATTGCAGACCGGTACGCTTACGATTGAAAAGGCTAAGACATTTATTGAATCTTTAGGAAAAGAAACCGCGCAAGTGGATGACGAGGTTGGCTTGATATTCCCGAGAATCCTTTCCCTAATCGTGAACGAAGCGGTCTTTGCTCTGATGGAAGGAATCGCTGCGCCGGAAGATATCGATATTGCGATGAGGAAGGGCACGAACTATCCTTATGGTCCGCTGGAATGGGCAGACCGGATCGGTTTGGATGAGGTGTATTCGGTCGTCCAAGGACTGCACCGCGATCTGGCCGAGGAGCGTTATCGTCCGGCACCGCTACTGCGGAAGCTGGTGCTGGCCGGAAGAATCGGAAAACAGAGCGGACATGGATTTTATCAATATGAGAAACAAGAGGGATCATCGTCATGACCATACAACGAAAACAAGTCTATGTAGTCGCCTCCGCGCGAACGCCAATCGGCAAATTGGGCGGAAGTCTCAAGGACGTGCCGATGGATGATTTAGCGGTGACGGTCATCCGGGAAGTCGTTCGCCGTTCGCCGATTGAAGGGGAACAGATCGATAGCGTCATTATGGGGAATGTGATTTCCGCGGGACCCTTTATCAATATTGCGCGCGTGGGGCTGCTGAAGGCGGGATTGCCGGAATCGATTCCGGGCCTTACGGTGAACCGGGTATGCAGTTCCGGCTTGGAAGCGATCAATCTCGCCGCCCAATCGATACAAGCCGGGCATGCGGAAATCATGCTGGCGGGGGGCGTGGAGAATTTAACGAGATCCCCCTATATTATGGAAAAGCTCTCCCAGCCTTATCAGCGAGGCGCACAAACGTTGATGGAATCGTTCGGCGGGCCCCGTTCGGCGCCGGTATCTATTTATGGCGATTTGACCATGGGAGATACAGCGGAAAATGTCGCGGAGCAATTCGATATTAGCCGCGAGGATCAAGACGCATTTGCCGCCGAAAGCCATCGACGTGCGATCCGAGCTATAGATGAAGGCTTGTTGAAAGAAGAGACGGTTCCCGTGATCATCCCGAGCAAAAAAGGGGACCCTGTTGTGTTTGATACGGATGAATATCCACGGCGCGATACATCTTTAGAATCGTTAAGCAAGCTGAAGCCGGCTTTTCGTTCAGGCGGGTCCGTCACGGCTGGAAATTCATCCGGCATTAATGACGGCGCGGCCGCTGCCATGCTGATGAGCGAGGAGAAAGTGCGGCAAACCGGGGCGAAACCGCTCGGAAGAATCGTTCATTTTGTTTGCGGGGGGGTAGATCCCCGGATCATGGGCATCGGTCCTGTGAATGCCATTCGCAAACTGTTGGCCGAAGTGAACCTGTCGATCGACGACATTGACCTGTTTGAACTGAATGAAGCATTTGCTTCTCAAGCTTTGGCGTGCATCCGCGAATTAGGGCTGCCGATCGATCGGACCAATGTTAACGGAGGGGCGATTGCATTCGGCCATCCATTGGGGATGAGCGGGGCGCGCTTGCTCGGTACGATCCTCTATGAGCTTCGCCGTCGGAATAAAAAGTACGGGGTCGTATCGTTGTGCGTCGGCGGTGGGCAAGGGCTGGCCACTTTGGTGGAAGCCTACCATGATCGAACGGAGTAATGGCGAATGAGACAGGGATTAGTACCCGGGATCGAAGTTGAATTTCAGATTTTGGTGGAACCATCGATGAGGCCTGCTTTTGACGGCAAGGTTGTTCATGATGTCATGTCTACCGTGACAATGATTTATTATATGGAAAAAGCAGGCCGTGAGATCATTGTGCCGTATTTGGAAGACGGAGAAGAAGGGGCCGGCTTTGCGATAGATGTGAAGCATGTCGGACTTGCGTTAGTAGGGCAGGAAGTGAAATTTAAGGCCGTATGTACAGAAGTGTCGGAGAAGAGGGTTGTCTGCGAAGTAAAGGCTGAAACCGATCGGCATGTTGTCGGAATAGGCTTGTTTACTCAAGCGATCTTCCAAAAGCAGGATATGGAACGTCGCATTCGGGAATTGAAGGAATCGTTATTACGGAGGAAAAATCTGTAGGTTCCTATATAGCGGCAGAGGATTTTACTCTTACTCATCGAAGGAGATGACAGAATGAAAGAAGCGGTTATTGTAGACGCCGTCCGCACCCCGATTGGCAAATACAACGGAACGCTTAAAGATGTGCGGCCTGACAACCTGGCCGCTCATGTGATAAAGGAGCTGTTGAAGCGCAACCCAATCGATGCCGAATCGATTGAGGACGTATTTTTCGGATGCGCCAATCAAGCGGGGGAAGATAACCGTAACGTCGCACGTATGGCCGTTCTCTTGGCCGGATTGCCGATATCGGTGCCGGGGGTTACGGTGAACCGCTTGTGCGGCTCCGGTCTTGAAGCCGTGAATCAGGCTGCACACGCCATTAAAGCGGAGAGCGGCAGCATTTACATTGCCGGAGGGACGGAAAGTATGACGCGCGCTCCGTACGTCATGCTGAAACCCGAGCATTCCGGTCAGAGGGGAAACCAGACGCTGTACGATACGATGCTGGGCTGGAGAATCGTCAACCCTGTCATGGAAAGGATGTATCCCCCGATTACTTTAGGCGAGACGGCGGAGAACGTTGCGGAAAAATACGGCATCAGCCGCGAGGAGCAAGACGTATTCGCTTTAAGAAGCCAGACGCTCGCCCTACAAGCGATTGCCGAAGGCAAATTTAAAGACGAAATCGTGCCTTATCCGATCGAGCGCAAGAAGGAATCGTTTCTTTTCGATACCGACGAGCATCCGAGGCCGGACACGTCGCTCGGCAAGCTGGCGGAATTGAAGCCGGCTTTTCATAAAAACGGCAGCGTTACGGCCGGAAACTCCTCGGGGATTAACGACGGCGCCAGCGCCCTTCTGATGATGGAAAGGGAGACGGCCGAACGTCTCGGCCTCAAGCCGCTCGCCCGGATCGTCGCTTCGGCAACGGTAGGCGTACACCCGGATTATATGGGGATAGGCCCTGTGCCTGCCGTCCGCAAAGCACTGAACAATGCCGGATTGGCTGTCGGCCAACTGGATTTGGTTGAGTTGAATGAAGCGTTCGCGTCTCAATCGCTCGCCTGCGTGAAGGAATTGGGGCTGAATCCCGAGATCGTCAATGTGAACGGCGGGGCTATCGCGCTTGGCCATCCGCTTGGCTGCAGCGGCGCGCGCATCATGACGACGCTCGTTCACGAGATGAAGCGCAGAGATTGCCGGTACGGGCTGGCTTCGATGTGCATCGGCGTCGGGCAAGGCATCGCGACGATCATTGAAAAGGGTTGATAGGTTCGGCGCATGTTTGTTTTCGCGATGTTGATTATGATCGTTCATAATCAATATCGCTTTTTTCAATCAAGATGAACGTAAAGACAGTCAGGGGAAGTGGTTTTTGTATGACGGGAATCAAAACAACGAGCGGCCAAGTCATTCCGATCGTAGCGCCGACTCCTTACGATGTCGGCGACGTGAACATGTTCTTGATCGCCGATGGCAACACGCTTACCTTGCTTGATGCCGGAGACGATTCCGACATTTGTTGGGAAGCGCTGCTTTTGACGCTGCGCCAGCATGGCCTTGCATTAGGTGATTTATCGCAAATATGGATTACTCACAGCCATCAGGATCATATCGGACTAGTGAACCGGATCGTCTCGCAAGTGCAGGTTCCCGTATATGCCCATAAGGATGCGATCCCCCGGATGAAAAGAGATCCGGATTTTATTCAAATGCGGCTCCGCTTTTTTGATCGGCTGTATCGTGAAATGGGCTGCGGCACTGCAGGGGAGCGAGATATTGAACGGCTGCAAAGAGCGGCGAAAAAAAATGAAGCCTATACGACTCAGACAGATATCATCCCGTTAACGGAAGGGTCCCGAATCGGCGACTATAAAGTACTGGAGGTTCCGGGGCATGCTCCCGATCATATCGTCTTCTGGAATGAGAACGAGAAAACGTTGTTTGCTGGGGATCATTTGATCAAGCATATTTCGAGCAACGCCTTTGTCGAACCGGATTTCGAGGGCGCAAGGCTCCGTACGCTTGTGCAATATGTCGAATCGTTGACGAAATGCTCCAAGATTGATGCGGACACCGTATTCCCGGGGCACGGGGAGCTGATCGACGATCATCAACAGCTCATCGCCATGAGGCTGAAACGAATCGGACAAAAAGCGGATAAAATCAGAGAGATGATTATTAGCGGTGCGTCTACAGCTTACCAGCTGGCACAGCTATATTATCCTCATAAATATAGGACTGTATTTTCGCCTGTCATGTCGGAGATTATCGGCTTGCTCGATTTTTTGGAGGCTCAAGGAAGCATACAAAAAGTGAAAAAGAACGAAGTTTGGCATTATGAAGCCTGATAGGGGGAAGAGCAGTGACATCCAAAGCTGTATTTTGGGAACAGAAGGACCACATTGGTTATATCCGATTGAATCGGCCGGAGGAATTGAACGCGTTCAATTACGAAGCTCTCGTTGCTTTAGGCGAAGCGATCGAGGAGATCGAAGCTCGGCCTAAAGACGTGCGCGTCGTTATCGTCACGGCAGCAGGCAAAGCGTTCTCCGCCGGCGCCGATCTGAAGGAAAGAAAGACGTTGAATGAGCAGCAGGTCAGAAGGAACGTCAAAAAAATCCGCGATGTATTTACCGCGCTGGAACGTCTTCCGCAGCCTACCATTGCCGCTATCAACGGTTACGCGTTCGGGGGAGGTTTCGAGCTCGCGTTGGCCTGCGATTTTCGTTACGCCGTCAAAGAGGCCAGAATGGGGCTGACGGAAGTCAGCTTGGGCATCATACCGGGAGCAGGAGGAACCCAGCGGCTACCGCGGCTGATCGGACCGTCGAAAGCGAAGGAGCTGATCTTGACTGCCCGTAAAATCACGGCAGAAGAAGCTTTGTCCGTTGGTTTTGTAAGCGGTATTGCCGAAGATGCCGTGCATCTGGCGGAGCTTTGTGAGGGGCTGGCCAAGGAGATTTTGCAAAATGCCCCCATTGCCGTCTACCAAGCGAAGCGTGCCATTGATGTAGGGATGGGCGTCGATTTGCAAACGGGGTTGGATTTTGAATCCAAGGCTTATGAGGTTATTATTCCGACTAAGGACCGCGTTGAGGCGTTGAAAGCGTTTAACGAGAAAAGAAAGCCTGTATTTTTGGGAGAATGAGAGGCGTGTGAGGAAGATGGCCAAGGCGATTATCAGCGGTGTGGGAGTGGCGCGGTGTATCGAGAATGAAATCCTGATGACATATTATAAACGTAAAAAAATGTGTATTTTAGAGGCATACACGCCTCTTTTTTATTTGTAGAAGCGGGAGAACATTTACTTAGGTAACACAGTGAGGACAATGAAAACAAAAAACCTCACAGATAAACTCCATGAGGGGGAATGAATTATTTAGTTATCAACATCATTTTCAAGCTGTCCTAAATATTTTTTCGCAAGTTCTGTATTTGCAGATGAAAGTATTTCTAACGAATCTGAAGGCATTTCTTTCTGATAATCTTACTCTTCCATTTCATTAAGCTCATCAAGTGAAACCTCTTCCGGCTGATAGTTTTTTAGCGAATAGTTGTTCCAATACCAGAAAAAAGAACCTTGGGAAACAATAAGTCTTTCAAACCATAATTCAAAATTAAGATCAATTGCTTTAAATTCATCCGCAAGGTTTAGAATTGAGCCTTCGAATAAGTAGTCTTCCCTTCCCTCTTTTACCCGAGACGAATCAATAAAAATAATGGTTTGACTAAACTTCGCAATGGCATACAGGTTAGGAGGCAGTTCATTTTGTTCCGAGTATTCCATAATTTCCTCCAAGCCAAAAATATACCAAGGAGGGTTAACATATTCGGACTGGTCTTGAAATAAGATAGCGCCATCGTGCATTTTCAAGAAATCGATATAACTCGTTGGCAAGAAAAATCCTGTTTCTTTTACCAAGCTATAGATTTGATCTGGCGTAGCAGCTTTGTAAAAGGCGCATGTACAAGGTTTAATATAGCCTAATTCTCTTTGAACCCATAAGATGGGCTGTTTCGCCAAACGTGTCTTTAGGTTTTTCAAAGTGAGATATATAAGCTTGTTCATTGATAGTAATTCCACCAATTTGAGAATTGATAATGCTTATCCGCATACAAAGGAATTAGATTTTCGAAGGAATTATCACCTCCAAAATTCAAGGGCCTGATATGATGTATCTCAATACCCGGTTGCCAGTTAACGTACCCGTATTTCTTATCGTAATAAGTTTTATATTTGTCTCTAACAGAATTTTCAAATGCTTTTCTTAAAGCATCTACAGTACTAGGCGATACTCTGGAATAAGTTGTAGTGTCAGGAGGAAAAGAGTTTAAAAATCCGTTTACATCTATGCCGTACCAAAATGGATACAATACACCGAGTTTATTCAGTAGTATTTCGGTTGTCTGATTTCCATCTGTGGCATAGCCAGCCGTGCTTCCATCGGGATTTCTCCAAATTGCAAAATTCGATGATTGATACCAATAAAAGCTTGTATCATTGACGCTAACATTTTTCCTTTCCGACTTACCTACAAAGGGATATTGCCAAGTGTAATTTAAAACATCTGTTACAGTGTAATTTCCGATTTTATTTATTCCTCGCGATAACGAAAGCTGCCCTCCAACAGTAGCAGGCAAATTCCCTTCTACCCCAGTAAGCGTGACTTCCAAATAAGGGCTGGAATTTCCTGTGATGACGAAATCTGCGGAGTAATATGCAACTGATACACCACTACCAAGTTTTCCTCCGCTGGCTGCAGAAGAAGGGCTAGTAGTTGAAAATTCTGTGTTTAACTGGCCGACATTTTTTAAATTGTATACGCTGTGTTCTTTGGCCGAGTCATTATAAGTGATGACATCATTAGGTTTCAAGAAGGATGCGCTTAATTTGTCAGACAATTGATCCGCATCCATATAGGAAATTTGACTCTTAGCTGGGCCGTTCTTACCTTCGACTACCTCAATTGCTTTATCTTTGTCGTAGACTACTGAAAACTTGTGAGAAATCCTAATTTCCTTTTTCTCAGCATTATCTAACTGTGTAGCGCTGCTTAGATTTGATGTTGAATCAACAGCCGCCGAGATTGGAAGCACGCCAGAGAAAACGAAAGACAAGCTCAGAATAGCAGGAATTAAATATTTCCCAAATTTTTTAATACCCATTTGAAATGTCACTCCTCTTTTGATTTTTTAAAACAAGAAACAAAAATGTTGCAAAAACCTATCTCCCTCCTTCAGAAAAATTTCTGAACAATTCGTCGCGACTGGATCGTTAAAACATAATTTATCATAATGACATAAAATATGGGATAGGGAAAAATATCTATTTTTATTTCTACTATTTCTTCAAAATACACAGGTAATTGAAATTAATACCAATTAACAGTTAATCTTTGTAGAAACTTATCGAATCGTTGCATCTCGGACGAAATTAGATGACATATCATAAATATCAATGAATTGTAAAATTAAACATACTTTGATATAATTGACCAATGTAAAAACTTAATCAAAAAGGAAGGTATGTATTATGGTGGATATTAAGCATCAGCATAAAACCATCTCAGATATCATCTTCCAACTTAGAAAAGAGAGAAACTTGACATACGCGAATCTTGAAGAATTAACGGGGGTAAGTAGAAGCGCACTAAATCGAAAAGAACGTGGAGAAACGAAGCGGCTTGAATTTAAAACGGTAAAGTCTATAGCCACAGCTTTTCCTGCACACTATTTCGAGATTATGGAGTGTTACCTTGAAGAAGAAAACCGCGTCAACACTTTGTTTGAAGTGCTCGAAGAGGTAACAACCTGTAAAGAGTGCTTTTCGCTTGTTCCGAAAGCGGCAATACGCATACTGGAATCGCATAATGTAGAAACGGAGGAATCGCTTCACCGCTTATTCAATTTTACCCAAACAGTAACTGATGATTCACTGAAAGTTACACTCTATACGTTGATTATTAAGTTTTCCAGAGAACGCGGAGTGCCGTATTATGTAGCCAAAGGGCTACTACAAAAGTATTTGATTGAAAGGAACGATTTGAAGCAACTGGAAGAATCGTTTCGGATGGGGCAAGAAGTTTTATACTACACTAAGTTTTTATCACGTGAGGAGAAAATTACGTTTTACTTTAGAATGGCTTTGCATGCAAAAAACATAAACAAATACAATGAATGCATTCAACTTTGTGAATTGGGTCTCCCTTTAGAGACAGAAGATACAGATCTGAAAACGAGAGCATATCTGGCTATGATAAATTCATTTTCTCATCAAAAAAATTATGACGCAGTCGAGAAACATTTGGACATATTTGAAAAAATCAATAATGATTTTGTTGTCGTACCTGCCAAGGCTACTCGGGCCTTAACAAAAGCGAGAAAAAAAGAATATGATGTAGCAATACCCATGCTTCAGAAATATTTAGGGGAACTAGGGAAGGAATATAGCTTACATATTGCTGACGAACTTCTGGAGATCTATTTTCAATTAGGGGATCTTGAATCAATTGCTGAAATATTGGAGAAGGGGGAAGAATTATTACCTGAGCATCCACAAACACCACATAAATACATTACTGTTGGAAGGTTCCATAGATTTAAAGGCTTCTATAAGCTTAGTAAAGGTTTGCTTGACGAAGGAATAGAAAACTATGTTAAAGGTTTAAAGGCGTTCGGGAGTGTCAGCGCTATGAAAGAGAAAGACGACTGCATGCAGGAATTGTTAACATATCACATAAAACTGTCGAAATCCTTGGAACTAAAGCATATAATGAAGTTGAAGGAGGCATATGAATAATAAGGTAAATAAACCATTTGATCGGAGGCGAAGTCAGTGAAGAAATTCATCTTGCTGATGGCTTTATCTTTGGCTGTGATTGGAACTATGTTTGTTGTTTCGCCAGATGCAAATCCGGGCCAAAAAATTTTATACAATGATATTGATACCGGGCATTAATTATTTTGTCATTCGAAAATGAAATATGAATGCTTATCAATGAACAGGTGATTAAAAACCTGTTCTTTTTTTTGTTTATTTTCCAAAACATTCGTTGCACAAAATGGAATAATAAGGTTTTTTGCGAGATGCATGTTACAGTTAATTTATAAAAAGACAAAACTACAATAGTTGAAAAAGGAGAGAGCCATATGACCATGTTAGCAAATGGAAAGGAGGATTACACCCAATACGATATCAGCCATTTCAGCGATGAAGAATTACTCAGTGCCATGAAAAACATACAGAACCAAATGGAAGAGGCCGTACAACAAGGTGAGAGTTTAACGAGTGAATATATGGTCCAATTAAGCCAACAATTAGATACCTATGTTTTAATTGCTCAAATTAGGAGAATGCGATGTGTAAACTAGAAATCGTTATGGTTTGAGGTGTGATTGATGCAAGATAACAGAAGAACGGGAATTGTCAGGTTTGTAGACGACTTCGGAAGAATTGTAATCCCCACGGAGATTAGGCGTGTTTTGAATCTTGAACCCAATGTCAGGACAGAGTATTTCTGTGATGATGAGAGAAAGGCGATTATGGTTTATAAATATCCAGAAAAAGAGTGTTTGTTTTGTTCAAGCAAGCAACAAATCATTTACTTCAAAAAGTTTTATGTTTGTTCGCCATGTATTCAAAGCCTTCCGGAGCTTCAGGTCTTCATCAAAGGAATAGAACGTGAACGAGCTAATGAGACAAATAAGGAAAAAATCACTTCAAGAAGGAAAGAAACATTGGACCGTTTGCATCAAGCAATTAAGGAAAATCCTAGCGCATCACAAAAGGAACTAGCCAAAATCTTAGGATTTTCAGAAGCATGGGTTAGTAAGTTGCTCAGGAATCAACTATAGTGATAAATACGATAGTGGAAATTTTTAACATGTAAATACTTTTGAAATTGTATGGGGGACGAATTTTCATCCTCCTTTTTTGAATTCGAAAATTACTCATTTACAGTTATTTGAAGACACCGAGTTTACCGAGAAATCTCGGAAAAGTTAATTATCACAGAAAATTATTTGTGTCCTCTGCGGTCACACCTATGGGGATACTCATCCCATCATAAATAAGAAAGTCTAAAAAAACGGACAAGCACGAAATAATGAAATGATGCTCACGCAAAAGAGGGCCATTCCTACGTCGACAATCGGCGGGGGAGTGGCCTTTTTCTCTAACTCTTAATCCGACAAAGCTTTCATGGCGGAAAAGAAGCGGTTGATCGCAATCGATGCGGCGCCGGCAGCCGAGGAATTCATGCCGAGCTTTGCGTAGACGACGTTCATTTTTTGACGATGGAACGAGAGGCTTTGCGAATTCAGCGTTTCACGGATGGAATCTGCCATCCATTCGGATGCCAGGGACATGCGGTTCCCGATCACGATGAGCTCGGGATTAAACACATTCACCAGATTCGTGATCCCGACCCCCAGCCAGTGTCCCGTGCTTGCAAAAAGATCGATGACCGGACGGTTTCCCCGCTTGGCCAGGTGCAGCAAAGTGCTCAAGTTGATTTTGTCGATCGCCTCGGCGACCTGGATTTTCTCGTCAACGAGCTGAAGGGATTTAGCTTGTTGAATGAGCGCCTTCTCCGAGGCAAACGTTTCCCAGCACCCTCGGCTGCCGCACCCGCAAAGGGGCCCGTCCTGCGCCAGAGTCATGTGCCCCACTTCGCCGGAGAAGCCGGAAACTCCCCGATACAAAGCATCATTCAAAATAATTCCTGCGCCGATCCCAATCCCGACGCTGAGGTAAATCATATTCGAGACGGAACGTCCGGCGCCGAATTCCTTCTCGCCCAAAGCGCCGACGTTCGCTTCGTTATCAATGGCGATCGGGAGGTTGAATTCCCGCTGCAGCATCTCTTGGAGGGGGGCGTCCGTCCATCCCAGATTGGGGGCGGACAACACATTTCCTTGATCGTCGACAAGACCCGGTACGCCGACGCCGATTCCAATGATGCCGTATGGAGACGGAGGCGTTTTTTTGATGAGCGAATGAATGCATTTCTTGAGCTTCTCCATCACCGACTCCACGCTCAAATCGGTCATTTCGATTTTTTTCTCCTTGACGACGGTTCCGCCTAAATCGGTGACCATCGCCAAAATATAATTCACGCCGAGATCGACGCCGATCGCGTAACCGGCCCGCTGGTTAAACAGCAGCATCATCGGTTTTCTTCCGCCGCTGGATTCGCCGAGCCCGATTTCGGTCACAAAGTGGCTTTCAATCAATTCGGTGACAAGGGAAGATACCGTCGTTTTATTTAAACCGGTTTTCACGGAAATGTCCGCTCTGGAAATCGGATAATGATGACGGATCGTATCCAGAACAAGGTATTTGTTTATTTTTTTCATCAATTGCAAATCGCCGGTGATTTTCATGCCATCCTCCAAAGCCTGCTATTGTCGGTTCTTTTTCTTTATCATAACACGGATTGCAAAAAATAAAAGGTGTACTTACTTTGTCTACTGGACAAACAAAGTATCCGGTGCTAACATGAGATAAAGCCATTTTTCAACACAGGGAGGAACCGACATGAGTTATTTCAATACGGTGGGCAAGATTCAGTACGAGGGGAAAGCTTCCAAAAATCCGTTGGCGTTCAAGCATTACAACCAATCGGAAATCGTGCTTGGCAAAACGCAAGAGGAGCACCTTCGCTTTGCCGTGGCTTACTGGCATACCTTGACAGGCGGTGGCAGCGATCCGTTCGGCGCCGATACGGCCATCCGTCCTTGGACGAACTACACCGGGTTGGACTTGGCGAAGGTACGCGTCGAGGCGGCTTTTGAATTTTTTGAGAAAATCGGCGCTCCTTATTTTTGCTTCCATGACCGGGATATTGCGCCCGAAGGCGATTCGCTGAAAGAAACGAATCACAATCTGGATGTGATCGTGGCCTCCATTCAAGAGCACATGAAAGCGAGCGGCGTGAAGCTGCTGTGGAACACGGCCAATATGTTTACGAACCCGCGATTCGTTCATGGCGCGGCAACAACCTCCAATGCGGACGTGTACGCGTATGCGGCGGCACAGGTGAAGAAAGGGCTGGAAACGGCGGTAGAGCTGGGCGCGGAAAATTACGTGTTCTGGGGCGGACGCGAAGGATACGAATCGCTGCTCAATACGGATATGGGGCTTGAGTTGGACAATTTGGCGAGATTTTATCATATGGCGGTCGCTTATGCGAAAGAAATCGGCTTTACGGGGCAATTTTTAATCGAGCCGAAGCCGAAGGAGCCGACGAAGCATCAGTATGATTTTGATGCCGCGACCACCATTGCTTTCCTGCAAAAATACGGGCTCCAGGATCATTTCAAGCTGAATCTTGAAGCGAACCACGCGACGCTCGCCGGACACACCTTCGAGCATGAGCTGCGTGTAGCCCGCTCGCATGGCATGCTCGGTTCTATCGACGCGAATCAGGGCGATCTGCTGGTTGGCTGGGATACGGATGAATTTCCGACCGATCTGTATGCGGTTACTCTCGCGATGTATGAAATTTTGAGCAACGGGGGCCTCGGATCGGGCGGCGTGAACTTCGACGCGAAGGTCAGAAGATCGTCGTTCGAGCCGGAAGATTTGTTCCATGCGCATATCGCGGGAATGGATACGTTTGCCAAAGGGTTGAAGGTTGCGGCAAAATTGATTGAGGACCGCTATTTCGAGAAAATTACGGATGAACGCTACAGCAGCTTCAAGAGCGGCATCGGCCTCGACATCGTATCGGGCAAAGCGGATTTCCGCCAGTTGGAGCAATATGCGCTCGGCAACCAAACGATTGGTACCAAATCCGGCAGGCTTGAGCGGATCAAAGCCGAGCTGAACGAGTATATCTTTTCCGTATAAGCGGGCGAACGATCACTCCTTGGGGAGGATAGGGCATGAAATATGTTATTGGGATTGATTTAGGCACCGGCTCCGTAAAAGCGCTTCTTGTCGATCAAGAAGGGAAGGTGCGCTGCGAGGCGTCGCGAAGCTATCCGCTGCAGCACGTGCAGCCCGGCTACAGCGAGCAGGAGCCGGAGGCATGGGTAAATCAAACCGTGGAATGTTTGCACGCGTTGGTGCAGGAGTCGGGAGTAGCGCCGAAGGATATCGAAGGGATCAGCTTCTCGGGACAAATGCATGGCCTGGTGTTGCTGGATGAGCAGGGGCAGGTGCTTCGCCCGGCGATTCTATGGAACGACACGAGAACAACGGCGCAGTGCAGAACAATCGAAAGCAAGCTTGGGCCCAGGCTGTATCAGATTACGAAAAATGCCGCCTTGGAAGGCTTTACGCTTCCAAAAATCATGTGGGTGCAGGAGCATGAACCGGAGGTATTCCGCAAAGCGGTGGTGTTCCTGCTTCCCAAAGATTATTTGCGCTACCGTCTGACAGGCAAGCTGCATATGGATATTTCCGATGCGGCGGGCACGCTGCTGCTCGATGTGATCCGGAAGCAATGGAGCCGGGAAATTTGCAACGCCTTCGGCATCGACTTGAGCCTGTGCCCGCAGCTTGCGGAATCGCTGGAGTTCATCGGCTGCTTGCTGCCGGAAATCGCGGACCGGACGGGGCTCTCGCCGGATACGAAGGTGTATGCGGGAGGAGCCGATAATGCGTGCGGCGCGGTCGGGGCCGGTATTTTAAGGAAAGGCGACGCTTTGTGCAGTATTGGAACCTCGGGGGTGATCTTGTCCTACGAGGATCAGGAGAAGGATTTCGCGGGGAACATCCACTTCTTTAACCACTCGCAGCCGGGCGGTTATTATGCGATGGGCGTCACGCTTGCGGCGGGATACAGTCTGGATTGGATTAAGAAAACGATCGCAGCCGGGGAAAGCTACGATGCTTTTTTGGCGAAGGCTTCCGAGGTGCCGGCTGGTGCGGGAGGGCTATTATTTACGCCGTATCTCGTCGGGGAGCGTACGCCTCACGCGGATTCGGTGATCAGAGGCAGCTTTATCGGGCTGGACGGCTCGCATCGGCGCGAACACTTGGTTCGGGCGGTGATGGAGGGGATTACGTTCTCCCTTCGGGAGTCGGTCGAGAGGTTGAGGGAAGCGGGAGTCGAAGTACGGACGATCGTCTCCATCGGCGGCGGGGCCAAAAATGAGGTTTGGCTGCAAATGCAGGCGGATATTTTTCAAGCTCCGGTCGTGAAGCTGGCTAATGAGCAGGGTCCCGCTTTAGGAGCGGCCATGCTTGCCGCGGTCGGCTGCGGCTGGTTTGCCAGCATCGCGGAGTGCGCAGACCGGTTCGTCGGCTATGATCGGCAGTTCGAACCGGACCCGAAGCGTGCGGCGGTGTATCAGGACTTATTCGGAATTTATCAATCGGTTTACGCAAGCACCCGGGACTTGAATCGGAGATTGCAGGCGTACCGATAACCAAAGCATCATTCAACTGCAAAAAAAGGGCGGACGAATTGGCATTCGGCCTGCCCTTTTTCAGTTTGGGGATAAATGGATCGATAAACAATTTTTATCGCTTTGCTGCCGGTGCGTACTGAATCTGCTACAATAAAGGCGAACATTGATTTTATGGGAGGCCGGCACCATGATGAAGCGACTTTTCCATCGCTTTCAGAAGAGCCTGAGGTACAAGCTAATGCTTTTGATGGTGACGATTGCGATTATGCCGTTAATCCTGGTCACCCTGTTTGCGGCGAATACGACCAAGCAATCTTTGAGCCTGGAAGTGATCCGCTCCAACGAATCCAGAATGGATTGGGCCGCCAAATATTTGGATGAAAAATTCGATCAGCTGCAAGCGGTGAGCTATTCCCTTCTGCTTGACCATAACCTGTTTCCAAACGGGAGCGGGGGATTGGACAACGGCGCGAATAGCGCGGATGCGGCGGACTCCTATATTCAAGAGAAGTTGAGATCCTTATATATCGCCAATAATAAAAATATTGTGCGGATTTCGCTTTATTTGAAGTCCAAGCACCGGTTATTCGTCGTCGATAAAGATGCGGTGAGTTCAACTGGGCAGCTTCAGGCTCCCTTCGGAAGCTGGGGGGATTTGGATCAATCGTTTGAAAGCGTTAACAGGGTAATGGATGCGGCACACAATAATTTTACCCTGGTACGCACGATGAACCGGTTTGAGAATCGGGAGGTTCTTGGCGGGATATCGCTGGATGTCCGTTGGAATATGATGAACAGCGTGCTGGACATGATCCATTCCGAACCGAACAGCCAAGTGATGATTTTGGACAATCAAGGAAATGTTATGTATAACCCTTATGCGAATTCGCAGCAGGAGGCTCTGCCCGGTGAAGTATTGAAGGAGGCTGCCGCAAATTCGGACGGGCCCGGACATATGGAGCTGAAGCAGGGGTTAATCTTTTACCAGCCCGCCGTATCGGGTCAGCTCCGGATTGTTAAGTTCATTCCGATGAATTATTTGACGAAAGGCGCTTCGTCGACGCTGAGCTTCAGTTTCTTCACCGCCGTCATATTTATTGTGCTGGCGATCATGGCCGCGATCTTGACCGCCTATTACACGACGAAACCGATCATCCGGCTGACGAAATCGATGAAAGCGGTGGAATTCCAAAACTTCGACGTCAGCGTCAGCGACATACGCAGCGATGAAATCGGCACGCTGGAGCGGCGGTTCAATTCTATGCTCCAGCGGATCAAAGAGCTGATCCAGATCGAATACAAAAGCAAGATCGAGAAGCGGACGGCGCAGCTGAAAGCGATGCAGGCGCAGATCAATCCGCATTTTCTGCAAAATGCGCTGCAAGCTATAGGCGGTATCGCCATCTCGCGGAACGTTCCCGAAATTTATGAGCATGTCCGCGCGATTAGCGATTTGTTCCGCTACACGATCCGAATGAAGTCGGACTTGGTCACGGTCGCGGATGAGCTGGAGCACGTGAGCAATTATTTGCAGATTCAAAAATTGCGCTTTCAGGACATGATCCGCATTCATCTGAATGTCGATGACGAATGCCGGTCCTGTCAGATTCCGAAGTTCTCCCTGCAGCCCATCGTCGAGAACTGTTTTGTTCACGGGCTTGAGGGGAAAATGGCGGAATGGTCCATCACGATTACGGCCCAGAAGGTGTTGGATGAAATCGAGATCAGCATTGAAGATAACGGCGTCGGCATGGAGGAAACGCGGCTGGAAGAGCTGCGCAGCCGGTTGAACGACGAATCGGAAGAGCGGGAGCTGGGCGAGAGCTTGGGCCTCGGCAATGTGCATTCCCGGATCAAGCTTATTTTCGGGGAAGAGTACGGATTGTTTATCGACAGCAGGGCAGGAGCGGGGACGACGGTCAAAGTCGTCATTCCTGCTGTTCCGCAGCATGGAGAGGAGGAAGCCGTATGAAGGCTATCGTCATTGACGACGAATTTTGGACGCGGAGCAGCATTCGGCAGCTGGCCGACTGGGCGCGTTTCGGCATCGATCGGGTCGAGGAAGCGGAGGACGGCTTGAGCGCGTTGAAAATCATCGATGAAATCAGCCCGGAAATTGTCATTACGGACATGAAGATGCGCGGGATGAACGGGGTCCAGCTTTTGCAGAAGCTGACGGAGGACTACCCATTTATCCGCAAAATTGTGATCAGCGGCTACGACGATTTTTCTTATACTAAACAGGCAATACGATCCAAAGTCGATGAATACATTTTGAAGCCGATCCACCCGGAAGAGTTGAACATGGCGCTGGAGAAGGCCGTCCGGGAATGGCGGATCGCCCGGGGGCTTCATACCGTGCAGCCGCTGGATAAACCCATGCTGAAGATCATCACGGAGTATAAACGGATCATTTCCGGCCATTTTCAGGGCATGCAGGTGGAGGCCGTTCAGGGCCGGTTCAAGGAATTGGAGCAAGTATTGAGAGCCCGGGAACCGTTCCAGCCCGGCTTTAACAATACGTTGTACAAGCAATTCCTCCTATTGCTGGAGGAACAGGCGTCCATGGCAGGAACGGATGCGACGTTTGCGATTCCGGCATGCGCCAATAACTTTTACGTTTCGGACGATACGCCTCTGCCGCAGTGGATCGAGGTGTTGTCTGCCGCGTACGCTGCCGTGCTGGAGGAATGGATTCACCGGAGAAGAAGCAAGAGCAGGATCGACATTGACGAGGTTAGACAGTATATCGACCTTTCCTTTGCGGAATCGATTACCTTGGAATCGGTCGCCGGCCGATTTTTCGTCAGCAAGGAGCATCTGTCCCGGACGTTTAAGCAGGAAACCGGCTCGACGGTTGTGGATTACATTATTTCCAAACGGATGGACAAAGCAAAGCAACTGCTGCAAAATCCGGCCAATTCCATTAAAAGCGCAGCGGAAGCTGTAGGCTATTCGGATATCACTTATTTTCACCGCCTGTTCAAAAAAGTAACCGGGATTACCCCCAATCAAGTCAGGCAGGACTCTCAAGCCTAATATCAATATCGTCCAGTCCATGACGCAAATCCGGTCCAATGCGCCCGGGGCGCACTCCCGATTATACTAAGCACGTAAGCGCCAATCAGAAAAGGGAGGATACAAGCAATGAAGAAAGCACTTACAACAGCAGCAGCTCTTCTCATGCTGGGGTCTACGGTCGCTTGTTCATCGGGCGGAGGAAGCGGCGATAACGCCGGCGGTTCAGGCGCGCAGGAGAACCAAGCCGCTGGGGCACCGAAAAAGGTCGAGCTGAAAATTTTCCTCGGGGGCCTGGACCGTTTCCGCGATCAATTCGACAAGTACTTTGCACAGTTTGTCGAGAAGGAAAAGAAAGAGACAAATATCGAAGTCTCGATTAATTCCGAGTATCCGGGGGCGGAGAATGCCACGCAAATTTTGAAAACCCGGCTCGCTACCGGGGATGTGCCGGACATCTTTTCCATCCATGCGGTGAATGAGATTCCGGATTATTACAAAGCCGGCTATTTGTCCGATTTATCCAGCCAGCCGCTAGCAAGCAAGCTAATCGACGGGATCAAGCCTATCGTCTCGATTGACAATAAAGTGGTAGCGATTCCGATGGAAAGTCTGGAATGGGGCTATCTCTACAACAAAAAAATATTCAACGATTTGGGACTGAAGCCGCCTGCCACGATCTCAGAAATGAAGGCGGTTACACAGAAGCTGAAAGACAATAACGTCAAGCCTTTTCTTCTCAGCTACAAAGAAGGCTGGATTCCGCAGCTATTCCTTTCGCTTACGATCGGCGGATTGGTCAATACGAGCCACAAAGACTTTATCGACAAGATGAACAAGGGGCAGGGCAGCTTCACGGAGATCAAGGAGATGTTCGACATCATCGACCTTGTGAACGCGAACGGAACGGACCGCGCTTTTGAAATGGGCAACGATGACGGGGCCGCCGAGTTCGCGAGCGGCAAGGCCGCGATGTGGGTGCAAGGGCCTTGGGATTCCGACAGCATCCTGAAGGTCAACGACAAGTTCGATTTCGGCGTCGCGCCGCTGCCGATCAATGACGATCCGAATACGACGATGATTAATGTATCCGTATCCACCTCCTTGGCGATGGCCTCGAACAGCAAACATAAAGAGGTATCGCTGGACTTGCTGAACTATATTTTGGACGATCAAGCGTCGAACGAGCTTTATCAAAGCCTGAAGTTCAATCCCGTCTCCAAAACCCATACCTTCAAGCCTTATCCTTGGGTGGAGGAAGCTTCGAGCTACGTGAACAAAGGGAAATCCTACAAGGACCCGTCGATTCCTTCTGCGGTTAAGGACGAAGGAGGCAAGGCGTTGCAGGCCTACTTCAGCAAGAAGATGTCCAAAGAAGACGTCATCAAGGATCTGGATAAAACCTGGAAGGACGCCAACGCGGCCGCCAATAAAAAATAAGTGTCCGCAAGAGAGCGTCGCGCCCTGTTCCTGCAGCCAACCGTTCTGCTGAGAACAGGGCGCGGCTTCCCCGAAGGAGGGATTGAACATCATGCTGAAACGCCCGTCCAAAGCAATGACTTCTCTGATTTTGTTCGTACTGCCTGCTTTTATTCTATATGTCATTTTCTTGGTTATTCCCGTGCTGCAAGGCTCTTACTACAGCTTCACGAATTGGGACGGCTTAAATAAGTCCTACAGCTTCGTCGGGCTCCAAAATTTCGTCGAAGCCATTCGCGACGATGCCAACTTCAGAACGGCGCTCTTATTTACCGCCAAGTATGTCGTATTTGCGGTCGTGCTGCAAAACGGCCTGGCGCTGCTGCTCGCTCTGCTGATCGAGTCGCAAAAAAGAGCGAAGGGATTTTTCCGAACGGTCTTTTTCATGCCCAATATGCTCAGCGTCATTATCAGTACATTTATGTGGGTGTTCGTGTTTACAAAAGTGATGCCCGCCTTGTCCGAATATGCCGCCTTAAAATTTCTCGGTCAATCCTGGCTCGGCGACCCGAACATCTCGTTCTGGAGCATCATGCTTGTTTCCGTATGGGGCGGCGTCGGCACCCTGATGATTATTTATATGTCGGCCATCCAAGGCATACCGCAGCATTTGAAGGAAGCGGCCATCATCGACGGAGCCAAGCCGTATCATATGCTTCGGTACATTACGCTGCCTTTAATCACTCATGCGCTGACGATCTGCATTTTCCTGACCTTGAACAACTCGTTCAAGGTGTATGACCTCATCTTCGCGTTGACCGGAGGAGGCCCGGCCCGGGCGACGCAGGTGATCACGATGAATATTTTGGAGGAGGCTTATCAGCGCAACTACCGGTACGGCTATGCCAGCGCCAAGGCGCTCATCCTCTTCCTGATCATTCTGGTCATTACGCTCGTTCAAGTGTCTGTGATGAAGAAACGGGAGGTGGAAGCGTGACCAGGCGCATGTATTCCGTTTTATCGCTCGTCGTGCTGTCCTTGCTGGCGGTCTACTTCCTGTTCCCGATCTATATGGCGATCATCAATTCCTTGAAATCTCCGGGCGATATGTACCGTTCCGTCTTAAGCTTCCCCACTAGTCCGCAATTTGACAACTACGTTCAGGCGTTCAAGAAAGCGAACATGCTCAGAAGCGCCTGGAATACCGTCGTGGTCACGGTGACGGGAATTGCGGGGATCGTCTTTTTCAGCTCCTTGGCCGGATATAAGCTTTCCCGGACGCGGGGCAGACTAAGCAATTTTATATTTATGCTGTTTGTCGCTTCGATGCTGATTCCTTTCCAGACGATCATGGTCACCTTGACCAAAATGGCCAAAGGGCTGGGGCTGCAAGGTTCGCCGCTGGGGCTGGGTATTGTTTGTGCGGGACTGGGCATCAATTTGGCTATCTTTTTGTACCACGGATTTGTGAAAGGCATTCCGCGCGAGTTGGACGAATCGGCTCAAATCGACGGCTGCGGCGAGTTCAGGACGTACTTTACGATCATTTTTCCGCTGCTGATGCCGATTACCTTTACGATTGTGATCTTAAACATGCTTTGGCTGTGGAACGACTTCCTGCTTCCGGTGCTGCTGCTTACCGATTTCCGCAATTATACGCTCGTTTTGACGATCAATATGTTTTTCGGCAAGTATAGCAGGGAATGGGGCTTGATTCTGGCTTCCTTGATTGTATCTTCGATCCCGATCGTCGTCTTTTTTGCCATTTTCCAGCGCTGGATCATTCAAGGGATTACGGACGGCGCGGTAAAAGGGTAACGGGATAAGAAAAGGGTAACGGGTTAAACAATTTGGAGAAACATAGGAGGGTTTACTATGGGCAATCGCGATATTCGCTGGATTTCAAGCACGAAAGACGCTAGCTGGACAGAAAAACCGGTCTCCGGCCAAGCCGGAGGCGACGCCAACCTCACGATTACCGGCGAAGCTTTTCAATCGGTAGAGGGCTTTGGAGGCTGCTTTAACGAATTGGGCTTTACGGCGTTGAGCCACTTGACGTCCGAAGAACGGGGGCGTGTGCTTCACTCCTTATTTCACCCCGAAGGAGAGCTGAAGCTTGGCATCTGCCGGCTGCCGATCGGCGCCAGCGATTATGCGCTCGAATGGTACAGTCTGAACGAGACGGACGGAGATTTGGCGATGGAGCATTTCTCTATCGAGCGGGATCGTCAGTATTTGATTCCCTATATCAAAGAAGCGTTAACGTATAATCCGGAGTTGAAATTTTTTGCCTCCCCGTGGAGTCCGCCAACTTGGATGAAGTTTCCGAAAGCCTACAATTATGGAACGCTGCGTTGGGAAAAGGATATTTTGCAGGCCTATGCGCTTTATTTCGTTAAGTTTGTGGAAGCGTATCGTCAGGAAGGCATTACGATTCACCAGATACATGTGCAAAATGAAGTGGTCGCCGACCAAAAATTCCCGTCGTGCGTTTGGACGGGAGAGCAGCTTCGCGAGTTCATCCGCGACTACTTAGGGCCGGCTTTCGAGGAGCACGGGCTGGATACGGAAATTTGGCTGGGAACGATCAATGCGCCGGAGCCGTGGCAGGAAATGCTGCACAAATCGACTTCGGATTACGATGCTTATGCCAATACCGTGTTAAGTGATCCGGAAGCTTACAAATATATTCAAGGCGTCGGTTACCAATGGGCGGGCAAGTATGCGATTCAACGAACCGTGCAGAACTATCCGGAGCTCCGCTACATGCAGACGGAAAACGAATGCGGAGACGGCCTGAATACGTGGGATTACGCAAAATATGTCTTTAATTTATATCAGCATTATTTCACGAACGGCGTAAACAGCTATATTTATTGGAACATGGTGCTGGAGCCGAAAGGGCGAAGCACGTGGGGCTGGGAACAAAATTCGATGATCACGGCAGACCCTGCCGCCAAGCGGGCCGTGTACAATCCCGAGTTTTTTGTGATGAAGCATTTCTCGCATTTCGTTGCTCCGGGTTCGTCGCGGATCGGGTTGAAAGGTCCATGGGCCGGAAACGCACTTGCCTTTGCAGCGCCGAACGGACAAAAAGCGGTAATCGTGGCCAATCCGTTCACCGAGCCGCGGGTTCTCCGTCTAAGTGACGGAACGCGCACGCAAGCTTTTGAGCTTGAACCGGAATCGTTCAACACGATTATCATATAACATCGGTTTCGACGTAAGGGGAGGATGCTAATGCAGAGGGATATACGGCAGCTTATCTCGCAAATGACCGTAGAGGAGAAAGCCGGGCTGTGCTCCGGCTTGAACTTCTGGCAAACGAAGCCGGTCGAACGGCTGGGGATTCCGTCGATCATGCTTACGGACGGGCCTCACGGACTCCGGAAGCAGCGGGGAGGTCTGGACCACCTCGGCTTTGCCGACAGTGTGCCGGCGACTTGCTTTCCTTCGGCGGCAGGCTTGGCCTGCTCGTGGGACCGCAAGCTGATGGAGCAAGTCGGTATCGCATTGGGCGAAGAATGTCAGGCTGAGGACGTTGCGATCCTACTGGGGCCAGCGGCCAACATCAAGCGTTCGCCGCTTTGCGGCAGAAATTTTGAATATTTCTCGGAAGATCCTTATTTGTCGTCGGAAATGGCGGCCTACCATATCAAGGGCGTCCAAAGTCAAGGTGTAGGAACCTCGCTTAAGCACTTTGCCGTGAATAACCAGGAGCATCGAAGAATGACCGTGGGTGCGGTTGTGGACGAACGGACCTTGCGGGAAATTTATTTGGCAAGCTTCGAAGGGGCGGTCAAGCAAGCTCAGCCTTGGACCGTGATGTGCGCCTACAATAAGGTAAATGGCGAGTATTGCTCGGAGCATGAGGACTTGCTGACTCGTATTTTGAAGGAAGAATGGGGACATGAAGGATTTGTCGTATCCGACTGGGGGGCCGTGAACGACCGGGCGAAGGGATTGGCTGCCGGGTTGGAGCTGGAAATGCCGTCGAGCAACGGCCTCGGCGACCGGAAAATCGTAGACGCGGTGAAGAGCGGCAAGCTGTCCGAGGAAGCTCTGGACAAGGCTGTGGAACGAATATTGCGCGTCGTTTTCCAAGCGGTCGACCGGAAAAAGGAACACGCTTCGTTCGATGCGGAGGCTCACCATGGACTGGCCAGAACTGTCGCGCGCGAAAGCATGGTGCTGTTAAAAAATGAAGACGGCATTCTGCCCCTGAAAAAGAAAGGGACGATTGCCGTGATCGGGGCGTTGGCGAAACATCCGAGGTATCAAGGCGGCGGAAGCTCGCACATCAACCCGACCCGATTGGACGATATTTATGAAGAAATGCGCCGAGCGGCAGGAAGCGAAGCCGCCATCGTATACGCCGAAGGCTACCTGTTGGAAAGCGACGACATCGACGATCGCTTGCTTCAGGAAGCGAAGCTGGCTGCGGCGCAAGCGGAGGCTGCGGTTATTTTCGCAGGCCTGCCGGAACGATACGAATCCGAAGCGTATGACCGGCAGCATTTGCGGATTCCCGATAATCACCGGAAGCTGATCGAGGCCGTCGCGGAAGTGCAAAGCAATGTGGTCGTTGTTTTAAGCAACGGCGCTCCGGTCGAGATGCCTTGGATCGATCGCGTGAAGGGCGTGCTGGAAGGCTATTTGGGCGGTCAAGCGATTGGCGGCGCGATTGCCGATTTGCTGTTCGGGGATGCGAATCCGTGCGGCAAGCTGGCCGAAACGTTCCCGAAACAACTAAGCCATAATCCTTCCCATTTGAATTTCCCGGGCGAAGGGGACAAGGTGGAGTACAAGGAAGGCTTGTTTGTCGGTTACCGCTATTATGATGCGAAGCAGATCGAGCCTTTGTTTCCGTTCGGGCATGGCTTGAGCTATACGACATTCGAATACACCGGCCTAATCGTCGACAAGCGGGAAATCCGGGATACCGAGACGGTCCGCATCGGCGTTCGCGTCCGAAATACGGGCGAACTCCCCGGAAAAGAGATCGTCCAGCTGTATGTGAGAGATGTTGAAGCAAGCGTGATCCGGCCGGAAAAAGAGCTTAAAGGCTTCGAAAAGGTCGAGCTGGCGCCCGGGGAGGAAAAGACCGTCGAGTTTGTATTGGACAAGCGCGCATTTGCTTACTATAACCCCGAGATGCAGGACTGGCATGTGGAGAGCGGCGATTTTGAAATCTTGATCGGGAAATCGTCGGCTGAGCTTGTGCTTCAAGGGACGATTCGCGTACAATCGAGCGTCAGACTAAAGAAAACCGCTACCCGAAACTCGCTCGTAGGCGATTTGCTGGACGATCCGCAGCTATCGCCGATCTTTCGCGAGATGCTTCGGAAGTACAGCGAGAACAAAGTGATGAGTGCGCTGGAAGAGGACGGTTCGGATATGATGCTGGAGTTTGTCAGGAATATGCCGCTGCGCGTGCTCGCCGCTTTTAGCCAGGGCGCCGTCACGGAAGAGATGCTGGAAGCGGATCTTCAGCGGTTAAATGAAATAGGCGAATAGATGAAGCGAAAGCGGAGAAGAAGGGAGAAATCCTTTCTTCTTTTTTTATGTGCTTGAAGCGGAAAAGCATGAGCTTAGGAAGGCTCAGTTAGTATTGCTTTTGATTAAGAAAAAAACCTCATGGAGTTAATCCGCGAGGGGGAATGAATATAATTTTCAGAGTTTTGGAACTCAATGCAATACCATTTTTCCTGTTTCTACCAAACGGAATACTTTACAGAACTATAACTTCTAAAATCACCATCTCCTACCCTCAAGGAATTCGACAATATGGGGGAAGATCTGAAAACTTTTTGATAGCTAAAAGTTCAATAGGCGGGTCGCATGGAATTAAAACTTGGAAGAACAGGATTGGCAATCCCCATGGAGGTTAGGTGTGTTTTGAATTTACATCCCAGTGTCAGGACAAAGTATTATTTTGACGACAAGAAAAAGGCAATCCTGGTTTATAAATATCCAGCAGAAGAATGCTTGTTTTGTTCGGGTAAGCAACAAATCATTTGCTTCAAACGATTTTATATTTGTACGTCATGTATTCAAAGCCTTCCTTTGCTTCGAGTTTTCTTGGAGCGGATAGAACGCGAACGAGCTAATAAGGTAAAAACGAAAACACTTACTGCAAAAAGGAAAGAAGCATTGGATCGTCTGCATCAAGCGATGAAGGAAAATCCAGAAACTTCACAAAAGAAACTAGCCGAAATTTTAGGATTTTTACATGCATGGGTCAGTAAGTTGACTAGGAATATTATAGATTCATAAAGTGCGAACTCTATGCACTTTGAGGTAAAGCCTGGTAAATATGCGAACCTGACAACGAGCGTGGAAGAGGCCGCGAACCATTTTGCCGTGGGTGCAGCCCTTCATCATCACTCGTTTTTTCTTTGTTCAGTTCATCCTTTATGTCCTGCCTTTCCATTAAATGCGTAATATTAACCATACCATGCTTTTAGAGCGTTGACGATCCAGACCTCTTCAAAATAGACCTTGACCCCCTACGTCGTAGTCCAAGTTCACCAGGTGTAAATTTTGTGTACAGGCACTTCCGGGCTTTCGCCCACATACACTAATACTAATCTTTGCGCGAAAACTTCCGAGACCGTTGATTGGCAAACACCTTAGGGGGTGGCTGGAATGCCCGGATTATTCAGTGCCGTAGCTTTATTTATTAAACAGCTTACTTTACTCGTTTCCTATGTAAAAAACAACGCGTTTCCCCAGCCTTTGGCGGAGGATGAAGAAGACAAACATTTGAAGCTAATGGCCCAAGGCAATCAACACTCGCGCAATGTGCTCATCGAGCATAACCTTCGGCTTGTCGCGCACATCGTCAAGATGATATGAACAAAGTCAAACGTCATAATTACTTCCTTCAGTTCAGAGCCAAAGTTAAACGAATCAGCAAAAGCCGTACAAAAACCTTTGTGGACGAACCGGAAGTATTCTTGACATAATTCAGAGGCCAAAGGGCCTCTTTTTTTGTTTGGCTTAAACATTTACTTAGGTTAACAACGACAAACTGTGTTTCGCTTTTTTGATCATTGATTTTGTAGCTTACAGGGAATAGCAAGCTTTGATGCTATTTGCAGCGCCGACAAAGATCGGCCCTTGCCGCAATAATGCGAACAAGAGCCGTTTTTTTGCATTGTTCCACGAAATCAAAATCGCCGCTCAAGGCTAAAAATCAAGGTAGAAGCATAGGCACGTAGGTTTTCGAGCTTGCGGCCAGCCAGCAGGTTCTAGCAAAGTTCAGGAAAACACATGATATGGACATCTACTTTTTTTTCTTTATTGACGCTAAACATATTCCAACTGCAACAAATATAATTCCAGCAAAAAAAGTGAAGTTTGTAATGTCCCATAAATATGGAGGTGTTAGTCCTATAACGGAATCAAGTTGAGTTGTGCGATCGCTTACAGCGACAAAGATAAGGATTTTTTCCAAACCTGCTAAAGCTATGAAGAGTAATCCAACAAAACAAAGCATTAATCCAAATAAATACATTATTCTCGTCCCTTTAAAAAATTGAGTTTACACCATAAAGATGCAAGCTCAATTTTTGGCCTTAATTTAATTAATATTTCACTACGGAATAAACTCCATCAGCAAGTCCGTTTGAGAGTACTTTTGGGGATTGGGCAAATTTCATTTTACTCTTACCAAGATAATGGTAACCTGACTGATCGGAATAAGCATAGTGTATATAACCTCTTGTATGATTAAAATAAGGTGCAAAAGTAACATACCCTCGTTGACCAAGTGGAATTTGATATGTCACTCCAACTTGAGATTGGGATGTCTCTTGCCATGTAAATCCTGCATTTACTCTAATATAATTTTTATCTCCTGCGTCAACACCTGTCGAAAATGATTCAGAAGATTGAACAGAATCCGTAACTTGTACTGGGCATGGTGCAGGTTGCCAAGAAGGGCAATCTACGCTAGGGGAAACTTTTTGAGGAGTTGCCGTAGCTGCCCAAGTCAAGTCTTTTTCATAATAGTTCATATTGATGTAGTTTAAAGCATTTATTTTCTCCACTTGCTGATTTGTCTTTTGATTTTCGCTAGGTGCAAGCGTGATCGCATTTTGTGTATTTAATTTGTTAGAACCCTCGATAATACTCTTATATTCAGAAAGGCTGATTTCCTTCCCATCAGCAGTCCATGCCTTAACAACGTATGCTTTATTAGCGTGGTCATATAAAGCAGGTTCGCCATCCTTTGTTGTGAATGAATATAGTTCGTCATTAGTTGCTGCCAACAAATTTTGGGCATTTGGACCAAAAGTCAACGAAAGCATAAAAATGAACAGGAAAAATAATGCTACCAATCTTTTCAATAAAAACACTCCTTTGTCATAATTTAACACTTGTGTTTCATACTTTCATATTTAATACATTATAAAAGGGGCTATTGTCCCATTTTATTTGCCCTGTAAAAAAACAATCGCTCACGTAAAAGCTTCTCAATTTGCTCTCCGCTGTAACCAAGCCCGGCCAAACTTCGGGCGGCAAACCCGGATCTAAACGCTGGCTGGCTAAGCTTCACCACCTCCTTGTCGCAAAACGAGCTTTTTTCCACTTATTGTTTGAACAATTCGTCGCGACCTCATCGTTCAAACATAATTTATCATAATATCATAAATTATGGGATAGGAATAAATATCTATTTTTATTTTAGCAATTACTTGAAAACTATCTGAGTAATTACAGTGATTACCAAATAATCACTTATACTATGTCGAAATTTATCGAATCGTTGTATTTAGTAAAAAATTAGGTTAATATCATAAAAAATAAATTAATTGTAAAACAAAAATACCCCTGATATAATAAACCAATGTACAATATTGAACAAAAGGAAGGTTATGTATTATGGTGGATATTAAGCATCGGAATAACACCATCGCAGATTTCATCTTCCAACTTAGAAAAGAGAAAAACTTGACATACGCGAATCTTGAGGAGCTTACTGGACTTAGAAGAGGAGTCCTTCATAAAATTCAAACTGGAGAGACGAAACATCCAGAATTTAAAACAGTGAAGGCAATTGCCCCGGTACTACTCGTTCCATATAAAAAAGTCATTGAATGTTACATTGAACATGAAAACCGAGTCGATACTTTGTTAGAAATTCTAACTGAAGTTATTACCTGTGAGGAAACCGTTGACCTTGCGCCCAAGGTAGCCTTACGTTTACTTGAATCTCCAAATAATGAGACGGAAGATTCTTTAGAACGATTGTTTAATTTTACACAAGAAATGAAGGGTGCTTCCCTGAAAGTAGCGCTATTTGATGTTATTATTCAATATTCAAGATGGCACGGCACGATACCATACTTAGCGAAAGGGTTATTACAAAAGTATTTAATAGAAAGACTTGATTTTAGACGTTTGGAACAAACATATCAAGAAGGGCAAGAGGTATTACATTACACAGATTTCTTGTCAGATGCAGAAAAAATAATCACATATTTTAGAATGGGCCTTCATTCGTATGCTCTCAAAAAAAATGAGGAATGTATTCAACTTTGTTTGGCTGGTATTGAACATGAGAAATATGATACGGAGCTAAAAGCAAGAGCATACCTTGCAATGATCTATGCTTATTCAAGATTAGGAAATTTTGATAAAGTTGAACAATTTCTTTCCACTTTTGAAAAACTCCAATATGATTTTGTTGAGGAAAATGTTAAAATCCTTCGCGTTATGGTGAAAGTAAGAAAAAAAGATTATCAAACTGCCGTTCCAATGCTTCAGAGTTATATGGAGGAACTAAGCCAAAACAACAAAATTTTTATGGCTGAAGAACTTCTTGATATTTACTGTAAAAGAGGTAATATGAAATTGGTGGAACAATTGTTGGAAAAAGAGGCGCAATTCTTACCTGAAAATCTAAATTCGCCTACAACATGTTCATCAGTTGGAAGATACTTCAAACAAAAGGGGGTTTACAAACTTAGCATAGGGTTAGTGGATGAAGGGGTAGAATGTTTCGCTAAATGTTTAAGATTATTCACGGACATAAATCATCTTAAGGAAAAATATGAATGTGTCAGTGACTTTTTTTTTCATTACGCAAAACGTTCTAGACCTTTAGAGGCGCAGCATATCATTATGTTAAAAGAAGCATGTGCAACAGGAGGTGAATGATATGAAAAAAATGGTGTTAATGGTGATGTTATCGTTATTAATATTTGGACCTATTCATAATTTCCCTGTTTATATTGATTACTCAAAAGGAATTATTGTTCAAAATGCGGAAGGAGATCCCGGAATGTAATTTGGGATTAAATTTATGATAAAACCTAAATATCAATAAATGAAACAAGTATCGATGCAGATGCTTGTTTTTTTTGTTGTTTAGGAAATTATGCGTTGCGTAAAATTGTGGATAAGTCCGATAATAGGAAGCGGGAGGTTGATGAACATGGAGAAGCAAGAAACGTGGAAAAAACGTGGGGTAGTAAAGCAAATCCTCAAAGATCACTTTCATGGTTTTTGGGAACTGCATGAGAATCAATTTCCCAAAGAGTTACGTGGGGCAATTCAAGAAGCGGTTAACAAAGCGATACGGTGCGGAAAGAAATACACGGATGAGTGGGCCGAGAAGCAAGAGGAGCGGATTTTGAACGTACCGCATCGGCATACGGTCTTTACGGTGCCGAAAGAACTGCGGAAATACTTCTTCGAGGAGCGGCAGAAGTTGAATGAGCTGAGCAAAGAAGTAGCGAGAGTTATCCAGTATTACTACCGTCGGAAAAATAAAGCGAAGCAATATGAGGTTGGGGTGATCACGGTCATTCATACGTTCGGCCGGGATTTAAAATTTAATCCGCACATCCATGCATTGGTTACCGAGGGGGCGTTAGATAATGCGAAGCAATGGAAATCGGTAGAGTACATCTCGTTTACCTACTTGCGTAAATCATGGCTTCTATGTGAATGCTGAACAACGGATGAAGGATGCTCGAGGAGCGGCCAAATACATCGGGAGGTAATTGGCTCGTCCAGCCATAGCGGAATACCGGATTGTCAAGTATGACTATCACAAGGTTCATTACTGGTACGAAGATCATCAAACAGGAAAAAGGGTAGACGTCGTTGCGCCAGTGATGAGGTTTATTTATGATCTGGTGCAGCATATTCCACCGAAGCATTTTCGTATGGTAGGTCGTTATGGATTGTACAGCCGCAGCAAAAATAAAGAATCGCAGATAATCATCAACTTATGGCGGTATATGGTTCATAAACAGATCGAGATGACCTTTCCCAAAGCGGAGAAGAAGAAAAAGACATACCGGGAGCGAATGATGGAGACCTATCACCGTGATCCGATCCAATGCAAACATGCCATGTTGCTTGTGGTTATTTGGCATGCGGATTACGGTCGAATTTATTATTATGATGAGGAGCGCGAGCGAGCATTTGATAAGAAATGGGGAGTAAAGGCGTATGAGCGAAAAAAGAAAAAAAGCAAAAAAAGAAATGCAGGATAGCGTAGGTACAGACAGACCGGAAATTGATTCCTCATTCTTCGATGATGACCCGTTAGGGTGAGTTTGTTCCATACGAAGGGCAAAAACGACAAGAGAAGAAATTAATACCGTCACTGGAATAAATAAATCGTACATTCTTCGAATTGATCCCGGAAACTGCTGTTTATCTTCACATATTATTCAAATATTTATTGACAAGCAAAAAAAACGGCTGTTATTATTAACATCAGTGGTGAAAATAAACGAAATGAACTTGTTCGAGGAATCATTTCACGTGGTTCCGGACCGGACGAACCCGACTTGAAAGCGTTAGCAATCGGGATGCCCGGACCGTTAACCGCAGCGGAACATCTTGAACTTCACATGCCGAAAGGATATGAGTTACTTATGGGCTTCGAACGATTGGTGGAAGAATACCGCGGAGGCGTGCTGGAGAATGTACATATGGGCCTCGTCTGCGGAATGGACGAGAACGGACGGATTGTGTATTCCGTCGGCGACGAACAGCATATGACGTTTTTGCGTTCGGCGGCGAAGCCGTTTCAGGCGATCCCGGTCATGAAGAACGGCATCGACGACAAATTCAAGCTGAGCCCGAAGGAAGCGGCTTTGTTCGCCGCCTCGCACCGGGGAGAAAAGTATCATATCGAGGCGCTCGAATCGATTTTGGAGAAAACCGGGCTGAAGGAAGAAGACATCCTGTGCTGTCCGACTTACCCGCTCAACGAAGCGCCGCGTGCGGCCTGCAACTGGGAGCATCTGGAGAAGCGCAGGCTGTACCATAACTGCTCCGGCAAGCATTCCGGTTATCTCGCGCTGTCCAAGGATCTTGGCTACGACCTCGAAACCTACTGGAGCATCGACCACCCGGCACAGCAGCTCAGCCTGGAAGCGATGGCCGAAATGGCCGACTACCCGAAGGAAGACATCCGCATCGGGGTGGACGGCTGCGGCTTTCCGGTTTATGCGATGCCGCTCCAAAACATCGCTCGCGCGTACCTGAAGCTGGCCTGCCCGGATCTGATCGAGGATGCCGGTACGAGAGCGGCGGCTACGAAAATCGCCGGCTATATGAACGCGAACCCGGAGATGATCGCGAGCCACGACTTTATCTGCACCGCGCTGCTGACCGATCAGAACATTGTCGCCAAGGGCGGCGCCAAAGGAGTGTACGGCTTCGGGCTCAAAAAGGAGCGCATGAGCTTCGCCTTAAAAGTGCTGGACGGCTCTGAGCTCGTGTGGCCGATTATCGTCGCTTCGATTCTGGAGCAGATCGGTTACGATAACCGCGATACGATCGACCGGCTGTATGCGCTGGCTCCGAAGGAGATCAAAAACGATAACCATATTGTCGTAGGCGAGAGAAAAACCGTATTCCGTTTCTAAGCGGGCGCATCACCGGCCCAAGGGTAACGATCTTCCTCTTATGGACGAATGGGTTCGTTCGTCCCGCAGGAAGATTTAGCATAAATCAATAAACAACGGGGGGATTTTCCATGAAAAAACGTTTCGCAACTTTTACGGCATTGGTGCTCGCAGGCGCGATGTTTGCAGGCTGCAGCGGCGGCGCAGGCAAGTCGCAGCCGCAAGGCGCGGCCGAACAGCCGACGGCCAAGAAGGAAGGCAACGGCATCACGATTGCGGTCAACGCCAACTTCGTGACGCTGGACCCGCATAACGCGGCCGATACGCTGTCCATTTCCGGCTACCGCACGATGTATCAAGGTCTGCTCGGCTTCGATCAGGATATGAAGGTCGTGCCTGTGCTGGCCGAATCTTACGAAGTGAGCCCGGACGCGAAAGTATACACCTTCAAGCTGAAAGAGAACATCAAATTCCACGACGGTACGCCGTTCAACGCCGAAGCGGTCAAAATTAACCTTGATCGGGTGAAAAACAAGGATAACAACTTGAAAATGGCCCGTAGCTTCGCCACCGTGGAGAAAACCGAAGTCGTCGACGCCAAAACGGTAAAAATCACGCTGTCCCAGCCGTATTCCGCGATACTGAACAAGCTGGCCATGCTGATGATCATCAGCCCGCAGGCGCTGGAGAAGCACGGCAAAGATATCGGCCAGCACCCGGTAGGCACGGGCCCGTTCAAGTATAAGGAATGGGTACAGGGCGACCGGATGACGATCGAGAAAAACGCCGATTATTGGGAAAAAGGACTGCCGAAGGTAGATACCGTCACCTTCAAGCCGGTGCCGGAGAACGGTTCCCGCGTCGCCATGCTGAAAACGGGCGAAGCCGATTTCGTCTATCCGCTGCCGACCGAGCAGGTGGAGCAGGTGAACGGCAAGAACGGCATCGCGGTGGACAAAACGCCTTCGACGATTGCGCGCTACATCACGATGAACATGACGAAGAAACCGTTCGACGACATCCGCGTCCGTCAGGCGATCAACTTCGCCATCAACAAAGACGCCTATATCAAAGTCGTCAAATCGGGCTTTGCCGAAAAGCTGGACTCGACGATGTCGTCCAAAACGCAATTCTATGCGAAGCAAACGCCGTATGACGGCAACGTGGAGAAAGCGAAAGCGCTCCTGAAGGAAGCCGGTCTGGAAAACGGGTTCAAAGCCGAAATCTGGGGCAGCTCCGACTCGGAGACGGTCAAAGGTATGCAGTTCGTGCAGCAGCAGCTGGCAGCCGTAGGCATCACGCTCGACGTGAAGCAGATGGAAGAAGGCACGCTGTCCAACGAGATCAACTCGGCCAAAACGCCGCAGGAATCCAAGGTGCAAATGTGGTACGTCAGCTGGTCCCCGTCCTCGGCCGACGCCGACGCGGCGACGCGCCCGCTTTTCGCAAGTGAAATGTTCCCTCCGAACGGAGCGAACACCGCTTACTACAAAAACGACAAAGTGGACGAACTGATTGCTAAGGCGAACAAGCTGTCGAACGCCGACGAGCAAAAAGCCGTTTACGCCGACATTCAAGCGCAAATCTACAAAGACGCTCCGTGGGTCTTCCTTGCCGCCGACCAGATCGTATCCGGCAAGAAAAACTACCTCGAAGGCGTGAAAGTATATCCGGACGGCTCGATCAACGTCCGCGAAGCCGAAATCAAGAAGTAAGTCCTGACCTGATGCTGTGTTGACCCGCCCTCCGGTGCGGTGCTCACCACAGCATCTCGCCTAATGGCAGGTTTTCAGAGGAGGAGTGTAAAAGCTTGGCTCAGTATGTGCTTAAACGATTGGTTGCCGTCATTCCGATTCTTTTTATCGTTTCCATCTTGATCTTTCTGTTCATCCATTTGATTCCCGGCGATCCGGCGCGGCTCGTCGCGGGCAAGGAAGCCACGCTCGAAGACATCAGCCGCATTCAGGCCGAGCTCGGCCTCGACAAGCCGCTCTGGGAGCAATATTTCATCTATATGTCGCATCTGCTTCAGGGCGATCTGGGCCGTTCGCTCAAAACCGGCTTGCCGGTGACGGAAATGCTCGCCTCGCGCATGATGCCGACGATTTGGCTGACGATTTTCAGCATGGGCTGGGCGCTTCTGTTCGGGATCGTAATCGGCGTCATCTCGGCGACGAAGCGCAACCGCTGGCCGGACTACTTGAGCATGCTGACCGCGGTCTCGGGCATTTCGGTGCCGCCGTTCTGGCTCGGGCTGCTGCTTATTCAGCTGTTCTCCGTGCAGCTCGGCTGGCTGCCGACCGGAGGCGTCGATTCGTGGCAGGGCTACGTGCTTCCGTCGATTACGCTCGGAGCGGGCATTATGTCAATGCTGGCGCGCTTCTCCCGGGCTTCGCTGCTGGAGTCGCTGAAGCAGGATTATATCCGGACCGGCCGGGCCAAAGGCTTGAACGAGTCCGCGGTCGTCTGGGGGCATGCGATGAAAAACTCGATGATCTCCGTCATTACTGTGGCCGGGCTTCAGTTCGGCTTTCTGCTTGGCGGCTCGGTCATTGTCGAGACGGTATTCAGTATCCCCGGGCTTGGGCGGCTGCTGATCGATTCGATCGCCTTCCGCGATTATACAGTCATTCAAGCGGAGCTGCTGCTGTTCGCCGTCGAATTCATTCTGGTCAACTTGCTCGTTGACGTCCTGTATGGCGTGCTCAATCCTAAAATTCGCCTGTCGGGCCAGAACTGAGGAGGACCACCATGAGTCAAAACATCGTCATCGACCATTCTGCGGACACGGCCGTTCCTTTAACGAAAAGCAGTCCGCTCCGCGATTTTTGGATCAAAATGAAAAAGCAAAAGCTCGCGTTCGCCGCAGGCTTGTTTATCGTATTGCTCGTCGTCGTCGCGATCATCGGTCCCGCGCTTACGCCTTACGATCCGTCCGCGCCGGATTACGACAACATTTTGTCCGGTCCGTCGGCGAAGCATTTGGCCGGTACGGATGAGTACGGCCGCGATATTTTCAGCCGCATTCTCGTCGGCACCCGGCTGTCGCTGTCCGTCGGCCTCAGCGCCGTGCTGATCGGCGCGGTCATCGGCACGCTGCTCGGGCTGATCAGCGGCTATTACGGCGGCTGGCTTGACCGGCTGATCATGCGAGGCAGCGACGTCATGTTCTCGTTCCCCGATCTGCTGCTCGCGATCGGGATCGTCGCGATTCTCGGGCCGGGGCTGATGAACGTCGTCGTCGCCGTTGCGATCTTCGGCATTCCGTCGTTCGCGAGGCTGATCCGCAGCGCCACTCTGGAAACGAAGGAATCGCTGTATGTGGAAGCCGCCCGCTCCATCGGGGCCAACAATGCGCGGATTATTGCCCGTCATATTTTTCCCGAAACCGTTCCGAGTCTGATCGTTTATTTCACGATGCGGATCGGGACGACGATTTTGGCCGCATCGGGCCTGAGCTTTCTCGGCCTTGGGGCGAAGCCTTCGGACCCGGACTGGGGGGCCATGCTGAGCATGGGCCGCGATTACCTCAGCATCGCGCCGCATGTCGTTTATTTTCCGGGAGCCGCCATTTTCCTGACGGTTCTCGCGTTCAATATACTGGGAGACGGTTTGAGAGACGCGCTCGATCCGAAGATCAAGAATTAGAACAGGAGTAACGCGAATGACTCAAAAACTACTTGACGTGAAAGGCCTCAAGACACAGTTCACCCGCGATCAAGGCAAAGTCAACGCGATCGACGGCGTCGATTTTCATGTGAACAAAGGCGAAGTGCTTGGTCTGGTCGGAGAATCCGGCTGCGGCAAAAGCGTCACGTCCTTGTCCGTCATGCGGCTGCTGCACGGCACGCCGGGGAGCATTGTCGGGGGAACGGTCCGTTTTCAGGAGAAGGATCTGGTAGCGCTGTCCGAAAGCGACATGCGCCGTATCCGGGGCAAAGACATCGCGATGATTTTCCAGGAGCCGATGACGTCGCTCAATCCGGTGCTCAAGATCGGCAAGCAGCTTGTGGAAGCGATCCGCCTGCACTTGAAATACGATAAAAGCAAGGCGCGGGAGCATGCCGTTCATATGCTGAAGCTGGTCGGCATTCCGCGCGCCGAGGATGTCATCGACGAGTATCCGCACCAATTGTCCGGGGGTATGCGGCAGCGGGTCATGATCGCCATGGCGATGTCCTGCAACCCGCAGCTCCTCATTGCCGACGAGCCGACCACCGCGCTGGATGTGACGATTCAGGCGCAAATTTTGGACCTGATGAAGAAGCTGAAGGACGAGAACGACATGTCCATCATGCTGATCACCCACGATTTGGGCGTGGTGGCCGAAATGTGCGATCGCGTGATCGTCATGTACGCCGGACGCGTGGTCGAGGAAGGGAACGTGCTGGATATTTTCGACGATCCGCAGCATCCGTATACGAAGGGGCTTATTCATTCGGTGCCGAAGCTGCGCCAGAATAACCGGCGGCTCGAATCGATTCCCGGCAACGTGCCGGACTTGACGAACATGCCGGTCGGCTGCAAGTTCGCTCCCCGCTGCTCGGCGGTGATGGACATTTGCCGCGAGCGGGAGCCGCAGCTGATGCAGACCACGGCCGGCCGAAAGTGCCGCTGCTGGCTATACGAGAACGATAGCGCGAAGGGAGAAGGGGAAGCGTGACGAAACCGCTGGTGGAAGTGAAAAACCTGCGCAAAGTGTTTCCGATCAAGAAAGGGTGGTTCGGAAAGCCGGCTTTGTTGCAGGCGGTGGATAACGTATCTTTCTCCATCCACAAGGGCGAGACGTTCAGCATCGTCGGTGAGAGCGGCTGCGGCAAGTCGACGACGGGGCGCCTGATTACGCGGCTGCTGGCGCCGAGCGAAGGCGAGATTTGGTTCGACGGGCAGGAGATCGGGCAGCTGGACGAGTCCCGCATCCGTCCGCTGCGGCGGCAGATGCAGATGGTGTTCCAGGACCCGTATGCGTCGCTTAATCCGCGCATGAAGATCAAGGACATCATCGCCGAGCCGCTGCTCATTCACGAGAACATGTCGGCGGCGGAGCGGGAGAAGGACGTGCAGCGCTTGCTGGAAGTCGTCGGCTTAAGCTCGTTCCACGGCGAGCGCTATCCGCACGAGTTCAGCGGCGGCCAGCGCCAGCGCGTCGGCATCGCCCGCGCTTTGGCCGTGAAGCCGAGCCTGATCGTGGCCGACGAGCCGGTATCCGCGCTCGACGTGTCCATCCAGTCGCAGGTGCTGAATCTGCTGCAGGATTTGCAGGAGGAGCTCGGGCTGACGTACTTGTTTATTTCCCACGATCTGAGCGTCGTCGAGCATATTAGCGACCGGATCGGCGTCATGTATCTCGGCTCGATGGTCGAGCTGGGGGATAAGGACGCGATCTACGAGAAGCCGCTGCATCCGTATACGCAGGCGCTCTTTTCTTCTGTGCCCGTGCCGGACCCGCGGCTGAAGCGTGAGAAGATCGTGCTGAAGGGCGACCTGCCGAGCCCGGTCGACCCGCCGTCCGGCTGCCGGTTCCATACCCGCTGCCCGGTTGCAACGGATGTTTGCCGGACGAAAGCACCCGTGTTCCAGGAACAGGAGCCGGGCCATTACGTGGCTTGCCACTTGTATGGGGAGAGCAAAGGATGAAGATCACGACAGGATTCGTTCAAACGGCGGATGTCACGGTTTATCTGTGCCCGGAGCACGCCGGGCAGCCGGTTCCGCAGCTGGAGCTGCGGCCGGCGATGCAAGCCCGCGGCGCGGTCACTTGGTTTTACGGCCGCGGCGAAGAGGCGCATGTGCTGATCCTCGGACTCGGGGCGGAAGCGCGAATCGACGCCGAACGGCTGCGCGAGGCGGCTGGGAACGCGGCCAGAGCGGTTCATAAGGAAGGCTTCGCGACCGTGAACGTCATGCTGGAATCGTTCGTCCGGGCGATGAACGGCGCGCTTTCCGAGGAAGAAGCGGTGCGGGCCTGGACGGAGGGCTGGCTGCTCGGCTCGTATGCGTTCGACAAATACAAGTCCCGCAAGGAAGCCCGTACGGTGGAACGTCTGCACCTTGTATGCGCCGGGGCCGGGGAAGCTTCCTATGAGGAAGCGCTGAAGCAGTCGGCCATTCGCGCGGAAGGGGCCATGTTTGCGCGCGACCTGTGCAACGAGCCTCCGAACGTGCTGCATCCGGAATCGCTCGTTGAGATGGTTCGGGAGCGGTTTGCGGAGCGGCCGGTGAACGTTCGCGTCTATGGGGAGCAGGAGCTCGCGGACCTGGGCATGAACGGACTATTGACCGTCGCGCAGGGAAGTCGGTACAAGCCTGCGCTCATCGAACTGACGTTCTGCACCGATCCTTCGCAGCCGCTGCTGGCGCTCGTGGGCAAAGGCATCACGTTTGATATGGGCGGCATGAACGTCAAGTCCGGACGGGATATCAGCGACGCGCGGTTCGATATGGGCGGCTCCTGCGCCGTGCTTGGAGCGATGGATATAATCAGCCGCTCGGAGCTGCGGGCGAACATCGTCGCGCTGATTGCGGTCGCGGACAATATGCCCGATGCGGAGGCATTCGTCCCGTCCACGTTAGTCACGTACCCGAACGGCCTTTCCGTGCAGGTCGGCAACACCGACGCGGAAGGCCGCCTCGTGCTGGCCGATGCGCTGCTGCACGCCGGGCGTCTTGGCGCACGGGAAGTGATCGACATCGCGACGCTGACGGGCAACGTCGGCGAAGCGCTCGGACTGAGCGTCGCCGGGGCGTGGGGCGACCGCAAGCTGGTCGAGACGCTGGCGGGCATCGGCGAGCATTGCGGTGACCGGCTGTGGCCGATGCCGCTGGTTGACGACTACGAGGAACTGCTGCGCAGCGATTACGCCGACATGAACAACATTCCGCCGATTTCGTACGGCGGAGCCATTGTAGCGGCGCTGTTCCTGCGCCGCTTCGTGGCCGAGTCGATGCGCTGGGTGCACATCGACATGGCGAACACCGTGCAAGCTAAGGCTGCACGCGGTTATTACTCGGCTGGCGCGACCGGCTACGGTGCGCGGTTGCTGGCCGATTTTGCGGTGAGCCGGGCAGAGGCGAACCGGCTGGGCGCGGGCGACGAGGCTTGAGGCGAGTTGAATGGGGTAATGATATGAGAGATCGTTCCAGAGGCAGACGTTTTGCCGAGGGGCGGTCTCTTTTTTTTGGGGGAAGATGCGGGGATCGGAGGCGGATTGAACATAAAGGAACCGCAGTGCGCTAATAAAGCCTTTGACGCTCATTCCTGTGAATAGCGGAACGTGGGTGACTTAATCATGTCGAAAAATGATCATCTTTCCTGATTCGGGGGCATTTACGCACTACAGGTTCGCTATTTTGTACAGCCGGGCCCATTGCTTTGAATTAGATGCGGTTCCGTTCCGCTAATTTTAGCGAGTGCCTTGCTGTTAATGACAGGGCACGCGCGGGACGTACCGGACGACGCTCCGTCACGGCGTAAGTACGATTACAGCCGGCACACGCTACAGTCTGGGGCTTATTTTTCATGATGCCCAATGATCGAATCCCTTGCGCTTAGGCGCAAGGCTTTTTTTATGCAGGAGTAAAATTTCATGTCACTATTTACAAAATGAAATTATATTTTATAATATGGATATAAAACGAATGATAGCGTTTACAAAATAACGTCGACTTTAGAGAGGAGTGGCGATGGAGAGATGACCGATCCAAAGAAATGGAACGCGGTAGACCGACTGATCCGGCGCTGGGTGGGGGAAAAGGCGATTCCCGGAGCCGTTGTAGATATCTCGCTGGGGGCTGACGTTCGATGGAGCCAAGCTTACGGGTCCTATTCGGACGGCGCCGCCGAGTGCCGGATAACCGAGCGCACGATGTTCGACGTCGCTTCGTTAACGAAAGTCACAGTAACCTTGCCGGTTATTCTGGCGCTGGCGGAACAGGGAAGGCTCCGGCTGGACGATCCCGTCCAAGCGTATATTACCGGCTTCCGCCATCCGAACGTGACGCTGCGCCACCTGCTGATGCATACGTCCGGGCTTTCTCCCGAGCTTCCTTACGCCAAGCGGACGGAGCGCCGGGATGTCATTCCTCTCGTGCTAAAGCAGGAGCTGGTGGCGGAGCCTGGGAAGCAGGCGGTGTACAGCGACCTCGGGATGATTTTGCTCGGCGAAGTCGCTGCCGTCGTATCCGGACAATCGCTGGAATCGTGCGCGCGCCGTTATGTGTTCGACCCGCTGGGGATGGCCGATTCGACATTCAATCCGCGGCCCGAGCTGCTTGGACGAATCGCCGCCACGGAGCCGCTTGATGACGGAACGGGGTATGTGCATGGAGTCGTCCATGACGAGAAGAGCTATCATCTCGGAGGCGTCAGCGGCAGCGCGGGACTGTTCACAACGGCGGACGACCTGCGCAAGTACGCCCGGACATGGCTTGACCCGGACGGCCGAGGACTGCTAAGCAGGGAAACGATCGACGGTTGCTTCCGCAATCCGGTTCAAGGCCGGGCGCTCGGCTGGGAGCTATGGCATGGTCAGGAGCGGGCACCGGCTTGTGGGGCGTCTTGGCCGCACGGTAGCTTCGGACATACCGGCTTTACCGGAACGAGCCTGTGGATCGACCCGTTTCACGAGCTGATTGTCGTCTTTTTGACCAACGCGGTGCACTTCGGACGAAGTCCGATCATGCGGGAGCTGCGGCCGATTCTGCATACGACGGTTTATACCTCGCTCATCGGGGATAAATAGAGAATCATCATCCAAGGGAGGGCTTAGAATGAAGGGGACAAAGACGATAAAATCGGCAATCGCGCTCGTTGCGGCCATATCGCTGATCGCGGCGGGCTGCAGCAGCCCGTCGAAGGACGGGGCCAAGGAAGCGCCGGCGGCAAACGGCGGCGGAGGACAGAAGACGGAAGGCCAGAAGGTCAAGCTGACGATGGGCAGCTGGCGGACGGAAGACAAGGAAGTATACGAGAAGATCATCAAAGCGTTCAACAAGACGAATCCCGGCATCGAGATCGAATTCAAGCCGACCAAGAATACCGAATACAACACGGTGCTGAATACGGCGCTGCAAACCGGCAGCGGCCCCGACATCATCCATCTCAGGCCGTATGCGGCCGGCATCGCGCTCGCCGACGCCAACTACTTGGAGCCGCTCGACAGCGTCAAGGGGCTCGAAGCGATTCCGAAGGAAGCGAAGATGGCCGCGACCGGCAAGGACGGCAAAGTATACGGCGTGCCGACGGTCTACAGCTCGACGCAAATTTTTTATAACAAAGCGCTGTTCAAAAAGTTTAACCTGTCCGAGCCGAAAACGTGGGACGAGCTGATGAAGGCGGCCGATACGCTGAAACAAAACAAGATTGCGCCGTTTGCCTTCGGCTCCAAGGAGGGCTGGATTTTGTCCCTGACGCACGGTGCGCTCGGCCCGCAATTTTACGGCGGCACCGGGTTTGTCAACAGCCTGCTCACAGGCAAAACGAATTTCAAAAGCAAAGAGTTCACCGATTCGATCACGATGCTTCAAGATTTGACAAAATATTTCCCGAAAAATTATACGGGCCTCGGCATGGATGACATGCGCAATCTGTTCGTCACCGAGCAGGCGGGCATGATCGTGATGGGCGACTGGGAAACTGCGGTGATGAAAAAGATGAACCCGGACCTCGATCTGGATCTGTTCCCGGTTCCTCCGGTGAAAGCGGACGGCAAGGCCAGCGTGACCAATTGGGTGGACGGCTCGTTTGCCGTTAACGCAGCGTCTAAGAACAAGCAGGCGGCTTTGAAATTTATCGAGTTCATGACGACGAAGGAATTCGGCAAGATGGTGGCCGACGATCTGAAGAAGCCGAGCACGATTCCGGGCGTGGAATCCTCCGACCCGCTCGTCGCGAAAATGATTCAGCTCGCTGCCGCCAATTCCACGCCGTACGCGATGGTCGTGCATTTCAGTTCAGGCAATCCGACGACCAAGGCTACGCTGGAGACGACTCTTCAAGGAATGTTTCTGGGCAAGGAAAAACCGGACACAGTGACGGATACCGTGCAGAAGAGCGCCGATTCCTGGTTCAAGCCTGCGGCCAAATAAACCGCCGGTCGACACAAACTATATAGAAAGGGCGGGGCGCAATGAATCGAGAAGCGGCGGTATGGAACCGCACGAGCAAACGGCAGCCGGGTTTGAACTGGAAACGAGGGATTATCCACTTGTTCCCGGTTCCCGCCCTCGCCGTCTACACGCTGTTTGTCGTGTATCCGATCGTAGCGGCTTTCAGCTACAGCTTGTTCGACTGGAAGGGGCTTCAGAAGGGCGCTTTTGTCGGCATCGACAATTTCGTCAAGCTGTTTACGACGGAGCCGTTCAACGGGCTGTTCTGGAACGCGTTCGGGCATAACGTCTACTATTTTATATTGGAAATGATCGTGCAAAATGGAATCGCTTTCATCCTGGCGTACATTATTTACACGAAAATAAAGGGCGCGGAGCTGTTCAAAATGGCCTATTTCGTGCCGCGGCTGCTGTCGGTCATCGTCGTCGGCTTCCTGTGGAAGCTGATGCTGAACCCGAATTCCGGCGTCGTAAACTTCGCGCTCAAGAACGTCGGTCTCGCCGAATGGGCGAGGCCGTGGCTGGGCGAACCGGACACGGCTCTGACGGCGATCATTCTCGCGAACAGCTGGTTCGGCGTCGGCTTCGCGGTGCTGATTTTGCTTGCAGGCTTGCAGTCGATCTCCCAAGAGGTGATTGAGGCGGCGAGGCTGGACGGGGTGCAGGGCTTCCGCTTGATTCGCTCGATCATTCTGCCTATGATGACGCAGTCCATTGTCATCCTTACCGTATTTACGTTCATCCACGCGTTCGAAGCGTTCGAGCTTGTATATGCGATGCAGGGCTCGCAAGGGGAGCCGTACCATTCGACGGATACGCTGGCCGTTTTCTTTTACCGCACGGCCTTCGGCGGATCGTCGGGCGACGGCGTGGCGGTCGGTCTGGGCTCGGCGCTGGCGGTCGTGCTGTTCTTGATCATCGCTACACTGTCCGCATTGTTTATGGCCTATGCTCGCAAGCGGGACATGGAGTATTAGAAAGGGGGTAGCCGCTCCGTGAAAACGAACCCGGTCTTACGCGCATCGCATTATGTTATCGCCAGTCTGTTCGCGCTCCTCAGCCTCTATCCGATCGTTCTGATGCTCCTGTCTTCGTTCAAGACGAACATCGACATTTTCAAAAATCCGATCGGGCTGCCGAAGGCTTGGAGCATGACTGCCTATAAGAAGCTGCTGGACCAGCTGCCTTACTTCGATTATTTCTGGAACAGCCTGACGGTCAGCGTCGTATCCGTCACCCTGATCCTGCTGTCCGGGTCGCTGGCATCGTTCTATATTGCCAGATACCCGTTCCGCTGGAATCCGGCGCTGTTCTTCTTCTTCCTGCTCGGCATGATGATTCCGGTCAAGCTCGGCATCGTCCCGCTGTTTATGCTGATGAAAAATTTGGGGCTGATGAACACAGTTACTTCGCTGATTCTGATGTATACGGCTATCGGCATCCCGATGTCGGTCCTGATTTTGACCGGATTTTTCCGGACGCTGCCGAAGGAACTGGAGGAGGCGGGGCGGATCGACGGCTGCTCCGATCTTCGCCTGCTGCTGAGCATCGTGGCGCCCTTGATGAGACCGGCGCTCGGTACGGTCATGATCATGAATTTCATCACGGTGTGGAACGATTTCTTCTTCCCGCTGATCTTCATCCAGGACGAAGTGAAAAAGACGATTCCCGTCGGCATGCTGACGTTGTTCAGCGAATACTCCACCGATTGGAGCGTGCTGTTCGCGGGCCTGACCTTGTCGTCGCTGCCGATGATCGTGCTGTTCGCCGTCTCCTCCAGGCAGTTCATGGACGGCATGACGGCGGGCGCGGTCAAGTAAGACGGGACGAGAAAGGCATCATGGCCGGGGGCGAGACGGCGATGGTCCGCTGGCTGGAAGATAACAGAGCTTCCTGTGAACCGCCGAAAGCGGCTCGCGGGAAGCTTTTTTTTGGTTGATCGTTTCCCGATATTTTTGATACCGGTGGTCGTTTAGCATTTCATGGAATTCATTCGTTGTGTCCCGGATAAATCTGTGATACACTCGGAAAGTAATTAAAGAACTTTAATAAGTTGGTGGTGAATGCCATGAAGCTTCCTTTCGTTCAGCCCAAAATGATGGGTGAAATGATTCGTCAGCAAATTCGCGCGGCGCTGTATCGCGATTCGGTATCGACCAAGGCCGAGCTTGCGCAGAAAACGGGCATCAGCTTTCCGACGATTAGCAAAACGCTGGATGAAATGAACGACCAAGGCGAGGTTGTGTTAACGGGGTTAGGAGTATCCAGCGGAGGCCGGCGTCCGAAGCAATACCGGTTAAATCCCGATCATATGGCGGGGCTCGCCGTAGGGCTCGAAAAGGATTATTCCTCCTATGCGCTCCTTAATTATGTGGGCGAGGTGATCGGGCGGGAGAAGCTTCCCGGCGTGTTGCACGATGGACCCGAGCGGTTGACCGAACAGATCGGAACCTTCGTAAAGCGATATCCTCATTTGCGCGCTCTGACCTTGGGCGTGCCGGGGGCGGTAAATAACGGTCGCGTCTTCTTTATTCTCGATTACGATAAGTTCCAGAACTTCGATTTCAAAGCTTTTTATCAGGAACGCTTTTCACTCCGGGTTCAAGTGGAAAATGATATGAATGCCACTGTTCTTGGCTATCATGATCGTTCGGGAGACGAGCATGACCGCTCTCTTGTATACCTGTATCTGGGGCAGAACGGTCCGGGCGCGGGGATTATGGTGAACGGCGACGTGGTAAGAGGGAGCAGCTTTTTTTCGGGCGAGGTTTCTTTTTTGCCGCTTTACGATTCGCGGAATTTTTTACAAGCGGTACAAGACCGCGCTTCCGCACAGAACGGCACGGAAAGTCGCTTGAGGCTGATCGACGCGATGAGCCGATTGGTCGCCGTGTTTACGGCCACCCTGAATCCGCATACCGTCATTTTTTGCAGTACGGATATGACCGAACACGATATGACCGATGTCCGGCAAGGAAGCGCCTCCTATGTTCCGGCAGACAACCTGCCGTCCCTGATCGTCCGGGATTGGGAGGAAGATTATTTCCACGGGCTAAATCAACTCACGATAAAAACAATGCTGGGTACCGGAATCGATTGATTGCACGGCCAGTTTGAAAAGGGGAATTGGCATGAAACATTCACTAAGCAGCCGCCAAATTCAACAATGGCGCATGGCCATCTATATCATTTTTGCGCTGCCCGGCTTTGCGATGGCCACATGGGTTTCGCGTACTCCGGCCATCCGGGATACGCTAGGCGCCACCATCGCTGAGATGGGATGGATTATTTTCGGCTTGGCCGTCGGCTCCATCATCGGCTTGCTCAGCGCAAGTCATCTTATTGCAAGCCGCGGAGGGCGATTTGTCATGATGACCGGCCTTGTGGTCAGCGCGGCGGGACTCGGCATCGTGGCGATGAGCGGGATATGGCTTACAGGCGGAATAACGGTGTTCCTGGGACTGGCCGTCTTCGGCTTCGGGAACGGAATATGCGACGTGGCGATGAATGTCGAGGGGACGGCGATCGAGCGCGCCGCTCAAAAGTCGCTTCTGACCGGCTTTCATGCCGCATACAGCCTGGGCACGCTTGTGGGCGCCGTTGCGGGCTCGGCAGCAATTCAGGCGGGACTGTCCGTCGTTGTACATTTGTCGCTCGCGGCGGTCGTCGTGGTTTTATGTGCCGCCTATATATACCGGTTCGTCCCTGCCGGAACCGGGCAAGAACGCGCTGCGGATTCGGGCGAACCGCCCATGACCGCGCGGGAGCGTATGGCCGTGTGGAAAGAGCCGCGCACGATTTTGATCGGTATCGTTGTCTTGGGCATGTCGTTTGCGGAAGGCTCTGCGAACGACTGGCTTCCGCTGGTCATCGTGGACGGCTACCATGTCTCTCCGGCGATGGGCTCGTTTGCTTTCGGCTTGTTCGTGGCCGCCATGACCATCGCCCGCGCCGCAGGCGGGAGGCTGCTCGACCGATTCGGACGAGTCACCGTTCTGCGGGCTTCCGCGTTATCCGCGATTGCCGGGCTGCTCATCGTCATCACGGGACAAAGCTTCACGGCTGCCGCCATCGGCGTTGTGCTGTGGGGATTCGGCTCGGCTTTCGGATTTCCCGTCGGCTTGTCTGCCGCAGGAGACGATCCGCGCGGGGTCGCTGCGAGGGTGGGCGCCGTTTCGACGGCCGGATATGCCGCCTCCCTTGTCGGGCCGCCTATTCTGGGGGTCGTCGGCGATTCCATCGGCTTGCTTCGCGCCTTAATTATTGTGCTGATCGGCGTTGTGGCCGCCGGATTATTGAGTCATGCCACGAGGCCCATCGGAGCGCGGGCCGAGGACACGAACTTCAAAGCTTAGCAGGAAAAAACCGTTATCATTATCTGTCGATAACGGTTTTTTGCTTGTTCATGGCGAACGAAGCGGGCACATCCAAACGGTAGCCTATGCCCCAGACCGTGCGAAGCATCGAGGCGGCAGACGGCGAGACGGCCTGCATTTTTTCCCGGATGCGCCGGATATGGGAATCCACCGTCCGAAAATCGATGATCACCTCGTACTTCCATACGTCCTTAAGCAGCTCTTCACGAGTCAGCGTCTTGTTCTCGTTCAATGCAAAATAACGCAGCAATTCGTACTCTTTCAAAGTCAGCGTGATCTCGTGACCGTCGATCATCACACGCCGGGCTTGGTGCTCGATGACCAAATGCGGCAGCACGATGTCGTGGCGCGATTTGTTCTCCAGCCGGAGCCTTCCCGGAGCGGTGCGATTCAGAATGGCATGTATGCGGCAGATCAGCTCGCGCGGACTGAACGGCTTCACGACATAATCGTCGGCGCCGGATTCGAAGCCGAGGAGGCGGTCGCTCTCGTCCCCTTTGGCCGTGAGCAGAATCACCGGCGTCGTCTTGACTCGTTTCAGCAGCCGGCAAATCTCGGGGCCGCTCAAACCCGGCATCATCCAATCGAGCAGCAAAATATCGTAGTCGCGATCTAAAGCCATTTGCAGCGCCTGCGCCCCGTCTCCGGTTTCGTCCACGGCGGCGCCGTCTTTATTCAAATACAGGTTCAATATGCGGCGGATCCGGTCCTCGTCGTCAGCGATGAGCATCTTGTAAGCTAATGTCATGACAGCTCCTCCTTCACGCTTCTTATTGTAGCCTTAGGCGGGCCGGGAGACATGCCTCGAATGAGTCATTTCGTCGTCGGTCCGGTGAACAAAGCTTGTCTCCTTTGTGACAACGAGATGGCACTTTCGTGTCATAGGAACCGGGACCGAAATTAGGTAAAATGGAGGGGATGCTTGGAAACGAAGAAGTAAAGGAGGCTTTGAGCTTGGACTTTCTATTGATGATGGAAACGTACGGATTCCGGGCGGTGTGGGGGCCGGAGATGTTTCTGACGGTTGCGCTGGCGGCCGTATTTTACATGCGCTACAAGGGCAGCACGGTGACCGGACAGCAGACGGCGAGCTTTTTTATCGGGCTGATCTTGCTGTACTTTGCGCTCGGAGGACCGCTGAATCTGGGCGGGCACTTCTGGTTCAGCCTCCATATGCTTCAGCAGTCCGTGATGTACCTGATCGTTCCGCCGCTGCTGCTTCGGGGGATGCCGGAATGTTTTTTCCGAGCTCTTAGCGACAATCGGTGGAGCCGGTGGGTGATCCTTGTTTTCGGTAATCCGATCTTTGCGATGTTTTTGTTCAACGGCGCTTTTTCTTTCTATCACATCCCGATGATTTTCGATGCCGCGATGTCCAATTTTGCGCTTCATAATGCGCTGCATCTGCTGCTGTTCTTCTCGGCGTTCGCTTTATGGTGGTCTGTGTTCAGTCCGGTCGGGGCGCTCTATGCGATGAGCGAGCTGAAAAAAATGGGGTACATCTTCTTGAACGGCATTTTGCTGACGCCGGCGTGCGCGCTCATCATCTTTGCCAAAGCGCCGATGTACGAGACTTACATCGCTGGTACGAAAATGCTTTGCATGCCGTTCTATGCGATTCCGGTGGAGCCGGTGACGTTTTCCAGTCCGTGGCTTACGCCGCTGTCCGACCAGCAGCTGGGGGGCGTGATCATGAAGATTATGCAGGAAATTTCGTACGGCTGCCTGCTTGGCCTCGTATTTTTCCAGTGGTACCGGAGAGAAAAAGACAAAGCAGAGGACCTTCCCGATCCCCTGCTTGAGCCGACGCGGTAAACGTTATTTTGATCCGGCGATTTGCCGGATCATTTTTAGAATCTCGTCGTTGTCCATCTCTTCGCCCATCGTATAAATTTTGCGGATTTGTCCTTGCTGGTCGACCAGGAACAACGAGGTCATCGTATGCACGAACCCGCCGTCCTTCATCTTTTGCACCGTCACGCCAAAATCTTTCGCGACGGCCGCCGTTTCTTTCTCCGTCCCGGTCAGCAGCGTCCACCCGCTGTAATCCATTCCCATTTTGTCTCCGTACGTTTTGAACACTTGAGGCGTATCGCGCTCGGGATCGAAAGTGACCGATACAAAATGGACCTTATTTCCCCAGATGCCGTCTTTCTTTAATTCGTTCTGCAGCTTGACCATGTTGTACGTCGTGGCCGGACACACGTCCGGGCAATTGGTGAACAGGAACTCGACCAGACGCACTTTGCCGTTCGAATCGTTTAAAGAAACCTTCCCGCCATCCAGCCCGCTCAGCTCAAAGTTCGGCGCCTGCTTCAACACCGGCAGGGTCGGCCCTTGGTTGAACCAGGTAAATAGCGAGATGGCAAGGGCAGCCAGCAGGAGGGCGACCGTCAATTTAAATCCGTTCTTTTGCATCCATGGCTTCATCCGTTAACGTTCAACCTCCGGTTTCGTTGTTCTTTTTGCATTCATTTCGCCTATTCCACGCGCGTTATTTCTTTTCGGCGAGCCAGCGGGCGACGTTGGCAATCTCCTCGTCCTTCAAGCTGCTCTTGAACGCTGGCATGCCTCCGCGTCCGTTCTGGACCACTTTGTACAACTGCTCGGCCGACAGCTTCTCGCCGATCTTCTGAAGATTCGGTCCCATTTTGCCTTCCAGGTCGTTGCCGTGACAGGCGATACAGGACTGCTTGTAGATGGCTTCGGCGGCTTGGGCGTTAAGCGGAGCATCGGGAAGGGCCGGAGCGGCCGCCTCTTGCTTGACCTCGCTGGAATGCCGCTGCACCTCAGAGAACAAAAACCCCATGCCCAGAACGCAGGCAATTCCGCACAGGGACACCATCATCCATCGATGCATACATGCTCCTCCTTTCATTTCCACGATAATCCTAGCACTTTCGTTTCCGGCTTGTATATAGCACTTTGGAGTCAGACTAAAGCGCTTCATCCGAGGATTTGTCACGAAATTGTCGATCGTCCGGCGGGAAATAGCCCGACTGGGTCATGGGGAGCTGCGGGCGGGTATGGTTAGATGGAATGACCGGAGTACGATCGTTGATCCGGACGGCGAGAAGGAGCGCAGCGATCGCCGCCGGAAGGAAGAGAGGGGGATTTCCATGAGTCAACCGATTCGAATTATGCTGGCCGACGACCATGCGCATGCGCGCCAGGCGATGCGGGAAATTATTCAAGCGGACCCGGAGTTCGAGATCATCTGCGAGGCGACGAACGGCAAAGAAGCGGTGCTGCTGGCGGAGCAGTGGATGCCCGATGTCATTCTGATGGACATCCGCATGCCCGAACTGGACGGTCTGGAAGCGACCAAGCTGATTAAAGAACGGTTCCCGTATGTCAAAATTGTCATGGTTACGGTATCGGACGATATTACGCATTTGTTCGAGGCGCTGAAGAAAGGGGCGCAGGGCTATTTGCTGAAAAACCTTCATCCCGCTTCGTGGCACGAATATTTGCGGGCGGTCGCCATCGACGAAGCCCCGATGTCCCGGGAGATCGCCGTACGTCTGCTTCAGGAGTTTTCCTCCGTCAGGCAGAGCATTCCGGATCATTCGCCGCTCACCCGCCGGGAAAAGGAAATATTGGAGTGCGTGGCCAAAGGGAGCTCCAATCGGGAAATTTCGGAAATTTTATCCATCTCCGAGCATACGGTGAAAAACCATCTGAAAAATATTTTGCATAAGCTGCATTTGGACAACCGGGTGCAATTGATGCGCTATGCCTATGAGAAGGGCTGGATCAAGGGGTAGGGAGCTTGCTTTCGCAAATGAATAAAGCCGGAGATCGGGCATCGTAGCCCATATCTCCGGCTATAGTTCGTTACGCTTTGGCGCAGCGCGCTCTGAACTGTTCGGCGGCAGCGACCATGTTGCGCAGGGAAGCGACCGTTTCTTCGACGCCTCTCGTCTTGAGCCCGCAATCCGGGTTGATCCAGAACAGCTCCGGCTCCAAAACGGATAGTGCGCGTTCGATCGTGCGGGCCATCTCGTCAACGGCCGGCACCCTTGGGCTGTGAATGTCGTACACGCCCAGACCGATGCCCTGATCGTACGTTTGCTCGTCGAAGCTCTGCATCAGCTCGCCGTGGCTGCGCGACGTTTCGATGGAAATGACGTCCGCATCGAGAGCGCGGATCGCGTCGATAATGTCATGAAACTCGCAGTAGCACATATGCGTGTGAATTTGCGTCGTATCCTTCACGGCGGCGGAAGTCAAGCGGAAGGCATGAACTGACCAGTCCAGGTAATGCTGCCAATCCTGCTGTTTCAACGGCAAGCCTTCGCGCAGCGCAGGCTCGTCGATCTGGATCATGCCGATGCCCGCGGTTTCCAGCGCCTCCACCTCCTGGCGAAGCGCCAAGGCGATCTGGTAGGAGACTTGCTCCCGGGAAATATCGTCACGGACGAACGACCAGTTCAGGATGGTGACCGGGCCGGTAAGCATGCCCTTGACCGGCTTGCTCGTCAGCGACTGCGCATAGACCGTTTCCTCCACCGTCATCGGCTGGACGAATTCGACGTCGCCGTAGATGACCGGCGGCTTGACGCAGCGGGAGCCGTACGATTGAACCCAGCCGTTCCGGGTGAACAGGAAGCCGTCCAGCTTCTCGCCGAAAAACTCCACCATGTCCGTCCTTTCGAATTCACCGTGCACCAGCACATCCAAACCAAGCTCTTCCTGAATCTTGATCCAGGTTTGAATTTGCTCCTGAACGAAGGTCCGGTACTGCGCTTCGTTCCATTCCCCGGTTCTCCAGCGTTTGCGCGCTTGCCTCACTTCCGGCGTCTGCGGGAAGCTGCCGATCGTCGTTGTCGGCAGAAGCGGGAGCTGGAATTTATTTTGCTGGAGAATATGGCGCACGGAATAAGGGCTCTGTCTGGCCGAAGGTCCCCCGGCAATATGCCGGGTAGCCGCACGGACGGTTGCTCGGTTGCGGAACGAAGACGCGTTCAGCTCCCGAACGAGCCGTGCGCTTGCTTCCAGCTCGGACCGTACGGTGTCCGTTCGATCTCCGGCCGCCGCCTTGCTCAGCAGCACGACTTCGTCCAGCTTCTCGTCGGCGAAGGCCAGGAAGGGCAGCAGGTCGGCGTTCGCCTGCTCTTCCGTCCGGGTCGTCACCGGGACGTGCAGCAAGTTGCAGGAAGGCTGCACGATCAACGTCCCCGACGGAACGAGAGCGGACACCTCATCCAGCAGTTGCAGTTTAGCTTCGAGGTCGGCCAGCCATACGTTGCGTCCGTCGATCAATCCGACGCCCAGCGCTTTGTCGGCCGGGAATCCATGCGCCCGCAGGGCGGCGATATTCCGGTCCGCCCCGTGGACGAAATCGAGTCCGATGCCTTGCACCGGCAGGGCAACCGTCCGCTCGTAGTGCTCGACCGAATCGAAGTACGTTTGCAGCATCAGCTTCAGTCCGGGAGCGGCTGCGTGCAGCTGCGTATAAATGTCTGCAATTCGCTCCATATCGGTCTCGGATAAAGACGTAACCAGAATCGGCTCGTCGATCTGCACCCATGCCGCGCCTTCCTGCTCCAGCTCGACCAAAATTTGTTTATACAGCGGCAGGAACAATTCGATCAAGGCGTCCAGCTGCTCCGGCGCATACCCTTTGGACAGCTTCAGGAACGTATATGGTCCGATCAGGACCGGCTTCCCGTCGATGCCGAGCGTACGCTTCGCTTCGCGGTAAGCCTCCAGCGGCTTGTTCACCGTCAGTACCGGGGTCAGACCGTTCAATTCGGGCACGATGTAGTGATAGTTCGTATTGAACCATTTGGTCATCTCGCACGCCGGAGCGCCTTGGGTTCCGCGGGCCATGGCATAATAGGTTTGAAGCGGAACAGGCCCTCCGTCGTAAGCAAAACGCTCCGGAACGAGCCCGAACATCGTCGCCGTATCAAGCATATGGTCGTATAGCGAAAAATCGCCTACCGGAATCAGCCCGATTCCTTTTTCCTGCTGAACCTTGAGATGCGCCAAGCGGAGCGTTTCCAGCCCGCTTACGAACTGCTCCTCCGGCAATTTGCCCGCCCAGAACGATTCCAGAAGCTTTTTCCATTCCCGTTTCGCGCCAATGCGCGGGTACCCGATATTGCTGCTTATGATCCGACTCATGCTGAAAATCCTCCTCAAGTTTTTTTGACTTCAATTTTAATTATGAACATGCAAAAAAAGGCATCTTTACCCTATAGCGAAAAAGGATAAAGATGTCCCTCGTATCATACCCACGGCGGCTGCCATCTTTAACACCTCCCTATCTCCCGTAGGTAAAGCAGTGCTGTCAGAACAGGCAGGTCTCCTGGCTCCGGAATCGTGGTCTTGCGCCGGCCTTCCCAATCCGAAGATCAGTGGCTAAGTATGGCGTAAGACTCCTCCGTTACAGTGGCGGGACCGCGCCGGTATTTCACCGGCTTCCCTTTTAAGCTCCGATACGCGAACGTAGGGGAGCACCTGTTCCCACGATATTCACTTGTGATTCTGTATCAATATACAACTAAACCGATTGATGATACAAGTGTTATTTTTAAGCGGCGATATTTCCGGCAACGACGGGGCCGCTTGGTTTGCCGCTAAAGAGCGTCTGCTGTCCCATAGCCTGTTTGCAAAAAAGCTTTCATCGCTTCGACGCTGCGAGGCGGGGCATGGCTTTTGCGGACGGCGGCCGGGAGCGCTAGCCAAAGCTCCAGCAGCATAGGCGGCTCCAGTCCGAGGCGGCGCAGCTTAGCTTCGTCGGCGAACACTTCGTGCGGCGGTCCCGCCATGCAGCATGCGCCTTGGTCCATGACCAGCACCCAATCCGCCCAAGCGTAGGCGAGATTCATGTCGTGGGTCGCCATCGCTACCGTAATTCCCTGCTCTTGGGCAAGGTCCAACTCCTCCAGCAGCTGCCGCTCGGACAAGCGGTCGAGGTAAGCCGTCGGCTCGTCCAGCAGCAGCAGCTCGGGCTCCAGCACGAGCACGCCCGCCAGCGCGACGCGCTTCTTTTGCCCCAGACTCAGCTGGTGGAGCGGGGTGTCGGCGAGAGGCTTCAGCCCCATGGAGAGCAGCATCCGCTCCGTGCGGACGGCAATCTCGTCCTCCGGCAGTCGGGCATTGCGCAAACCGTAGGAGACGTCTTCGTATGGCGTATTCAAAATCAGCTGCTGCTCCGGGTCCTGGAATACAAGACCAACCTGCTGGCGAAGCTGCAGCAGATCGTCGCGACGGTACGATAGAGGCGCGCCCTTCAGCTTCAGCTGTCCCGAAGCGGGGCGGTGGATGCCGATCGCATGCAGGAAAAAGGTCGATTTGCCGGACCCGTTATGGCCACAGATCGCCGTCTTTTTTCCTTGCGGTATCGTTAAGGTCAAGCTTCGCAGTGCTTCCTCCCCAGTGCCGGGATAGCTGTACCGGAGGTCCAGCGCTTCTAACATCGGTTTCATACGATTCCCCTCCAGCGGAGCCAACACTCCAGCAGCAATAAGATCGTGACGCCGATACCGCTTTCGAGGCGGTATCGGACGGGAACCGCGCCGGCCCGGTAAGGGGCAAGGCGGATTTCCTCGGTAAATCCTCTGGAGACGAGACCGTGCGATAATCCTTTGTAGCGGTGCATCGTCTTGGCGAACAGCCGGACGATCAGCAGCGCCGTGTCGTTCAGCCTGCCACGAAAGCCGTTGTGGCCTCCGCGGGCACGCTGCGCGGTATACAGATCATGCGCCGTCTCCGTCAAAATAAACAGGAAGCGGTAGGTGATCAGCATAAGCTCAAGCGCCAGAGCCGGAACCCGCAGCCGTTTCATCACTTGAAACAGCTCGGCCACCGGGGTCGTGAACATGACGAACGACACGGCCGACAAGCAGGCCGCCGCCCGCATGAACAATGCCGCAGCCGTATGCAGCCCTGTCTCTGTGACGTAGACTGACCCGTACGGCCGGGACCACAGAACGAACACAGAGGAGCCGGGAGCGGCGGCGCTTCCCGGCTGGATCTCGAAGAGCAGGGCAGGCAGGCTGGCGATAAAAAACAAGCAGGCCGTTCCGAGCATAACCAGATGAACTTTCAGCGGAATTCGGGCATACCGGACGACCCACACGATCATCCAAGCAAAGATTGCCGCTTGGACGGGAGGATGCGACCCGTACGACAGCATGAACAGCGCGGCCGCGAAGCCGCATTTCCACATCGGGGACATGCCGCGCAGCCGGTTGCTGTAAGAAAGCGAATCGACCAGCTGGATCATTGCGGTTTCGACTTGGACGCCTTACCCCGGAACAGGCCGATCACGTACCCGATAAATCCGGCTCCGACGGCGGCCTGCAGCGCGAACAGCATGCTTTCGGTTTCAGGCGGCGGCTTCAGCAGCGATGAGAACCAGGGCTCGTAGGACGGCTGGATCGTCTTGATCATTTCTTCGGCGACGCCGTCCGCACCGCCGAACTCCGCATTCACGAAGAGCAGAGGCAGCACGGCCAGCAGGATGACGCCGGCAAGCAGCAGGATGTTTTTGGTTCCGGTTTTCACAGCTCGCGCGCTCCTTTCATTTTGCGCTGCAGCAGCGACAGCTCTTCCGAGCTGTAGGCCTGCAGCCAGTTCCAGATTAATACGGTCAGCAGCCCTTCGCTGATCGCCAGCGGAATTTGCGTTACAGCGAAGATGCCGCCGAATTTGAGCAGCGAGGCCGCCACGCCGCCTTGCTCGGCGGGAAAAGCGAGCGCCAGCTGAAGCGACGTTACGATATAAGTGGACAGGTCGGCGAGCGCCGCCGCCGTGAAGATGGACAGTTTCTGCTTGCCGGTCGACTTCATCATTCCCTTGAACACCATGTAACCTATGAACGGACCCGCGACGGCCATGGAGAACGCGTTGGCCCCGAGGGTCGTCAGCCCGCCGTGGGCAAGCAGCAGTGACTGAAACAACAGCACGATGGAGCCCAGCACGCTCATCGGCAGCGGACCGAACATGACCGCTCCGAGCCCCGTGCCCGTCGGATGCGAGCTGCTTCCCGTCACGGACGGAATTTTCAGCGCCGACAGCACGAAGGTAAAGGCGGCGGCCAGACCGAGCATCATTTTCAGCTCCGGCGTTTCCTTCGTTATTTTCCGGAGCGCCCGCAGCCCGAGAATGAAGAAGGGCAGAAAGGCGGCCCACCAGAAAACGGCCCAGCCGAACGGCAGAAATCCTTCCATAATATGCATGGCGTAAGCGGACTCAGGCGCGTTCAACGACAAATACAGCGTTAAACCGCTTACCAAAAGCAGGGTGCCGATCGTCTTTTTCTTGTTCATAATCCTTCCTCCTGAACGTATGAAGTAAATCAAAAAAAGACCGATCCTGTAGGATGGGTCTTGGGTACGCACGCCGATAAACGACAATGCGCGCAGGTCATTGTTCGGCTATGTTCGTACACCTCTCCTTTCCGCGAAGGGTTTTGGGTGCATCCATAAGGTAGGTCTCCTGGCTCTCGGATCGTCGTGTTCTTTCGCCTTCCCCGACGGTGAATCGAGTGACGTCATGGAAAGAAAACTCCCCGAATACAGTGGCGGGACCGCTCGGGATTTGCACCCGATTCCCTGTTACCCTTTGCTCTGCGCAAAGGCACCTTATCGATTTCGTTATGCGGTTGTGTCGATGCTTGAAGAAAAAATAGTTCGCTACAAAACTATTCGCTACAAACAGAGTATTTCCTTTCGAATGTCCGAAAATATTTTATTCGCAGCATCGCGATTAAAAATTTTGATGCCTTCGGCCAACTCCAGGTTATCTTCACTGCGTATGTCGAGGCGGCAAGAACACTGCAGTGCTCTACTTATACCGCCAGTGCAAAAGTGAATAATTTTCGCGGCGGGCGTCAACCCTATCTTCATCTTGGCAGGTGGAGGTTTGGCGATGAACCGGGAAGAAGAACAAGAAGGGTATTACGAACATTTTACGAATAACAGCATTACGACGCCTCCGGGACAGGAGGATATGGCAGCGACCGATGGAATCAGCGAATTCGTGGAGCAGGTGATGGACAGCCTCGCCGGGGAAGCGGGCGATTCCGGTTCGGAGCGGGCGCGCACCTCGTCGGAGTAACATAGGTTCAATAATACACGTCCGCGAAAGCGGCTTTTCCCGACAGGGAGGAGCCGTTTTTTTCGCGTTTTATCGCGGGTTTGGGGCATGCAGCAAAGCCTGTTTTGCATATACTGTTATAAAACAGATAAAAAATTTAAAAAACAGTATTGAACAGTTTGGAATGTTGTTATATAATAACCTCATCGAACAAAAACACTGTACTATAATAAAAACAAATGGAGGTAATTCACATGAATTGTCCGATATGTCACGGTCATGGCGAAATTGAATCCCCTAACTTTCATTCCGGCGGCGTATCCAAGAACGACGAAAAGCAAACCCCGGAATACCGGGACGCTTTCGGCACGAAGGTTACCATCTGCTTCTGGTGCTGCGGCAACGGCTACGTAGAAAGTCACGAATAGTCCGCATCGATTTCCAATCGCTTATATCGTAATCACTCATATGACTCATAACCAATTTCAGGAGGGCAAAAGGGATGACAACCACTAATCGTAAAGCGCAATCGGAACAGCTTCGGCAAAAATGGAGTTCCAAAAGGTATGAGGGGGTACACCGCCCGTACAGTCCGGAAGACGTGCTTCGCTTGCGGGGCTCGGTACTGATCGAGCACACGCTGGCACAGCGGGGAGCGGAGAAGCTGTGGAAGCTGGTTCATACGGAGGATTACGTTCATGCCCTGGGCGCGCTGACAGGCAATCAAGCTCTTCAGCAGGCGAAGGCCGGACTGAAGGCCATTTATCTGAGCGGCTGGCAGGTGGCGGCGGACGCCAACCTGAGCGGCCAGATGTATCCCGACCAAAGCTTGTACCCCGCGAACAGCGTACCTGCCGTAGTTAAGCGGATCAATCAGACGCTGCAAAGAGCGGATCAGATTCAGCATGCGGAGGGGAAAGAGAACATCGACTTTTTCCTGCCGATCGTAGCCGACGCCGAAGCGGGCTTCGGCGGACCGCTCAACGTCTTCGAATTAATGAAAGCGATGATCGAAGCGGGGGCGGCGGCCGTTCACTTCGAGGATCAGCTCTCCTCGGAGAAGAAATGCGGACATATGGGCGGCAAGGTGCTGCTGCCTACCCGGCAGGCGGTCCGCCATCTGATCGCCGCCAGACTTGCCGCCGACGTCGCGGGCGTCGATACGATGATCATCGCCAGAACGGATGCGAATGCGGCCAAGCTGCTGACCAGCGATATCGACGATAACGACAAGCCGTTCCTGACAGGCGAGCGTTCGCCGGAAGGCTTCTATTATGTCAACGACGGGCTGGACCAAGCCATTTCCCGCGGTCTCGCGTACGCTCCTTATGCCGATATGGTCTGGTGCGAAACGGCCGAGCCGAATCTGGAGGAAGCGCGACGGTTTGCGGAAGCGATCCACGCGAAGTACCCCGGCAAGCTGCTGGCGTACAACTGCTCGCCTTCGTTCAACTGGAAGCGGAAGCTGGACGATGCGACGATTGCGGCGTTCCAGCAGGAATTGGGGAAAATGGGCTACAAATTCCAATTTGTGACGCTGGCCGGGTTCCATTCGTTGAACCACAGCATGTTCGAATTGGCCAGAGGGTACCGCGACCGGGGAATGGCCGCCTACTCGGAGCTGCAGCAGTCCGAGTTCGCCAGCGAGCGTCACGGCTACGAAGCGACCCGGCACCAGCGCGAGGTCGGAACCGGCTACTTCGATGAAGTGTCGCTTGTCCTGACCGGAGGCGATTCCGTGACGACGGCGCTCAAGGATTCCACCGAAGCGGAACAGTTTGCGGGCTAAGGAGGCCAAGGCGATGACGTATCATGCGGCTTCACAAGGCGTGCTGCTGAAGGGCCGAATGCATAACCCGGCTTATTTTGAAATCTTGACCCCCGACGCGCTGGCATTTGTAGCGGAACTGGAGAAGAAATTCGGTCATCGGCGTCTCTCCTTGCTGAAACAGCGGGAAGAGCGGCAGGAGAGGATCGATGCGGGGGAGCTGCCCGATTTTTTGAAGGAGACGGAGGACGTTCGCAGAGGGGATTGGCGCATTGCGCCGATCCCGTCCGATCTGTCCGACCGGAGAGTCGAGATCACCGGGCCTGCCGGCGACCGAAAAATGGTCATTAACGCGCTGAATTCCGGCGCGAAGCTGTATATGGCGGATTTTGAAGATGCGAATTCGCCGCAGTGGAGCAATTGCATCGAAGGACAAATCAACATGCGGGACGCCGTGCGGCGAACGATCCGCTACGAGTCCCCGGAAGGCAAGACATATGCGTTGAACGAACAGACGGCTGTGCTGAAGGTCCGCCCCAGGGGCTGGCATCTGGAAGAAAAGCACGTATGGGTCGATCAGCGTCCGATGTCGGCGGGATTATTCGATTTCGGCCTGTTCTTCTTCCACAACGCGCAGGAACTGCTGGATCGGGGGAGCGCCCCGTATTTCTACTTGCCGAAGCTGGAAAGCCATCTGGAAGCGAGATTGTGGAACGATGTCTTCACCTTTGCCGAGCAGAAGCTGGGCATCCCCGCAGGTACGATCAAAGCGACGGTGCTGATCGAGACGATTCTGGCGGCTTTTGAAATGGACGAAATTTTGTATGAGCTGCGGGAGCACAGCGCAGGCCTCAATTGCGGACGCTGGGACTATATTTTCAGCTACATCAAAAAGCTCAGAAACCAGGAGCATGTCATTTTGCCGGACCGCGGCTTGGTGACGATGGAATCGCCGTTCATGCGGGCGTATTCGCTGCTGGCGATCCAGACGTGTCACAAGCGGGGAGCGCCCTGCATCGGCGGTATGGCCGCGCAAATTCCGATCAAGGACGATCCCGAAGCCAACGAGGAAGCCATGCGGAAGGTCCGTGCGGATAAGACGCGCGAAGCGACGCAAGGGCATGACGGAACCTGGGTCGCCCATCCGGGCCTTGTGCCGGTCGCCCGGGAAGTGTTCGACCGCCTGATGCCGGCGTCCAATCAGATCGACCGGCAGTTGACGGACATCGAAGTGACCGCCGCCGACTTGCTCGAAGTTCCGCAGGGGCCGATTACGGAAAGCGGCGTTCGCACGAACATTCATGTCGGACTTCACTATTTGGAAGCGTGGCTGCGGGGTTACGGCGCGGTGCCGATCCGCAACCTGATGGAGGACGTAGCCACCGCGGAAATTTCGCGGGCGCAGCTGTGGCAGTGGATTCATCATCCGAAGGGCATTCTGGAGGACGGGCGCAAAGTAACGGCCGATCTGTTCCGAGAGCTGCTTGAAGAAGAGCTGCGGGCGATTCGGGAGCGCGTTGGCGCCGACCGGTTCGAGCAAGGACAATACATGCTGGCGAAGACGCTGTTTAGCGATATGACGACGTCCACGACGTTCGAGGACTTTTTGACCATCCCAAGCTACGCGCATTTATAAGAATGGAGGAGAAGGAATATGCTTCAATCATCGACGAAGTTTTATGAGCAGCTTCCGGTCAAATGCTGCAGCCGCTGCGGCGAAACGGTAGAGGAGATGGCGGACTGCCATCACACGGAGTGCTATAAATGTTCGGAAACGGTATTTTATCCGCTGTCGCCCATCTTTCTGAGCATGTACAACTCGGCAATTCAAGAGTAGCGGGCCGTATCGACTCGCACAAAGCAGCTCCTTTCCTGCGCGGAAGGGAGCTGCTTTGTGCAGACTCCTCTAAGGGGAGGGTCAAGAAAAACTTAGCTCATCATATAACCTCAGCATATAACGTATTGCGGATAACAATATCAAGGCCGCGATTCCGAAACAAAGCCGCACCAGCCATTTTTCCTGCCGTTCAAAGACATTCATGACGTTTCCCCCTTCACGTACTTGGCACTGAACAAAAACAGTCTGAGCAGCAGCACAAGCGCCGGAACCAAAAGCACGAGTCCTGCAACGAACGAGACGACTAACGCTCGTCCCATGGCTGGATTCGTGACACTGCTTGAAAGCGTTAAATACGGGTAAAGCAAATAAGGAAGATGCGAAATCCCATAGCCGAAAAATGCAAATGCAAACTGCAGCATCACCATCACAAAAGCCGTACCGTAGTTTTTCCGACGCCAAATGAGCCAGATGGAGGTCACATAGCTTCCAAAGGACAAACCGAACATCCACCATACCTTAAGCGCATTTTGGAAATGCTCCGGATTATGGTTGCGAAGGGCGATAAAGACAAAGAGACTGGAAATAATCGTCGGTATGCCTCCCCATAAGGCAAAATAGCGAAGCCATTCAAGCGCCCTTTTATCTTCCGCGTGATCAGCGTAATATGTCAAGAAAGCTGAACTGATAAATAGAACACTTGAAACGGCAAGAAGGACGACAGCCCAGGAATAGGTGCTAAAGAACAACTCCTCCATCAGCAGCGTAACGGTGTTTCCGCTGACGGACAAAAAGCCTCCTTCCGAAATGGTAAATACGGTCGATAAAGCGGCTGGTATAAGCAGCCCCGTCGACCCGTAGGCAAGCAAATAAACATTATTTTTCTTTGCGCCATAATTGGCAAATGCATAGAAAGATCCCCGTACGGCGAGCAGGATAAGCGCTATGCTTCCAGGAAGCAGCAAGGCGGTTCCGTAATAGTAGGCCGTCTCTGGAAAAAAGCCGACAATGCCGACGAAAAAGAAGACGAGGAAAACATTCGTCACTTCCCACACCGGCGATAAATATCTGGAAATGACGGGCCCAATAATGTTTTCAATTCCGATGACCTTGCCGTAATAAGCGTAAAACCCGGCGCCGAAATCGATGGACGCAACAATCAAGTAACCGTAAAGGAATATCCACAGAACCGTAATTCCAATTTGCTCCAGTTGCATGTTGATGCCCTCCTACAAAATAATTCGCCGTTCCTCCAGCTCGTACTCAGCCGGTTTATTGCGGAACAATCGGCTGAGCACGAGCAGGCAAACTATGCCTAGCAGGAGGTACAAAGCGGCGAACAGCCAAAAGGTGATTCCGACATGAGGGTTCGTTGTCACCGCATCGGACACACGCATGTATCCCCTTAAAATCCACGGTTGTCTGCCAACTTCCGCGTAAAACCAACCAAGCTCGATGGCGAGCAAGGAGAAGGGCCCCCCGGCAAAAATTGCCCAAAGCATCCAGCGGTTATAAGCATTCCGTCGTTTCATTCGGGTCATGACGAGGAAGATGACGGGAACGGCCAGCAAGTAAAAGCCGATGCCTACCATGGCATCAAACAAATAATGCACATAGAGCGGGGGCCACTCGTCTTCCGGAAAATCGTTTAAGCCGACCACCGTTCCGTTTGGATCATTAGTCGCGAGAAGGCTGAGCGCCCAAGGAATTTTTATCGCTCCCATGATCTCGTTCGTGACCGGATTCAGTTGACCGCCGATCACAAGTGAAGCACGACGGCTTGTTTCGAAATGCCATTCCGCCGCGGCAAGTTTTTCAGGCTGCTTTTCGGCCAAAAATTTGGCAGAAGCATCTCCTATCCAGATCGTAGCTGCCGCAAGAATAAGACCGGTCATCATATTAAGCCGGATGGACTTTTTGTAATATTCGTTGTTTCGTCCCCGCAACATGGAAAATGCGGCAATCATCCCTAACAGAAATGCAGCGGTCAAATAAGCGGAAGACAGCACATGGGCCACTTTTGAAGGTGTCGCCGGATTCAACATGGCCGCGAGCGGATCAAGATTCGTCAGCTTGCCATTTTCAATCGTAAACCCTTGCGGCGTGTTCATAAAACCGTTAACCATCGTAATAAACAACGCTGAAGCGGAGGAGCCGATGACGATTGGAAGGGTCAGCAGCCAGTGAAGGTATGGATTGCGGAACCGATTCCATGTGTACAGGTAGATACCAAGAAAGATGGCTTCGAAGAAAAACGCAAAGGTTTCCAAAAAAAGCGGCAAGCTGATCACATTGCCTGCAAATCGCATAAATTCCGGCCATAGCAGGCTGAGCTGAAGACCGATACACGTTCCGGTAACGACACCTACGGCTACGGTAATGACAAAGCCTCGCGTCCATCTTCTCGCCATGAGTGAATAATGGGGGTCCTTTTTCCTGATCCCTATCCATTCGGCAATGGAGATGAAGATCGGTATGCCGACGCCAACGGTGGCGAACAGTATATGAAAAGCAAGTGTCATTTCCGTCAAGCCGCGGCTCCAATTCAACGTATTCATCTTAAACCCTCCTTGCTTACGATCATCAAATTGCCTGGCGATATCCTTGAGCTCCACCGATTAATATACCTGTCTTTTCCAAAAAGTATACAAGGAAGCAGCGGCAGCTTTGATTAATAAAACAATTAAAAAAAGCCGCGAGATTTGCGACTTTAAAAGAAGATATTAGGAAAGAATAACGATCGTTGCCGAAGTCCAGGATGGGAAAATAACCTATGTAAGCAATATGTTGATGCAATCGAGCTGCATTTTCAAGTACGGATGTACAAAACAATAAGAGATATTACAACTATAAGGAGCATACCATAACTAAATACAGCAATCCAAATCCCTGAAGTTCCGTCTTTGGTCGATTTTTTGTTCATGTCGATCTCTCCACATTATATTTTTACTTCAAAGGTAGCTTCCCCTTATATGATACGCAATATGCAAAGGAATATTTGCTGGAAACCATTTATGATGCCGAGGGGCGGCTTGATGGAGAAACCGTCAGCCGGGGCTCTATTTTTGTGTATCCGCTTATAGTATAATTGTTAAAGATTGTTACGTTGTAACTAGGCGGGTGAAGCGATGCAGGAAGAGACGCTGACCAAGCACGAGCAGATCATTCGATATATCGAGGAATTGAGCATAGGAACGCACATCTCCGTCCGTAAAATTGCCCAGGCCCTCGAAGTCAGCGAGGGAACGGCCTACCGCGCGATGAAGGAAGCGGAAACGTTGGGCTATGTCAGCACGAAGGATCGTACGGGCACGGTGCGGGTGGAGAAAAAAGAACCGCAGCCGATCGACAAGCTGACGTTCGCCGAGGTGGTCAACATTGTGGACGGCGAGGTGCTCGGCGGCGCGGGCGGCCTGCATAAGTCATTGAATAAATTCGTGATCGGGGCGATGCAGCTCGAAGCGATGAAACGCTACATCGAGCCGGGCAATCTGCTCATTGTCGGCAACCGCACCCAGGCGCATCTCTATGCGTTGGGGCAGGGCGCCGGCATACTCGTGACGGGCGGGTTTCAGACGCTGGACGAGGCGAAGGAGTTGGCCGACGAGCTTGAGCTGCCGATTATCAGCACCAGCTACGATACGTTTACCGTGGCGACGATGATCAACCGCGCGATTTACGACCAGCTGATCAAGAAAAAAATCATGCTCGTCCGCGACATTATCCGGACCGATGCCCGGGTCTATTCGCTGCATGCTGAGGATACCGTTTCGGACATGCGGCATTGGATGGACGAAACCGGACATACCCGCTTCCCGGTCGTGGACGAACGGAACAAGCCGATCGGCATGGTGACGGCGAAGGACGTCGTCGGAGCCGAAGCGGGACAGCCGATTCACCAGCTCATGACGCTGGACCCGCTCACCGTAAGCGATCAGGCGCCCGTCGCCTCGGTCAGCCATACGATGGTGTGGGAAGGCATCGAACTGCTGCCCGTAGTGAACAAGGATGGAAAAATGGTCGGCGTGATCAGCCGGGACGATGTGCTCAAAGCGATGCAGTATTTGCAAACGCAGCCGCAGCACGGGGAAACCCTTGAGGATCAAATCTGGTCCGGGATGGAGAAGGTGCGGGACAAGGACGGCGAATTTTATTACCGGGGAACCGTAACCGCCCAAATGACCAATCCGGTCGGGACGGTGTCGGAAGGCATTTTGACGACCCTGATGAGCCAGGTCGCGATCCGCACGATCCGGGAACAAAAAAGAGGCGACTTGATCGTGGACAGCTCCTCGAATTATTTTCTGCTGCCGATTCCGATCGACAGCGTGATCGAATGCGTGCCGAACGTGCTGGAGATGAGCCGCAAGTACGGGAAGATCGAAGTGGATATTTTCTGCGATGGGAAACGAATGACGAAGTCGACGTTTACTTGCCGTTTGACGGATTGAGAGGCGATCCGGTGGATAGGAGTTATAGCGCGGGCGGAACATGGTTCCGCCCGTTTTGCTGCTTTTATTCCCTTACTTTCTAAATCAAATGCGGATAATGGCCATCCCATGCGCCGTGCCCTTGAAAAGGCGGAAACGTTTCGTCCACCTCCCACGATTCAACGAGACTGTGAGCGGTCGGCCCATCGTAACCTCTTCCCATCAAATAAGCAATAGCGGCGACTTCATACATGGCATGCTCGACGGACGTATAGGTCATTTCTTTCAAACCGTACTGAACGACGGGAGCGACGGAGCCAAGCACAAAATTTCTAAGCGTATGATCGATCATTAAACTACCTTCCTCTCCATAAATTGGGCGTTTCTCACAGTCCATGATATTCGCCCTGGGAGAGGAATGCCCCGGCACCAGCCCATTTATAGCAACGCTTAAATTATGCCAGCACTTTCTTGAACTCTTGGGTAAGCAGCGGGACGATCTCGAACAGATCGCCGACGATGCCGTAATCGGCGATTTTGAAGATCGGCGCTTCCGGGTCTTTATTAATCGCGATAATGACGCGCGACTGGCTCATCCCGGCCAAATGCTGGATGGCGCCGCTGATGCCGCAGGCGATATACACCTCCGGCGTTACGACTTTGCCGGTCTGTCCGATCTGCAGCGAATAGTCGCAGTAGCCTGCGTCGCAAGCGCCGCGGGAGGCGCCGACAGCGGCGTTCAGCGCTTCGGCCAGCGGTTCAAGCGTACGGAACCCGTCGGCGCTCTTCACGCCCCGGCCGCCGGATATAACGATTTTCGCTTCCGTCAGATCGACTTTCCCGGACGCTTTATGCACCACGTCCTTTACGACGGAACGCAGGTCGGCAGCAGGGGAGAAGGGGGTGGCCGCCATTTCCGCTTGCGAGCCGGAGACGGCCTCGGCGGCGGGCACGTTATTCGGGCGAATCGTGATGACCATCGGGCCTTGGGTAAACCGTTTCTTCTCGAACGCTTTGCCCGCGTAAAGCGGACGCGTGAAGGAAAGGCCGTCACCTGTCTTTTCCAGCGCGATGACGTCGGAAACTTGCCCCGCCTGCAAGTGCGCGGCGATCTTGGGCGCCAGGTCGCGGCCGATGGCGGTATGGCCGAACAGAACGGCGTGCGGATTCGCTGTGTCGAGAATGCCCGCCAGTGCGGAGAAATACGTCTCCGGATTATAGTGAGCGAGCTCCGCATGGTCGACGGACACGACTTGGTCGACGCCGTAGCCCGACAGCTCCTGGGCAAACGCGGACAGTCCGTGGCCGAGAAGCGCCGCCACGATCCGGTCGCCGTCGTCTTTGGCCAGCCGGGCCGCTTGAATCGTTTCGAAGGTAACTTGACGGAGCTTGCCGCCCCGGATTTCCGCGAAGATCACATAAGTTTTGCTCATATCGATTTCCCTCCCTTTGGCATTAAAGCGCTTTGGCTTCCGTACGAAGCAGGTGAACGAGCTGCGCGACTTGCTGCTGCGGATCGCCCTGCAGCACTTGTCCCGCTTTGCGCTCCGGCGGGAGCGAGAGGGTATCGCGCGCCGTCTTCGGGGCGATGTCCGCTTCGGTTAAGCCCAAGTCATCCAGCGTCAGCTGCTGGAACGGCTTTTTCTTCGCTTTCATGATGCCGGGCAAGGAAGGGTAGCGGGGCTCGTTCAAGCCTTGCTGCGCCGTGAACAGGGCGGGCAGCGCGACCTCCAGCGTCTCGGTGTCCCCTTCGGCGTCGCGCTGCGCCGTCGCCCGGCCGCCGTTCAGCTCCAGCTTCACGACGGAGGAGACGTGCGGGATGTTCAGCAGGTGGGCGACGCGGATCGCAACCTGTCCTGCGCCGTGATCGACGGAGAAATTGCCGCCGAGCACAAGATCGTACGATTGCTTCCCGAGGTAAGCCGCAAGCACTTTGGACACGGCGAACTCGTCGCCGGAGATGTGTTCGTCCGAGATCAGCACGGCTTCGTCCGCGCCCATCGCCAGCGCGGTCCGCAGCGCTTCGGCGCAGCGCTCCGGGCCGATCGAGACGACGACAATATTGCCGCCATGCTCTTCCTTCAGCCGGATCGCTTCTTCTACGGCATATTCGTCGTACGGATTGATGACGAATTTCGCCCCGTCCTCGGATACCGCGCCGTCGCGGATGACGATTTTCTCCTCCGTATCGAACGTTTGCTTCATCAGTACATAAATGTTCATAAGTCCAATGCCCCTCCCATACAAAATAAAGACAATATAACGTATTAAGCCTTCAACCCTTGTATGAAAAACTCTACGGTTTTCTCGACCTGCGCCGTGAGCGAATATTTACGGCCGGCGATCAACCATGAAGTGACTACCTCGTCCATGGAGCCAAATACGAGCAGGCGCGTCAGCTTGACGTCCAGGTTGGCCCGGAAGATGCCTTCTTCGATACCTTGGCGCAGCACCTTTTCGATCAGCTCGATATACGTTTTGACGACAAGGCCGATTTCCTTGCGCAGCGCCAGCGAGCTTTGTCGCAGCTCGATTTGGGTGACGAACGCCAGATCGACGTTTTGCTCCAGCATCGTGTAGTGGATCTCGCAAATTTTGCACAGCGCCTCGTCCGCGGAGTCCGTCTCCTTGATGCTGCTGTGAAATTGACCGACCAGGTCGCCCAATTTTTTTTGGAAGAGAGAAATAAGAATGTCTTCCTTGTTTTTAAAATATAAATAGATCGTTCCGTCTGCTACGCCGGCTTCCTTGGCAATCCGGGAAACCTGCGCGTTATGATAGCCGTTTTCGGCGATGACTTTCAGCGCCGCATCCAGTATCAAATTGTGCTTCTCCATTTTTTTGCTTGCCATCCAATCACCACCATGATATTATTCAGTCAGAAACTGAATGAGCATTCATTCATTTCAATTTCATCTTATGAGAAACGCTGCAGCTTGTCAATGTGTTTTGCTCATAAGATTTTTATGGGGGTCTAATGTTATCGCTTTCAAACAAGCCTGCCACAGCTTGGACCTAATCGGACGGAAAGGATGGATGTAACAAATGATGTGGCTCATCTTGAATCTGCTCGCCTTTCTTGCTGTAACAGCGTACGCAATCCGCCTGTTTTGGAAAGCCGTGTCTCACCGCTACGCGTATATGAAGCTCGGACAGCCCGTAGATTTCCGGCAGCAGGGCAAGGAGCGGCTGGGCGAGTTTATGGCCGAAATATTCGGCCAGAAGAAGCTGCTGAAGGACAAAAAAAGCGGAATCATGCACTTTGTTATTTTTTACGGCTTCATCATCCTGCAGCTCGGCGCTCTGGATCTGATCGTGAAGGGGCTGCGCGGAGGGGCAAGCGTATCGTTCCCCGGGTACGCCGTCTTCGGTCTGCTGCAGGAGATTACGGTATTCTCGATCCTCGTGGCGATGGGGTATGCGGTCTACCGCCGCTATGTGGAGAACCTGCCCCGCCTGAAAAAAGGCTGGAAGCCGAGCATCGTCGTCTTCTTTATTTTCGGCTTGATGCTGTCCGTGCTGCTGTCGCTCGCCTTCGAGCGGCTCTGGCTTGGCTCGCATACAAGCGCAGCCTACGCTCCGATCTCCTCCGCGATTGCGGCGGCGTTCGAAGGCCTGTCCGGCCAGACGGCGGCGGTGCTGTTCTATGTATGCTGGTGGCTCCACCTGCTGATTCTGCTGGCATTTCTCGTTTACGTGCCGCAATCGAAGCATTTTCATATATTGACCGCGCCTATCAATATATGGTTCCGCCGCAAGGAGCCGGTAGGTCGGCTGAAAAAGCTGGATTTGGAAGACGAGGAAGCCGAATCGTTCGGCGTCGGCAAGATCGAGGATTTTACGCAAAAGCAGATGCTCGATTTCTATGCCTGCGTCGAATGCGGGCGATGCACAAACGTTTGCCCAGCCTCGAACACCGGCAAGACGCTGTCGCCGATGCATCTGATCGTCAAGCTGCGTGATCATCTGACGGAAAAAGGCACGGCGGTGACGTCCAAGTCCCCGTGGGTGCCGGAATACGCGTTCTCCGCTGCGGGGGCCCATTCGATGGAGGCGGCGGTCGAGCCGGGCGTCCGGTGGGAAACCGAAGGGATCACCGATATTCGTCCGACGCTGGCATGGCAGCAGAACGCATGGAAGGTACGGGAGAAGCCGGCAGAGGAAGCCGAGCTGATCGGCGATGTGATGACAGAGGACGAGATCTGGTCCTGTACGACATGCCGCAACTGCGAAGACCAATGTCCGGTCGGCAACGAGCATGTGGACAAAATTATCGATCTGCGGAGGCATCTTGTCCTGATGCAGGGCAGCATGCCGCATGAAGGCCAGCGCGCGATGCAAAATATCGAGCGGCAGGGCAATCCGTGGGGACTCAGCCGCAGCGACCGGGTGAAGTGGACCGGGGAAATCGACGGCATCGCGGTCCCGACGGTCAAGGAAAATCCGAATTTCGAGTACCTGTTCTTCGTCGGCTCGATGGGCTCTTACGATCTGCGCAGCCGCAAAATATCGCGGGCGTTTGTCCGGCTGCTTCACGAGGCTGGCGTCAGCTTCGCGATTCTCGGCAACGAGGAGAAAAATTCCGGCGACACGCCGCGCAGGCTTGGCAACGAAATGCTGTTCCAGCAATTGTGCGCGGAAAATATCGCCGTTTTCGAGAAATATGGCGTCAAAAAAATCGTCACCGCTTGTCCGCATACGTACAACACGCTCAAAAACGAGTACCCGGACTTCGGGCTGGAGGGCGTGGAGGTGCTTCACCATACGGAGCTGCTGGACCGGCTTATCCGGTCGGGCAAGCTGACGCCGCGCCATGCGGTGAACGAGCGGATCACGTATCACGATTCGTGTTACCTGGGCCGCTACAACAACGTTTACGAGCAGCCCCGCAACGTGCTGCGCGCGATCCCCGGCGTCGAGCTCGTCGAGATGGAGCGCACCCGCGAGAACGGGATGTGCTGCGGAGCGGGCGGCGGCATGATGTGGATGGAGGAAACGTCGGGCAAACGCGTCAATCTGGCGCGGACCGAGCAGGCGCTCGAAACGAACCCGACGGTTATCAGCAGCGCGTGCCCGTACTGTCTGACGATGATGGAGGACGGCACGAAGATGAAGGAAGCGGAAGACCGCGTCAAGGCGAGAGATATCGCCGAAATACTGGAGCAATCCGTATTCGGCGAATCCCATATACAACCGGCGAACGATGTAGTCGGTGTGAGCGGATCGTAAGAGCGGCCCCGTCGTCCCCGCAAGGCGAATGCTTGGCGGGTGCCGATAGGTTACGCAATGAAATTCGCCTGCCCGGCTGCAAGACGCCGCCGAATGCTTTTACTCACACGTTTGTTCAAGCAATCTATATCAAAAACGTATTGGGAGGTAAGCAATATCATGATGAGATCGATACGCAAAGCAGCCGTCATCGGGTCGGGTGTCATGGGCTCCGGCATTGCCGCCCATCTGGCAAACGCTGGAATTCCCTGCCTGTTGCTCGACATCGTTCCGAAGCAGCTGACGGAAGAGGAAGCGGCCAAAGGGCTCACGCTGGAGCATCCCGCCGTGCGCAGCCGATTGGCTGTTCAAGCGATAGCCAAGCTGAAAAAGACGAAGCCCGCGCCGCTGTACGACGCTACTTTCGCAGAGCGCATCACGCCGGGCAATCTGGAGGATCATTTGGCGCAAATTGCGAACGTCGACTGGGTCATTGAAGTCATCGTCGAAAATTTGGACGCCAAGAAGCAACTGCTCAGCAAGATTGAAGCGCATTGGAAAGAAGGCACCGTCGTCAGCTCGAATACGTCCGGCATTTCAATCAATGCCATGTCCGCCGATTGCGGCGAAGCGTTCAAACGCCATTTTCTTGGCACGCACTTTTTCAATCCTCCGCGTTATATGAAACTGCTTGAGGTGATTCCGGGCAAGCATACCGCCCCGGCTATCGTCAGCGGCATGAAGCAATTTTGCGAGAACCGCCTCGGCAAAGGTGTCGTCCTGGCTAAAGATACGCCGAACTTCATCGCCAACCGCATTGGCACGTACGGGCTGCTCGTTACGCTACAGGAAATGCAGGAGAAGGGGTACCGCGTCGAAGAGGTGGACGCCGTGACGGGTCCGGCGCTCGGCCGCCCGAAAAGTGCGACGTTCCGCACGCTCGATCTCGTCGGACTCGACACCTTCGTGCATGTGGCGAATAACGTATATGAGAACGTCTCGGACGAAGCCGAGAAGGCCGTGTTTGCCGAATCGCCCGTGCTGCGCGGCATGGTGGACAAAGGCTGGCTCGGCGAGAAGTCGGGACAAGGCTTTTATTTGAAGAAAAAAGGGCCGAAAGGCAGCGAAATTTTGTCGCTCGATTTCGCGACCATGGACTATGTACCCCAGAAAAAAGCGGCATCCGCCTCGCTGGAAGCGGCGAAGCTTGCGAAGGGCGCGCGGGAGAAAACGAAGGCGCTCCTCGGAGCGGGCGACCGTTATTCCGAGCTGGCGTGGAACATTTTGAAGAAGGTGCTTGTGTACTCGGCCGCCAAGCTTGGCGAAATCGCCGATTCGATCCGCGAAATTGACGAAGCGATGAAATGGGGCTTCGGCTGGGAGCTCGGTCCGTTCGAAACGTGGGACGCCATCGGACTGGTCCGGTCGGTCGAGCGAATGGAAGCGGAAGGCACGGCCGTTCCCGGCTGGGTGAAGGAGTGGATCGCGCAGGGCAACACGTCGTTCTATAAGAAGCAGGACGGCGCAGCGTTCTACGTGCACGGCGCGCAGTATAAGGAGCTGGAAGCGGCGCCGGAGGTCATCTCGCTGCGCAGCCTGAAGGAGCAGAACCGCGTCGTGAAATCCAACAGCGGCGCCAGCCTCATCGATATTGGCGACGGGGTCGCGTGCCTCGAATTCCATTCGCCGAACAATGCGATCGGGGCGGACATTTTGATGATGATCCAGCAAAGCCTGGATGAAGTAAGAAGCAACTACGACGGGCTTGTTATCGCCAACCAGGGGCGGAACTTCTGCGTGGGTGCGAATCTGATGATTTTGCTCATGGAAGCGCAGGACGAGGAATGGGATGAAATCAACAGCATCATCCACCTGTTCCAGAACACGATGTACAAGGTAAAACGGTTCGAAAAGCCGGTCGTGGCGGCGCCGCACCGGATGGCGCTTGGCGGTGGCGTGGAGGCGAGCATGCCGGCGGATCAGATCGTCGCTGCGGCGGAGACGTACTTCGGCTTGGTGGAGGTTGGTGTCGGTCTGATTCCGGCCGGGGGCGGCTGCAAGGAGATGGCGCTTCGGGCAAGCCAGCATACCGCACATCCGGACGCTGATCTGCAGCCGTACTTGAACCAGGCGTTCGAGACGATCGGCACGGCGAAGGTATCGGCCAGCGGCCACGATGCGTTCAAGCTGGGGCTGTTCAAGCCGACGGACCGGGTCGTCATCAATCAGGACCACTTGATTCACGAAGCGAAGCAGTCCGTTCTGCGCATGGCGAAGGCGGGCTACGAGCCGATTCGCGAAGAAAAAATCCGCGTCGCTGGAGCCGAAGGCAAAGCGGTGATGCAGCTCGGCGCTTATTCGATGCGGCAGAGCGGCTATATCAGCGATCACGATGTGAAAATTGCCAATAAGCTGGCACACGTGCTGGCCGGAGGCGATGTGCCCGCAGGCTCGCTGGTGACGGAGCAGTACATGCTCGATCTGGAGCGCGAGGCGTTCCTGAGCTTGTGCGGCGAGCAGAAAACGCAGCAGCGCATACAGCACATGCTGTCCAAAGGCAAAGCGCTGCGCAATTAATAATCCCGGGAGAGGTGAAACCCATGAGAGAAGCTGTAATCGTATCGGTTGCCCGCACCGCGGTCGGCAAAGCGAAAAAAGGCCGGTTGGCCCAAACGCGCGCGGAGGATATGGGCAAGGCCGTGCTCGAAGCCGCCGTGGAGCGGGCGCCTGGTCTGAAGAAAGAGGATGTCGAGGATGTCATCATCGGCTGCGCGATGCCGGAGGGCGAGCAGGGGCTTAACTTTGCCCGCATCATGTCGCTCTATGCCGGTTTTCCGGCGACCGTGCCGGCGCTCACGATCAACCGGTTTTGCTCGTCCGGCCTGCAATCGATCGCCTTCGCGGCAGAGCGGATTATGCTCGGTTCGGCCGACGTGATCGTCGCCGGCGGCGTCGAGAGCATGAGCCACGTGCCGATGATCGGATTCAAGCTGTCGCCGAATCCGAAGATCGTGGAGCAGATGCCGGAGGTCTATATCAGCATGGGCCATACGGCCGAAAATGTCGCCGAACAGTTCGGCATTTCCCGCGAGGATCAGGACCGGTTCTCCGCGCGATCCCACGAAAAAGCGGCGGCTGCGATCCGCGATGGGAAATTCCGCGACGAAATCGTTCCGGTGCAGACACAATGGACGCAAGTGGACGACAGCGGGAAGGTCAAAAGCGAGGCGTTCGCGTTCGATACGGACGAAGGCGTCCGCGCCGATACGACGGCCCAGGTGCTGGGCAAGCTGAAGCCGTCCTTCAAGCTGAGCGGTACGGTAACGGCGGGCAACTCGTCGCAAATGAGCGACGGCGCGGCCGCAGCCGTGGTGATGAGCAAGGAGCGCGCGGAAGCGCTCGGCTTGAAGCCGCTCGCGACGTTCCGTTCGTTCGCACTGGCCGGGGTGGACCCGGAAATTATGGGCGTCGGGCCGGTGGAGGCGATTCCGAAAGCGCTCCAGATGGCTGGCCTTTCGATCGGCGACGTCGATTTGTTCGAAATCAACGAGGCGTTCGCGTCCCAATGCATGCACATCATTCGTCAGCTCGGATTGGACGAGGAGAAGGTCAATGTAAACGGCGGCGCGATCGCGCTCGGTCATCCGCTCGGATGCACGGGCACGAAGCTGACCGCGACGCTGATTCACGAGCTGCGTCGTCGGGGCGGCGGCATTGGCGTCGTCTCCATGTGCATCGGTGGCGGCATGGGCGCGGCAGGCGTGTTCGAGGTTCATGCGGGTTAAAAATCCAAGTGAAAAAAGCGGAGGGAGCGGAATCATTCTGGAGAAGCGTCAGCGGTCGCCTTTGTCCCCGGATTCTAACCACTAAATGGGTTATGTAATCAAAGAATCCGGGGACAACAGCGATCGGAAGAATGATCCGCTCACGCAGCATTCTTTTCACCCATTCCCAATAAACGAAGGAGATTCGGATATGAGCAAAATGATGAGTAAAGTGGTCGGTGGAAGCTTTATTATCGAAGATATCGATTTTACCCGGGTCGCGACCCCGGAGGACTTTACGGAAGAGCATCGCATGATCGCGCAGACGACGGAAGACTTCGTCGCCGGCGACGTCGCTCCTCACGACGAAGAGATCGAGAAGCTCAGTTATGAGCTGTCCGTGAAAATGCTGCGCAAGGCCGGGGAGCTCGGCCTGCTCGGCGCCGACGTGCCGGAAGCGTACGGCGGGCTCGGCCTTGACAAGGTCGGCTCGACGTTGATCAACGAGCGGCTGACCAAGGCTTCCGCCTTCGCGCTGACCGTGGGCGCGCACGTCGGAATCGGCACGCTGCCGATCGTGTATTTCGGCACCGAAGCGCAGAAGAAAAAATATTTGCCGCTGCTGGCGACCGGCCAGAAAATCGCCGCTTATTGCCTGACGGAGCCTTCTTCCGGCTCCGACGCGCTGGGCGCGAAAGCGACGGCGGTCTTGTCCGAGGACGGCAGCCATTATATTTTGAACGGGACGAAGCAGTTTATTACGAACGCCGGCTTTGCCGACGTGTTCATCGTATACGCCAAAGTAAACGGAACCGACTTCAGCACGTTCATCGTCGAACGGACGATGGAAGGCGTGAGCATCGGACCGGAAGAGAAGAAGATGGGCATCAAAGGCTCGTCCACATGCCCGCTCATTCTGGAAGATGTGAAGGTGCCGGTAGAAAACGTGCTGTGGGAGGTTGGCAAGGGCCACCTGATCGCCTTCAACATCTTGAACATTGGCCGCTTCAAGCTTGCCGCAGGCTGCGTCGGAGCCGCCAAGGATTCGATTGAGCTTTCGGCCAAATATGCCAACGAGCGGACGCAGTTCGGACGCAAAATTTCGTCCTTCCCGCTGATCGGAGCCAAGCTGGCCGACATGAACATCCGCACGTACGTGCTGGAAAGCATGGTGTACCGGACCGCAGGCTTGTTCGACGAAGGCTTGAGCGAGGTCGATCATGGCAGCGCCAACGTCGGGCAGCAATCGGCCAAGGCGATCGCCGAGTATGCGCTGGAATGCTCGATCAACAAAGTGTTCGGCTCCGAGACGCTGGACTTCGTGGCCGACGAGGGCGTGCAGATTCACGGCGGCTACGGGTTTACTCAGGAATACCGGATCGAGCGCATTTACCGGGATTCCCGCATTAACCGCATTTTCGAAGGCACGAACGAAATTAACCGGCTGCTGATCCCCGGAACGCTGATCAAGCGCGCCATGAAGGGGGAGCTGCCTTTGATGCAAAAAGCGATGGGGCTGCAGTCCGAGCTGCTGTCTCTGGTGCCGGGGCAGACGTTCGAAGGAACGCTGGAGCAGGAGAACCACTTGCTGGCTATGGCGAAAAAAATATTTCTTATGGTCGGTGCGCAAGCGGTGCAAAAATATCAAACGAAGCTGGACCAGGAGCAGGAAATTTTGAGCCGCTTGGCCGACATCATGATTTTCGTCTTCACGATGGAAAGCGCGCTGCTGCGTACGAAGAAGCTGATCGCCGCAGGCGGCGAAGGAAAAGCCCTGAATGCCATCGACATGACGACCATCTTCGTCCACGAATCGTTCGCGCGGATTGAGGAATGGGCGAAAGAAGTGCTGGCTGCGATGGAATCCGGCGACATACTGCGCACCCAATTGTCCATCCTGAAAAAACTGACCCGCAAAGCCCCGATCAATGCGATCGAGATCAAGCGTGAAATCGCTTCTCGCGTCATCGAAGCCGAAAAATACGTAGTCTAAGAAGCTTGAAACCTGACAAATGGGGTGGTCGAACTTGTCCGACAAGCCATGGTTAAGACATTATCCTGTCGAAGTACCATCGACCTGCGAATACCCGAAGCAAAATTTAGCGCATTTTTTGGTACAAACGGCTTCGGACTATCCGAACCATACGGCCTTATACTTTTTGGGCAAAAAAATATCGTACCGTCAACTGCTTCAATCCGTTTACCGCTTTGCGAACGCCCTTGCGAACCTGGGCGTTCGCAGGGGGGACCGGGTCGCGGTGATGCTGCCCAATTGCCCGCAGGCGGTTATCGCCTACTACGGAACGCTGCTGATGGGCGGCATCGTCGTCATGACCAATCCGATGTATATGCCGCGGGAGCTGGAGTACCAGATGAAGGACTCCGGCGCCCAGGCCATCGTTACGCTCGATCTGCTGTACGAGCGTGTCACGAAGGTGGTCCCGCTGACCGGGATCAAGCATGTGATCGTTACTTCCATCAAAGACTATCTTCCTTTTCCCAAGAACGTGCTTTATCCGTTAAAAGCCAAAAAAGACAATCTGAAACGCGACGTTGTCTACGGAAACGGCGTCGTTGCGTTTATGGAGCTGCTGGAGCAGGCGACGGCAACGCCTCAGGAGGAGAAGGTCGATGCCGATCACGATCTGGCGCTGCTTCAATATACCGGCGGCACGACCGGTATTCCGAAGGGCGTCATGCTGACGCACACGAATCTGATCGCGAATACGATGCAAAGCCGGCTTTGGTCGTACCGTTCGCAAATTGCGAAGGAAACGTATTTGGCGGTCCTGCCCTTTTTCCATGTGTTCGGGATGACGGTGCTGCTGAATCAGTCCATCTATATGGCAGGCACCTTGCTTTTGCTTCCCCGCTACGAGGTGAATCAAGTGCTGCAAACGATCGACAAGCTGAGGCCGACCATTTTTCCCGGCGCGCCGACGATGTATATTTCGCTCATTCATCATCAGAATATGAAGCGTTTCGATTTGTCGTCCATCCAGTTCTGTATTAGCGGCTCGGCTTCTTTGCCGCTGGAAGTGCAGGAATCGTTCGAATCGATTACGGGCGGCAAGCTGATCGAAGGGTACGGCTTGACCGAAGCGTCCCCTGTGACGCATGCCAACAACATTTGGGAGAAGCGGAAGCTGGGCTCCATCGGGGTTCCGTTCCCTGATACGGAGGCCCGGATCGTGAACCCGGAGACGGGCGAGGAACTGCCGGTAGGCGAAATCGGAGAGCTGACGGTCCGCGGTCCGCAAGTCATGAAGGGCTACTGGAACAAGCCGGAGGAAACCGCGAAAGTATTGAAGGACGGCTGGCTATATACGGGAGATTTGGGCCGAGTGGACGAGGAAGGGTATTTTTACATTTTGGACCGGCGCAAGGACATGATTATTGCGAGCGGTTACAACATTTATCCGCGTGAGGTTGAAGAGGTATTGTACGAGCATCCCGATGTCGAGGAGGCGGTCGTCGCAGGCATCATCGACACCTACCGCGGAGAAACGGTCAAAGCGTATATCGTGCTCAAGTCGGGGGCGAAGGGCGATGCCGATGTGTTCAAGGCTTGGTGCAAGGAGCGGCTTGCGGCGTACAAGGTGCCGAAGCAGTACGAGTTCCGGGACAGCTTGCCGAAAACGATCGTCGGGAAAGTGCTTCGCCACAAGCTGGCGGAGGAAGAAGCAGAGAAGCTCAAGAAAAACGGCTAGGACGCTTACATTATATTTCCGGGAGGGCCTGGTATGGACAATCAAGCATCGGCATTTCTCAACCGCCTGGAACAAGCGGCACGCGGAACGTTCTGGGAACATATCGGAGCCCGGATCGATACGTTCGCTCCGGATCGGGCGTCCGTATCGCTGAGCATCCAGCCGCATCATCATAATTTGATTGGCATCGCTCACGGCGGCGTTCACGCTACGCTGCTCGATTCCGCCATGGGGCTGGTCGCCATGGCCGTGAAGCCGAACGAGAACGTCGTCACGACGAACCTGAATCTGCATTATTTGGCCCCGATCGCCAAGGGGGAGATGAGAGTTACCGCCGAGATCCTACACAGCTCGGGACGGATGATCACCATGCAAGGGCATGTGTATGACGAAGAAGGGCAGCTCTGTGCCTTCGGCACCGGAACGTTTCGCATCGTTGAATGGCGGGGGAACCCGTAACCGGATCGGTATGGCCCTATCATTTGGGAGGAAGGAGAGAAGGACGACAAATGACGGTCAAGGAAAGCTTACAGGAGATGATAGAGCGGATGCAGGCGAATCCGGAGCCGATCCGGTCGCTTCATTACGTGTACCAGTTCGACTTGGATGAAAACGAGCCGTTTCAGGTCCGCTTCGATTCCGGCACCGTCGAAGTGCTGGAAGGAACGCCTCATCCGGCTGACTGCACGCTGAAGCTGTCGGCGTCCAATTTCGCTAAGCTGCTTCGCAACGATTTGAATACGACGATGGCGTTTATGCTCGGCTCGCTCAAAGTGGACGGGCGTGTAGGCTTGGCGTTGAAGCTTCAGGAAATTTTGAAGGCGTATTGAATCGGCGGCCGCCCCCGGCATTTCACCGGGAGGCGGCTTTCGTTACATCCCTTATTTTTCCGATATAGGCAAAACGGTAGAATATTTAATTTCTCTTAACGCCAGGCTCGTTTGAATTCGCGCTATGCCGAGCTTATTCAGCTTTCGGATAAAGCTTTCCAACTCCTTGCGGTCTTTGTTCGTTACCTTTAATAGATAGTCATATTCGCCCGTTAAACAATGACACTCCAATACTTCAGGCATGGAGCTTAAGGCCTTCTCCAGAACTTCCAGCTGTTCGGCTTGATGGATATTCGTACTCATGAAAATAAAGCACAATAAATCGAAGCCGAGCTTCTCCTGATTTAAGATGGCAACTTGACGCTTGATAAACCCTTCACTTTCTAACCGTTTTACCCTTGCATGCGTAGCTGGCGGAGACAAGTTCACCCGCCTTGCCAGCTCGGCATTACTTAGCTGTGCTTCTTTTTGCATCGTATCCAAAATTTGAATATCGACATCATCCAAGATTTTACTTGCAAAATGTTCCATTCAATCTTCTCTCCCTTTACAATTATTCGGAAAACAGGACGGTTTCAATTTGGAAAACGAATATGATTCAATAAAATGGCATCTCTAACTTATATTATTTTTAATTAACTATATCTTACAAAATGATACGCTTTTCAATCAATAAAAATGGTATGATTATTAGTGAATTCGATGTAAATGTCATTGTGCACAATGGCTTCCATTTTTCGCTGGAACGGTGAAAATGTAAAGGAGCTAATGACATGCCGAATAAGTACGTGTTGCTGCTGCTTTTAACAAGCTTGCTGTGGGGAGGAAATTTTGTAGTTGGAAAATCGCTTGTTGGTCATGCTTCACCGATGACTTTGACGAGCATCCGATGGATCATTGCCGTGTTGTGTCTGTTCCCACTCGTCTGGCGGAAAGAAAAAACGATATTCCCCTCACGGGCCTCCCTTCTTCCGTTGTTTTTGATGGGAGTTACAGGCGTTGTGCTGTTTAACCTCTTTCAATTTATGGCGTTGGAACGGACAACCGCGACGAATGCGGGGTTAATTTCCACATTGAATATGATTTCGATTTCCGTTTGTTCCTTTTTGTTTCTAAAAGAAAGAATCAACGTTCTTCAAATGTTTTCCATGCTTTTTTCGCTTGTTGGCGTGATTCTTGTTCTGACCAAAGGAAATGTCGAGCTGCTTCTGTCGCTTCATTTGAATACGGGCGATTTATGGATGATGGGCTCCGTATGCGTGTGGGGAATCTATTCCGTTTGCAGCAGATGGGTCATGAACAAGACATCGCCCATGAAGTCTACACTTTACTCCGGGATATTCGGACTCATCGTTCTTCTTCCGTTTAACTTCTCCGACTTCACCGTGTCCGACATCAACCTTTCGTTTATTCAATCGATGTTATATACAGGCGTAATCTCTACCGTAGTTTGTATCGTGTTTTGGAATATCGGGGTTCAAAAATTAGGCGCGACAACAGCCGGAATGTTTTTGAATTTTAATCCGGTATTCACCGCGGTCTTGGCGTTTATATTTTTAGGAGAACAAATGACGTGGAACCAAGGGATCGGGGGCTGCGTGGTGATCATCGGATGTTATTTGTTCTCGGCCTTTAAAACAAAAGCGGTCCCGGAAAGCAATAAACGGCACGATCTTGCTCATTAGCAAACCAGCCAGCTACGGACATTACGGAAGCTAAGCGGTCGTAGTAAAAAAGGGATTCACATCGTTGGAGATAACCCATATGCGAATCCCTGAACCGCCGGATACGCGGTATGCATTTACCCGTTCAAGCTTTTTTCTATGCGCTCCAAAGCCTTTGCTAAAGTCTCTCTGGGACATGCAAAATTAAGCCGTTGAAAGTTTTCGCCGCCGGAACCGAAAATATATCCGTCATCCAACGCTATTTTTGCATTTTTTTGCATGAGCTGCTGCAGCTCCGAGTCCGTATAGCCAAGGGCTCTAAAATCCAGCCATGCCAGATAGGTCCCCTCTGTCGGCATAAGCTTCACTTTAGGCATTCGCTCCCTCAGGAACTTCTCAATAAACGCTAAATTTGCTTGAAGATAGCGAAGTAGTTGCTCCAACCATGCTTCCCCGTCATGATAAGCTGCAATTTGAGCTACGGATGCGAAGACTCCCGGGTCAATATCAATGGCTGTAAGCTTATGGTTCAACTCGTCTCTAATCGTTTGATTAGGAATAATGATGTTGGAAATATGCAAGCCTGCCAGGTTGAATGTTTTCGAGGGTGAAGTGCAAACGATAGAGTTCATTTTAAAATCTTCAGAAATGCTGGCGAACGGAATATGACGATGGGGAGGGTAAATTAAGTCTGAATGAATTTCATCCGAAATGACCAGCACATTATGTTTTAAACAAATTTCACCGACCCGTTTTAGTTCGTCATATGACCATACACGCCCGACCGGGTTATGGGGACTGCAAAGAAACATGAGTTTCGTGCGAGAGTCTTCAGCGATTTTTTCCAATTGTTCAAAGTTCATTTTGTACCCGTCATCGGTGAGTACTAGCGGATTGTTTGCGATTTGACAGCCATTATTGGTGATAATCTTGGCAAAAGGGTAATAGACGGGGCTTTGAAGGATCACTTTATCGCCAGGCCGGCAAAACGTTTCTACGATAAAATTAAGTGCGGGTATGATTCCTGGAGTAAAAAGAATCCATTCCTTCTGTATGCTCCAACCATTTCTCTTTTGTTGCCAATGAACAGCAGCCTCCAAAAAAGCATCGCTCTTATGCCCATATCCAAAAATTCCATGCTGTGCCCGCTTAATCATGGCATCAATAATCGGCTGCGGAACTTTAAAGTCCATATCGGCTATCCACATCGGAAGGCTATCTTCGTCTCCGAAGTTCTCTTGTAAATACTTCCTTGACCATTTGATGGAATCGGTTTCTCTGCGGTCAATAATCTCATCGAAGTTATACGTTGTCATGATAGCTCCTTTTTCGTGTTTATGATTCATATAAAAATCAATTATATCAACGCCAATGATAACGTTCAATATTGGCCGCAGGCATCATCTCTTAGGGCCAGGGCCTTTTTACATCTTCCATGATTTACAAACAAATATTGACAAAAGAAAAATCCATGCTATGATTCAATTATTAACACCATTGGATTAATTATAAATGTCCAATTCATTTTAACCGCTTTCAGTTTGGTGATCCGTATTTTTATGCCTAACAATGACCAAGGATTAGAGCTTGTCTAGACTTTAATTAACATGAGTGGAATAAAGAGGTTTCGGCGTATGAAAAAAATTGTGAAGCACGATCAAGACGTCATCCGACAGCATAACAAGCAGATGATCCTTGATATTATCAAGGAAAAACGGCCCATTTCGCGGGCGGAAATCACGAAGATTACCAAGCTCAGTCCGACCTCCGTCGGGCGTATTGTCGGCGAACTGTGCGAGCAGGGGCTCGTCCGGGAAACGGAACTGTCGTCCGGCGGTGTCGGGCGCAAGGCGATTATGCTCGACATCGATCCGCAGGCCGTCTTTTCCATTGGCGTCGATATCGGCAAAAATATCGTACGCTTCGGCATCATGGAGTTTAGCGGCAAGCTGCTGTACGAGCTTCTGGTCGGGCATACCGCCATTGACACGGAAGCCAGCCGCACGATTGATCTCATTGCCGACACGATCAACTGGCTGGTGAAGGAGCAGGGACTGGAAAGCTCGAAATTGATCGGCATCGGCATCGGCGTGCCCGGCGTTATCGATCACGAGCGGGGTGTCGTGCAGTATTCATCGACCCTTGGTTGGAGAAACGTCCCGCTTGCCCGCCATATGAAGGAGCGGACGGGGATCGATACGGTGATCGACAACGACCTGAAGGTCAAAATATTGGCCGAATACTTGTGCGGCTCCGCCCGGGGCTCCAAGAAAACGGCGTTGATCGAGCTTGGCACCGGGGTCGGCTCTTCGCTTATCATCGACGGGGAGATTTTTCGCGGCGGCTCCAATAGTGCCGGGGAGCTTGGACATACGACGCTCGATCCGAACGGCAATTTATGCGAATGCGGCAAGCGGGGCTGCCTGCAGACGTACATCGATGAATCGGCGATTTTGCACGAAGCGAACCGGATTGTCGAAATCGGCGATATCGGACAGCTGTTCGAAGCGGCCCGCAGCGACGAGAGCTGGGCGAAGGAAATTATTTCGCGGACCTCGCTGTATATCGGCATTGCGATCAACAACATCGTGTGCATGTACAACCCCGATGCCGTCATTTTGAGCGGCAACATGGTGGAGAATTACAGCGATATTGTCCCTCTGATTGAGGAGCAGTGTGCACAGGTCGTCTGGGAGCCGTTCCGGGACGGGTTCAAAATCCTCGCTTCCGATTTGAAGGAGCAGTCCATCGTCATTGGTGCGGCATCGCTGGTGCAAAATAATTACGTGAACCAAAGCTGAGCGCCGCCTCCCGCAAAGGGAGCAAGAAGGCAAAATATCCGCTTTACTTTCTAAGATCGCAGCCTTATAATTACTTTAAAATGTTGCCCCAGCACAAAAATGATGCGCCAATACAAAAATGAAAATCATTCTCACTTCCATGCTGTTCCCTGATTAGGGAACAGCATGAGTCATTTTTAGGGGAATAAAAACGATAGTCATTCTCAACGAAAAAGGAGCTGCTGAACATGATCCACTCGGTAGATACAGCCCAACCTATCGACAAGCCGGAAGTAAAGAGGAAGAAAGGCCAGATCGTTTCCGTGCTGTCGCGTTACGGCGAGGCGATCGCCGCTTTGGCAAGCGGCATATTGATTGCGGCCGCCTGGGTCGCGGGACACTCGTCCCCGTCCTTCTCGATATGGCTTTATTGCTTCGCTTTTCTTATTGGAGGATTCGTCAAGGCCAAGGAAGGATGGCTCACGCTTGTCCGCGAAAAGGATCTGGATGTCAACCTGCTCATGATCGTCGCAGCGATCGGCGCAGCCAGCATCGGTTACTGGATGGAAGGCGCGGTATTGATCTTTATCTTCTCGCTCAGTGGCGCCTTGGAGACGTTCACGATGGAGAAGAGCTCCAGAGACATTTCGTCCTTAATGGATTTGAAGCCGGAAACGGCCATCGTGTGGGAAGAAGGGGCGGAAAAGCGGGTTCCCGTCGAACAGCTGCGGATTGGCGAGCTGGTGCTGGTCAAACCGGGTGAGCGCCTTCCTGCAGATGGGATCGTCCAAGAAGGAAGCTCGGCCGTCAACCAGGCTTCGATTACCGGCGAGAGCATTCCGGTGGATAAAGTGGCGGGAGACGAAGTGTTCGCCGGCACCCTGAACGGTCAGGGCGCGTTGTTCGTGCAAGTGACGAAATCCAGCGAGTCGACGCTTTTCTCGAAGATCATCCGTCTGGTTCAAGAAGCGCAAAGCGAAATGCCGAAATCCCAGCGGTTTATCGAACGGTTCGAACGCTTGTATGCCAGAGTTATCATTTTGGCGACTCTGCTTCTCATTGCGCTCCCGCCGTGGCTGTTCGGCTGGAGCTGGAACGATACGCTTTACCGGGCGATGGTGTTTTTGGTCGTAGCCTCGCCGTGCGCGCTGGTCGCTTCCATCATGCCGGCGATGCTCTCCGCGATATCCAACAGCGCAAGAAAAGGGCTGCTGTTTAAAGGCGGCGCCCATTTGGAGCGCGCATCGCACATTCGCGCCATTGCGTTCGACAAAACCGGCACCTTAACGTACGGCAAACCGTCGGTGACGGATTTCCTGACTTACCAGGCGTGGAGCGAAGAGGAGCTGCTGCGGATAGCGGCTTCCATCGAAAGCTTATCCACGCATCCGATCGCCAAAGCCATTGTAGACAGGGCCGAACAATTGTCGTTGGAGCTGGAGCGGCCTTCCGATTTTCAGGCGCTGGCCGGGTGGGGCGTTCAAGCCGGGTTGGCCGGGGAATTGTGGAAAATCGGAAAGCCGGGCTTCTTTGAAGAAACCGGGATTGACGGGCAGGTTCTCTCCGATGTCCGCAAGCTTGAGCAGGAAGGAAAAACCGTCGTTTTGATTCAAAACACCGCCGGCATTGCCGGGATGATCGCTCTTCAGGACGCCATCAGGCCGCAAGCCAGAGAGACCGTCGCCAAGCTGAAGGAGTTGGGCGTGCAAGTCGTCATGCTGACGGGGGACCAACGGCTGACGGCCGAGGCGATTGCCAGAGAGGCCGGAATCGATCAGGTGTATGCCGGGCTGCTTCCGGAAGACAAATTGAACATCGTCAAAACCTTGAAAGAGAAGTATACGCACGTCGCCATGGTAGGAGACGGGATCAATGATGCTCCGGCCTTGGCCGCGGCATCCGTCGGCATAGCGATGGGGGCGGCTGGCAGCGATGCGGCGCTGGAAACGGCCGATTTGGTGCTCATGAACGACGATTTGGACAAAATCAAGGAAGCGATTGTATTGGGAAGACGCACGACGCGGATCATCAAGCAAAACATTGCTTTTGCCGTTACGGTGATCGCCTTCCTGATTGCCGCCAATTTTTTCAAAGGAATTCCGCTGCCGCTCGGGGTCGTAGGCCATGAAGGAAGCACGATTCTGGTCATTTTGAACGGACTTCGGCTCCTGCGCTCCTAAGCGGCTGCAATGGATGCAATGATGCGATCCCGGTTGAGGCCGGACCGTCGCCCCCTGTGAAAGCAGGGGGTTTTTTGTTGCCTTCCTAGCGAATTCGCGCCTTCTTTCTGACGGTCGTAAAAAACAATTGTAATTTTGAAAAAATGCGCTACAATAATGATAATGATTATCATTTTTACAACGGGAAGACAGGGGAGAGGAAAAGGATGGATCTGTTACTTCCGATTATTACGGTCGTGTTGGTTATCTTGGGAAGCGTCTGCTTGTTCATCTCCATTGAAAATGACCGGCGCGTCCGCGAATTCCACTCGAACGGACTCACCTCGCGGCGGATGCGAGAATCGGACGATCCGTCCAAACGAAGCAACAAGAGCTTCGCTTAAGCCGATCCGGAAGCTGCGGACCTTGCATTTAACCATAGAACAACAATAAATCGCCTGCCACCGGGAAACCGGTGGTTTTTTTTACGTTGGCCCCGAAGCCAACACGAAGCGGACGGTCGCCATGATGGAAATGGGCGTGAACGAAACGTCCAAAGGAACGGCATCGGCGGTTTCCTAAGAAAGCTTAGGCTTCTAAAGCCCCTTTTTCCCGAATAAGCTGTAGTATGGAGTATTCGGAACGGGGGGAGGAACGAAAATGAAGCGAATCATGGCAAGGCGGATCGGATGGGTTATCTTCGGCTGCATGCTGGCCTCCGCCGCCGTGTTGCTGTATCTTCAAATCATAGGCGAGCTGATGCTTGGTATCGCGCTGGTGGGCATAACGTTTGCGCTATCTATGGGCCTGTTGTGGATGTCCGAGCTTGAAGACGAGGCGGCCGGACGTGAGAAGAAAGGGGGCCGTACAAGCCGATTCGAGCGATCAAGGTAAAAATTGTGATGGCCTGCCTCGATGACAGCGCTTGCGAAATCGTGTGATTTGATTTACAATTCGATTATGAACACCAATAAAAAAATAGCATGAAGGCAACGGTGCCTTTGGATTGGAGAACGCTTTCGCGCGTTCTTTGGTCCGGGGCGCCTTTTTGTCGTCTTTTGATGTATGACTGCGGAGGTGAACCAAGTGAAGCAGCCGATTCGAGCCGTGCCGCTGGCCGTCCGCATCATTCCGAACGTGGACCCGGAGCTGGCCCGGAAGCTGGAGCTGAAGCCGGACATCCGAAGTTTGGGGATACTAACGTCGAGTATCGACGACGTCGGCTATACGGCGATGGACGAGGCGACGAAGAAAGCAGCGGTGGAAGTGGTATATGCCCGTTCCTTTTACGCGGGGTCGGCGCATGCCTCGGGCCCGCTGTCGGGGGAATTTATCGGGATGCTGGGCGGCCGGACGCCGGACGAGGTGAGGAGCGGGTTGGACGCGGCAATCGCTTTGATGGAGAACGGCGCGTGCTTTTATTCCCTGAACAGCGAGGGCACGCATGCGTACTACGCTCACGTCATTTCGAGAACAGGCTCCTACTTGTCCCAAGTGGCGGGCATCGCCGAAGGCGAGCCGCTCGCGTATTTAATCGCGCCGCCGCTCGAAGCGGTGTACGGCTTGGATGCCGCATTGAAGGCGGCGGACGTCAGGCTGTGCCAATTTTACGGCCCGCCGACGGAGACGAACTTCGGCGGCGGTTTGCTGACGGGCAGCCAGTCCGCTTGTACCGCGGCGGCGAGCGCTTTTGCCGATGCGGTTCTCAGCGTCGCGCGAGAGCCGAAATAATCTGGTTAACGAAAGCGGGTGATGGAGATGACACAGTCGAGAACAGCGCTGGGACTAATTGAGACGATCGGCGTACCCGCCTTGATCGCTGCGGCCGATGCTGCGGCGAAGACGGCGGACGTCCGGGTTATGACGTTTGAAAAAGCGGATGCCGGACTCATTACCGTATATATCGTAGGAGATGTCGCTTCCGTCCGGGCGGCCGTAGAGGCAGGCGGAGAAGAAGCTCGCAGGGTAGGCAAGCTGGTCGGGACGCACGTGATTCCGCGGCCGGATCTTTCCGTTTCGGCGATGCTGGAGAGCATATGGCGGAAGGAAGCCCCGGCGGAGCCGAAGCCGTCCGCGGAGCCGGCTGCCGACGAGGCGGTAGCGGACGAAGCGGCGGGCCTTTCCGGGACGGAAGGCGGGGATGCGGCATCCGCAGAGGCGTTGGCCAAGCTTTCGCTCCAGCAGCTGCGGGAGCTTGCCCGCAATACCCCCGGATTCCCGCTGAATGCTTCCGGCATCAACACGGCGGCGAAGGCCGAGCTGATCCGGCTGCTTACGGAGAAGAAGGACTGAAGGGAGTGAGAACCCGATATGAAGCTGGACGCCGATTTGCAGGCGATACAGGATGTGCGCAGCCTTCTGCAGGAAGCGAGTCAGGCCCAGAAGCTGCTGGAAAAAATGACCCAGTCGCAGATTGACGATATCGTCGCTGCGATGGCCCGGGCGGCCGAGGCGGAAGCCGTACGGCTGGCCGAAATGGCTGTGGAAGAGACGGGTTACGGCAAAGTTGCCGATAAGACGGCTAAAAATCTTTTCGTCGCCCGAAACGTTTACGAGTCGATGAAAGACATGAAGACAGTCGGGATCGTGCGCAAGGATGACGAGCGCAAGGTGTGGGAAGTGGCGCAGCCGGTCGGTGTCGTCGCCGCGATCATCCCGTCGACCAATCCGACGTCGACCGTCATGTTCAAGTGCATGATCGCGCTGAAGGCGCGCAATGCGATCGTCATCAGCCCGCATCCGTCGGCGCTGCGCTGCTCGCAGGAAGCGGCCAAGTTGATGCGTCTGGCGGCGGAGAAGGCGGGGGCTCCCGCCGGTTTGATCCACTGCTTGTCGAAGCCCTCGGTCGAGGCAAGTAATGAGCTCATGCGGCACAAGCGGACGGATGTGATCCTGGCGACCGGCGGCACGGCGATGGTCAAGGCCGCTTACAGCTCGGGCAAGCCCGCGTATGGCGTCGGGCCGGGCAACGTCCCGGTGTACGTACACCACAGCGCGAACCTGTCCCGCGCGGTCAGCTTGATTTTGCAAAGTAAAACGTTCGATTACGGCACGATTTGCGCTTCGGAGCAAGCGATTGTCGCCGACGCGTCGATCAAGCCGCAGCTCGTCGAAGAGCTGAAGCGGCAGGGCGCTTATTTTCTGGACGAGGAGCAGAAGCGCAAGGTCGGCTCGATTTTGACGATCGGCAAAGGGTTGAACCCGAAGGTCGTCGGCCGGTCCCCGCAGGTGATCGCGGAGATGGCGGGCTTTACTGTTCCGCCGGAGGCGCGGGTATTGATTGCGGAAGAAACGCACGTCGGACACGAGTACCCGTTCTCCGTGGAGAAGTTAAGCCCGGTGCTGGCGCTCTACACCGTAAAGGATTGGCTGGAAGGCTGCAGCCGCTGTATGGAGCTGCTGGAACTCGGCGGACTCGGGCATACGCTCGGCATCCACTGCGAGAACGAATCCGTCATCGAAGCGTTCGGGCTGGAGAAGCCGGCCTCGCGCATCGTCGTCAACTCGGGCACGACGTTTGGCGGCATCGGCGCCACGACCGGCATTACGCCGTCGTTTACGCTGGGCTGCGGCTCGTTCGGCAACAATATTACGTCGGACAACATCGGCCCGCAGCATCTGCTCAACATCAAGCGCGTCGCCTTCGGCATCCGCGAGATGGATATTGCCCCTGCGGCGGCGCAGGCGGTAGAGCGGACGATGGAAAAGCTGCCGCCGGAAGCCTCCGGCAATCCGGGGATTTCGCGGGAGGATGTTCTGCAGATCGTCCGCAGCGTGCTGTCTGAATTGCAGCTGGAAGCTAAGTAAGTTTTTAAATTTAATTTTGAATCATCAACTATAATTTTATTCCAGGGAGGAATAGACAATGGCAGGAGAATTGGCAGCACTCGGAATGGTAGAAACGAAAGGACTCGTAGGATCGATTGAAGCGGCGGATGCCATGGTCAAAGCGGCCAATGTTAAGCTGATCGGAAAAGTGCATGTCGGCGGCGGTTTGGTGACAGTAATGGTACGCGGCGATGTTGGCGCAGTGAAAGCGGCTACGGATGCTGGCGCGGCAGCTGCGGAAAAAATCGGCGAGCTGGTCTCCGTACACGTTATTCCGCGTCCTCACACGGATATTGAATTTATTCTGCCGAAGCTTGAAGGCTAATCCCTATGGCGCTGATTACGGAAACGAGTCTGCGCAGCCGATTGGCTCAGGGGCTCCCGAATCCGTATCCGATCGCGGTCGGGGACCTGCTGACGCCGGCGGCCAATGATTTTTTGAAAAGCCGGGGCATCGCCATTCAGCGTCTGAAGGCCGAAGCTCCGGCGGCCTTGCCTGCGGAGCCGGCGCCTGAAGCGCCGCTCCTACCCGTCGGCGTCTCGGGCCGGCACGTGCATGTGTCGCCGGAGCATGTCGAGGCGCTGTTCGGCGAGGGCTACCAGCTTACCCCGCTGAAGGAGCTGTCGCAGCCCGGACAATTTGCCGCACAGGAAACGGTTACGCTGATCGGTCCGAAGGGCGTTCTGCAAAACGTGCGCATTCTCGGACCTTCGCGTGGGGCGTCCCAGGTGGAGATATCCCGGACGGACGGCTTTGCGCTCGGCGTGAAGCCCCCTGTCCGTTTGTCCGGCGATCTGGAAGGCACGCCCGGCATCACGTTGGCCGGCCCGAAGGGCGCGGTCGTGTTGACGCAGGGCTTGATCGTCGCCAAAAACCATGTCCATATGTCGCCTGACGACGCTCAGAGGTTTCAGGTGTCCGACGGGGACCGCATCATTCTGCAGACCCGCGGCGACCGGCCGCTGGCGTTTACGGACGTTGTGGTCCGGGTGAACCCGCGCTATGCGCTTGACGTTCATCTTGATACGGACGAAGCCAACGCCGCTCAATTGAACACCGGAGATACGGTGCAAATGATCGGCAAAAACGGCGTTTTCACGCGTGCGGAAAGGGGGTAGCGAAGGATGGAGATCAAACCGATGATCGAATCAATCGTCCGTGAGCTCGTGCAGGCGATGCAGGCGGAGCAGGTGAAAAAGCCCAAAGTGCTGTATCTGTTTTGCGACAGCACCGCGCACGAGGCGTTCACGGACCATTTTATATTGCTTAAAAACAGCGGAATCTGCTACGATCTGCTGTTTCTCGACGGAGAAACATCTGCATGGCTCGGCCTGCACAAAATCGAAAGCAGCGGTCCGGGCAAAATTATTGCCGCCGATGAGTATGCACCCGCGCCGCTGGAGCTGCCGCTCGAATACGACGGAATCGTCATTCCCGAGATCGATGTGGATAACGCCGCGCGGGCTGCGCAGGGGCTGAAAGGGACGGTGAAGGCGGAGATTTTGTTTTCCGCGCTCGTCTTGAATAAGTTCGTGCTGATCGGGGACGATATACCCGGATTGAAACGGGCGGACCGGCGTACCCTGAAAACGCTGACGCTGCCGAAGCCTTACGTCAAGCTGTTCGAGCGGTACAAGCGCGAGCTTGCGGCCCTCGGCGCGGAGTTCGCTCCGCAGAAGCTGCTGGCGGAAGCGGTCGTGCGCAAATGCGGCGCGGCGCATCCCCAGCCGGGCAACGACGCGTCGGCTAAGGGCGTATCGTCGCCGGAAGCGGCCAGCGCTCACGCCGGAGCCGCGAACGGCAGTACGGCAGCGGCAGGCAGCGCCGTGTTCGAAGGCAAGCTGCTGACCGCCGAATGGGTCAAGCGGCAGACGGATGCCGCGCCGGACGTGCGGAAGCTGATCCTTGGCAAGGGAACGATCGTTTCGCCGCTGGCAGCGGATTTGCTGAGGGAAAAAGATGTCACAGTCCAGTATGCGGATAAAGGGTGAGTTCCTATGTTTATGGGGAAAGTGATCGGCAGCGTGTGGGCCACACAGAAGGAAGAGGGCATGGACAACCTGAAGCTGATGGTCGTCCAGCCGATCGATTTTAAGGACCGCGAAGCGGGGCAGCAGGTCATCGCCGCAGACCGTATCGGAGCGGGTGTCGGCGAGAAGGTGATTATATCCCGGGGAAGTCCGGCCCGCGTGCTGTTCAGCGGCAAAATGGTGCCCATTGACGCCATGATCGTCGGCATTGTGGACAGCTTCGAGGTCGGCGACGACAGCGGAGGTTAGGAGGGGACGTATGGAACAGGACAAACAGCGGGTCATTCAGGAATACGTGCCGGGCAAGCAGCTCACCCTGGCGCATGTGATCGCTAACCCCGATCCCGTGCTGTATACGAAGCTCGGGATCGAGAAGGCGAGCGCAATAGGCATTCTGACGTTGACGCCGACGGAAACGGCGATCATCGCAGCGGATATTGCCACGAAAGCCGCGAATGTCGATATCGGTTATTTGGACCGCTTCACCGGCTCTTTGGTAGTCGTGGGAGACGTATCCGCAGTTGAAATGGCGATCGAATCGGTCAACAACTTTTTGCACGAGAAGCTGAAATTTTCCATCGCTCCTTTGACGAGGTCGTAGGCCATGCGTAAAGTCATGATCATCGGCGCCGTCGGCGCCGGCAAATCGACGTTGGTCAAAGCACTGATGGGCGAGCAGGAACCTGCGGTCAAAACGCAAAGCCTCGTGTTCCGCGACTGGCTGATCGATACGCCCGGCGAGTACAGCGAGAATCCGCTCTACTATCGTTCGCTGATGGCGACATCGTATCAAGCGGCGGCGATTTTGCTCATACAGGACGCGACCCGCGAACGGAACTATTTTCCGCCCGGCTTTGCCGAGGGCTTTCCGATTCCCGCCATCGGGGCCGTCACGAAAATCGATCATCCGAAGGCCGATCCGGACCGGGCAGTCTCGCTGCTCCGGTCATCGCTGCCTAAAGGGGAGATCCTCTTGACGTCGTCGGCCGGCGGTGATGGCATCGCAGAGCTGAAGGAGATGCTGCTGGGCATCGTGAACCGATAGCTTCACAAGGGTAGCAACGGGTACAAAAGGAAAACCTGCCGGGAAGCGCAACATACCGGAAGAAATTTACCATGTGTAAGGGCTTTCTTCGCAGCGCGGTTTGTGTGACAATAAAATCGGTGCATGTATAAATCAATACGTCGTGAGGGATTGCTTATGCCATCGATTGCCGAACTGTGCGCGGAGCGCACCCTGTTATCTGTAGAAGAAGTGAAAGTTATTATAGATTTGTCGCAACATTTGCAATTGTTCGCCGACGTGTTCCAGTCGGACGTGTTCATCGACTGTCCGCTTGCGGATCAGGGTACGGCGCTTGTCGTAGCCGAGGCCAAGCCGACAACGGCCCCGTCGCTTTACCATTCGTCGGTGGTCGGTCTGCACGCTTATGCGCACAACGAGCCGGCCGTCATGTTTTGCCTGCTTTCCGGCCAGCCGGTCATCGGTTCCCGGGGGATATCCCAAGAGCAGATCGCGATGCGGCAAAATGTCGTTCCGATCCGCGCCAAAACCGGCCGCGTGATCGGCGTGCTGATCATGGAGCAGGACATTTCGGAGATCGTCGAGCAGGAAAAAAACGTGGAGCGGCTTCGCGAAACGACGGAGCAGCTCAGCGAAACGCTGCTTGCGGTCGCTTTATCGGAAAGCAGCGTCCAGTCGCTCATGCACGAGGGCATCGTGCTGTTCGACGGGCAGGCGCATGTGACCTATGCGAACCCGCGCGCCCGGAAAATGCTGCAGGAGATCGGGCACAGCGGCGCTCCGGAAGGCTTAAGTCTGGTCGAGCTGTTTTACGGCAGACTCGATCACGCTTCGCTGCTTGCGCCAGCCGGAATCGTCCGTCAAGAGCTTGTGATCGGGCATGTCGCACTGGAATTGAAAACCGTCTCGATCAACCGGCAGCAGCAGGGCGCCCTCGGGCTGATGCTGATCCGGGACATTTCGGACTTGAAGGAAAAAGAGAAGCAGCTTGTTATTAAATCGGTTGTCATCAAGGAGATTCACCATCGGGTCAAAAACAATCTGCAGACCGTCTCCAGCCTGCTGCGGCTGCAAATGCGCCGCACGAAGCTGGACGAGGTCGAGAAAATATATCGCGACAGCATCAACCGCATCAACAGCATCGCCGTTATCCACGAGATGCTGGCCTATGACGGGCTGGAAACGATCCAGTTCAACGATGTGCTGGATCGTATCGCCAAAAACGTCGTCTCCTCCACAGCCAAGCCGGATCAAGTGATCCGCATCGCCATTTCGGGGGACACCCTGACGCTGCCATCCGACATCGCCACCACGCTGGCGCTCGTCTCCAACGAGCTTGTGCAAAATTGCGTGACGCATGCGTTCGTCGACCGCGAACAGGGAGACATTCGGATCTCGCTCTATGGCAGTGGGCAGATCGTCCGCATGGAGGTAGCGGATAACGGTATCGGACTGCCTGCCGCGGGCGATAGCGCTACCCGGAAAGGCCATCTCGGCCTGAAAATTACGGAAACGCTCGTGCGCGAAAATCTCGGAGGCCTTCTGCAGATGGCTTCCACCGGGGAAGGTACACAGGTTACGATTACGTTCCCGCTTTTCCCGACCGAGCCGAAACCGGTCTAACGCCCGTCGATCAAGCGGCGTCTTATTTGTCGGACTTATTAAGGAGGTGTCAGGATGAAGAACTCGATCGTCGTCGTGGATGACGACCCGATCATTCGAATGGATATCCGCGAAATGCTGGAGGAAGAAGGCTATGCGGTGGCAGGGGAAGCGAAGAACGGCGAGGAAGCGATCGAGCTCGTCGCCGCGCTCAAGCCCGACCTGGTCATTATGGATGTGAAAATGCCGGTGATGAACGGCATCAAAGCGTCCCGCATCATTCGCAATCTGCACGATACGGAAACGTCCGTCCTGCTGCTGACGGCGTACAGCCAGAAGGAGCTTGTGCAGGACGCCCGCAGTGCGGGGGTTGCCGCCTATTTGGTCAAACCGGTGTCGGAGGAGGATTTGATCCCGGCGGTCGAGATTGCGCTCAGCCAGAAGGAAAAAATCGACTCGCTTAAAAAAGATCTGGAGCAGCTCAAGCAGTCAATCGAGGAGCGGAAACGGATCGAGAAAGCGAAAGGGATCGTCATGAAAACCTTCGACCTGGATGAAGAAGAAGCGTACCGGAAAATGCGCGCCGTCTCGATGGCGGAAAGCATGCCGCTGATCAAGCTGGCGGATGGAATATTGAAGGACGGGCCGAAGCGCTGGCTTGGTCCTTGAAAGAGCGGTGAGCGGACGCATGGAGCCACAATGGATTACCAGCGTAGGCATCGATATCGGCACGAGCACGACCAAAATGATCGTCAGCCGGCTGAAGCTGGTGCGGACGTCAGGCGCGCTCAGTCTTCCCCGCTTCGATATCGCACAGCGGGAATTGATCTACGCGAGCCCGATCTACAGCACGCCGCTGCTCGGCGAAGACGAGGTAGATGCGGATCGGATCTGGGCCATCTTGACCGAGGAATACGAGCGGGCCGGCGTCCGGCCGGAAGAGCTGAAATCGGGCGCGGTGATCATCACCGGCGAGACGGCGACGAAAGCGAACGCGCGCCGGATCGTGCACCTGTTGGCCGAGCGGTCCGGGGACTTCGTCGTCGCGACGGCCGGGGCCGATCTCGAAGGGCTGCTTGCCGGCAAAGGCGCCGGAGCGGATCGCCGCTCGCTGGAGGTTCGCGGTGCCGTCGCCAATATTGATATTGGCGGAGGGACGGCTAATGCGGCCGTGTTTTACCGGGGAAAAGCGGTCGGCACGGTGACGTATCATATCGGCGGACGCCTGATCGAGCTGAATGCCGGGGGAACGGTGACGAGCATATCGCCGTCGATCCGCCCGTGGCTGGAGGCTGCCGGATACCGGCTGGAGCCGGGGCATACCGTCAGCTATGCGCTGCTTGAAGACCTGTGCCGGGCAATGAGCCTCGCCATGCTCGACGATTTGGCGGGCATGACGGCTCCCGAAGAGCGCGATGCGGTTCGCAAGCTGACGCTCGGCGCTCCGCTGCCGCAGGTGCCGCCCATTGAAGAATGGACGGTATCCGGCGGCATCGGGCGGCTGATGGAAGAAGCGAAGCCGCAGAGCTTGGCCGAAGTCGCCAAGCACGGCGATATCGGACCGCTGCTGGCGCATACGCTCAAAGCGTGCGCCGCGCGATATCCGATCCGGCTGGCGGTGCCCGATCAAACCGTCCGGGCGACGGTCATCGGAGCGGGCATGCAGAGCACGGAAATCAGCGGGGCCACCGTCCATTTGGACCCTTCGCTGCTGCCGATCCGCAACCTCCCGGTAAGCAAGCTGGAGCTGACGCTTTCGCTGCTTGAACAGCCGGCCTCGCTTGCCGCGGCCGTCGGGCAGACGATGCAGAGCGGCGCAGCCTTGTTCGAGCGGGACGCTTCGCCGCCGTTCGCGCTGGCCTTGGCCGGGCTCGAGCATTGTGGCTACGCCTCGCTTCAGCGATTGGCCGACCAGTTGACCGCAAGCTTCACGGACTATTTTCCGAACAGCCGGGTGATGGTCGTCGTTTGCGACAGCGACATCGCCAAGGCGCTCGGCCAATCGCTCGAAAAACGGTTAAAGGAACGGACGAAGATCGTGTGCATTGATCAGATCAAGGTCGAGCACGGTGACTATATCGATTTAGGGGAACCGATTGCGGGCATTATGATTCCCGTGGTCGTCAAGACGCTGGCGTTTCACGGCAGAGAGGGGGACCGACGTTGAAGCTGAAAACCGCTTTACTCGGCAAAACATTTCAATTTCGCGATTTAAAAGACGTGATGGCCAAGGCTAACGAAGAAAAATCCGGAGATCAGCTTGCCGGGATTGCGGCCGAGGATGCCAAGGAACGGATGGCGGCCAAGCTGGTGCTGTCCGAGCTGACGCTGGCGGACATTCGCAACCATCCGCTGCTGCCGCCGGAAACCGATGAAGTGTCACGGATCATCGAGGAAGGCGTCAACGAGAAAATCTATGCGGAAATCCGCAACTGGACCGTAGCCGAGCTGCGCGAAACGCTGCTGCGGCACGAGACGGGCAACTCCGAAATACGACGCATCAGCCGGGGGCTTACCAGTGAAATGGTAGCGGCCGCCGCCAAGCTGATGAGCAACCTCGATTTGATGCAGGCGGCGTCCAAGATGGAAGTGACAACCCACTGCAACATTACGATCGGGCAGAAGGGCGTGCTCGCGGGCCGGGCCCAGCCGAATCACCCGACGGATAACATCCAAGGCATGAAAGCGTCTTTGTTCGAAGCGCTAAGCTACGGAATCGGGGATGCCGTCCTTGGTATCAATCCCGTCATCGATTCGGCGGACAGCGTGAAGGAGCTGTTGAACGCGACCAAAGAAGTGATGACCAAGTGGCAAATTCCGACCCAAAACTGTGTGCTCGCACATGTGAAAACGCAGATCCGGGCAATCCGGCAGGGCGCTCCCGCCGACATGGTATTCCAGAGCCTGGCGGGCACCGAAGCGGGCAACAAAGCGTTCGGTATCGACGTGGCGCTGCTCGACGAGGCGGACGACCTGATCCGGCGCGACGGGACGGGAACCGGTCCGAATCTGTGGTACTTCGAGACGGGGCAAGGCTCCGAGCTATCCGCCGAGGCGCATTACGGCATCGACCAGGTGACGCTCGAATCGCGGTGCTACGCGCTAGCAAGGAAATATAACCCTTTTATGGTCAACACGGTGGTCGGCTTCATCGGACCGGAATATTTGTACGATTCAAAGCAGGTCATCCGCGCCGGACTGGAAGACCATTTCATGGGCAAGCTGCAGCAGCTGCCGATGGGCGTAGACGTCTGCTACACGAACCATATGAAGGCGGACCAGAACGATATGGAAAATTTGTCCGTGCTGCTGACCGCCGCCGGCGTCAACTTCGTCATCGGCGTGGCGATGGCGGACGACTGCATGCTGAATTACCAGTCTACGAGCTTTCACGACATCGCCACGCTGCGGGAGATGATGGGGCGGCGCCCCGCGCCGGAATTCGAACGGTGGCTGGTCAAGATGGGCATTATGGAAAACGGACGCCTGACCCCGCTGGCCGGGGACCCGACGCTGTTTATGTAACCATTCGTACAGCGCTGCGAGAGGAGGAGAGAAGCGATGACCATTTCATTAGACCGACTTGTCGACCAAGTGATGGCGGAGCTGGAGAAGAAGCTTGGAGCGGGCACGGTCGGCCTGCCAGGCGAAAAAGATGCGCCGGCTTCTAAAGGCACAGCGGACGCCGTCGATTCAAGGCAGACGAAGGAAGACACGGGCTCAAGCACGGTGGGTGGAAGCCAGGAGCATGCTCGTCAATTTCCTGCGATGGACAACGATTCCCTCGCGGAGGAACCGGGCGCCCTTGGCTTCGGCGTGGAGGCGGCGTATCATGTCCCGAACCCCAAGTGGGCCGAGGGCATGGACGAGCTGCTGGCCAGCACGCCCGCTCGCATCGGCGTATGGCGGGCGGGAACGCGGCCGCTGACCCGGGAAATGCTCAAATTCCGCTGCGATCACGCCGCTGCCGTCGATTCCATTTATGGTGAGGTCAATCAAGCGGTGCTGGACGAATTCGGCATGCTTACCGTGGAGACGCGCTACGGGAACACCGAAAATTATTTGAAGCGCCCGGACATGGGCCGCATCGTGACGGACGAGGGCGTGGAGCTTATCCGCAAAAAGTGCGTCATGAAGCCGCAGGTGCAGGTGGTCGTTTCGGACGGCTTGAGCGCCAACGCGGTCGATGCTAATTTGCGCGACGTCTATCCGTCCTTGCTGGATTCGCTTGAGGCTTACGGCTTGAAAGCGGGCACGCCGTTTTTCGTGCGCGGCGGACGCGTTGCCGTCATGGACCAGATCGGCGAGCTGCTGCAGCCGGAGGTGCTCGTTCTCTTGATCGGCGAGCGACCCGGACTCGTGTCGTCGAAATCAATGAGCGCCTATATGTGCTTCCGCCCCCGGCAGGGAACCGTGGAAAGCGACCGCACCGTCGTCTCCAACATTCACCGCGGCGGCACGCCTCCGGTTGAAGCGGGCGCGCATATCGGCACGATCCTGAAAAAAATGATTGAACAGCAGGCAAGCGGAGTTCGCTTAGAAATCTAACAAATCCGGCGTTCTGTATTTGCCGCAGATGAAAAATAAAAAGCGATTCGGCATCGCATCCGTTCCTTTTCGATCATTTCGACTGCCTCAGAACAGCAAGCCTTGCTCAAGTTTGCCGACCATGCCTTCGATCCACCGCAGCTCGGCTTCCAGCCGCGCCGAGAAGAGCCGCAAATTTTCGCTTAAGTAATGCGGAGAATTGGCGGGAAAAAGGTTGAAATCGGCGGTGACCTTAAAGCCCTCGACCTCGGCGCGAAGCAGATTGATCCGATGGTGGAAGGCGCGAAGCAGATGATCCTTCGGAATGTGGTTCATAAACATCAGTGCAATGTGGAACGAATCGAACCCCGGCTTGTATTCCCAGATGGCCTTATCGAGTAGCCGCTCGAATTCCTGCCTTCCCTTATCGGTCAATAGGTAGGCGATTCGGGCGGGTCCTTTTTTATTTTCGATGATTTTCTCGGAGGAGGCCGTTTCCGCAAGTCCTTCGGAAGCCATTTTATTCAGCGCAAAATAGATGGACCCGTAAGCGATGTTCGCCCACTTGCCGGCATGCCAAATTTCTAACTCCTTGCGCACATCATATCCGTGAATCGGTTGACGTTTGAGCAGAACGCCCAAAATAAGCAGACGGGTTGACGACATGGTTCGTGTCCTCCGTTAACAAAATAAAAAAGACATCCATGCGCCACGCGCCGAAACGGAGTAAGCTTCGAGGGCAGGGCGCAATTATGTCTCTCCAATGGATTGGTCGATAATTCATAATTTCGATGTAAAAAGTTGGAATACGATTCATATGTATCATATCTGTGCTTGTTTTGGTTGTCAATGCCCAATTTGCTGTGTAAAGAGATCGGCTGAGTTTGCAAAAAAACTTGAGTCTGCGCCCGTTTCCCAGTATATTGGGGATATCCATATTTCACGGGGGGAGAACATGAGTCGAAACGACGAACTGACCGGGTATGGCCGCCATCATCTCCAGATGGAATCGTACGGAGCGGCCGCCTTTTGCTTTTATCGGGCTACAAAAGAAAACGAATTCAACGGAAACGCGTGGAACGGACTCATTCTTTCGCTGAGTCTGATGCGCCGGGAGGAAGAGATCCGCACGACGCTCGCCCGCTTCGCCCTGCAGCCGGGACTGGATTTCGACCGTGACCTGCTGACCTTCGTCTTCATGATGTGGCAGCAAAATCCGCGCGCTTCGGCCGAATGGCTGCGCCGCGTCGTGCAATTCAACGGCATCCCCGACAAGGACAAGCTGGCGTTCACGGAAATTGCGGAGGACGCCGAACGGGCTTACGAGGATCTGGTCGCGAAGTACGGCGCGGAATCGTTGCACAGTAACGGTATGCTGACGCTTGAAGAGTATGCGGCGCGTCCGATTCAATTGGACTGGCTGCTGGAAGCGCCGGTCGATACGATTTACGAGCAGCTGCAGTGGTGGCTTGAGGATAAGGATTCGGCGCTCGCTGCGGTGCGCCTGCTCTGCATGCTGCCCGATACGCGAAGCGAAAAGCTCCTGCGCCGCGTCTGCCGAAACGTCGCCATCGAGCCGAAGGTGCGGACGCACGCGCTGCTGGCGCTCCGCTGGCTCGGCGTTCGAGGCAATGCGCGGCTGTACAAGTTCAACGAGTCGTTCGTTATTGACTTGGACAACCCGAAGCCGGAGCTGACCGTTTCCGTTCCGGCCGTGTACAAGCCTGCGCTGGACCGTGTGAAGCTGTGGGCGGCCAAAGAGAAGGGGCTCGTGACGTCCGAAGTGTACGAGCGGTACGCTTCGACGGACGAGGTCCAACTGCCGCCCGAGATCGACGAACAGATGGATGAAGCGGAGGTTCCGCCGCTTCTGCAGGAAGTGTCGCATGCGCTCATTCGCGCCGCCCATGACGAATACTACCCGCTGGTGCCGACGATCAGCGGCACGCGCCAATGGAGCGCCGCCCTGCTCATGCTGATGAAGGATTATGCCGTCGGCATCGGGGAAGGATGGCCGTATGGCGAGCCGGAGCAGGACGAGACGGCGAAGCAGCACCGCAACTGGCTGCTGAGCGCGAGCCCGGATTTTTATCCGAGCATCGAGGAAGTGCGCAAATTGAAAGAAAGCTGATTCTGGCGGATGTGCCCGTCGCTTATGAAGGCGGGGCAGGGAACGGACTGAGGGCGCAAAATACTAATGCTACAGACCTGACCGCCCGTATGGATTAACGCATTCGCGCTCCACTATTTTTCGAATCGTTTCAATGGCAAAACGCCAACCGATATGACGGTTGGCGTTTTTGGTTTGTGTTGGCGCATGGAAGAACGCCGGTTTATTTGTCCGTCAGGTGTGCTATACTTGTTATATTGCCTGCTATCGATTTCCGAAAGGATGGTTGCCATGTTTACAAGTATATTGGTTGCTTACGACGGTTCCGAGTTGTCCCAAAGAGCCTTGACTAAAGCGAAAGAGCTGGCGGGAGAGTCGAACGCCAAGCTTGAGGTCGTACATGTTCTGCATCATCCCGTTGTCGTCATCGGCGAAGCGGTCGTATCTCCTCCGCGAAGCTATGTGGCTGAGTACATACAGCAAGCCCAATCACTCATCGACCAAGTGGAGCGGGAAATCGCCGGGCTTCCGAACGCGAAAGCCAGTTTGCTGCAAGGTCAACCTGCGGACTCTGTTTTGGATTATGCAGGGGAGATCGGGGCGGATCTCATCGTGATCGGAAGCCGAGGCTTGTCCGGCCTCAACGAGTGGGTGCTTGGAAGCGTGAGCCATCATGTCGTGCAGCAAGCCCGGATTCCCGTCCTTGTCATTAAATAGGGGCAAAGCGCGTTCATGACCGGCAGTTGTGAGAAATAAAGCGGTTGATAGACTGGGACCATAGGAGTACACATTCTTCATATTTTAATTTACTTGGAAATGTTGCATATCTACCGGATCACCGGAGACCGGAGCCTGAGATGAAGGCTGCCAGGTCTCTTTTGTATTCCGGGGTACAGCGCCGCCGCGTAGTTATTCTTCCTGATACAGGTCGGTTGACAAGTAGCGCTCGCCCGAATCCGGCAGCAGCACGACGATCGTTTTTCCCTCATTCTCGGGACGGATCGCCAGCTCCGTAGCGGCAAAGGCCGCGGCGCCCGACGATATGCCGACCAGCAGTCCTTCCTGCTGTCCCAGCAGCCTGGAAGTCCGGTAAGCGTCGTCTGTGCGCACTTTGACGATCTCGTCGATGACGGACCGGTCGAATACTTCGGGTACGAAGCCCGCGCCCAGCCCCTGAATCTGGTTAGGCCCGGGCTTGCCGCCGGACAGTACGGGCGAATCGTGCGGCTCCACCGCAACGATGCGCACGGCCGGATTGTGGCGTTTCAGCACTCCGCCGACGCCCGTCACCGTTCCGCCGGTCCCGACGCCTGCGACAAAAATGTCGACTTTGCCGTCCGTGTCCGCCCATATTTCCTCTGCCGTCGTCTTCCGGTGGATCGCCGGATTGGCCGGGTTATTAAACTGCTGGGGGATGAACGAATGCGGGGTTTCCGCCGCCAGCTCGTCCGCTTTGCGGATCGCGCCCGGCATCCCTTCGCCGCCCGGCGTCAGCACGACCTTTGCGCCGAGCGCCTTCAGCAGATTGATCCGTTCCCGGCTCATCGTATCCGGCATGGTCAGGATCAGCTTATAGCCCCGGGCGGCCGCTACGGAAGCGAGGGCGATACCGGTATTACCGCTTGTCGACTCGATGATGACGGATTCCTGCGGACGAATAAGTCCCCGCTCCTCCGCGTCGATGATCATGGCGTAGCCGATCCGGTCTTTGACGCTCCCGGCTGGGTTGAAAAATTCCAGTTTGGCCAGCAGAGTTGCTTTTAATTCTTGTTTTTTATGATAATTGGATAATTCCAACAAAGGGGTATTTCCGATCAGATCCGTTAAGTTTTTTGCGATACGGCTCATCTGTATTCCTCCATTCATTCCGATTAACCCTATTCTATTAATTACAATATATCATGATACTGCAATAACGCTCGCGAGGTCAAACGACGCCCGGACGGCAAGGCTGCTGCGGAGGCTTCGAGACGAGCTGAACGAAGCGGGGGCGCTCGGCTGCGGGTCCGGCACCTGTCAATGGGCATGTCCGGCGATTTTGAAGCAGCCATTGAAGAAGGCGCTGCATGGCTCAGGCCCGGCTCCGTTCTGTGCAAGCAGGAAGGCCGATCCTGCAAAAACGGCAAAAACGGCAAAAACGGTAACCCCGCAGGGCGGCATCGTCATGCCCACGGAGTTACCGCTATTATTTTGTCGGCCGGGTTATCCCAAATGAAGCTCCTTCATTTTGTTGTACAGGGTTCCCCGGGAAATGCCTAACAGCTTCGCTGCGGCGCTCTTGTTGCCGAGCGTCTTCGCCAAGGCGTCTGCGATTAACGATTTTTCCTCTTCCTCGGTATTCCTCGTTTTTAATATTCTCAAATGCTGGTCGGGCTGCTCCGCGTTGGGCTTGTCCAACTGCGGCTGCTCCTTTTGCAAATGCGGAGGGAGATTGGCCATCGTAATGCGTTCGTTTTCGCTGAGAATCAAGCATCGTTCGACGACGCTCATCAGTTCGTTGATATTCCCCGGCCAATCGTAATTGGAGAATGCCAGCATAACTTCGGGATCAAGCTGCGGAACCGGCTTTTGATACTGCAGCGCGAATTGTCTGACGAACGTTTGCACCAGCGAAGGGATGTCTTCCTTTCGCTCGCGAAGCGCAGGCAGCGCGATGGAAATGACGTTCAGTGCGTAATATAAATCGGACCGGAACAGCTGCTTTTCGACCATCTTCTGCAAATCCTGATCGGTCGCCGCGATAATGCGGGCGTGCACCGGAATCGGCGAAGTCCCGCCTGTCCGGACAACCGTTTGCGTCTGAATATACTGCGACAGCTTCGCTTGAATGTCCGGCGGCAGCCGGTCGATCTCGTTCAGGAACAGCGTGCCTTGATCGGCCAATTCCAATTTTCCGGCGCTGCCGGTCGGATTGCCCGAGAATGCGCCTCCCTGAAAGCCGAAAAGCTCCGTTTCCAGCAATCCGGCCGGAATGGAACCGCAATGCAGCGTCATGAACGGCTTGTCGGCCCGCGGGCTGGCCTGATGGATCACTTGGGCGAGCTGTTCCTTGCCCACACCGGCTTCCCCAATGACCAGCAAAGGATTTTCGGCACCGGCTACTTTTCGCGCCAGCCGGATCGCATTGCCAATGAGCTCGCCTTTGCCCTTGATGAAGGAAAAGGGGTCCTCTTGGCTTGCTTGTTCGTCGAAGCGCGCCATATGGGTCGAAGAAAGCTCGTCGTTCAGGCGGACTAGTTGGGTGATATCCTGCTCCGTGGCAATCCCGCCGATAATTTGGCCCTTATAATCCACAACGGGAGAAGCGTTAACGAGCACGTGATTGCCGGGACGCGGGCGGTGATACGTATTGCGGATCATCCGGCCTTCATCCAGCATCCGGAGCACCATGAGCGCTTCCGGCTGGAAATGCTCGCCGATGCGTCTTCCCAATATATCTTTCTTGGCGATGCCGTACGTCTCTTCGGCGACGGTATTCCAGCAGATCACCGTGCCGGTTTGGTCGACGACCGTGACCGCATCGGTTACCGTTTCGGCCAACGTGAAGAAGTAGGAGGCAAGCCGCTGCTGTTCTTTATAAACGAAGGTTAGCAGCTCGGCCATATAGCTGTAGCCGACCACCGTTCCGTCCGCTTCCCGAAAGACGACAGGCCGCTGGGTCGCGGCAGGCAGCCCCATGAAGCTTTCATAGTTCCCGGCGGATGCCTCCGAATAAGGGAGTACGGGAGATAGTAGATTCAGGCTGCCGGGCAATTCGTCGACCGTGTTATCGTGCCCGTGCTCGAAAAGCCAAAGATCCCCGGCAGTAAGCAAGTAAACGCCGTTATCCTTCTGGATACAGACGGCGGTGTCCTGACGCAGGCGTGTCGAAATTTCGCCGATTGTCGAATGAAGAGGAAGCATATGCAGTTGTCGATGAATAGGTAATTGTTCAGCATTGAACATAGGCGGCCTCACATTAGGTTTTATAATTAAATTAACATGAAAGAGAACGCGTTACAACTGAATGCAAGCGGTCGTTTGGATTATTTCCCGTGTAGAATATGTTCATTTTTGAACATAAAAACAAATAACACAAAGTTTTTTGGTAATAGTATGTACAAAATAACAAATAGTATGTATAATTAGTGCGTGAAAGATGAAAAAAGTGAGAATTAAGTAAAATAAAGTAAGATACGAAAATCCACTATACTCCATCGGTTGAACCAACCTTCTCTCCGACACCATGTTGCTCATCAAGCCATTCATGCTTTGTTGCCCATACTTGATGTACCCGTTCGCTTTAATCTTGCGCTGCTTTGCTGCGTGATGGTGGCGAAAGCTTGCTGAGAAATCCCATACAGAAGTTTTGTGAAAAGATTGCTTTGTCGCTTCATAAAAATAAAGTCTCGGGAGGTCGTCTAAAACGATGAAAAAGCAAACGTTAATTGGAATTGGGGCCGTTATTTTAGGAATGTTATCGCTTACAGCATGCGGAGGAAATCCCGACGGAGCGAAGCCTGCGACAGGTGCGGCGGAAGGGTCGGCCTCGGGCAAGGAAATTAAAATCGGAATGATGTTCCCGTTGAGCGGCAACGAGGCCAAAATGGGCCAGGACATGAAGCAGGCGGCGGAATTGGCGGCCGTCGAGATCAACGCCGAGGGCGGAATTAACGGCAGCAAAATAAAGCTTGTCGCTCAAGACGACGCTTGCGATCCGCAGACCGCTACGGCTGCCGCCAACAAGCTCGTATCCGAGGGCGTAACCGCCGTCGTCGGCGGCTATTGCTCCGGTGCGGTGATCCCGGCTACCGGCGTGTTCCATCAAAACGGCATCCCAATGGTCGTTACGGCAGCCGACTCGCAAAAAATCGCCGATCAGAAATTTCCGGAAATCTTCATGATCAACGGCACGGGGCTGCATCAGGCGCAGATGGCGACGAAGCATATGGTCAATAAGATCGGAGCGAAAAAAGTTGCGATTATTCACGACAACTCCGCTTTCGCCAAAGACTTGGCGGAAGTGACGAAGAAGCAGGTGGAGAGCGCGAGCGCTGGTTCGAAAGTCGTCGTATTCGACGCCGTGAACCCGGACGAAACGGACTTCTCCTCGCTGGTGTCCAAGCTGAAGCAAGCGCAGCCGGACGCGACGTACTGGACGGCGTACTATAAGGGTGGAGGCCTGTTCATTAAGCAATTCAAGCAGCAAGGCGTTTCCGGCATCATTGGAGTCGGCGACGGAGCGAACGACAAGATGCTAATCGACATTGCCGGTAAAGATGCGGCCGAAGGCACGTTCATCACCGGCAGCCCGGCGGCGGAATTCCTGCCGGAGGCGAAGAAATTCATCGATGATTATAAAGCCAAGTTCTCCCAGGAGCCAGGTCCGTACTCCGCACTGCAATACGACGGAATCAAAGTGATGGCTGATGCGATCAAGCGCACAGGCTCCACCGACAAGAAGGCGATTACCGAAGCTTTGGCCAAATCCGATTTGAAAACGCTCACCGGACAAGTTTCCTTCACCCCGCAGGGCACGTTGAAGAAGTCCAATTTCGTTGTACTGCAAGTCAAAGAAGGCAATTTCGCTCCTTCGAAGTAAGATCGAACGTTGAAGCTCAAACGCGCGGCATACGAGGATCGTGCCGCGTATTTTTCAGAAAGGAGCGGTCCGATGGAATTTCAGCTTACCACCGACATTTTTGTGCAGCAGTTGATCAACGCTTTGATCGTAGGTTCCTTTTATGCCTTGATTGCACTCGGTTACACGATGGTATACGGCATCATTAAACTGCTCAATTTTGCACACGGCGATGTGTTCATGGTCGGCGCCTTCGTCGGCTACACGGTATTGGCCAAGCTGACTGGTACGGGAGAAAGCTTGCTGGGGTTGGGATTGGCTTTTCTCATCGCGATGGTCGTCACCGGATTTTTAGGGATGGGAATCGAACGGATCGCCTACAGGCCGCTGCTGAAGGCTCCCCGTTTATCGATATTGATTACCGCGGTCGGCATGTCGCTGGTGCTTGAAAATACGATTATGGCCGCTTATGGCGCCAAGCCGTATATTATGCCCGTGACGCTGCCGACAACTGGGTTTTCCTTGCTCGGAACCAAAATTACGTATGCCCAGATCGGAATCATCGTCGTCTCGGCAATATTAATGGTCGCTTTGCAGTTGTTCGTCCACCGGACGATTTACGGCAAGGCGATGCGGGCAATTGCGATCGATCCGACGGCCAGCAGTCTGGTTGGCATCAACGTGACGAAAGTGATTTCGCTGACGTTCTTCGTCGGTTCTTTCCTGGCCGCTGCCGCCGGCATGATGAATGCCAGCTATTACGGCAGCCTTACGTTTACGATGGGCTTTATTTTTGGCATGAAGGCCTTTACGGCGGCTGTCATCGGCGGAATCGGCAGCATTCGCGGGGCGATGCTCGGCGGCTTGACGCTGGGTGTGCTGGAGACGATCGGCACGTACCAATTCGGCGGCGAATGGAAGGATGTTTTTGCGTTCTTCATTCTCATCGCCCTGCTGGTTGTCAAACCGACGGGCATATTAGGCCAAAAAGCGACGGAGAGGATGTAACGTATGGAAAATGCGCCGAAGCAAACCGTTGTTTTAAACCGCCCAAAAATGAATGCCAAATCGTCGGCGCTCGTGGCGCTGATGGTGCTGGCCGCATTGTTCCCTTTCTTCGCCGGACCTTATTGGCTGGACGTCGGCTTTCTCACCGTGTTCTATATCGTTCTGGGGCTCGGACTGAACGTTGTTGTCGGCTACGCCGGGCTGCTCGACCTCGGGTATTCCGCGTTTTTCGCGGTCGGCGCCTATACGACGGGCATTTTCATGACGCAGTTTCAAATGAATTTTTTCCTGGCCCTTGCGCTTAGCGGAATATTCGCCGCCGTGGCCGGCCTCATTATCGGGGCGCCGACCCTCCGGCTGCGCAGTGACTATCTGGCGATCGTCACGCTGGGCTTCGGTGAAATTGTTAAAATATCGGCCAAAAATCTTGAATTTACCGGCGGAGCCTCCGGGATTTACGGCATCATGAGCCCGTTTCCCGCCTCAGTGACCTTCATGGGAATGACGATCAACAACCTGACGTACTGCTATTGGGCGATACTGATTTTGGCGGTCGTTGCGATCGTGGCTTCCAAGCGGCTCGGGCAATCGAGAATCGGGCGCTCTTGGGCGTACATCCGAGAGGATGAGGACGCGGCGGAAGCGATGGGCATTAACCGGGTGCGCAGCAAGCTGGCCGCCTATTCGGTGGGAGCCTTTTTCGGCGGACTGGCCGGCGCGGTATTTGCCGTCAAAATGACGGCAATTGCGCCCGAAAGCTTCAACTTCATGCAGTCGGTCATGATTTTGCTGGCGGTGGTCTTGGGCGGTCTGGGCCGGATTTCCGGCGTCGTGATCGGCGCGATCATCGTCATCGTTCTTCCCGAGTCGCTTCGGGATCTGAATAAGCTCATTCATTTGGATATCGATATCGAACGTTACCGTTACCTTGTCTTCGGCGTCGCGCTGGTGATCCTGATGATTTTCCGCCCGCAAGGACTCGTTCCCGAAAGCCGGGGTAAAGAATAAGCAATCCGAGGTGAGCGAAATGGCGAACATGCGAATTTCCAATCTGCATCTCCAATTCGGCGGATTGACGGCCGTGAACAATCTGAGCTTTGACATTCCGGACAATGCCGTGATGAGTATCATCGGGCCGAACGGAGCCGGGAAAACGTCTTTGTTCAATATGATTACGGGCTTTTACCGGCCGACGCGCGGCGAAATTGTATTTGACGGCGTGAATATCGCCGGGAAGAGGCCGAGCCGGATTACGTCGATGGGCATGGCCCGCACGTTCCAGAACCTGCGCGTATTTCCGAACTTGACCGTGCTGGAGAACGTGATGGCCGGTATGCACTCCAGAACGAAGCAAGGGCTGCTGGGAGCGCTGCTGCGCACGCCCGGTCATCGCAAGGAAGAAGCCTGGATTCGGCAGGTGGCCGAGGAGTGCATCCGTTTTGTCGGGATTGAAGCGTACACGGACAGGCTGGCCAAGAATCTGCCTTACGGGGCTCAGCGGTATTTGGAAATTGCGCGCGCCTTGGCGATTCAGCCGAAAATCCTTTTTCTGGACGAGCCGGCAGCGGGCTTCAACTTCAGCGAAAAGCGGGATCTGATCGGTCTGATCGGACGAATCCGCGAAGCTTACCGCATTCCCGTCGTCTTGATCGAGCACGATATGGGACTGATCAACCAAGTTTCCGATCACATGATGGTGCTGAATTACGGGCAAAAGCTGGCGGAAGGCACGCCGCAGGACGTGCTGAACGATCCCCGGGTGATTGAAGCCTATCTGGGCAAGGAAGAGGAGGATGAGGCGGTATGAGCATCATTCTCGACGTGAAGCGCATGGAAACCTTTTACGGCAAAATCCAGGCGGTCCGCGGTGTCGATTTTACGGTACAGCAGGGGGAAATCGTCGCGCTGCTTGGGGCCAACGGCTCCGGCAAAAGCACGATTCTGAAAACGATATCGGGTCTGATCCGCCCGGCTCAAGGCAGCATCGCGTTTATGGGCGAGGACCTGACGAAAAAAGAGCCGCATACGATCGTGGAAATGGGCGTCGTGCACGTGCCGGAGGGGCGCAGGGTGTTCGGAGGCCTCACGGTGACGGAAAACCTGGAGCTCGGATTTTTCATCAAGAAAAGAGACAAGGCTAAGCTGGCGCAAAATCTGGACATGGTCTTTCAAATGTTCCCCCGGCTGGCCGAGCGCCGCAAGCAAATGGCCGGAACGTTAAGCGGCGGGGAGCAGCAGATGCTGGCCATCGGCCGGGCTCTCATGTCGGAGCCTAAGCTACTGATGCTGGACGAGCCTTCCATGGGGCTTGCCCCGATCGTCGTCATCGACATGATGAAGATCATCAAACAGATCAACCAACAGAGGGGCACGACGATTTTGCTGGTCGAGCAGAACGCCAAGGCGGCGCTCAAATTGGCGCATCGCGGCTACGTGCTGGAAACGGGCTCCATTACGATGGAAGACAGCGCCGTCAATCTGCTTGCAGACGACAACGTGGTCAAGGCTTACCTAGGGGTTCATTGATGGCTCGTTCTTTTTTCGTCCATGCTGTACAGCCTGTTTGATTTTTAAGTCCAGAGTTGTTCAAAAATAGACAAATTAAAAGAATAAACAAAATTATTGTTAAATATATGTACAAATTTGCCTTTTGATTGTATAATTTGAATATGGATAACGCTTTCATTAGACAACAATGCATGATTCTAGAAGGAGGATTCGGTATTCCATGGAAGTGCTCATGCGGAATATGTTTCAAGCGATAGGAAAAAACCGCTCCGCGAACCAATTGGCAAAACGGTACGGATTGCGCTTCGGTGCGGCCCGCTTCGTCGCAGGCGAAACGATCGCGCAGTCGATTGAAGTGGTTCGCAAGCTGAATCAGTCCGGCCGGGTCGTCACGTTGGACCATTTGGGCGAGTTTATTTCCACCGAGGCTGAGGCCATGGAATCGACCGAAATGTGTCTGCGAACATTGGACGCGATCGCGGAATCGGGCGTTCAATCCAATCTTTCCCTGAAGATGACTTCGCTTGGGCTGGATATCGACAAAGAGCTGTGCATGAGCAACATGCGCAGGATTTTGGACAAAGCCCGGGAATACGGCAATTTCGTGCGGATCGATATGGAGGATTACGCCCATTGTCAAGTGTCGCTTGATATTTACCGCGAGCTTCGTCAGACCTATGACAATGTCGGCATCGTCATTCAGGCGTACTTGTTCCGCACAGAGCAGGATATACAGGATTTGAACGAGCTTCAGGCGAATTTGCGTTTGGTGAAGGGGGCCTACAAGGAGTCTCCGAAGGTGGCCTTCCCGGAAAAGAAAGATGTCGACGAGAATTACAAGAAGATTATCAAAATGCACCTGCTGAACGGAAACTATACGGCGATTGCGAGCCATGACGAGAACATGATCTCGTTTACGAAGCAGCTTGTCAAAGAGCACGGCATCCCGAACGACCGCTTTGAGTTCCAGATGCTTTACGGGATTTGTGAAGAACTGCAAAACCGTTTAGTCGCAGAAGGCTACAAGGTGCGCGTCTACGTTCCGTACGGGATCGATTGGTTCGGTTACTTCATGCGGCGGCTGGCGGAGCGTCCGGCGAATGTCTGGTTTGTGCTGAAAAATATGTTTAAATAATTCATTCCGATCATGGAGAGGGGACTAATCGATGAATACGTTGACAAATGTTAAGCCTTTTGTAAATGAGCCTTTTACGGATTTCAGCAAGGAAGAGAACAAGCAGGCGATGGAAGCCGCGATCGCCAAGGTCAAGGCTGAGCTTGGCCGGGATTACCCGCTGCATATCGGCAGCAAACAAGTGATGACCGACACGCAAATCGTATCAATTAACCCGGGAGACAAGGATGAAGTGATCGGTCGCGTCAGCAAAGCGGACCAAGCTTTGGCCGAAGAGGCGATGCAGGTGGCTTTGCAGGCGTTCGAATCGTGGAAACGAGTTCCGGCTGCGGATCGCGCGGGCTATTTGTTTAAAGCGGCGGAGCTGATGCGTCAGCGCAAGCATGAGTTTTCCGCGCTCATGATTCTGGAGTCCGGCAAAAACTATGCGGAAGCCGATGCCGATACCGCGGAAGCGATCGACTTCATCGAGTTTTATGCCCGGGAAATGCTGCGTCTGAGTCGTACTAACGAAACCCAGCCTTTGACGAAGATCGCGGGTGAGACGAACCACCTGACGTACATTCCGCTTGGCGTCGGCGTCGTCATTCCTCCGTGGAACTTCCCGCTGGCGATTTGCGTAGGCATGACGACGGCCGCCGTCGTATCCGGCAACACCGTTCTGCTCAAGCCTGCGTCCACGACGCCGGTCATCGCCCATAAATTCGTGGCGTTGATGGAAGAAGTGGGACTGCCTGCCGGTGTCATTAACTATATTCCGGGCAGCGGCGCGGAAGTCGGCGATTACTTGACGACGCATCCGAAAACGCGCTTCGTCAGCTTTACCGGCTCCAAGGAAATCGGGCTGCGCATCAACCGCTTGGCGGCGGAGGCGGCTCCAGGGCAAATCTGGATCAAGCGCGTCATTGCGGAGATGGGCGGAAAAGACGGGATTGTCGTCGACGAAACGGCCGATCTTCAAGCGTCGGCCCAAGCGATTGTCGCTTCGGCCTTCGGCTTCCAAGGCCAGAAATGCTCCGCCGGCTCGCGCGCGTTCATCGTCGAGTCCGTGTACGACGAAGTGGTCGAGAAGGTCGTCGAATTGACAAAAGCCCTGCAAGTCGGGCTGCCGGAAACCAACGCCCCGGTCGGGCCGGTTATCGATCAAGGCTCCTACGACAAAATTTTGAATTACATCGAGATTGGCAAGACGGAAGGCAAGCTGCTTGCCGGCGGCGGCAAGGCAGAAGGCAACGGTTATTATATCGAGCCGACGGTATTTGCCGACGTGGACGGCAAAGCGCGGATCATGCAAGAGGAGATTTTCGGGCCGGTGCTCGCCATCGGCAAAGCGAAGGACTGGAAAGAAGCGATTGCGCTGTATAACGATACCGAATTCGGCTTGACGGGCGCATTCTTCTCCTCGGACGAAGACCGGATCGAGGAAGCGCTGGAGACGATGCACTGCGGCAATCTGTACATCAACCGCAAGTGTACCGGCGCCTTGGTTGGCGTGCATCCGTTCGGCGGGTTCAACATGTCCGGCACGGATTCCAAAGCGGGCGGCTACGATTATTTGCTGCTGTTTACGCAAGCCCAATTAACCTCCCGGAAAAACTAATCTCTGACGATGAACGTATAAGCGCAGGAGCCTATCGCTCATTGCGCGGCGAAAGAAGCCCGGTACCATTAAGGTGCCGGGCTTTTTACTATTGAAAACGGCCATTGTGCCTTCCGTACAATCGTTCATAAATTTATTTATAGATCGTTTTTGCGGATAAGCTTCATCAGCTCGTGAATTTCGGGCAGATGCTTATGCTTCATTTTATAGGCGAAAAAGATTTCGTTTTTTACGGACAAATCCCCGTAGATCACTTTGGTCCGCTCGCTCATCGATTTTTCCAGCAGGTAGGTAGGCATCATGCTTAAACCTTCGCCGATCTCGATAGCTTTTAAAATGATATGCAAATTAGGAATGACATGGACAGGCTTAATAAGCGGACGTTTTTTAAAGTGTTCTCTCCAAAACCTTCGTATAATCGGCAGCTCCAAGCCATAGCTGATCCAATTTTGGGCGGCGAGCCACTGTTCTCTACGCTTCAGACTATCCGTTTCAAGCACTTCCAGCCGGGCAGGGGCTACCACGACAAACTGTTCGTCGTACAGCTTCACATACTCAATTCCCGGGGTCACAACCTTTTTGGATGTAATGAGGATATCTACTTTATCTTCCTTCAGCAGCTCCAGCAATTGATCGGCCGTTCCGAAATGGTTAATGGTGCAGAGGCCTAGCTTAGGAAGCCGGGGAATGACTTCTTCGAGATAAAACTCATGCGCCGACCCGATTCGGATCATATTTTCCGGATAGCCGGCAGCTGCAGGCAGACAAAAAAATTCCCCGTACCGATCGTATTGTGTCCCTCTGCTGAATACGAATAGTAGTAACATGCTTCGCAAAGGAGAAGACCATGATTACTTATGTTGTTCAACAGGGGGATTCCCTCTATTCGATTGCCCAAAAGTACGGGACGACGTATCAAGCGATCATGATTTTGAACGGATTGACGTCAACGGCTTTGCAAGTCGGACAAAGGCTGCGTATTCCCGTCTACACGGAGGCCATCGTCAATGTGAACACGGCGAACATCCGTCAATATCCGGGAACGACATCGCCGCTCATCGACCAGATGGACCGGGGGGCCAGGCTGCCGGTGACGGGAATCGAAGGCGACTGGGTGCGCGTCCAGCTGTACGACGGGCGGGTCGGCTGGGTGCTCCGGGACCTCGTCCGGGTCGTTCCGCACGGCGGGGAACGCCCGGTGCAGCAGGTGCTGGGCTTTTACACGGAAAAGGAAGGACCGACGCTTCCCAGCTCACATCAGGTGTTCGTGGAGCATACCGCGCAGCTGTCCGCTGTGGGCATGTTTCATTTCCGCATTAACCGGGCCCATCCGACGGAAATTGAGAAATTTCCGGCAACGTTCACCGACGCCTACATGCGGCAGGTTGTGGATCACGGGCATCGCCACAATGTGAAAATGCTGCCGACGGTACATAATTTGTTGTACGAACGAGGGCATCAGGAGGTCAACAAGGAAGTCATCCGCGGGATGCTGGCTACGCCGGATACGCGCAAGGCATTCATCTTGAGCGTGATCGCGCTGATTCAGCGTTACAACTTCGACGGGGTCAACATCGACTTCGAGGATGTGCGCTACGAGGACCGGGAGCGCCTCTCGGCCTTTTATCGGGAGCTTGGCAGCGCTTTGCGCGATCATGGCTATTTTTATTCGGTCGATACGCCGTCGCGCACTTCGGATGAGCCGACGAACCCGTTCTCAGCGCCGTTCAACTATTCCGTGCTGGGCCAGACGGTTGACGAGCTTGTGGTCATGCTGTACAACGAGCACGGCTGGCCGGGAAGCGGTCCGGGGCCCGTCGTCTCGATCGGCTGGATGGAAAGCGTGGTCAAATATGCGCTGACCAAAATGCCCGCCTCCAAAATTTCGGCCGCCGTGTCGGTGTTCGGCTTCGATTTCAACTTGACGACGGGACGCAATACGTATGCGACCTATGCCATGGCGATGAATTTAGCCAAAAAATATAACAAAGAAGTCATCTTCGACGAGAAAACGCAAACGCCGATGTTCGCTTATACGGATGAATCCGGCAACAAGCACGAGGTTTGGTTTGAAAATGCGGCCAGTATCCGGTCGAAAATGCAGCTTGCCGATCGTCTGGGCATTCGGGGCATCGCCTTGTGGAGACTTGGCATGGAAGATCCCGGCATGTGGACGATGATGGAGAACGAATTCGTCATTCGCAAGAGCTAAAAACAAACCCGCCATCGGGTCCGTGCGGACTGCGACAAGGCGGGTTTTGCTGTTCTTTAGGGAAGTCAGGACTTGGCGCGGCGCTGGTGCAGAAGCTCGACCAACTGTGCGGGCTCATTCGTAATGATGCTGTCGACGCCGAGCTTCAGCATGCGGTTCATCGTCTTCTTGTCGTTGACGGTCCAGACGAACACTTGCTTGCGATGCTGCGCGGCGAGACGCATAAACTCTTTGTCGACCAAAGGATAAGCGGCGCTGAGCACTTCGTAGTTACGGTCCGTAAACAGCGCTTCGCGCTTTGCGGATTTCTGCCCTACGATCAAGCCGGTTCGAATGCTTGCATTGAGCTGCTTTACTTTGCGCAAAAGCGCCGGATCGAACGACGTTATCGTACAGTCCGCCGTAAATTTACGGCGCTCGATAATGCTGACAGTTTCCTCGGCCAGCCGTTTTTGATGACCGTTATTTTTAAGCTCGATGTTGAGCTTGATTTTGCCTTGGGCGATCTCGATGATCTCTTCCAATGTCGGGACGCGTTCTTGGCGAAATTGCGGGTGAAACCAATCGCCGGCGCTCGCTTGGCGCAAATCGCTGTACGGGATTTCCCACATGGGCTTGTTGATTCCCGTCGTCCGTTTGGCGCTATCGTCGTGCATCAGCACGATCACTCCGTCGGCCGTCTCCTGAACGTCAAGCTCGGCATAGTCCGCGCCGTCCTTGATCGCTTGGCGAATCGAACTCGCCGTATTCTCGGGTGCGGCATGCGAGCTGCCGCGGTGCGCGGTAACGAGGCCGATGTTGTCTGCGCGCGTAGCAGGCGTCGAGCCTGTGGCGGCAAAGTTGACGGCGAATACAACGGCAAGCACCAGCATGAATTTTTGCATAAAGCAGCCTCCTGATGAAATAAAGTGCACGGGACGGCACGAAGCTCCAAATCGGCCTCGAACAACGTCCTCTATATAGACGATCCGGGTTCGACAAATGCCTCATTTCCGGCAAAAAAAGATTAGCATATTTCGGTTAGATAAAAATTAGCTTGTCCCGTCGTTTTGGACGGCATGCGCTAACGGTTTCTTAACAATTGCGGATGGAAGGGGCGAGAGGAAGAGAAAAAAAGGGTCCTCCAGAAAACAGATTTGTATCCGGTTGGGAGAGATGTAGAAATGCGATCATATGTTTGGTATAATGGGGAAGCTCTTGACCGGGCCGCGACAACACAGAATAATAAGGAGGATTTAAGAATGCTGCAAAAAACGCACAGCGTCGCCGGTATGCTGGCCGCGGAAGGGGTACTGGTGCACTTTCAGGTGCCGCTTCTGTCCTGGGAAACCGCCGCTGCGCTTCTGATTGGCTGCCTGGCAGGGCCGTTGGCCGACATCGACAAACCGGGATCGACGATGGCCAAAGTATTTTTTCCGCTGTCGTTCATGCTGCGGCTCACGAACGTCCGGCACCGGACGATGACGCACTCCGTCCTGTTCCTGTTCGCTATTGCCGCACTGCTGATGCCGATTCCGGAACTGCTGTTCTGGAGCTTTTTGCTCGCGTATGCGTCACACGCCTTCATTGATTTGTTTAATTACCAGGGAGTCGAGCTGCTGTGGCCCATCAAGTTCAAGTTCCGGCTGCTGCCGAAATTTATGGCCATCGAAACGGGTTCGTACAAGGAAAGCGGGTTCCGCTACTTCCTGGTGCTGCTCTGCATTGCGCTGCCGGTCTTCTACAATTGGGATACCGTCTCCGATCTGTTCTGAATGATCCATTTTTGTTCGTAAAGGGGTATGCCAATGAATATCCACGACTATATCAAACAAGGCTTTGAAGCTTATTACGAGCGCTATAATCAAGTTACCGAGGAAGGTTTCGGCAGATGGATGAGTCCGGGGGTCCCGGATGAAATGAAAGCAGCGGAATACGGTGATGATGAAGATGAATGGTCCATTTGGAAGCTGGTTCCTTCTGTTGTGAGTGAAGACGATATTGGCGCGCTGGAAAAAGAATTTGGGCTAACTTTTCCAGAATGGTATAAGGCTTTTATATCTACATATTATCATTATTTTGACGTAGTACCCGAACAAGGGATAGATAAGCCGTTAGATGGTATTAAAAATATGTATAATCCATTATTATGCAAATTGGGGTACCTCCCGTTTTCATGGGATACAGAGCACGGCAAAATAGTATGTATCGATCTAAAGGAACTCCCGGATGAAGATCGTTGTGCCATCTATCAGATCGAGCACGAAGTCTTATTTGATCTGGACGAAGCAACTACCGAACGTGATGAGCTTAAAGCGTCGTTGGAGTTTTTATATCCTAATTTCAAGACGTATTTTGACCGTACATTTTTAGAGGGGTAAAGATAGGAATTGTCGGTGATTATAACTGGGAAGTTCTGTAACCGTTGACCACTAAGCGAACGGCTTCAACACGTAAAGAAAGCCAAGCCACCCTGAAAAAGGACGCTTGGCTTTTGCTGTCTCTTGGCTTTCTCTGTCTATAGATCAGTCGCCTCCGCCGCCACCGCAGCTTGACGAAGAGGAGCAGCTTGAGGAGGATGAGCAGCTTGAGGACGAGCAGCTTCCAGACGAACCGCCGCCGCCGTTATCGCCGTCGCCGCGGTTATCGGACCAGATGCCGCTGCCGCAGCCGCTGGAGGAAGATGGGTGCCCCGCCTCGCGCTTGGCTTCTTCCTCGGCTTCTTCCTCCGGGAGCAGCCCTTGCATCTGTTCTTCGAAGTTGGTCCATTCCGTGACTGAATAGAACAGCATCGCGCCGGCCAAATACGGCATGAAGGAAGGGCCGTGCGATTCGGAAGGCCGCTCCGCGTAGGTCGGATTAACCGCCGCCTGCCGCAGCTGGTCCTTCGCCTGCTCGATTAACCATCGGACCGTTTGCCCGATTTCAGGGAACTGGACCGCCGCTTTCTGATTGAACCACCGCTGCTCAAGCTCCGCCTCGCTCTCCGAGCTCAGCGCGTCGATCCGCTGCCGATCGAACGGGTAGCGGAAAAAGCTTCCCCAGATTTCCGCCGTAAACGGCGTAGCCGCGAACAGGTGCGCGTACACCCAATCGAACCAGGCTCGCCCGCCCGGGTCCGGCCTGCCGTCCGTATGCGGCGCATGGTGAATCGTCGCGCCGAGCAGCGTTTCTCCAAAGCGCTGGTACTCCCGAGTGAACATCAGCATCTCGTGCCAGATGTCGTCGACCGCTTCGCTGAACATCGGCACCTCTTTCATCACGGCCGTCATCAAAAAGTATCGTTTCAGCTCCAGCAGCTTCCATTCGTATTCGGCCTCGCTCATAGAGGGATATTTGTCGAGCACCCGCTTCCGCAGCCGGTCGCCGTATTCCGCTTGCAGCACTTGCTCCAGCCGGTCTGCAGCCGGCTTCAGCGGAACGCCGGGCTGAAGTCCGAGTCCGGCCGGTCGCGGCTCGCTCCGGTAATCCGGCTTTGCCGGCGTTCGCGCAGGCAGCCTCGTCCTGCGGACCGGCACCGGCCGCCGCTGGTTCGTTCTTCCGGATTTGGAAGTAGCGACAACGATCAACACAACGATGATAACAAGGACAAAGATAAAGATAACGGACATAGGGTACCTCCCTGAGGCGTGATGACCATATTATACCATAGCCGTCCCGGACACAGCTCCTTCGGTAGTCCTGTTTTTGGAAGCTTTCTCCGCCGACAGCTCACCCGATTGCAGCCGGTACATTTGATAATATCTTCCCCCGAGCTGCATCAGCTCGTCGTGGGTCCCGCTTTCTTTAATTTCACCCCGGTCGAGGACGAGGATTTGATCTGCTGCTTTGATGGTCGACAGCCGATGCGCGATGATAAAGGTAGTCCGGCCTTTCTTCAGCACCTCCAGCGCCGCTTGAATAATGGCTTCCGTTTCCGTGTCGATGCTGGCTGTAGCTTCGTCCAGGATGAGAATCGCCGGGTCGAATGCCAGCGCTCGGGCAAACGAAATGAGCTGCCGCTGACCCGCGGAAAGCGTGCTGCCTTTCTCGACGACGGGCTCGTCGATGCCTCCGGGCATTGCGGCGAACATCTCGTATGCGCCGACATCGCGAAGCGCCCGCTCCACCTGCTCCCGAGTAATGGAGGGATCGTCCATGCTGACGTTGGAGGCGATCGTTCCGGTGAACAGGAACGGGTCCTGCAGCACAATCCCCATATGCTGGCGGAGCAACTGCTGCGGAATGTCCCGGATATCCCGGCCGTCGATGAGAATTTGTCCTTCCCGGACCTCGTAGAACCGGAACAGCAGGTTCAGGATCGAGCTTTTGCCGGAGCCGGTATGGCCTACAAGCGCGACAGTCTCGCCCGAGCGGGCGCGGAACGTAATGTTTTTGAGCACGTCGTCGCCGGGCTTGTAGGCGAACGAGACGTTCTCGAAGGCGACGTTTCCTTTATAGCGCTCCAGCTTGCCTTCGGCCACCTCGGTGCCTTTCTCGTCCAGCAGCTCGAACACGCGCTCTGCTGACACAAGGGCCGTTTCCAGATTGCTGAGCTGGTTCACAATGCCGACGATTGGCTGGAACATCCGGTTCATGTAATCCACGAAGGCGTACAGCATCCCGACTGTAACAAGCGTGCCGAGCCAGCCGCCGCCGAACATCCAGATGACGGTCAGAAAAATAACGTTCCGGACGATGCTCATCAGATTATGCGAGGTGATCGAATTTAAGCTGAGCAGCTTGTTCTTGTACGTAAAATGCTGCTCGTTAAGCTTTTCGAACTCTTCGAGCGTCTCCTTCTGACGGCGGAACGCCCGGATGATCGGCATTCCTTGAATCGATTCATTGATCATTCCGTTGATGTCGCTGAGTCTGGAACGGATCGCATGGTTGTATCTGGAGGCGAAACGGCGGTATACGACGATCCACACGTAGAGGATCGGCACCAGCGGAAGCGCGATCAGCGCCAGCTTCGCGTCGAGAAAGAACAACGCGCCGAGGATGGCCACCATGTAGACGATACCGGAAAAAAAGTTCGACAGCACGTTGACGTACAGCTCGCGGATCGATTCGGTATCGTTCGTAATGCGCGACACGACTTTGCCTGCGGGCAGGTTGTCGAAATAGTTGACGGGCAGCCGTCCGACTTGGGCGAAAACGTCCTTGCGGATCTTCTGAATGATCCGGTTGGCGGTTGTCTGCAGCAGGTACTTCTCCCCGTAAACCAAGAGAGCGCTTAGCACGATTAGCCCGAAATAACAGGCCGCCAGCACGACGAGCCGCCCGAATTCCGGTTCGTAAAAGGCATAAAGCTGCGTCGTCGTCAGCTCCCGCATCGGATAAACGGCCTTTTTTTCGCCATCGCCGACCACTGTCAGTTCATGTCCTTGCACGCTGCGCTGACCGTCGAAGCGGAGCGGGCCGTCGACGAAATAGTAGCCGCGCCCGACCTGCAGCACCCGGACTTCGCGTCCCTTTGTTTCGCCTTCCGCCCAGCGGTCTTGCCGTTTGTACGCCTTGCCATCGTAGACGACGGCGTCTTTGCTTCCTTTGGCCGCCTCGTACCAGGGATATTCCACGCCGAGAATATGGCGATCGATCATTTGTTTGGCGACAAGCGGTCCGGCCAGCTCCGCGCAGACGGCTGCGGTCAGCAGGATGAGCGCAATCAGGATCGGCCGCTTGAATAACGCCGCATAGCGGTATAACCGGATACCGGTTTGTTTCATGAGGAATCACCTTCGTTTCTGCTGTGCGGACGGATCGCTATTTCGGAGCGATACCGTCCGCTTCGCTTATTTTGAACGGGGATCTACGCCCCGATGTTCGCTTCGAGCTGTTGGCGGTCGTACTGCTCCTTGTACCAGCCTCCGGCCTGAAGCAGCTGCTCGTGGGTGCCTTCTTCCGCGATCCGCCCTTCATCCAGCACAACGATCCAATCGGCATGCTGGACGGCCGACAGCCGGTGAGTGACGATCAGCGTCGTCTTGCCGGCGCGTTCCTGGCGAATCCCCGTGATGATTTCCGCTTCCGTCTTGGCGTCGACAGCCGATAGCGCATCGTCGAGCATGAGAATTTCGGGATCGACGATCAAGGCGCGGGCGATGGACACGCGCTGTTTTTGACCGCCGGATAAAGCGACGCCCTTTTCGCCGACCAGCGTTTCCAGACCTTCGGGCAGGAAGTGCACGTCCTTGGCGAACGAGGCGAGCTCCAGCGCCCGCTGCACTTCCGTTTCGTTCGCATGGCTGCGACCGAATGTAACATTTTCGCGGATCGACCGCGAGAACAAGATCGGCTGCTGCGGCACATAGCCGATCCAGCCTTGAAGCGTATCGGGATCGATCCGGTCGGCCGGCATGCCGGACAGCCGGACCGCTCCCTGGCCGGAAGGGTATTCGCGCAGAAGCTGCTTGAGCAGCGTCGTTTTGCCGCTTCCCGTCCGGCCCACGATTCCGAGCGTCTGACCGCGCTCCAGCTTGAACGAAATGTCCACAAGATTATCGACAGGCGAAGATGGATAGCGGAACGTCACGCGGTCGAACACGATGCTTTCCGGCACGTCAACCGGGACGGGATTCGCCGGGCCTTCCACATCCGGCTCGTACGCGAGCGTTTCGTTGACCCGATCCAGCGAAGCGTTGCCCCGCTGCATGAGGTTGATGAGCTCGCCGATCGCGAACATCGGCCAAATCAGCATGCCGAGGAACATGTTGAACGAAACCAGCTCCCCGAGCGTAATTTCGCTGTGGAACACCAGATATGCGCCGTAGCACAAACCGATCAAATAGCTGATGCCGACCAAAATTTTTACCGTCGGATCGAACAGCGTGTCAACGCGGGCGACGGCGATATTTTTCTGGAACACGTCGTCCGAGATGCGGTGGAACCGTTCCTCGCTGGCCTTCTCCTGCACGAAGGCGCGGATGACCCGAACGCCGCCGATCGACTCCAGCACCTGGTCGTTCAACTGGCCGAACGCGTCCTGCGCGCTTGTGAAGCGCTCGTGGATTCGCTTGCCGAACCTGCTCATCAGCAGCGCCATGAGCGGCAGCGGCAGCAGAGCAGCGAGCGTCAGTTTCCAACTGATAATCGCCGCCATCATGATTAAGATTGTCAGCATGAACAGGCTGGAATCGACCAGAGTCATTATCCCGAAGCCTGCGGTCGCCGAGACGGCATTCAGATCGTTCGTTGCCCGGGCCATCAAATCGCCCGTCCGGTTGCGTTCGTAGAACGTCGGCGTCATCTTGGCGAAGTGGCGCATCAGACGCGAGCGGAGCAGACGCTCCAGCATATAGGCGCCGCCGTAAAGCTGATACATCCAAACGTAAGTAAGCACGTAACACAACAGAACTACTGCGGCCCAAAAGCCAATCACCTGATAAAGCTGCGCGCTGGTCAGCGTCCCTTGATGAATACCGTCGATGGAATAGCCGATCAGCTTCGGGGGAATGACCTCCAGAATCCCGGCGAACAGCGACAGCAGGATCGCGGAAGTGTATCGTTTCCAGTGCATGGCGAAAAACCAGCGCAGCTTTTTTAATACGATGAACATGTGAATGTACTCCTTTCCTGTTCTATAAAGATGGTTATACGGCGGCGTTTGGAAACCGACGCCAAAAAAGGCATACCGCTCGTAAGCGATATGCCTTAACACATCCGTATCCAAGGGATGCTTATCTGTTCGCAACAAACACCATACGCGGGTTATAACTGCTGCGGACCGATAAAAAAGGCGCACGATTACGAGAGTGCGTAACCATGCGCCGCGTATACGGAAGAAATTCGCAGAACGGCGAACGAGCCGTTATGATTCCAGCGCGGAGTGGCTGCACCGAACAATCCGATTGTATCGACGATGTGCGCGAAATTTGCGGTCTCTGGCGAGCAACATATGGCAGCCATCCTTTCTATGGAAATAATCTACAACTGTCACTGTACCATTGGGCGGCTCGTACTGTCAACGGGAAAAACAATTATAATCGATTTGGGACAAAGGGCGCGATCGTTGACGGACTGATTTCCCTGCGACTACAATAGAATGGAACGTTGCCTGAAACGTCTGCGGAGGCCGGGATGCTTTGATCCGGGAGGCCGCAAGCGCCGGCAACGTGTACCGATCGGAATTTGATAAAACGGACGGAGGATGGACATGAATAAACTGGATGCCGTCGCCATCGGAGAGCTGCTGATCGATTTTACGCCAGCGGGTGTGTCCGGGCAGGGGTTGCCGCGGTACGAGCAAAATCCCGGCGGCGCGCCGGCCAATGTGATGGCAGGGCTGACCAAGCTTGGCAAACGGACGGCGTTTATCGGCAAAGTCGGCGAGGATGCGTTCGGCCGTTTTTTGACGGGAGAGCTGGAGAAGCACGGGGTGGATACGGGCGGCATGGTATTTACCGGAGAAGCCGGTACGACGCTGGCTTTTGTCAGCCTTGATGCCAGTGGAGACCGTTCTTTCAGCTTTTACCGCAATCCGGGGGCGGACATGCTGCTGCAGGAGTCGGAGATCGACTGGAAGCGGATCGGGGAAGCCGCCTTGTTTCATTTCGGCTCCGTCTCGATGACGCACGAGCCTTCGGCTTCGGCGACGCTGCGCGCAGCTGCTTTTGCCCGCCGGGAAGGCAAGCTCGTCTCCTTCGATCCGAATCTGCGTCCGCTCCTGTGGCCGGATTTGGATCGTGCAAAACGGCTCATTCTGGAAGGCCTGACTTACAGCGACGTCCTGAAGCTTTCCGAGGAGGAGCTGCATTTTCTGACCGGTGAGCGGGACCTGGAGGCAGGTACCCGGCAGCTCCGGGAGCAGTACGACACTCCGCTGATCTTCGTGACGCTGGGGCCGGACGGCAGCTTTTACCGTCAGGGCGAGCGGACGGGCCGGGTGCCGGGCTTCGCGGTGAATGCCGTCGATACGACCGGCGCGGGCGACGCGTTCTTCTCGGGCGCATTGTTCCGGTTGATGGAATCCGGGAAGCGTCCGGACGAGCTGACGGAGGCGGAGCTTGACGAGGTGTGCCGCTCGGGCAATGCGGCCGGCGCGCTGACGACGACCCGCAAGGGGGCCATTCCCGCTCTGCCGTCCCTGGAGGAACTGGACCAACTGATTCGCGGAAGTTGACGGGACAAGCATGGAAACGTTTTATTTTTCGATGTCAAGCCCTTTCAACCATTGGTAAATTGAGATACAATAACGTATGGAGATGACACTGCTTGTAAGTTCATCCCGTTGCAACTTATCGTAGCCATAAAGGGGAGACAGGTCATGACCAGCGCGCAATATCGGGTGGAAAAAGACTTTTTGGGCACGAAGGAAGTACCGGTCCATGCTTACTATGGAGTTCAGACGATGCGGGCCGTGGAAAACTTTCCGATTACCGGATACCGGATTCATAAAGAGCTGATTGTCGCCATGGCGACAGTCAAAAAAGCGGCGGCTATCGCCAATATGGAGATCGGCCAGCTGAATCCGAACCTTGGGAAGGTCATCGTTCAGGCGGCCGAAGAAATCATCGCCGGACAATGGCACGATCAATTTATCGTAGACCCGATCCAAGGCGGGGCGGGCACGTCGATCAACATGAACGCGAACGAAGTCATTGCCAACCGGGGCATCGAGCTGCTCGGGGGCGACAAGGGCAACTACTTTACGCTTAGTCCCAATACCCATGTGAACATGGCGCAGTCGACGAACGACGCCTTCCCGACGGCGATTCATATTGCCGTTCTGACGCTGCTCGATCAGCTGCTTGAGGTGATGAACGAGCTGCACGAAGGCTTTGAGGCCAAAGCGAAGGAATTCGACAGCGTTATCAAAATGGGCCGGACGCATCTGCAGGACGGCGTGCCGATCCGCCTCGGTCAGGAGTTTGAAGCTTATCGCCGGGTGCTCGCAAGAGACATCAAGCGGATTACGCAGACGCGGCAGCACTTGTACGAGATCAATATGGGCGCGACGGCTGTCGGCACCGGCTTGAACGCCGACCCGCGCTACATAAAGCGCGTAGCGGAGCTGCTGGCCGAATTGAGCGGCTTCCCGCTGGTCAGCGCGGAGCACCTCGTCGATGCGACGCAGAATACCGACGCTTATACCGAAGTGTCTGCGGCATTGAAGGTGTGCATGATCAACATGTCGAAGGTGGCGAACGACCTGCGGCTGATGGCTTCGGGACCGCGTACCGGGTTGTCCGAGATCAGTCTGCCGGCGCGTCAGCCGGGCTCCTCGATCATGCCGGGCAAAGTGAACCCGGTCATGTGCGAGGTCGTCAACCAAGTGGCGTTTCAGGTGATCGGCAACGACCATACCATCTGCTTGGCTTCCGAAGCGGGACAGCTTGAGCTGAACGTTATGGAGCCGGTGCTGGTATTTAACCTGCTGCAATCGCTCAGCATGATGAGCCAGGTGTTCAAGGTGTTCAAAACATACTGCCTCGACGGCATCCAAGCGAATATCGACCACTGCAAAGAGTACGTAGAGCGAAGCGTCGGCGTCATTACCGCGCTGAACCCGCATCTAGGCTACGAGCCGGTGGCGAGAATCGCCCGCGAGGCGATCGAAACCGGCCGCTCGGTCCGCGAGCTCTGCCTGTTGTACGATGTGCTGCGCGAAGACGAGCTGAACTTGATTTTGGACCCGTACGAAATGACGAATCCGGGCATCGCGGGCGCATCACTGCTCGAAACGCATCGGGACGAAGAGAAGAAATAACGGAAGGACGATTCCGTCAGTCCGGTTAGGCGAAAGCGCCGCTGTCTCAATTAGACGGCGGCGCTTGTTTTTTGCTACGAAGAGAGTTGGCTTGGGCGCCGATGTTGATTTGATTGGAAGGCGCTTTTTTCAAAGCCACCAATAAAATCATCCCGATGATGCAGGACGTGCCGAACCACTGAAAATATCCAAACGGCTCTTTCAGCCAAAGAACCGTCGTTAACACAGCCGCCAGCGGCTCCAGACTGCCAACGAGGCTTGATTCTTTGGGGGAAAGAGTTTGCAAGCTTTCGATATAAAACCAAAAGGCGAGCATGGTGCCGAATACGATCACGAATATCAGGTATAAGAAGGCTTCTGGCGGCATGCCGGCAAAATCCGCCTGCCAAGGCGGATGGATAAAGCTTAAGGCAGCGCCCCCGATGATCATAGCCCAGCCGACAATGACAAGCGAATCGTACTGCTTCAACAAAGGAACCGCATATACCGTATAAAACGCCAACGTTACCCCCGACAATACTCCCCATACGATGGCTGGCGTCGGCACCGATAATTGAGAGACGGAGCCGTTGGTTAATAATAAAAAGCAGCCGACTAAAGCAAGGGAAACGGTTACTAAATCTTGGCGTGTGAAGACCGCTTGTTTTCGCAGGATGAGATAAAAAATAATCATGACCGGCGCCAAATATTGCAGCAGTGTGGCTACGGCGGCATTGCCCTGCTGGATCGCAGCCATATACGTATATTGAACGGCAAGCGTGCCGAACAGCGCGAAAATAACCAAGCGCAGGGCTGCTTTTCTGTTTTTCCAGACACCGAATATTTGAGAGCGGTCTTTTGTGAACAATTGCACGGCTAAAAGCAAAATACCGGCTACAAGCAATCGTGTCGTGACCAGCCAATCGACCTCGATGGCGTAGTGTTGAAACAATTTTTTGGCGACGGTGCCGCTTATTCCCCATAAGATCGCTCCGGTTATGACGAAAAATAAACCTCTTCTTACAGCAGGACTATCCATAAAAGAGTCTCCACCTTTTCATATATCAATAGCGGCTGCCTGCACATTGGCGTCTGCATCGGTTTGAATGGTTCTCCCATTTCGTATTATCGCAAGAACTTTATGTTTTGTATATCCACTATATGGTTTTTTAACAAAAAAAACGACTTTCGAATGAAATCACGATCACCGTATAGCTATCCTATGCTTGAGATAAAATGATTGAAAAAATCAAAATTATGATTTATATTATCATTAATAAGACGAAAGGGGTAATATTGTGAAGCCATTCGGTCAATATACGTATCCTGAAATTTCGGCACAGGCGGAGGCGCTGAGTGCGGCGCTTGCACAGCTCCAGCAGCAAGGAGACTGGGTGCAAAAGCATCTCCTCGATTCGGAAACGGACGAGACGGTGTTCATCGGCAGCGGCTCATCCTATTATCAAGCCTTGGCAATGGCGTCCGTCTATCGGGCATGGCTGGGCAAAAGCGCAACGGCGTATCCTTCCTCGGAGGTGTTCCTATTCCGCGAGCAGACGCTTCCTCCGAACCGCAATTATTTGGTGATCGGCGTATCGAGATCGGGCGAATCGACGGAGGTGCTGCTGGCGCTGGAAGCCGTGAAGCCTCTCTCTAACGTGAAAGTCGCGGGTATCACCTGCTACGAAGAGAGCAGCATGGCGAAGCTGGCGGATTGCCTGGTATCCCCGCTCGGGAAAGAAACGAGCACGGTCATGACGAAATCGTTCAGCAGTATGACGTTTTTAATGCACGCGGCGATCGCCAAGGCGGCGGGCAAGCAGGATCAGTTTGAGCAGCTTGCTTCGGTCGCGCAAACGGACGATCAAGTCGTCAAAGCCGCCGACGCTTTCATTCAGCCTTTGGTCGACACGAACGATTTTCACAAGGTCATTTACCTGGGCATGGGCACGTATTACGGCATCGCGCTGGAAGCGAGCTTGAAAATCAAAGAAATGTCCTACATCTGGACGGAAGCGTACGGTACGCTGGAATTCCGCCACGGTCCCAAGTCGATTGTGGAGCCGGGCACGCTCGTCTGCCTGCTGCTGTCCGAGAAAGCGCGCGATTACGAGCTGAAGGTCGCCAAGGAAATGCAGGAGTACGGCGCATTCGTGCTGCTCGTCACGGCGAAGGCCGGGGAAGATACCGCGTTCGCGGATGCGGTCTTCGAAGTCGGCGGAGCGGAGATGAGCGACGATGCCCGCACGGTGCTTTATTTGCCGGCGCTGCAATATTTGGGCTTCTATACGGCCATGAAACGCAATGTGGACCCGGATATGCCCCGCAACCTGACGCAAGTGGTTAAAATTTAGCCGGAAGCGAGATGACATCGATATGCCATTAGTATCATCCACCTCATTGCTTGAAGCGGCCCGCGCGGGCGGCTACGGAATCGGCGCATTCAACGTGCATACGCTGGAGATGCTGCAAGCGGTCGTCGACGCCGCGGAAGAAACCGGATCGCCTTTAATTCTTCAATCGACGGTAGGGACGGTCAAGCATCTCGGTCCCGATTATATCGCGGCGGCAGCCACGGTTGCGGCCAACCGCTCCGGGGTGCCGATCGCGCTTCATCTGGACCATTGTACGGACTTTGCGACGATCGTGCAGTGCATCCGGGCCGGATATACGTCGGTGATGATCGACGCCTCGATGCTGCCTTTTGAAGAAAACGTGCGCTTGACGAAGCAAGTCGTCGAAGTGGCGAGCGCTGCCGGCGTCAACGTCGAAGCCGAGCTCGGCAAAGTGGGTGGCGTGGAGGACGATATCGTCGTGGCCGAACACGAAGCGCTGATGGCCGACCCGCAGGAGTGCGCCGAGTTCGTCGAGCGGACCGGCGTCCACACGCTGGCGCCTGCAATCGGTACGGCTCACGGCATTTACAAGGGCGAGCCGAAGATCGATTTCGACCGCATTCGGCGCATTGCCGAGATCGTCTCGGTGCCGCTCGTGCTGCACGGCGGTTCCGGCATCCCGGAAGAGCAGGTGAAGCGCTGCGTATCGCTCGGCATGGCCAAAATGAACATCGCCACCGAGATCCGTATCGTTTTCTCCGACGCGATCAAGGCCGTGTTCGCGGACAACCCGCAGGAGAACGACCCGCGCAAATATATGATTCCGGCCAAGAAGGCCGTAAAAGAAGCGGCAATTGAAAAAATGCGGATGGTCGGCTGCATCGGCAAAGCCGGAAACCTCCGATGATCGTTACCGTCACCTTGAACGCGGCCATCGACAAGACGTATCATTTACCTGCGCTGGCCGCAGGTCAAGTCTCCCGGGTGGACCGCGTGTATTCGGAGCCGGGAGGCAAAGGGATCAATGTCGCCCGCGTCGTCGCGCTGCAAGGCGTTCCCGTGCTGGCGACCGGATTTGCCGGGGGCAGCAACGGCAATTTTATCGAACGCGGATTGACGCGGCAGGGCATTGCGCACGACTTCGTGAAGATCGAGGGCGAATCCCGCATCTGTCTGAACTTCATGGATCAAGACGGCGTATCGACGGAGCTGCTGGAGCCGGGACCGACGATTGCCGGTCAAGAGATGGAGGCGATGCGGCAAAAGCTTGCGCAGCTAGCCGCACGGGCGAAGGTCGTCGCGTTCAGCGGCTCGCTTCCGGCGGGCGTGCCAAAGTCCTTTTATGCGGAATTGATCGAGATCGCTCAAAGGCAGGGCGCCGTCGTATTTTTGGATACGAGCGGGGAAGCGCTGATGCGGGGCGCGGAAGCGAAGCCTTACTTCATCAAGCCGAACGAGGACGAAGTCGCGCAATGGCTCGGTCATTCGATCGAGGACGAAAATGCGCTGATGCAAGGCTTGCTGCGGCTGAATGAGACCGGCATTCCGTGCATCAGCGTATCGATGGGAGCGCAAGGCTCGCTTGCCGCATTTCACGGCGTCTGCTACCGGGTGCGTGCCCCGAAGGTCGATCCAGTGAATGCGGTCGGCTGTGGGGATGCTTACGTGGCAGGAATGGCCATCGGCGTTTCTAAAGGGCTTCCCGTCGAGGATTGCCTCAGATTGGCCACCGCTTCCGGAACGGCCAATGCGTTGACGGCCCGGGCGGGCTACGTTGAGCCGGAGGACGTCAAGCGGCTGCTCGGCGAAGTCATTGTGGAACTGATAGGGTGATAGGGTAGCTGTAGAAAATTTATAAGAAAGGGCAGAACCGACATCGATCGGCCTGCCCTCTATTATTCGCTGGAGTCGCTTTGTGGCTCCTTTTTTAATTCTAGTCGCAATAAAGCTGGTCCAACCAATAAATCCCCGTCGGCTGCCGATCTTTATCCGCCACCTCGACCAGACTGACGCTAGAGCTGTGGGCTAGGCTTCTCAGCGAGTCGCCGGTGGCCCGGCCTTCGATTTCGATGATGCGAAATTTAGTGAATCTGGGATGCTTTTCGAGCAGTGACAAATCTTTCAGATCGTCGCCAAACCAGATAACCGTAAATTCCTCCCCGTCCGCCGTTTTTCCAATTGCATAAACCTGGGAGATTTGGAGGCTGTATATCTCGGCCAGCTTTTTCGGGTCCGAGGTAGCGGAATTGTTAAAGGTAGCGGCAAACGGCCAGAAGCTCTGCTCTGACAAGCTTTCCACCCGCTGCGCAGCGCTCTTCCGGTATTGCTCCAACGTTTCCTTGGAATAAATGTTCGTATAGTCGCCTTTTACGGTTTTAGTGTTTTTTTCATCCACATGCGATATGGAAGAAGCAGCGAGATTTTCCGGAGCCGACTTGAAATTCGGGTTTGTTTCACTGATCTGCTTCCACTCTATGTGGGCGAGCTGATCCTTAGTATCGGACAAATCGTTGATCGTACCTCCGGGCTGCCCGAATCTTTGCAGCGAGTGCAGGGTCAGGCTCGGCTTATCATTGCCATCTCGAGAGCTCCACCCTGTGTATAAGGTGTAGGATTTATTCGGATTCAGCCGGTCTCCGCCCAGAATCGATACGATGACTTCGTCTCCCTCTTTTTCTCCCCCGGTATTCAGATCGACCTTTACCCCAGGCAGATTCGTCATGATGACTTTAGGCTTCAAAGCATCGGAGGCGTCGGTTTGAAAGGCCAAAGCGGGGATGTTGCGGAACATGCTCTGCTTTTGAAACGATTGGAGCTGTTCTTTGGTCCACTCGGCGCGAACCTTTGTCGTCATGAAGTCTTTCCCGACTTTATAGGCTTCCAGCTTTGCTTTGGCCGGCAAATCCGCGTTCGCCGCTTTGGAATTCGTAAATTCGCTTTCATAAGCGAAGGCCCCGGTGCATAAGAAAAGCTGCATGGCCAATGCCGCCGTGACTGCGGTTCGTTTCTTCATCTTCTTGGAATACCTCCTCGAATTTTGCTTTTTGCTCGTGGAAAAAAGACCATTAACTGCCTACCTACTTCTTATAAGACGCAGCATAGCTTCAAAAAGTTTCAAGTTTTATACAAAGCAGCCGGGGCCATCCAATTTGGAGAAGGGAAGAGGCCCGTGACGGGCGAATAGGCGGCTTGGGCGTTGGAGCACACTAAAACGGCGTGTGACTTCATCACGAAAAAGCAAGGATGATGGGTGTTGAGAATATCTCTTTTTCTCCTGATGCTTTTGTTCAGCGCTTGGCCGGTAGAAAGCGCACTCGGAGAGGCGCCGGGGCCTTCTAGAGAGACGTCGCCCCCGGCCGGTTTGGAGGAAGAAGGCGTATATTTGCTGATCGATAAATCGGAGAACCGGCTGACCGTCATCGTGAACGGGAGGGCAGCCTATAGCTTTGCCGTTGCGACAGGACGGACGAAGGATATGACGCCAACAGGGACGTTCCATATTGTGACCAAAATCGTGAAGCCGTGGTACGTGCGGAAGCAAATTCCCGGAGGGGACCCGCGAAATCCGCTGGGGACGCGTTGGATGGGAATCAACGTTCCGGGCTCGGGAGGGTATCGTTACGGCATTCACGGAACGAACCGGCCATACTCGGTCGGCAGCAGCGCTTCAGCGGGCTGCGTCCGCATGCACAATCGAGACGTCGAGTGGCTGTACCGCCACATCCCGCTCGGTACGGTGGTCATCGTACGGGATTGAACGGGCTTGCCCAACTTTTTTATTAAAGGTTGGAATAAAAACATCGCGGCCGGCACATGCTACAATCAACGGTGAAAAGAGAGGTGTGGTTCCGTTGAACAGTTCAACGAGAAATACCGGGGAAGTTGCTTCCGAATCGAGATAGAAGCGGAGGGATGTGCCAAAGACACGTTAGAGTAGTACACGTACTGCGATCGTGAATGAGGTAAGACCCGAGCTTTAGGCGAGGTTCAAGGCAAAATACCAAAACGTTCACCGTTGGAAAGGACTCCACAAGGGGTCCTTTTTCCTGTATCGGTCTGATCCGGTAAAAGCTTCAAGCGAACCGTAAGTCCGTTTCTCTCGGTTCCATCATGCTTACATTGCCTGACGCACGCAAAAGACGGCCCCTGCGCCGCGCAGAAGGCCGTCTCTTAGTTATGATCGAAGAACCGAAAATCAGGCCGCAGGGTCTGGCTTGCCGAGAAACTTCCAGAATACGCCGCCGAGCAGATCCTCGATATCGCGGCGGATCTCCTCTTCCTCCAGCCGCCAGCCGGCGTCGAACAGGTCGCCGTATTTATCGCAGAGCACTTTGCCGATAATCGCGCGCGAATGATCCCATTTGTACAGAAGCTGATCCAGAATACGGCAATCCGAGTGCTGCGGAATGACGCTGCCGCCAAGCAGCTCAAGCCGCATCCGCGTAATCTCCTCGATCAAGCTCGGGTTGTTCAGAAACCACCAGCAGCCGAATACGAGCAGGTTGCGGTTTTTCCGCGCGGTGACGGCCAACTCGTGCTGGTTTTCCCGGGACAGCATCGTGACCAGAAATTTCACGTCCTGATACTTGCTGACGATTCGCTCGACTGCGCCGATGTCGCTTTTGCCAAGGCTATCGCCCGCATCCTTCAGGGACGGGTTGACCTTGCGCTTCACGCCGATCATCATCGCAAACGGAATTCCCGCTTCCCGCGCGACCGGCACGATACACTCATCAATGATGCGGACGCGCGTGGAATCCTCCGGATACGCAAAATCGTTCGGCAGCGAAACGGCCATATACAGCGGTTTCATCCCGGCAATCCAATCCTTCAGGAAGCGGCGGATTTCGGCGAGCGTGCCACCGGACAAGTCGGCACTGACCTCATAGCCCTGCTCCTTAAGCTTGCTCCAGGAGCTGTCCCACAGATTAAGCAGCGGATCGATCCGCAGCGCGGCCAGGAAGCGGGGGTCCTGAGGTGCGTCAGTTTCCCATTTCCCTCGTTCGTAAGCATCGAACGGATCGTTGGTCATGACGACCGTCTTCACGTTCGCCAGCTTCAAAATGCGGTCAATGTAGTCGCTGGCGCTGACGCTGCGGAAATACGCACGGTACTCCTCCAGATCGCGCTTCGCCAGATCGAAGCCGAGCCGGTTCAATACCGTGACGACGCCGCGGCACGCTTCGCTATAAGGCGAATGGTCGATAAACAGCGTCTGCCAGATCAAGTCGGCCTGCTCCTGTTTGGACAGCTGCCAGAAAGCGTCATAAGACAAATCCGGGCGGAAACGGAACGTTTCGGCGATCAGATAATGGTATGTCAGCAGCTCGTCTACTCCCCACAGCAGCAGGTCTCCGAACGATTCGGCAAACAGATGGGTATGAATATCGGTGACCGGGGTGGCGCGCACCGTTTCGGTCACAAAGGCGGTCAACTGCTCCTTGGTTGCAATCGTCATGATATCGGTAGTCCTCCCGAAAATCGATTAATGTTCACGTGAACAATGGATTGATTATAGCATTTATTTGGACTTTAGGATAGAGATGGGCTTTTGCCCTGCGCCATTTATTTTAACCGGGCATAGCATGAAGGGACGATTGCAAACCATCTGAATAGGGGCGAATGCCGATGGAATTTTTCACTTCCTTGCTGCTCATTCTGATCTTGTTTATTTTGCTGCTGATCGTTTTGATGGTGTTGGCTTGATGCCAATCATTGCATATGAACGCCGGCGCAGGAATAAAAAGCGCAGTAAAAACAGCCCGGGAACCGTTTGGGAGAAACGGACCGGGCTGTTTTCGCCATGCCTTAAAACCCTTTATATTGGGGCTCCTCATTCTCGAGCTGCTGCACACGCGAGCTGACTTGATCAACGATTTGCTGCGTTTGCTGCGCGCAATTTTGGAACAGCGTCTTGGCTTCCTGATTTTGCGTGCTCAGCGCGAACGTTTCCAGACTGGCCTGTGCGCTTTTCAACGAAGCCAGCGTCGTTTTCACTTGGCTTGCTACGGTCATCGTTATCACCTCCACACATGGTAATGTGCGCGATTCAGGAATACTGATGAATGTCAATAACTACCTGCCATAACTCTTCCGTTTCGGCAAATAATTTAATTACACCAAGAAAGCTAAGCTCGTGCGGAAAAGGAGAGGAATTCGTTGCAGGATTGGATGCACATTGTTTTTCGGGCGCTTTTGACGATCGCGATCTTGTTTTTGATGACCCGAATTTTGGGAAAAAAACAAATATCTCAATTGACCTTCTTCGAATACATAACGGGAATTACCCTTGGTGAGGTTGCGGGGTTTATGTCCACGGACGTCGAGGCGAACTACATGCACGGCTTTATCGCCTTGTTCCTCTGGTTCGCGGTTCCGCTGCTGCTGGAGATGCTGACGCTGAAAAGCAAGCGGCTGCGGGAATGGTTCGAGGGAAAAGGAACGGTATTTATCAAGGAAGGCAAAATTCTTGAAGATAATTTGAAAAAAGAACGCTATACCGCCGACGAGTTGCTGGAGCAGTTGCGGACCAAAAGCGTGTTTAACGTGGCCGACGTGGAATTTGCCATACTGGAATCAAGCGGGGATATCAGCGTGCTGCTGAAAAAAGAAAATCAACCGCTCACGGCGAAGCATCTCGGAATCAAAACGGCGCCCGAACGCGAGTCGCAAGCGGTCATTATCGACGGCAACATCATGGACGAGCCGCTGGCCACAGCCGGACTGAGCAGGGAATGGCTCTTCACGGAGCTGGAAAAAACAGGCGTGACGCTGGAGAACGTGTTCATCGGTCAAGTGGACGCATACGGGGGGCTGCACGTCGATTTGTACGACGATATGCTTCAAGTGCCCGAGGAAGTGTCAAAGCCGCTGTTGTTTGCGACGCTCAAGAAGTGCGAAGCGGATTTGTCGCTGTTCGCTCTCGCGGTTAAGAACGAGGGCGCGAAGCACATGTACGAGAGCTGCGCAGAGCAAATGAACCGGATCTTGGAGCAGGCCGAGCCTATGTTGAAGCGATAAAAACCATGCAGGAGGAACAGCGAGCATGAGCACAAAGTCCAAAATGAAAAAGCTTACCTGGACCCAGCAGGAATACCAGGAATTCGCCAAAAAGAGAGAGCCGGCGCGCCCGGTGCTCCAAAACTGCATTCGCGCTTTTATTGCCGGAGGGTTCATCTGTCTGATCGGACAATTCGTGACCCAATTTTTTATTTACTGGTTCGGGTTTACCGATAAAACGGCGGGGAATCCGACGGTAGCGGTCATGATTTTCCTGTCTGTCGTTCTAACCTGCTTCGGTGTATACGACAGAATCGCCCAATGGGCGGGGGCCGGCTCGGCCGTCCCCGTCACCGGATTTGCCAACTCGATGTGCTCCGCGGCGCTGGAGCATAAAAGCGAAGGCTACGTGCTGGGCGTCGGAGGCAACATGTTCAAGCTGGCGGGTCCGGTTATCGTCTACGGGACGGTATCCGCCTTTGTTATCGGCATCATCCACTGGCTGTTCGGATTGGGGGTCAAATGAGATGCTGAAGGGAGCCCAAAGCTGGGAATTCAAGAAGCGGCCGGTCATCCGGGGGACGGCTACGATTGTCGGACCGGACGAGGCCAGCGGACCGCTTGGCAACGAATTCGATATCGTGCATGCGGACACCATGATCGGGCAGGAGAGCTGGGAGAAGGCCGAGAAAAAAATGCTGGAGGAAGCGGCGAAGCTGGCGATCGAAAATGCGTGCTTGACCAAAGAGCATATCCAGTTCTATGTCGGGGGCGACCTGCTGAACCAGATTATCAGCAACAGCTTTGCGGTCCGGACGATGCAAATCCCGTATATCGGCATCTTCGGCGCCTGCTCGACTTCGATGGAGGGGCTTGCCGTCGCGTCGCTGATCGTAGAGTCCGGCTTCGGCCATCACGTGATGGCCGGCACCTGCAGCCATAATTCCACGGCGGAAAAACAATTCCGCTATCCGACGGAATACGGCTCGCAGAAGCCGCCGACCGCGCAGTATACGGTAACGGGCGCGGCTTGCGCCGTTGTGGGGAACCACGGCGCGGGTCCGGTCGTGACCGGGGCGACGATCGGCCGCGTCATCGACATGGGCATCAAGGACCCATTCAATATGGGGGCTGCGATGGCACCGGCGGCGGTCGATACGCTGCAGGCGCATTTTCGCGATTTTCAGCGGGAGCCGGGCTACTACGATCTGATCGTGACCGGGGATTTGGCGAAGGTCGGCTACGAAATCGCCTGCGAGCTGCTGGAAAAGCACAAGGTGCCGATCCATCAAACGACCTACAAGGACTGCGGCCTGATGGTTTTCGACCGGGAGAAACAGAACGTGCAGGCCGGTGGTAGCGGGTGCGCCTGCTCTGCCGTCGTTACTTACGGGCATATTTTGAAGCGTTTGAAAAAGGGGGAGCTGAAACGGGTGCTCGTGGTGGCGACGGGAGCGCTGCTGTCTCCGCTTTCCTTCCAGCAAGGAGAAAGCATTCCCTGCATCGCCCATGCGGTAGTGATCGAAAGCGAGGTGCGTTAGACTATGGATTGGATGCAGTTTGTTTGGGCGTTTATCGTCGGCGGGGCCATCTGCGTGATCGGACAGCTGCTGATGGACGTGATGCGGCTGACACCGGCGCATACGATGAGCGCGCTGGTCGTCGCAGGAGCGATCGTCGACGGCATTCCGATCGGCAATAAGAGCCTGTACGACCGGTTTATCGAGTTTGCCGGGGCCGGGGCGACCGTGCCGATCACAAGCTTCGGCAATTCGCTCGTTCACGGCGCGTTGACCGAGCTTAAACTGCACGGCGTCGTCGGCATTATTACCGGCATCTTCGAGGTGACGAGCGCGGGCATCTCGGCAGCCATCATCTTTTCGTTTCTTGCGGCGCTTGTGTTCAGGCCGCAAGGCTGAGCGGACTTTACCATCATGCCCGGACCGATCTGTCCGCGTGTGCCCCGGCGACTCACCGGGGCTTTTTGCATTGCGCCGAAGAAATTCATCAGATTTACAAGTAAAGTATCCCCCGTTTTTTGAATCCTGTACAATAAAAGAATAGATGGTTGCGTTTCCTTGTTACATTTTGTTGCAAATTGGAGTAACATTTGCCATAGGGAACCGTTTTTGACAACTTTATTTCTCTTTCATACGTATATACTTTGTACGATAACATTTCGAGGAGGCCCGGACGATGGAAACGATGATACGAGAAGATATACAAGTCTTAAAGCGCATACAAGCGAACTTGGCATCCTGCATCCTCGGCAAAACGGACGAGATTGTGCTGCTGATGACCGCCATGCTGGCAGGAGGCCATGTGCTGCTTGAGGATGTGCCCGGCACCGGCAAGACGGTGCTGATCAAAGCGCTTGCCAAATCGATCCGCGGCCAGTTTCGCCGTATTCAATGCAATCCCGACCTCCTTCCTACCGATATTACGGGGGTTTCGATCTATCATCCGAAGGACGAGGTATTTATTTTCCGTCCCGGACCGATCATGACGCATATTTTGCTGGCGGACGAAATTAACCGGGCGACGACCAAGACGCAATCGGCGCTGCTCGAAGCGATGGAGGAGCGCCATGTGACGGTGGACGGGGAAACGTACGACCTGCCGAAGCCGTTCCTGCTGCTGGCTACGCAAAATCCGATTGATTTTGAAGGCACGTACATTTTGCCGGAAGCCCAGCTGGACCGGTTTATGATGAAGTTCAGTCTCGGGTACCCGGATGCGGATACGGAAACGAAGATGATTTTGGCGCAAAGCGTCGTCCATCCGCTCGAAGAGCTGGAGCCGGTCGTGGACAGCGACCAGATTTTGGCGATCCAGAAGCAGGTCAAGCAGGTGCATCTCGACGAAGCGGTTGCCGCTTATCTGGTCGCCGTCACCCGCAAGACGCGCGAGCACGGCTCGATCTATCTCGGCGCCAGCCCGCGGGCAACGCTTGCACTCGTGCAGGCCTCCAAAGCGCTTGCCTTGATTCACGAGCGCGATTACGTCATCCCGGACGATATTAAATTTTTGGTGCCGTACGTGCTGGGCCACCGGATTTTGCTGACGGCCGAAGCCCGGATGGATGGGGCAACGGTGCAATCCGTTCTGCAATCGGTCGTGCAGCAGGTGAAAGTACCGGTTCGTTGGGAGAAGTGAGCATGACGAAACCTTCCTTCGCTCACAGGCTCCCGTTCAGGCTTCGGTTCAGCCGAAAATTTTGGGCGGTGGCGATGGCTTTTACCGGAAGTCTCGGCTTTTTGCTGTTTCAAGGCGGCAAGCTGGCTTTCATGCTGTTCGTGATGATGACGGTTCTGAGCGTGTATTTGCTGCTGGGGCAGTGGAGCGGCGTTAAGCGGACCCAAGGCATACGCACGCTGTCCGGCGGCGATTATGGCTCCCTGCTGCCGGCGGGTAGCTCGCTTGGCATCACGATTCAACTGCATATTCCGGGCATATGGCCGATCCCCTATTTGTTTATCAAGGACCGCTTGGTTCACAAAAGCGGGCGCGAGCTGACGTTCGAAGCGACGGTCGTTCCCGACTGGCGGCGGCGCGCGGAATGGGAATACCGGACCCCGGCGATGCGCCGGGGGCGCTATACGTTCGGGCAGACGGAGTGCGTGACCGAGGACGTCTTCGGCTTGTTCGAGCACAAGGGCGGTCTGGAGCTGCCCCAGAGCGTCGCCGTGCTGCCGCAGACGGTGCCGATCCGGGAATGGCAGCAGTACAACCAAATGATGAAAGGAACGAGCCACCATTCGTCCACGACCCGGGCCGTCCGGGAGACGACGCAGATCAACGGGGTTCGCGAATATATTTACGGGGACCGCCTCTCCCGCATTCATTGGAATGCGACCGCCAAGACCGGCACTTGGAAATCGAAGGAGTTCGAGCGCGAATCGCTGCCCAAGACGTATTTGATTCTCGATCGGGCGGGGCAAGCCTACAGGGACCCCGATCAGTTCGAATTGGCCGTATCTGTAGCCGCGTCCTTGTTTCAATACGGTTCGGAACGGGGGCTTGCGCTCGGGCTTGTCTCCACAGGCGCAGACGACATTTATCTCGAACCCAAGACCGGGCAAGCGCTGTATCAGGCGGTGCAGCAGCATTTCATCGATGTGGAGGCCGACGGTGTCCTTGACATCCGCCATGTGCTCAAAACCAAAGTGCATCAGCTGGCGCCCGGCAGCTTCGTTATGCTGATCAGTCCAATGTCCGGCGAACCGATGCTGCAGGCGCTTGCCTGGCTGAAGCAGCAGCAGATGAATCCGTGCCACCTTTGGATCGGCGCCCCCCGCGGCCAAGAAGCCTGGGTCAAAGATTTGTATGCGCGGGGCGTTCCCTGCTATGCCGTCAGGCAGCTGTCGGAGCTGCCCGGGCTGTTGGGGGGGCGGAAGGGATGAAGCGGCTGCGAATGTGGCTTAGGCGTCTGCTGTGGGACGAATGGCCGCACCGCTTGTCGGTGCTGTTGTCCGGCTTGATTTTGCTCCAGTTCGTGTACTGGTTCGCCAAAGAAGACGGCTTCTGGCTTCCGGAGACGGTCGTTATCGTGAAGCTGACGCTTCTGGCGATCTTTGCGTTCGAGCATTTGACGCGGCTGCATTGGATCGTTCGCGGTATTTTGCAGCTTGCCTCCGTCGTGGTCATTAACGTGCTCGTGCTAGAGCAATTTGAAGTCATCGCGCCGATGAAGGCGTCCGGCTTTGTGAGCTCGAAGCTGTTCTTGAACCTGTACGAGCTTACGCCGTATTTGTGGTTCGGCATGGGCGCCTGGGTCGTTTACGTGACGGTTATTTGGTGGGTGGAAGTCAAGTGGCGGGTCTATATTCTGCTGGTGGTCAGCGTGCTTGCGCTCTGTATCCGCGATTCGTTCTCGTCCATCTATCTGTGGCCGCAAGTGGCCGTGATCGTCGGCTGCGGGCTGCTGCTGCTCATTCTCAATCATTTCGCGCAGCTGCGGCGCAAAGATCCGACCGCTTGGCGGCACTTGGCGGAATATCCGGCTTCCATCGCCATGACGGTCGCCTCTTTAATCGGGGTGACGGTGCTCGCCGGATCGCTCATGCCCGAGGTCGGACCGATGCTGACCGACCCGTATACCGCTTGGCGCGCGTCCCGGGGAGAGTCGATGGCCTTCACCACGGGCAAAGGCGTCACCGTGCCCCCCAGCGAGGCGATGGATACCTCGTCCGGCTATAGCCGGAGCGATGCGAATCTGGGAGGCGGCTTCCGTTTCGACTACACGCCGGTCATGAAGGTGGAAACGAATCACCGCGCTTATTGGCGGGGCGAGACGCGATCGCACTATACCGGCAAAGGCTGGGAGGAAAGCGACAGCGAGCGGCGCGATCCGTGGAACGCGATCAGGCCTGAAGCTTCGCTTCCGGCGGACCCCCGGTTGGCCGGCTCCAAGGCGAAGACGGTGGAGGTCAAGCAAACCGTCACTCTGATGTCGGAACAGCCGTATCCCGTACTGTTCGGAGCCTTCTCCATCCAGAAAGTAATGGGGCTGAACGGCGCGAAAAACGGCTTCGAGCCGCTGCAATGGTCGGCTCCTCAATCCGAGATCCGCTACAGCGAGCGCCAGCCGTATCCGCAAACGTACACGATCGTCTCGCAAATGCCGGTTGTCAATGAAGAAGCGCTGCGGAAGCTGCTTCTTGCTCCTCTGGGGCCGGATATGGCGGAATTCGTACAGCTGCCGGGCAGCGTGCCGGAGCGGGTCCGCAAGCTGGCCGCGGATCTGACGAAGGATGTGGCCACTCCGTATGACAAAGCGAAGAAGCTGGAGCAATACTTGCGGACGAGCTTTCCGTATACGAATAAACCCGATATCAGCAAGGGTCAAAGCGAGGATTTTGTCGACCGGTTCCTGTTTGAGATCAAAGAAGGCTATTGCGATTATTACTCTACCGCGATGGTGGTGCTGTCCCGCTCCATCGGGCTGCCGGCGCGCTGGGTCAAAGGCTATGCGTCGGGCACGCCCGATTTTCAGCAGACGGAGCCGCAAGGCTTCGCCCCCAACGAGCTGCTGATGGACCCCGACGGCGGCGGAGTCTACACGGTACGCAACTCTGACGCCCACTCGTGGGTTGAGATCTATTTCGACGGCTACGGATGGATTCCGTTCGAGCCGACGGCAGGCTTCGCGATGCCGCGCGCCGTGCTGCTGGAAGAAACGTCCGCTTCGCCGGTGGAGCCTCAACCTGCTCCACAGCCGGAGACGAAGCCGGCAGAGCCTGTCGAAACGCATCATGCGGCAGCTTGGAGCATTACCGCCGCCGCGATCGCCGTTGCCGCATTTCTTGTATGGAAGCTGCAGGTTGTCGAGCTGTTGAAGGAACGCGCGCGCCGCCGCCGGGCTTCGCTGCTGAAGCAGAAAGTCATTGTGGAATGCGAACGCCTGCTGCGCATTTTCCGGCGCAAAGGCTATGTGCGCGAGGAGCACGAGACGCTGCGCGAGGCGGTGCGCCGCTGGTCCCTTCAGAGCCGGGGAATGAGCGAAGAGCTGGAGGCCGTGCTTCACGTATTCGAGAAGGCGAAGTACGGTAAAGCGGAGATCACCGAGGAAGACTGGAAGAAAACGAACCAAATCGTCGAACGCTTGCGTTCGCAGCTGTAAATGCTACACGATCGGCGGACCGCGCCTTTGCGGAGGGCGGTTTGCTTTTTTTTGTTCGCCATTTTGCAACAAAATGGACAGTTATGGTATAGTTTGACGTATACAGCCTAATGTCTCTCGAGGTGAATTCTTTGCTGAAAAAGCTGATTCCGCGTCAACAAGTCAACACGATATTTGACATAGATCTTCAAGCGTTATGGGAGCAGGGATATCGCGGCATCATAACGGACTTGGACAATACGCTGGTAGGAGCCAAAGCGCCTCTTGCCACGCCGGAGTTGCTGGATTGGCTGAAAGTCGTGGGGCAACTCGGCTTTCAGGTCGTCATTGTGTCGAACAACCAGCGCAACCGGGTAACCAAGTTCGCCGAGCCGTTGTCCCTGCCTTTCATTTATCGCGCCCGTAAGCCGACAAGCGCCGCGTTCCGGCGAGCCATGGGCATCATGAATCTGCGGGCGGAGCAGACGGTGGTCATCGGGGATCAGATGCTGACCGACGTGCTGGGAGGCAACCGGATGGGGCTTTATACCATCCTCGTCCAGCCGATCTCTCTTGCGGACGAGGGCTTTTTTACGAAGGTAAACCGAAGGATCGAAAAGGCCGCATTAACTATAATGAAAAGGTAGGGAACGTATGACGGCCCATAATCAACATTCCGAAAACAACCACTGTGCGGGCTGCGGCGTAGCGCTCCAAACGGAGCAGCCGAATCAGCTCGGCTATGTCCCGGCTCAAGCCCTTGCACGCACGCCGATCATTTGCCAGCGGTGTTTCCGCATCAAAAATTACAATGAAGCTTCGGGCATTACGCTTAATCAGGACGATTTCCTGCGGCTGCTCACCCATGTCGGGGGAACGGACTCGCTGGTCGTGAACATTGTCGATATTTTCGATTTCGAGGGCAGCATGATTTCCGGTCTGGCGCGGTTTGTCGGCACGAATCCGGTCATTCTGGTCGTGAACAAAATCGATCTGCTCCCCAAAGTGACGAACTACAACCGGATCGTGAACTGGGTGCAGAGACAGGCGAAGGAAGCGGGACTCCGGGTCGTGGAAGTCGTTCTGTGCTCGGCGAAAAAAAATATGGGCTTCGAGCGGGTCATCGAAGCGTTGGAGCTGCACCGCAAAGGGCGCGACATCTATGTCGTCGGGGCGACAAACGTCGGCAAATCGACGCTCATCAACCGGCTTATTCGCGATTACAGCGATTTGGACGCCGAGCTGACGGTTTCGCAATATCCGGGCACGACGCTCGATCTCGTGCGCATTCCGCTGGACGACGGCGCCTCGATCATCGATACGCCGGGCATCGTGTACAAGCATCGTCTGACGGAGCTCGTCAGCAAGAAGGATTTGATGAAGGTCATGCCGGACAGGCCGATCAAGCCGCTGGTGTTCCAGTTGAACGACCGGCAGACGATCTTTTTCGGCAGCTTGGCGCGCTTCGATTTCGTGCAGGGCGAACGGCAGTCGTTCACGTTCTACGTCTCCAACGCGCTTGAGGCCCACCGGACGAAGCTGGAGCGGGCGGACGAGCTGTATGAGGAGCACCGGGGCGTGCTTTTGACGCCGCCAACCCGGGAAGAGCTGGAGGATCTGCCCAAGCTGACCAAGCATCCGATCCGCATTCCGAAGAATGCGAATCTGGACGTTTCGATCTCGGGTCTCGGCTGGATCAAAGTCAACGGCGCCGCCGGGGCGGAACTGGCTATCCACGTCCCCAAAGGCGTGAAGGTCGCGGTTCGCGAATCGGTCATTTAGCGGGGAGCGGGAGGAACGGACGAGAATGAGCAAGCATAAACTGGATAGCCACACCATTTTGTACGGAGTGTTCGGCGATCCGATCCGGCATTCCAAATCGCCGATCATGCTGAACCGGGCATTCGAAGCGGCGGGAATCAACGCGGCATACGGAGCGTTTCACATCTTGCCCGGCACGTTGAAGGACGCGGTGGCCGGCATCCGGGCGCTGCAATTCCGCGGAGTCAACGTAACCATTCCGCACAAGGTCGAAGTCATGTCCTATTTGGACGAGATCGACGAAGGAGCCCGCGCCATCGGAGCGGTGAACACCATCGTCAACGAAGGCGGCCGCCTGATCGGCTACAATACCGACGGCATCGGGTATATGCGTTCGCTCCGCGAAGAGACGGGCATCTCGCTGAAGGGGCGCAAGGTGCTGATGATCGGCGCAGGGGGAGCGGCGCGCGGCGTCGGTTACGCACTGGCCCGCGAAGGCGCGGAGCATATCTACATCGCGAACCGCACGAAGGAGAAGGCGCTGGACCTCGCTTCGTCGATGAGTGAATTCGGCAGCGTCTCCGGCCACGGCCTCGACGAGATTCCGAAGCTGGCCGGAGAGGCCGCTTTGATCGTCAATAATACGCTGCTGGGCATGCATCCGAACGTGGACGAAGTGCCGATGGACATTTCGCTAATTCGCCCTGAGACGGTCGTCAGCGATCTGGTGTATAACCCGCTGATCACCCGTTTCCTGCGCGAAGCCCGCGACCAGCGCGGCGCTATCATTCACAGCGGCCTCGGCATGTTCATTTACCAAGGCGCTTACGCGTTCGAATATTGGACCGGCCAGCCAGCTCCGATCGCCGCCATGCGCGAAGTGGTGGAACAATCTTTTTCGGAGCCGGAGCATTAGAATGAATTAATGAACTTTTGAAACAATTGGAAGAACGCCCATGTTTGGGTTAGGCACGGATTTGGCAAGGGTTTACTTTGTGGGTTTTGGGGTTCGAGATGTTGCATTCCAGGGCGCTTCATGACAAGGTCATGAGCCCCTGACGCCCGGTTTGCGCCTTGCGCCGACAGAGAGCTTCATGACAGCGTCATGAGGCGGCTCCTTCCCCGCAATAAATGAAAAACCGCACGACGCAACGCAGCGCACCCTGGGCATAACGTATGGAGAGAACGCCGCATGCGAGCGTGTCCCGAAGGGACGAAAGCGTTCCTGCGCCGACGCATCTTCAACGCCGGCCCCGCAGCAGGCACGCTCCTTTCGGGTGTCCAGAGGGCGCAGCCCTTTGGGGTCCTCCCTACAAGGGAGGATTTAGGAGGGTGCTACTTTAGGAGGGACAACCACCATGTTAACAGGCAAACAAAAACGGTATTTGCGCTCATTGGCGCATCATCTGAACCCGATCTTTCAGGTCGGCAAAGGCGGCGTAAACGATCATCTGATCCGGCATATCAGCGAGGCGTTGGAAGTCCGCGAGCTGATCAAAGTAACGGTGCTTAACAACTGTATGGAGGACCGGAGCGAAGTAGCCGAGCAGCTGTCGAAAGGTTCCGGCGCAGAGCTGGTTCAAGTGATCGGCAAAATCGTCGTGCTCTACAAGGAATCCCGCGAGCATAAAACGATCGAGCTTCCGGTCTAAGCCTACGGCGTCGGAAGCGGCATTTCAGCTAAAAAGAGGGGGATGCCGGATGAAGGTCGGTCTGATGGGCGGCACCTTCGATCCCGTTCATATCGGGCATTTGATTGCCGCCCAAAGCGTTTGCGAGAGGCTCGAACTCGACGAAGTATGGTTTATGCCGACAAACGTTCCTCCGCATAAAGAACAAGCGCCCGGAGCTTCCCCGCGGCAGCGGCTGGAGATGGTCAAGCTTGCCGTCGAGGGGCACCCGAACTTCCGGGCTTCGGATATGGAGCTGCGCAAAGGCGGCGTATCGTACAGCATCGAGACGGTAACGATGCTTCGGGCGCAGCATCCCGGCTATCGGTTTACTTATATTATCGGAGCCGATATGGTCCGATATTTGCCGAAGTGGTACAAGATCGACGAGCTGGCCCGGCTGGTTTCGTTCGCCGGATTGCAGCGGCCGGGCTACGAAACGGGCTACGAGGGGCTTCCCGATGCCATCCGGCAATCGGTAAAGCTTGTGCCGATGCCGCAAATCGAGCTGTCGTCCACGTTAATCCGGCAGCGGCGGGCTTCGGGGCGATCGGTGCGTTACATGGTCCCGGACCGGGTAAATCATTATATCGAGGTGAACCGTTTGTATGAAGCGTGAGGAAATGATCGAATCGGTTCGCACCCAGATGCCGGAGAAGCGCTGGAACCATACGCTTGGCGTGATGGAAACGGCGGTGCAACTGGCGGAGCGCTATGGGGCGGACCCGGAAAAGGCCGAACTGGCCGCTATCCTTCACGACGTCTGCAAATATTGGCGCGTGGACGAGCAAGCGCGCATCATCCGGGAGAACGAACTGCCTCAGGATTTGCTCGATTACGACAAAGAGCTGTGGCATGCCCACGCGGGCGCGTGGATTGCTCGGGAGCAGTACGGCGTAAGCGACGAGGAAGTATTGGATGCGATCCGTTTTCACACCTCGGGACGCGGGCGGATGACGCTGCTGGACAAGGTCGTTTGTCTGGCGGATTACATGGAGCCGGGCCGGGATTTTCCGGGCGTGCATAATATTCGCCAAAACGCCGAACATAGTTTAGAGAAGGCACTTATAGCCGGATTTGACGGAACGATCCGTTTTTTATTGGAGAAAGGCAAGAGGATTTACCCGCTGACCTTCGAAGCTCGCAACGGACTGATCCGGGAGTTGGAGGAGCGGGGAGAAACGGTATGATTTACTTACAGGAGGAAACGATATGACGATTCAACCGGATGAGCTTATGCAGCTCGTGGTCGATGCGGCCGAAGATAAGAAAGCGATGGACGTAACGGCATTGAACCTGCGCGGTATTTCTTTGATTGCGGATTACTTCGTCATTTGCCACGGCAATTCCGAAACGCAGGTGCAAGCAATCGCGACCGAGATTAAGAAACGTTCGGAAGAGCGCGGCGCACGAACTCGCGGCCTCGAAGGCATGGAAACGGCCCGTTGGGTGCTTGTCGACTTGGGCGACGTCGTCGTTCACGTGTTCCACCGCGACGACCGCGAATATTACAACATCGAGCGGCTGTGGTCCGACGCGAAAGTGGTCGAACGGGTATGAGGCTGGAAGCCGGAACGATCCGACGTTTGGACGTGGCGAGAGAAATCTCGCCGCATGGCTATTTTTTGACGGACGGCACGCAGGACGTGCTGCTCCATTACAGCGAAGCCATTGGAGAAGTGAAGCCGGGGGAGCAGGTCGAGGTATTCTTGTTTCACGACACCGAGGATCGACTGGCGGCGACGATGCGAAAGCCGCTCGTAACGCTCGGAGAAGTCGCGCTTCTCGAAGTGGTCGACATCCATCCGCGCTTCGGATGCTTTCTCGAAATGGGGCTCGGACGTCATTTGCTGCTTCCTTTTAAAGAGCTGCCTGAGCTCAAGGAGCTGCGTCCTGAAGTCGGAGACCGCGTATTCGTCGTACTCGCTCACGACCGGCAAGGACGGCTCGTCGCCAAAGTGGCCGGAGAAGACCGGCTTAAGCAGCTGTGCTTCGATGCTCCAGCAAGCTGGCGCAACACCTGGGTCGACGCCCGCGTCTACAAGCCGCTGCAAATGGGCTCGTTCATCGTTTGCGACGGCGGTGTGATCGGGTTCGGCGTCATCGGCTTTATTCATGCGTCCGAAAGAACCCAGTTGCTTCGTCTCGGCGAACAGGTGAAGGTGCGCGTCACGTTCGTACGCGAGGACGGCAACGTCAACTGCTCGATGCGCGAGCGTAAGGAAGTCGGACGCGACACCGATTCGGAGAAGCTGCTGGCCTTCCTGAAAGAGCGCCCGAATCAGGCGATGCCGTATTCGGACGAAACCCCGGCCGATTTGATTAGCCAGCGGTTCGGCATGAGCAAATCCGCCTTCAAGCGCGCCATCGGCAAGCTGATGAAGGAAGGTCTGGTTTATCAGGAAGGCAGCTGGACTTATTTGAAAAAAGAAGCGGCATCGCAGCCGGCATCCGAATAAAGACCCTTCGGAGCCGGCCTTTGTCTGTTCGGTGAAGGAGGAGCAAGCCGTGGCTTACGAACAATTTTCGTATTTATACGACCGGCTGATGGAGGATATGCCCTATGACGATTGGCTCCGCTTTGCGCGGGAATGCTGGGACAAGTTCGGAACGCCCCGAAGCGTGGTCGATTTGGGCTGCGGCACCGGGAGCATAGCGGTCCCTTTGGCGCAGCTCGGCTACGAAGTCGTCGGCATCGATCTGTCGGAGGATATGCTGTCTATGGCCAGTCAAAAATCGGAAAGCGCCCAGCGGAGCAAGCCTTTTCCTGCGGGCGGAAGCGTGATGTGGCTCCAGCAGGACATGCGCGAATGGGAGCTTGGCCGCCAGGTCGACGCGGTCATCTCGTTTTGCGATTGCTTGAACTATTTGCTGGAAGAAGAAGACATCGAGCGGACCTTCAAGCAGGTATACGACGGGCTTGCTCCGGGCGGCGGGTTCGTGTTCGACATGCATACGCAGAGCCAGCTTCAGAGCTATGCGGAATCGCAGCCGTTTTTCTTGAACGATGACGATGTCGCCTACATCTGGACCTGTGATTTTGATCCAGGCCGCTGCGAAATCGAGCATGAGTTGACATTGTTCGTGCGGGAAGGAGACGCTTGGGCGGAAGGGTCTGACGACGCCATGACGGAGCGGTATCACCGGATTGAGGAGCTTCATGTGCAGCGGGCGTATCGACTCGATTGGGTGCAGGAGCGGTTACGTGCGGCCGGATTTTCCGAGACGGCATGCTATGCCGATTTTATGTTCAAAGCGCCGACGGACGATACGCAGCGGGCGTTTTTTGTGGCAGTGAAACCGCTGGATTGAGCTTGATGTTGGGGGAAACGGAGGCGGGTTATTTCGTTAACGTGATAAATGGATAATCAGTTGCAGCAGGCACAGGATCATCCCCCATAGCGGGAGCGACAGCATGACCCCGTTGACGAATCCTTTCATGCGGCTCAACCTCCGTAATAAGCTTCGAATTAGAATACATTTATTAGAAAGTATGGCCAAGTTGCGGAGGATGTAACCGGGAGGCGGCCGTTTGCGATGGGGTCGGCGGTGTTTTATCCGGCAGCTTCGGGAAAGTCGGGGGGCCCGGCTTGACACGGAGGAATCGTTTTTCATATAATGAGACCTAATTGGATCATATATGCAAAAGGCCGTGACAAGAACTAGTAACTGCAGCGCTTTTTTTCAGAGAGCCGGTGGCAGGTGGGAACCGGTAGAAGCAGGCAGCGAACTCATCTTCGAGCCGTTAGGCCAAAAGACCGTAACCGAGCGCAAGCTTCACCGGTCACAGCCGCAAACGTCCCCCGCGTTAAGGGGAGAGTGGACCCGGGCAAAGCATGCCTGAGTCAACTAGGGTGGTACCACGGGAAATAAGCCTCTCGTCCCTAGCGTTGCGCTAGCGATGAGGGCTTTTTTGTTTGAATCGAAGGAGGTCTACACAAGATGGCACAGGAAGCCAAAGAACAGCAAGGGTACAACCCCTTGGCGATTGAGCCGAAATGGCAGCAATATTGGGAGAAAAATAAAACGTTCAAGGTGCTGGACGACGAGAGCAAGCCGAAGTTTTACGCGCTTGACATGTTCCCGTATCCTTCCGGCGCAGGCCTTCACGTCGGGCACCCGGAAGGCTACACAGCAACGGACATCGTATCCCGCTATAAACGGATGCGCGGCTACAATGTTCTGCATCCGATGGGATGGGACGCCTTCGGTTTGCCGGCGGAGCAGCATGCGCTCGATACGGGACAGCACCCGCGCGATATCACGTTCCGCAATATCGATAATTTCCGCAGACAGATCAAGTCGCTCGGCTTCTCTTACGATTGGGACCGCGAATTCAGCACGACCGATCCCGAATATTATAAATGGACGCAATGGATTTTCGTTCAATTGTATAAAAAAGGTCTCGCCTACGTGGATGAGGTGCCGGTGAACTGGTGCCCGGCGCTCGGTACGGTGCTGGCCAACGAAGAAGTCATCGACGGCTTGAGCGAGCGCGGCGGCCATCCGGTCATCCGCAAGCCGATGCGTCAATGGGTACTGAAGATTACCGAGTATGCGGAGCGCCTGCTGGAGGATCTCGAAGAGCTCGATTGGTCCGAAAGCATCAAGGATATGCAGCGCAACTGGATCGGCAAGTCTACGGGCGCCGAAGTGACGTTTGCGATCGACGGACACGGGAATGATAGTCTGAAAGTATTCACGACCCGTCCGGATACGCTGTTTGGGGCGACTTATTGCGTATTGGCACCCGAGCATGAGCTTGTAGCAAGTATTACGATACCAGAGCAGGCTCAAGCGGTGAAAGATTATCAGGAACGCGCAGCCCGCAAAAGCGACTTGGAGCGTACCGATCTTGCGAAGGAAAAAACGGGCGTCTTTACCGGCGCTTATGCGATCAATCCGGTGAACGGCAGCAAAGTGCCGATCTGGATCGCCGACTATGTGCTGGCCGGATACGGAACAGGCGCGATCATGGCGGTGCCGGGGCACGACCAGCGCGACTGGGAATTCGCGAAGCAGTTCGACCTGCCGATTGTGGAAGTGGTGCAGGGCGGCGATGTAACCAAAGAAGCATACGCCGGCGATGGCCCGCACGTCAATTCCGATTTCCTGAACGGCTTAAATAACGAGCAGGCTATCGCGCGAATGATCGAGCACCTTGAAAGCAATGGCAAAGGCCACGGCAAAGTAACCTATCGTCTCCGCGACTGGCTGTTCAGCCGTCAACGGTACTGGGGCGAGCCGATTCCAATCCTCCATCTGGAGGACGGCACGATGAAAACCGTTCCGGAAGATCAGCTGCCGCTGCTTCTGCCGGAAGTGGACGAAATCAAGCCTTCCGGCACGGGCGAATCGCCGCTGGCCAATGTGACGGATTGGGTGAACACGGTAGATCCGGAAACCGGTCTCAAAGCGCGCCGCGAGACGAACACGATGCCGCAATGGGCGGGAAGCTGCTGGTACTACCTGCGCTTTATCGATCCGAAGAACAAGGACGAGATTTGTTCCAAAGAGCTGCAGCGCAAATGGCTGCCGGTCGACCTGTATATCGGAGGCGCGGAGCATGCCGTACTTCATCTGCTGTATGCCCGTTTCTGGCACAAAGTATTGTACGACCTCGGCGTTGTGGAAACGAAAGAACCTTTCTACAAGCTGGTCAACCAAGGCATGATTCTCGGCGAGAACATGGAGAAAATGAGCAAATCGCGCGGCAACGTCATCAATCCGGACGAAATCGTAGGCGAGTACGGCGCGGATACGCTGCGCATGTACGAAATGTTCATGGGGCCGCTCGAAGCGACGAAGCCTTGGAACGTGAACGGCGTAGAAGGCACATTCCGCTTCCTGAGCCGCGTTTGGCGCTTGTTCGTCGGCGAAGACGGAGGGCTGAGCGCGAAAATTACAGAAGACGGTGATGCGGGCAGCGAAGCCTTCAAACGGACCTGGCACCGTACCATTAAAAAAGTAACCGAAGACCATGATGCGCTGCGCTTCAATACGGCGATCAGCCAGCTGATGATCTTCGTCAACGAAGCGTACAAGACGGACCGTTTGCCGAAAGCGGCGATGGAAAACTTCGTGCAAATGCTGTCTCCGATCGCGCCGCACTTGGCGGAAGAGCTGTGGGAGAAGCTCGGTCGTTCCGGTACCGTCGCTTATGAGGCATGGCCTGTATACGATGAAGCGTGGACGGTCGACAACGAAGTGGAAATCGTCATCCAAGTGAACGGCAAAATCGCCGACCGCGCCACGATCGCGGCGGATGCCGACGAAGCGACGATGCAGGAGCTGGCGCTTGGCTTGGCCAAAGTCAAGGAAGCGATGGCGGGTAAAACCGTCCGCAAGGTGATAGCCGTCAAAGGCAAGCTTGTCAATATCGTCGTAGGGTAAGAAGCAACATCGTTCGGGAAAACAAAAAACCGCCCTCCGGAATCGGAGCACGGCGATTCATATCGGAAAAGGACGTGAAAGCATCGCGTTCTGTTCGGCTTACGGGCCGAAAAAACGGGCTTTCACCTTTTCCACATCTTCATCGTATTTAGCATGAGTTGTGCGGATCAGGTCGTCAAAGACCCCGCACAACTCTTTTTGCATGATGCGGAGACCTTCCGCGGTAATGCCGCCGGGAACGGATACCCGCTGCTGCAGGGTAGCGGGCGTAAAGCCTCCGGTGGTCAGCAGCCTGCCGGTGCCGAGCGTCATTTCGGCCGCAAGCTGCGTGGCCTCCGTCTCGGAGATGCCGGTGGCGGCAACGGCGGCCTCGACGAATTTTTGCACGAAAAAGGCCAGAAACGCCGGGCCGCAGCTTGTAATGTCCGAAGAGACGCGCGTATGCTCCTCGCGGATGCGAATGGGGGCGCTAATATGGGACAGCAGCAGCTCCAGCCGCGCTTGATCCTCGTCGGTCATCCGCTCTCCGTAAATGCACAGTGTCGCGCCGCTGAGCACATAGTTGGTAATGCTTGGAATGACCTTGGCGATTTTGCAGGGAAGCAGTGTTTCCAAATGACGAATTTGCACCGGGCTTGTAATGGAAACGATGACCGTTTCGGGAGCGACCGCATCCCGGATGTCATCGATGACGGCTTTGAATTCCATCGGCTTGACGCACAGAAAAAGAATCCGGGCTCCGGCTGCAGCTTCTCTATTGGAACGGGTTGTTTGCAGGCCCGGGTAGCTTTCCGCTAACTGTTCCGCTTTGCGGGCGGTGCGATTGGTCACAACGAGCTGCTCCGGACTGACTGCGCCGGATTGAATGAACGCTTCGATGAGAATACTGCCCATGCTGCCTGTTCCGATAAATCCTATTTGCATGACGATCCCCCCTGACTGGATTGCAGCCTTCTACATGGATATGAGGCGGTGCGTAAAACCATGCATTCGATTTTTCGACCAAGATTCGATGAAGAAACGAGGTGGAGCCATGCCCCATTTTTCAGAAAAAGCTTTGGTTCGTCTTGCCGGTCTGGCGCTCGCCGCTGGCGTTGTCATTCTACTGCTGCTTTGGCGTCCTTGGACCTCGAACGGCGTACCGGCGGGCTTTAAGGCGGCGGACGAGGAAATGAGAAAATTGCTTCAGGAGCAGAACGAAGCAAGGCAGGCGAGCGCGCTTCCGGACGATGCGAAGTCACAGAAAGGAGAAAAAACCGCTACGGCGGAGCCGAAAGGGAGTCCGGTCGCGGAGAAGGCTGCCGCAGAGTCATCGGCAAAGCCTCCTGCAGCGGACGTTCCGCAGCAAGAAGCTTCTGCCGCCGGGACGGCTTCCGAACCGGCGAAGGCGGCTGCCGGGAAGCCGGCGGAGAGCGCTACGGGCAAAATCAATTTGAACACGGCTACCGCCGAACAGTTTGACGAGCTCCCGGGGATCGGACCCAGCCGGGCCCAAGCGATCGTCGCGCTTCGCAAGAAGCTCGGCGGCTCGTTCAAATCCGTGGACCAACTGCTGGAAGTGAAGGGAATCGGCAAAAAAACGCTGCAAAAAATAAGGCCTCTCGTCACTTTGGAGCCTTGAGTCGGCCAAGCCATGCAATTATGTCTGAAATTGTTTTGCGGAGAAAGCTTTCGTTTTGCAGCGGAATGTGCGAAAATAGGTACGATTATCCATCATTTCTGTTGATTATAAGGAGGATGCAGTATGTCAGAAGAGCGCAAGCTTTCTTTGGAAACGTTGGCCGTTCACGCAGGACAGGAGATTGACCCGACGACGATGTCCCGAGCAGTTCCTTTGTACCAGACGACGTCCTATGGATTTCGCGATACGGATCACGCCGCCGATTTATTTGCTCTCAAAGAGTCCGGCAACATCTACACGCGCATTATGAATCCGACGACCGACGTGTTCGAAAAACGCGTTGCTGCGCTCGAAGGCGGGGCCGCAGCTCTGGCGACAGCATCCGGTCAAGCGGCCATCACGTACTCGATCCTTAACATTGCCGGAGCGGGCGACGAGATCGTCTCATCGTCCACCCTGTACGGCGGTACCTACAATTTGTTTGCAAATACACTGGCGAAAATCGGAATTAAAGTGCATTTCGTCGATGCGAGCAATCCGGAAAATTTCCGGAAAGCCATTACGCCGAAGACGAAAGCCGTGTTCGCGGAGGCGATCGGCAATCCTAAGGGCGATGTGCTCGACATTGCTGCCGTAGCGGCTATTGCGCATGAGAACGGCGTTCCATTGATCATCGACAATACGTTCCCAAGCCCGTATCTTTGCCGTCCGATCGAACACGGGGCAGACATTGTCGTTCATTCCGCGACTAAATTTATCGGCGGACACGGCACCTCGATCGGGGGCATTATCATCGACGGCGGCCGTTTCGACTGGAAGGCCAGCGGCAAATTTGCCGGCCTGACCGAACCGGACCCGAGCTACAACGGAGTCGTGTATACCGACGCCGTCGGGCCGATCGCTTACATTATCAAGGCGCGTGTGCAGCTTCTGCGCGACATGGGCGCTACGATCTCGCCGTTCAACGCGTTCCTCCTGCTGCAAGGTCTCGAAACGCTTCATCTTCGTATGGAGCGCCACAGCTCGAATGCGCAAAAGGTTGCCGAATTCCTGGAAAAGCACGAAGCTGTGGATTGGGTGAGCTACGCCGGCCTTCCGAGCCATTCGTCGCATGAGCTGGCGAAAAAGTATTTGCCTCAAGGCCAGGGCGCCATCATGACGTTCGGCATCAAAGGCGGTGTGGAAGCAGGGCGCAAAGTGATCAATGCGGTAAAGCTGTTCTCCCATTTGGCGAACGTCGGCGATTCGAAGTCGCTCATCATTCATCCGGCCAGCACCACACATCAGCAGCTTAGCGAGCAGGAGCAGGCGGCGGCAGGCGTAACGCCGGGGATGATTCGTCTGTCCATCGGGACGGAAGCGATTGACGACATTATTTACGACCTGGATCAAGCGATCCAGGCAAGCAAGAAATAGAGCCGCAAAACATAAAGGAGCTTGAGCAGCATGATGGCGCGTAAAGATTGGGATACGTATTTTATGGACATCGCCTATATGGCTTCCACCCGCTCCCAATGCAGCCGAAGGCATGTTGGGGCCGTCCTGGTGCAGGGGAAGAAGCTGCTCGGCACGGCGTATAACGGTGCTCCGATGGGCGTGCCGGATTGCTCGGAAGCGGGCTGCATGCTCGTGGAAGAGTACGAATTGGTCGCATCGGACGGCAAGGAGCAGGTGGTCAAGAAGCAGCGCTGCATCCGGACGATCCATGCGGAGCAAAACCTGCTGTTGTTTACGGACCGGGAGGACCGCGAAGGGTCCGTCGTTTATGTGACCGATCAGCCGTGCTGGACGTGCGCGAATATGCTCGCGAACAGCGGCGTGTCGGAAATCGTGTTCCATCGGCCGTATCCGAAAGACACCGACAAGGTGCGAGCGCTGATGGAGCAGCGCGAAATGACGTTCCGGCAGCTTGAAAACTACGAGCCTCCGGTCGGAACGGTCAGCGAAGTGAAAAATTAGAGCGATCCAAAGCTTAGGAGGAAGAACCTCTTTTTGGGCGTGCGTCATGCATGCGCCCGGAAGAGGTTCTTTTTTTGTTTGCTGGAAGGAGGAGCGGATGTCTCAAAGACCGATCGTAGCGTTCGCGGTATGCTGGGGTATAGGCTATGCCATTGCGGTGATCGTGCGGCTGCCATGGATGAATCTGTGGCTGGCTATGGCTGCAGGAATGCTGTATTGCGCCGCGATGATCTTAAGACCAAAGGGGACCGTTTGGCTCCGCAGTCTGTTGATCGTCGCGGCAGCGGCGGGCGTATACGGCGACCATGATGCCCGAAACCGGAGCTTGGTCGAATTGCAGACCGATGAAGTAAGCAGCGTGCATTTTCAAGGGCGGATCGTGACGCCGGTTTCGGTAAACGGAGACCGCGTTTCCTTTCAGGCCGAAGCCGAGTCCGTAGCGATTCCCGACCTTGGTGTACCACGGAATGGCGGCAAGGGCGAGCGGATGCAGTTTTCGATCCGCTTGCTTGCCCGGGAGGAGCAGGAAACGGCCAGACGTTGGGAGCGGGGCCACCGGATCGAGCTGGACGGAACGCTGCGCCGCCCGGCGGAAGCGCGTAACTTTGGCGGCTTCGATTACCGGAACTATTTGCGGCTGCAGCATATTCATTGGCAGATGACGGCAAAAGGGACAGCGGAACTCATTGTAACGCCACCGGACTCCGGCGAGTGGGGCGGCTGGCTTGCCATGCGCGGCATTGACCGCTTTCGGGACCGGCTGGCGGGACAGATCGACCAATTGTTCCCTCCGGATCAAAGCGGCTTTATGAAAGGCATGCTGATCGGCCTGACGGATGAGATCGAACCGAAGCAATTCGAGCAGTTTTCCCGGCTGGGCTTAACCCATATTATCGCAATCTCCGGCCTCAATGTCGCTATTTTTCTGGGGTGCTTGATCTGGCTGCTGCGCCGCTTCGGATTGACGAGGGAAACGGTTCTGCTTACCGCGCTGGCGCTCATGCCGCTGTATATCGCCGTCACCGGGGCTTCGCCTTCAATCGTCCGCGCCGGCATAATGGCGATGATCGGCTTGTATGCCGCTTACCGGAACCGGCTCAAGGACGGGCTCCACATCGCGCTGATCGCAGGAGTCGGCATGCTCGTCTGGAATCCGTATTATTTGCTGGATGTCAGCTTTCAGCTTTCGTTTCTCGTGACGTTGGGGCTCATTCTCGGCGTTCCGCAAATGAACAAGCTGCTGCCGATAAAGCGCGCGAAGCTGAGGGACGCGCTTTCGATTACGGTTGTCGCGCAGTTGATCTCGTTCCCGCTGTCGATTTATTATTTCAATCAATTTTCCCTGATGTCATTCGCTGCCAATTTTGCGCTGGTTCCAGCGTTCAGCGTATGGGTGATGCCGGGCGGGACGGCCGCCATGCTGCTTGGGTTTCTTTGGAGGACAGGAGCGGGCTGGCTCGGGTGGTTAATTGCCAAGACGAACGAGCTGCTGTTTTACGTGATAGAGCAAGCGAGCAAGCTGGATGCTTTCCAAACGATTTGGCCGAGCCCTTCGCCGGTATGGATATTGGCTTATTACGGGCTGCTGTGCGCGGCGCTTGTGCTGCTGCAGCCGTTTGCGGCCAAGGATGAGTCGGCTGCGCCCGAACCGATGCTTTATGGGGTCAAAACCAACAAGCTGCCGTTTCTAACCCGGCAAACGATGAACCGGTACGTCCTGCTGCCCGCCAGCTTGCTTGGCTTTGCGGGACTGCTCTGGTACGGCTATGATCCCGAACGCGGAGCAGCCGAAGGGCGCGTGCAGTTTTTAGATGTGGGGCAGGGGGATAGCATCCTGATCCAGACGCTCCCGGGAGGCCATACGATCTTGGTGGACGGGGGAGGAACCGTCTCCTTCCGCAAACCGGAGGATGCGTGGAAGGAAAGGAAAAACCCGTACGAAGTAGGCCGGAAGCTGCTGGTGCCGCTGCTCAAAAAACGCGGCGTGCAGCAAATCGACGAGCTGATTTTGACGCATCAGGATGCCGATCACTTCGGCGGCTTACAGGCGGTGCTCGAGCACATTCCGGTGCGGCGATTTTTGTTTAACGGGACTTTAAAGCCGCTGCCGTCCGTGGAAAAGCTGTTTCAAACCGCGCTGGAAAAGGGAACGGAGCTGGTCGAGGTGGAGGCGGGAGATACGCTGCAAGTCGACGCCGGCACGACGCTTCATTTCTTGTACCCGCTGCCGGAGGGGGAGCGGGAGGGAGTACGGGTAGAGCGGGATCAAAATCCGAGCTCCATCGTGTTTTTAATGGAGATGGCGGGTACTCGCTGGCTGTTTACAGGCGATATCGGGCGGGCCGAGGAGCGAAATCTGCTCGACCGATGGTCGGCGGTATCGCGGGAACTGGCTCAAGAGGACGCACTGGCTCCTGTCGCCCGTGAACCTGCGTCGTCGCCGGGGGCGGCAGCGCCGGTACCGGTAGTATACAAGCCTGTTGATGTGCTGAAGGTGGCCCACCACGGAAGCAAGTCGTCCACGACCGGAGAGTGGCTGAACGCCTGGAGGCCGAAGCACGCGGTCGTCTCCGCCGGGGTGAATAATATTTACGGGCATCCGAACCGGCAGGTGCTGGATCGGTTGACGTCGTACGGTATAAGCGTGCAGCGGACGGACAGGGACGGGGAGGTGCAGATGACCGTGCGTGGCGGTAAAATTTATACGCGAACGAAGCTCCGGCCCTGAAGGTAGAGCGGGACGGGCCCGCCCACTGTACGCCATAACGCGAGGAAAGCCGCCCGGTCCATGCGATGATGGGGCCGAGCGGCTGATTCGCTGCGGAAAAGCTGTTAGAAGTGTGGCCTCCGTTACGAGGCGGCATTGACCGAAGCGACACTGCGGGAACGCCTGCGGATATAAGCATACACGGTAAGGACGACAATCAGCTCCGAAAGCGGAATGGAGAGCCAAATTCCGGCCGTTCCCATGACATGGGGCAGGGTGAACAGCAGGGCGACCATGATCAGCATCTCACGCGCTATGGTAATCCAAGTCGCCATTTTGACTTGGTCGGTCGATTGAAAGTACGTCATCATGACAAAGTTGACGCCCATGAACAAATAGGCGGTGAAAAACAGACGTATACCGGTAACGGCTAATTCATGAACCTCTCGGGTAAACGAGCCGAACAACGAGACGATGCCGTCTGCCGTAATCAAGCCGATCAGAAATACGCCCACCCCGATGCCGATCGACGTTTTTACCGCGAGGCGGATCGTTTCCCGCTCCCGGGCCTGCTGCTTCGCGCCCCGATAGTAGCTGATCAGCGGCTGAATGCCCGATCCCATGCCGATGAACAACATCAGCATCACGCCGTGCACATAATTTACAATGGAGAAGGCCGAAACACCTAACGTGCCTGCCCACCGGACCATCGCCATGTTGTAGCCTGCCGTAAATACGGCGATGCCCAATTCCGCGACGAAGCTCGGAAAGCCGATTGTGAACGTGCTTTTGGCCAGCTTCCACGATAAACGCAGCTTGACGAAGCGGAGCGTTCTGTCCTTGCGCAGAAAATGCGTGAACAGCACGCATGCCCCGATGGCCGATGCGCCAATGAGCGCCCATGCGGACCCGGCTACGCCGAAGTCGAGAACAAATAAGAACACGTAATTCAGCACGATATTGCTGAGGGCGTTGGCGATCAGAGAAATCATCGCCAGATTCGGATTGCCGTCATTGCGGACAAAGATGCTGAACGCATTTTGAACGGTGATGACGAAACCGAAGGTCAGCAGCACGTTCATAAATTCCATCGCATAAGGCATCGTCTCGTTGTTGGCTCCAAGAAACAACGCCAGATTTTCCCGGAACAAATAAGCAATCCCTGCCACGACGAGCGTCAAGCTGAAGATGAGCGTAAGCGAATGAGTAAAGATCGAGCGTGCCTGCTCCGCATCTTTGGCGCCTAACGATCTGGAGTACAGAGCCGCGCCGCCGATGCCGACCCATAGCGATATGGCTAAATAAATCGAAAATAAGGGAAAGGCGACGTTAACCCCCGCCAGTGCGACTTCGCCGAGCCGCCGCCCGACGAAAATGCCGTCGACCACGACGTTAATGGACATCATAAACATACCGACAATCGACGGGACCAAATAACGGACGAATACTTTGCCTACGGAATCGGATTCCAGGGCTGTCAGCTTGCTGTTTTCATTTTGCATAATACACCTCTAGCTATCTTCTCTATAAAGTATTCCTTTCCACAACAAGGAAAAGGTTGTTTCGGCCGCTTCGATAAAATAATCGGGGCTGTCGAAAATCAGTTTGGTGGTCAAGCCTTCGTAAATTGTATGCACGGCGAGCGCGCCTTCCTTCGGATTGACCCGAAGGGTCGAATCGAGCTGAAAAGCAAGCTCCAACTGATGAAGCAAATGATGCGAATACAATTCGTACATCGTGATGCATAACTCCTGCAGCGGCTCGGGGGGCATAAACGCCATTAGAAACATCAGCTTCACATTCCGGTTGGTCGCGTAGCGGTCTTTCATCTCCTCAACGAAAGTGCGCAGCAGCGTCCGCAACGGCTCTCCCTTATGCTCGTGAAAAAACGTGGTCAAATAGGCGATTTCCTGCTTCGTTGCGTTCTCGTGGATTTCCACAACCAGATTTTTTTTGTTCTCAAAATGAGCGTACATCGACTGCTTCTTAATTCCTACCTCTCGGGCAATATCCGCCAGCTTCGTGCCCTCGTAACCGTATTGCAGAAGATGTCCCACGGCGGTTTTCTTGATCTCTTCTCTTCGGCTCATCGTACCCACCTTGGCTTCTTATAACTTTGTTTACCTTACTAGAGTCAGGCAAACACATCTGTAATATTATCACATTTCCAGCCATTTTCAAACAAAAAACTTACTTCAGTCAGTTTATCGATATTAAAACAAGTCTTGAAACTCGGCCCGGGTTCTGCTATATTTTTTGTTTGTGGGGCTTCCGGTTTTAACAGCCGGAGCCGCCGCGGGTGGGTGAGGGTTAACTAGAACCGAGGATCAGTCATGATTGTTTCGCAACGATTAAAAGCAACCCTATTGGTATTGACCGGCGCTGCATCGTACGGGATATTGTCCACTTTCGTCAAGCTGGCGTATAAGGACGGTTTTTCGCCCGCCGAAGTGACGGGCAGCCAAGTGTTGTTCGGCTTTGTGGTTCTATGGCTTCTGGGCATTCCATGCTGGGGCTACATGAAGAAGATGCCGAGGATCGTCTTTCTGAAGCTGCTCGGCAGCGGGGTGTTTACGGGCCTGACCGGCGTCTTTTACTACTACGCGCTGCAGACGTTGAGCGCGTCGTTCGCGGTGCTGCTGCTGTTCCAATTCACCTGGATGGGGCTGCTCGCGGACTGGCTGCTGCAGAAAAAAGCGCCGAATCGGTTTCAGCTCATCGGCGTTGTCGTTGTGCTGGCCGGTACGCTGTTGGCCTCCGGTTTTCTCAAAGGCAGCATCCCTCAGCTCAGTTGGACCGGTATCGGGCTTGGGCTGCTTGCGGCCGCAAGCTATACGATAACCCTCTATTTCAGCGGTAGAGTCGCGACGGAGGTGCCTGCGATTTTGCGCAGCTCCTGGATGTTGACGGGGGCGGTTATCGTCGTGTCGCTTATTTATCCGCCGACGTTTCTGTGGAGCGGCGCGCTGACGAACGGCCTGTGGGGATGGGCGGTCATTCTCAGCCTGTTCGGCATGGTCCTTCCGTCGTACTTGTTTGCCAAGGGCGCTCCGCACCTCAGTACCGGCCTAGCCTCCATCATCGGGGCGATTGAGCTGCCCGTCGTCATTGTGTGCTCCAGCCTGCTGCTTCAAGAGCAGACCGGCTTGCTCCAGTGGCTCGGCATCGGCCTTATTTTTGCTGGCGTCGTCGTATCCGAATGGAAAAGCAAGCGCGCCAGCCAAAGCGAACGGAAGCTTGAGGCCCCCGAAATGGACAGGCCGCGATAAGCGACCGGCATCAACCGTTTTATGTAAATCAAAAAGAGGCATTCTTCCAAGTAGACCAAAAGCTGCTTGAAAAGAAGCCTCTTTTTTGTATACCGGGAACGATCATCCTTCCCGGTATTGACTTAGCCGCTGCAGCGTATCGCTTGCTTCGCTCATCAGCTCGGCGATCAGCTTGCCTGCGGGCCGAGTCCTATGCAAGCGCAGCGCTTGCCCGGCCCAGAGCGACATATATTGCGGGTTATTTTCGTTCGCCGCGGCCTTGCGGATGTCTTGCGTTAATTTATGTTGAATAGGGTACTCGGGAATGGAGCCCGGATATTGCTTCATCTCCGAAATAAAATCATTTTTGATCCCCCGAGCCGCTTTCCCCGAAAAAGCAACGGTCACCGTCGTGTCCTCTTCGCCGCTTTGAAGGATCGCACGCTTGTGCTGCTCGTGGGCGCCGCTTTCGTCGCAGGTCAGAAAAGCGGTGCCCATCTGCACGCCGGAAGCGCCCAGCGCCAGACTGGCGACGATCCCGCGGCCATCCATAATGCCTCCCGAGGCGATGACGGGAGTGCGGACTTTAGCGACGATTTGAGGGACCAGCGCCATCGTTCCCACCAGTCCGTCCTGGTAATGGCCCAAGAACGTGCCACGGTGTCCGCCGGCTTCGCTGCCTTGGGCGACAATAAGATCGATCCCGGCCTCCTCAAGCGCCAGCGCTTCGCGCACCGTGGTCGCGGTCCCGATGAGCTTAATGCCTCGGCTTTTCAGCTTGTCGATAAGCTCTGGTGCAGGGATGCCGAAGGTAAAGCTGAATACGGGCACGCGTTCGTCCAGAACGACTTGAAGCTGCTCTTCAAACGTTTCTTGAAACTTAGCGGGCATTGTCCCCGGCGCAAGGTTCAGCCGTTCCCGGTAACGGTTTAACCATTCGTTCATGCGCGCTGCGGTCTCGTCGGGCGGACCGAACGACTCGGGAGCGAATAAATTGACGGCAAAAGGGCGATCTGTCAGACGGCGGACTTCTTCGATGGCGCGTTTGATTTGCTCGGGCGGGAGATATCCGGCGCCAATCGTTCCCAGACCGCCGGCTTCCGACACGGCGGCAACGAGCTGCGGAGTCGTCGGCCCCCCGGCCATGCCGGCTTGTAGGATGGGATAGGAACATCCGACGATGTCTGTCATGGGAGTAGTAAACATAGTACAGCACTCCTTCCAACATTATAATGGCATATCTAAGCCTGCTATGTTCTCATCATAACCCATCTGTTTTGTCAAGTGAAATCGGAATAGCCGATACCCGTCATCTCAAATGAAGATGGCTGGCCGGGACCGTCAGGCATTAGAAAGCGATTCTTCATCTCATTCAAAAATAACTTGTATTTAACGAGATAATCACCGGGCACGAGCCGTTAAACGGGACATCGTCAGCCGGGGAGCCGCGGGGAATCCGGTCTTTTTTTGCCACGAAACAAAAAAGCCCCTTTCACGTATAATTCAACGACATAAGTCGGCTGTTAAAGGCGAAAACTTCTATGTACCTCGAAGTCAAAATTTGATATGCTGATAGAATTGTGTCCCGGGCTGCAACATTTCGCCCCACGCACTCGTTTATAAGGTTGCAAGAGAGGGGGGTCCCAGTGGTAGCGCCTGAAGTTATCAAGGCTGCCCAGTCGGGCGATCGCGACGCTCTAATTACCCTATTGCGCGAGATTGAAAACCACGTCTACCGTACCGCTTATTACATTTTGAACAATGAGCAGGATGCGATGGACGCGGCTCAGGAAGCGTTAATCCGAATTTATACAAAGATTAACTCCTACGAAGAAAAGGCACAGTTTAAAACGTGGGTGCAGCGCATCGTGACCAACTTGTGCATCGATAAATTCCGCCGGGCCAAGCCTACGGTTTCGATCGAGCAGCACGATTTGAGCTTTACCGACCATAAGACGGTGGAAGACGAAGTGATGTCCTCGTATATCGCTCAGGACATCCGAGATGCAATCTACAAGCTCCCCGAGCACCATCGGTCCGTCGTCGTGCTTCGATACTTGCAGGATTTTTCCTATAATGAAATAGCGGAATCGCTCGATTTGCCGATTAACACGGTGAAATCTTATTTGTTTCGGGCAAGACAGCAGCTCCAAACCATCCTTAGGGAGTACAAAAAGCCAAGCGGAGACGCGGTTCGAGGGTAAGCGGCGCAGCATGAAGAGGATATACGAATCGTTACGGAAAGGTAGTGTACGGGGATGATGTGTCAAGAGGTGATCGAACTGATGCAGAGATACCTGGACCGGGATCTCGATGAAACGGAGTACGGCCGGATGCTTCAGCATCTGCAGCAGTGCCCGGATTGCACGGGATTGTTCGAACGTCTTGTTAATTTATCGAACGAGCTGGAGTGCTTGCCTAAGGTAACGCCGCCATTCAGCTTGGTCGACGCCATATTGCCGAAGCTGGAGCAGCTTGAGGCGGCTGGAGCCGCACCGGATGCCGCGTATGCCGCTTCCGGAAAGTTAGAGCGCGAGACGGAAGCGCTGCGGGCAAGGGCCACCGCCGATCCGGCAGACGAGCGTCCAGCTTGGGGAAGCTGGCGCAAAAATGTGCGGGAATGGATTTCCTTCCCCGTGTTCGGCGGTGTTGTAGCGGTCGGGCTCGTACTCGGATTTTTCCTGTTCCAGAGCCAGCAGTCCAATCCCGAGTCGGATGCGGGAAGATTGCTGCTCTCGATGACGGATAAGAAAACGGACAGCGAAGGTCTGCCGGCGGCCGGCCAAGCGACTGAAGCGGCCAAAAGCAAGCCGGCGGCGCAGACTCTTCCCGCAGGCGGCCCCAATAACAAAGCGGCCACCCAGGAGCACAAGCCCCAAAATTCGTCGGCAGGAAGCGGCGACACAAACAAAGAAGCCTCTGCCCAATCGAGAAGCTCCGATGCAGCGGATGTAGACCGTAGCGCAAGTCAGACGGCCGCACCGCGGCAGCAGACGCCCGGAGGCGGGAACAAGACGGTAGAACCGGAGCAGCCCGTTCGGGAGAAGCTGCCGAAGGCTCCGGTAGAGAAACACAATAGTGCAGCGGTGCCTTCTCAGCAGCCTGCGTCTCCTCCGGGAGAAGACAAAGGGATTCGGTCCGGGGCTCCGATGAACGGCAATGGCGAGCAAGCCAAGGGCTTCATCGCCTCGGAGCCGTCCCAGCTTTCAGAAGAAGCGGTCGCCTCTGAGTCGGCCGACATGGGCGGTGCCGGAGCGACGGGGCAGCCGCGGCCGGAAAACTTTGCTAAGAAGAATGACGGCTCGAATATGGGCAATGCCACGAAGCCGGACTCGAAGCCCGCAGCCCACGAGCTTGCATCCCCGGACGAGAAGTACAAGGCATCGGTCCGGGAAGAGAAAATTGTTATTTTTGATAAAGACGACAAGGAACTGTATGCGTCCGGCTACAATTGGAAGGACGCGGATCGCATCGAGCTTGTGGAATTGTCCGGCGATGGGAAATTGACGTACCGGGTTATGATGGCCGAACAGTCCAGGACGTTCGTCATCGACCTCAAAGCCAAGACCGAAACGGAAGTCAAGCCAAGCAAGCCATAACCGAAAGCGGATTTCAGCAAGTTCATGAAAGTTTAACGTATTTGGTACAGGGAACTGTTGCACCCCGCAGCGTACATTCACGTATATATACAACAGATGAAGACGGAAGACGATTCACGTCGTATGACCATCTGCCGGCCGGTTTCTAGAGCCTGCCGGCAGGTGTTTATATAGATGCGTTTCGGACAAAGGGATTAGGTCGGGCCTCAGGGCTTTGACGTAATCCCTTTGTTGTTGGTATCATGAAGGACGTAAGCAGAGCGGGAAGGAACGGTGGGCGGCACAATGGATTACAAAACGGCGATGAAGCACATCAACAAGGGGCAGTTTAAGCCCGTATATATAGCCTACGGGGCGGAAAGCTATTTGATTCGGGAGCTGATCGCCCGGTTGACGGACAAGCTGGTCGCGCCGGAGCATAAAGCGTTTGCCGTATCGCGATACGATCTGACGGAGACGCCGGTCGAAGTCGTCATCGAGGAGGCGGAAACGCTGCCTTTTATGGTGCCGAGCAAGTTGGTCGTCGCAACGAATGCGCTTTTTCTGACAGGCGCCAAGGAAAGCGGCAAAGTGGAGCATTCACTCGAACGGCTTGCGAACTATTTAAAAGACCCGGTGGATTTCTCCATCATCGTCTTTACGGTTGAGGCGGACAAGCTGGACGAGCGCAAAAAGATCGTCAAGGCGCTGAAGGAAGCCGATGCGCTCGTCCCGTGCGCCATGCTGTCTGCGGACGAATTGACGGGATGGGTCAATCAGGAAGCGGGGAAAGCCGGTTTCTCGTTCGGTCCCGGGGTCGCGGAGCGGCTCATTCTGTACACGGGCACCAGCCTTCAGGCGCTCGTCAAGGAAGTGGAGAAATGCGCCCTCTACGTCGGTCAGGGCGGGACGCTTCAAGCCGAAGATTTGGAGCAGCTCGTCACGAGAAGCATCGAGCAGAACATCTTTCTGCTAATTGAGCATATTGTTCAGGTCAAGCTGGATCAGGCATTTACGATGCTGAGCGAGCTCATCCGCCGCAAGGAGGAGCCGATCAAAATCGTGATGCTGATCGCCCGGCAGTTCCGCATCATGTTCCAAGTGAAGGATTTAATGCAGCAGGGCTATTCGCAGCAGCAAATCGCCGGCCAGCTCGGTCTCCATCCGTACGGTGTAAAGGTTGCGGCGGGTCAGGCGAACAAGTTCGAATTGAAGCAGCTTGCTGACATTTTGCGGCAGCTGGCGGATCTCGATTACCAGATGAAGAGCGGGAAAATCGACAAGGTGCTGGGCTTGGAAATGTTTCTGCTGCGGCTGGCATCTTGAGGATACAATTGGTGAGCATGATCGTTCCGGAAAGGGACGGTCATGCCGCTAATGCAAATAAAAAAGACCGACAGGACGAATGGCCTGAAGGTCTTTCTTGATCGCATGTATGTTGTTGACAACGGGTACGGAAACAAAGTCTCGTACCTGCTGCAACGCCGCTTAAGTACCTTACGATTGTGCGGAAAGCACGTTAAGTCTTTTCGCGAGACGGGACTTTTTGCGGGCAGCGGCATTTTTATGGATTAATCCTTTGGTCACTGCTTTGTCCAACTTTTTGCTGGCAGCGATCAGAGCGGCTTTAGCCGTGTCCACGTTAGTGCCTGCGATTGCAGTTTCAGCTGTTTTTACAGCCGTGCGGAGCGCGGATTTGTGCGAAGCGTTGCGAAGACGGCGCTTCTCGCTTACTTTCACGCGTTTAATCGCGGATTTAATGTTTGGCATGACGTTCACCTCCTACCACAACTTGCAAAAAAACATAGGTCATGTTTTGTTGACAACTCTTAATATTCTAACATGGGCCATATGAAAATGCAATAGAAACGGCCGGCCGGAGCCTGTAAAACTTTTGCATAACGAATTTGGCTTTTTCACACAATAACTTGGCGAGCCAGAATGAAAGGAGACGAGAGCATGGGATTGGATTTGAGCGCTTACTCCGTGCGGACGGATCTCGCCCTTGAGGCGCACGATTTGGCATCGGCCGGCGGTATGACGATACCGGGCATTGAGCGGACGCAGTACGAACAGGAAGGCGTCCGGGTCAGCGTGATCGATATTACTTCCCAGGAGGGCTCCCAGGCGGTCGGGAAGCTTCCGGGTCATTATATAACCTTGGACGTGCCGGCGCTGCGTCAAAAAGACAGCGATCTACAGGACCGGGTAGCCACGATATTCGCGCAGGAGTTCGAGAAATTTCTGCACAAGTTGAATATCGGGCCGAAGGCGAGCGTGTTGATCATCGGACTCGGCAACTGGAACGTGACCCCCGATGCGCTGGGACCGATGGTCGTGGAGAATGTCATGGTGACCCGTCATTATTTCGAGCTGATGCCGGATCAGGTCAGTCCGGGCTATCGCCCGGTCAGTTCCGTGGCGCCGGGCGTGCTTGGGACGACCGGGATCGAAACGAGCCAGATCGTGGAGGGAATCGTGAAGCAGGCGAAGCCCGATCTGGTCATCGCCATCGACGCGCTGGCGTCCCGTTCGCTTGAGCGCGTCAACACGACGATTCAGATTGCGGACACGGGCATTCATCCCGGGTCGGGCATCGGCAACAAGCGCAGAGGCTTAACGCTGGATACGCTTGGGGTGCCCGTTATCGCCATCGGCGTGCCGACCGTCGTCTATGCGTCGACGATCGTGAACAATGCGTTCGATATGATGCATAACCATTTCCGCAAGCAGACGACGAACACCGGACATATTCTCGGTCTTCTCGACAATATGCAGGAGCAGGAGCGGCTGCAACTGGTGAAGGAAGTGCTGAACCCGCTCGGCCACGATCTGCTCGTCACGCCGAAGGAGATCGATCAGTTCATCGAAGACATCGCCAATATGATTGCCAGCGGGTTGAATGCCGCGCTGCATGAGGCGGTCGATACGAGCAACGTATCTGCGTATACGCATTAATCTGAACGAACGTCCGGGCACGGCAGGATGACGATCCTCCGCCCCGGGCGTTTTTGATTATGCCGGTCAATTTCCTTATGGCTATGATTTTCAGGTTCTATCTTCTAGCGCGGCTTCATAGAGTTGGTAATAGAGAAGTGGGACTTCCGGGCGGTAATAAAAGCGTCGGAAGGTGCCTGCTCAGCCGAAGATGCAACAGAAGCCGAACAAGGAGGAATGGATCATGAAGTGGCCGGCCGTCACCGTCAATTTAAGCAAGTACCGGAAAATAGGACAAGCCATCGGCATGTATTCAAGGACGTTGACTATCCTGGTGACAGGATGTCTGTTGTTTTTTATAGCCATCGGATTGCTAGGGTACGTGCATTCGACCGTCTCGAACCCTTCTCCTTCCACGTCGATGAAGGGACTTGCAGCTTCCGTGTCCAGCCGTTTCTTCATGGATATGATGGGGATGGAGGTGCCGGGTCTTCAACAGGACCGCAAGTCGTTTACGTTTTCGCAATCGAACGTGTCGGGCTTCCTGTTCTCGCTGTTCACCGATCTGAATCCGAAGGACCCGAAGACGCTCATTTCCCGGGAAGTGCCCGGACTGTCGCAGGAGCGCTCCGTGCTGCTGAGCGGCGCCGACGGCTTCGTCGTCGATTCTCCCGAGGACTACGGTCCCAAATCGGACGTGTTTCAGCGCGGGGACCTGGGGGAAGCGGGTTCGATTACGGCTAATCCTAGAGCAAAATCCGTCGATGAAGGGAAAGTGCAGGGACCGGCCATCCCGCTGCCTGCGGCCGAAGGACCGAGAATGGCCGGCAAAAATGTCGCTTTCGTCTATCAATCGCACAATCAGGAATCTTATTTGCCGGAGCTGCCGGGCGTCCGAGATCCGGACAAGGCGTATGATCCGAAACGGAACGTAACGCTGGTCGGGCTGCGGCTCGCCCAAATGCTGGAAAAGGAAGGCATCGGCGCCGTGCATTCGGATAAAAACTATCCGGCTATCGAAAAAAGCTTCAACTATTACTACTCCTACAAATATTCGTTCAAAACGCTGGAAGAGGCCGTATCCGGACACCCGGACTTGAAATTTTATTTTGACATTCACCGCGACTCTCAGCGCCGCGACAAGACGACGGCGACGATCAACGGAAAAGATTACGCGCAAATCTACTTTATCATCGGCGGCAAAAATCCGAATTGGAAGCAAAACTACCAGTTCGCCGAACAAGTCGACCGCGTGCTCGAAGCGAAGTACCCTGGCCTCTCCAAGGGGATTCATGCCAAGAACGGAGAAGGCAACGGCGTTTACAATCAGACCTTCTCCCCGAACAACGTGCTGATCGAAGTCGGCGGGGTGGACAACAGCCTGGAGGAATGCTATCGCACCGTGGATGCTCTTGCCAAAGCTGTTTCCGAAGTCATCCTGAATGCGGAGAAGGTCGATGCGCCGATCACAGACAGGAAAGACGGGAAAAAGTAACGGCCGGTACCGGGCCCCCGGGGAGAAAGAGAGGAGAGCGCGGTGAGAGGAAATACGTTCGTCAAAGTCGGCGCCGTAGGGTTGGCGATGGCCTTCTGCATCTTTTTCGGAGTCGCGCTTGCCACGCAAGGAACTGAGCGGATTCACGGCCCGCTGACCAAGCCGCAGGCCGGGGCTGGGGAAGCGAAGCAGCACGCGTATACCGCCGCGCCCACAGGGAAACCGGTCGCCGCGCCACCGGCCGGAGCGAATGCAGCGGGGCCGGCGCCTAAACCGCAAGCGCAACGGCCTGCGGAGGCCAAAGCGAAGCCGGCCATGCCGGAAGACCCGGCTGCGAACATGGGCATCAACCGTGTCGGGAACAAGACGGGAGAACTGCTGCAGATTGCGGCGTACTACGGCATCCGCCTCGTCGTCTCTCTATTTGAAGCGTTAAGTCCATAAGCGCTGCCGTCTTCGGCAACGGAACAGGCTTGGAAGTTTTAGGGGTTTCCATTGCTGCCTGCCTTCACAACTGCTATAATTAGAAGTATTGTAAATTTGCAGGTTAGTGAGGGTAAAGCTGCCGATGGATATCCAAGCCAGACAAAAGAAAATAAGAAATTTTTGTATCATCGCCCATATCGACCATGGGAAATCGACGCTTGCAGACCGCATCCTCGAATATACCGGCGCGCTGACGTCGCGTGAAATGCAGGAGCAGGTGCTCGATCAGATGGATCTGGAGCGCGAGCGGGGCATCACGATTAAGCTTCAGGCGGTTCGCCTTAGCTACCGGGCCGACGACGGTGAAGAATATATATTGAATTTGATCGATACGCCGGGACACGTCGACTTTACGTACGAGGTTTCCCGCAGTCTTGCCGCCTGTGAAGGCGCGCTGCTCGTCGTGGACGCGGCGCAGGGGATTGAAGCGCAGACGCTCGCCAACGTCTACTTGGCTTTGGACAACAATCTGGAAATCTTGCCGGTCATCAACAAAATCGACCTCCCAAGCGCGGAGCCGGAACGGGTGAAGCAGGAGGTCGAGGACGTGATCGGACTTGACGCCAGTGATGCGGTGTTGGCTTCTGCCAAAGCCGGAATCGGAATTAAGGAAATTCTTGAGCAGGTCGTACAGAAGGTCCCCGCACCGACAGGAAATCCGGACAACCCGCTCAAGGCGCTCATTTTCGACTCGCACTTCGACCCGTACAAGGGCGTTATCGTGTACGTCCGCGTTATCGACGGCTCGATCAAAGCGGGCTCGAAAATCAAATTCATGGCGACGGATAAAACGTTCGAGGTCATCGAAGTCGGCGCATTCAAGCCGCGCATGGACTCGGTTCCTTCGCTGGAGGTCGGCGATGTCGGCTTCGTCGTCGCGGGGATCAAGAACGTCGGCGATACCCGGGTCGGGGATACAGTAACGGACGCCAAAAATCCGACAACCGAGCCGCTGCCGGGCTACCGCAAAATCAACCCGATGGTATTCTGCGGACTGTATCCGATCGAAACGAGCGATTACAACGATCTGCGCGAAGCGCTGGAGAAGCTGCAATTGAACGACGCGTCGCTCAGCTTCGAGCCGGAGACGTCCACGGCGCTCGGCTTCGGCTTCCGCTGCGGATTTTTGGGGCTGCTCCACATGGAGATCATTCAAGAACGGATCGAGCGCGAATTCAACATTCCGCTCATTACGACCGCGCCGAGCGTGGTGTTCCGCGTGACGCAGACGAACGGCACAGAGCTGAACATCGAGAACCCGTCGCTGTTCCCGGAACCGGGCAAAATCGACTTCGTTGAGGAGCCTTACGTCAAGGCGTCCGTCATTGTCCCGAACGATTATGTCGGCGCCATCATGGAGCTGTGCCAATCCAAGCGCGGCGAATATATCAATATGGAATATCTCGACACGACCCGCGTGACGCTCACTTACGATATTCCGCTGTCGGAGATCGTCTACGACTTCTTTGACCAATTGAAATCGAGCACCAAAGGCTACGCTTCATTCGATTATGAACTTTCGGGCTACAAGCGTTCCAATCTGGTGAAAATGGACATTCTGCTGAACGGGGAGCAAGTTGATGCGCTCTCGTTCATCGTTCACCGCGACCGGGCGTTCCACCGCGGGCGCATCATTTGTGAGAAGCTGAAGGAGCTCATTCCGCGCCAAATGTTCGAGGTGCCGGTACAGGCGGCGATCGGCCAGAAGGTCATCGCGCGTGAGACGGTGAAGGCGATGCGCAAGAACGTCCTTGCCAAATGCTACGGCGGCGATATTTCGCGGAAGCGGAAGCTGCTGGAGAAGCAGAAGGAAGGCAAAAAGCGCATGAAGCAGGTCGGCAGCGTGGAAGTGCCGCAGGAAGCGTTTATGGCCGTATTGAAGATCGACGATAACTAAGAAAAAAGCAGGCAGGTGCTTCGGAGTTCCGAACGCCTGCTTTTGCCATTAGGGGGAACCTAAATGCTGCAGCGAACCCAGACACCCCAAGCGGTGTATATTCATATCCCTTTTTGCACGAACAAGTGCCACTATTGCGATTTCAATTCCTACGTGTTGAAAGGCCAGCCTGTCATGGATTACCTGGATGCGCTTGAGCGCGAAATGGAACGGACGGTGCAGACGGTCCCGCCGGGGGAGATCGAGACGATCTTCGTCGGAGGCGGAACGCCGACGGTGTTGACGCCGGAGCAGATGGAAGTATTTTTGCGCCGTGTCCGCGCTTATTTCCCGGCCTGGTCGCCGCAGCTGGAATTCACGATGGAGGCGAATCCGGGCACAACCGATCTGGAGAAGCTGCAAGCGATGAAAGAAGGAGGCGTCAACCGGATCAGCTTCGGGGTGCAATCGTTCGACAACGGGCTGCTTGAAGGTATCGGGCGCATCCACAATACCGACGACGTATACCGGAGCTTGGAGAACGCGCGGAAGGCCGGGTTTACGAATCTGTCCATCGATCTGATGTTCGGACTGCCGAAGCAGACCAAGACGGTAATGGAAGCGACGCTGAAGGAAGCGCTCGCGCTGGACCTGCCGCACTACTCGATCTACAGCTTAAAGGTGGAAGAGAATACGTTGTTCCACACGCTCTATGAGCGCGGACAGCTCCCGCTTCCCGAAGAAGATGAGGAAATCGGCATGTTTCTGCTGATTATGGAACGGCTGTGCTCGGCTGGCTACGGGCAGTATGAGATCAGCAACTTCGCCAGACCCGGATACGAGAGCCGGCATAACGCGATGTACTGGCGCAATCAGAGCTATTACGGCCTTGGAGCTGGGGCTCACGGTTATGTCCACGGTCAGCGGCACGTGAATATTAAAGGCGTTCAGCCTTATATCGACGCGACGCGCAGCGGGCTGCCGCTGTTGGAGAAGAACGCGGTGGAAGTTCATGAAGCGATGGAAGATTTCATGATGGTCGGGCTGCGGATGCTCGGCGGCGTGCGCAAGGCGGATTTTAACGAGCAGTTCGGCATGGAACTGGACGACGTGTTCGGGCACGTGCTCCAGCGGCAATGCAGCCTCGGGTTGCTGGAGGCGAGCGCCGGGGGCTATAAGCTGAGTAAGCGCGGCGTGCTGCTCGGAAACGAAGTGTTCGGCGAATTTTTGGGAGCTGTAAAAAATACGTCAAAATAGGTTGATCCTTTATACGTCTTGTTGTATATTTATTCATATCATTTTCTCCATGAGATATTACTAGGCGATAGGTGGGAACCGCTATGACGACGACCTTGACCTGCAGAAAAGCGACCGCGCAGGACATTGACACATTATACGACATTATTCAAGGCTATGCTGAAAAAGGAATTATGCTCCCGCGTTCCAAGGAGACGCTGTCTGTGCAACTCGATACGTTCGTCGTAGCGGAAATCGACGGTCAGCTTGTAGGCTGCGGCTCGCTCACAAGGCTCGGGCAGGATCTGGTCGAGATCCGGTCGCTCGGCGTTTCGGACGGATATAAAGGTCAAGGTATCGGCAAGGCGCTCGTCAACTCGCTGCTGCACGAAGCGAAGCAGCAGGGCATTCCGAAAGTGATGGCGCTGACCTACGAGGTGGCGTTCTTCGAAAGAAACGGCTTTGCCGTTGTTGAGAAGGAGATTTTCCCCGAGAAGGTATGGCGTGACTGCATCCACTGCAAAAAGCAGCATTGCTGCGACGAAATCGCCGTCCTGAAACGGCTCGACTGACTTGACACAGACCCTATGGGTCTGTTATTTTTGTATTAGCTTAGCACTCACTAACACGGAGTGCTAACGAAAGAGCGGTTTGAATGTTGAGATACAAGGCGAGCGAGGTATGCCTTGGTTTATTTTCTTTTAAATATATTTGTTTTTCGGCTGATATGTTTTTGACGGAGGAAAGAACTGCAGTTGGGGCTTATGCTTCCGGAGGCTGCAGTTCCTTTCACGCAGTCAACCCTCCATTCGGCCGAAAAAAGTAGGGGGGACTTGGTGTGCTAACCGAACGACAACGTCATATTTTAAGTGCCATCGTCGATGATTACATCCGTTCTGCTGAGCCGGTCGGCTCCCGCAGCATATCCAAGCGCGGCAACGTGGGATTCAGCCCCGCCACCATCCGCAACGAAATGTCCGACCTGGAGGAAATGGGCTTTCTGGAGCAGCCGCACACGTCGGCCGGCCGAATTCCTTCCCACAAGGGCTACCGATATTACGTCGATCATCTGATGCATTATAACCAGCTTCCTGTTCAGGATGTCGACATGCTCAAGCAGTTTTTTGCCGAAAAAATGCAGGAGATGGAACGTACCATCCAGCATGTGGCGCAAATTTTGTCTCAATTGACGAACTATACGTCCATCGTCATGGGACCGGAGATGCTGGGCACGACAATGAAGCATTTGCAGATCGTTCCGCTCAACGAGCGGGCGGCTGTTGCGATTATCGTGACCAATACCGGACAGGTGGAGAACAAGACCGTCACGATTCCCGAGGGCGTTCCGATGTCGGAGATCGAGAAGTTCGTCAACCTGCTCAATGCCCGGCTCAAGAACGTGCCGCTGCTTCATTTCAAGTCGAAGCTTTACACGGAGATCGCCTCGGAGCTGAGCAGTTACGTCTCCGGCTACGAAGAGCTGCTGCTCATGCTGGATCACGTGATGGACCGCGGAGAGGAAGAGCGGATTTTCCTTGGCGGCACGACGAACATGCTGACGCAGCCCGAGTTCAAGGATGTCGATAAAGTGAAAAGCATTCTGGACTTGCTCGCCGAAGGGCCTAAGCTGGTGCAGCTGTTTGACGGAACCGGCGAAACGAACGGGATACTGGTGCGGATCGGCAGCGAGAACAAGCTGGAAGCCGTGAACGATTGCAGTCTGATCACCGCTTCGTACTCGATAGACGGGCAGCTGCTTGGGACGATCGGCATCCTCGGACCGACGCGGATGGATTACGGTAAAGTCATCAAGCTGCTCGATCATTTGACGAAAGATTTGAATCAGTTAATGGGGCGTTGGTACAAATGAGCCAAATCAAGCCGACAGGTCAGGAAGGCGAAGAGGCGTTTGCCACGCTGCGGAACAACGCGAATGCGATCCGCGCCATTTGCTCCGCGGTGGAAGGGACCCTCGGACCGAAGGGGCTCGATACGATGCTGGTCGGGACGCAGGGGGAAGTCGTCATTACGAATGACGGCGTGACCATTTTGGAAAAGATGGACGTCACCCACCCCGCTGCGAGACTGCTCATTCAAGTCGCCCGTTCCCAGCAGCATCAGGTTGGGGACGGCACGACGACGGCTACCGTGCTAGCGGGCGCATTGGTCACCGAAGGCGTGGCGCAGGTCACGCGGGGCGTACCGGTGGCGAAGGTCGTCCGCGGGGTGCAGAACGGCGTGGCCGCGGCGCTGGAGTCGCTGGCCCGCCGGGCGCGTCCTCTGGAAGGAATGAGCGATCCGCTGCTGTACCGGATCGCGTACGTTGCCGGGCGGGAACACGCCGACCTCGCCAAGCTGATCGTCGAAGGAGCGAAGCGTCTAGGCCCGGCGAAGCTGCGGGAGCCGCACTTCCGCTTCTCCGACGTCGTAATGTCGCACGGAAAAGCGGCGAACGAAGTGTGGCCGGGCCTGTTGATTAACAAAAAGCCGGCCAATGCTCAGCTTGATTTTCCGCCGGATACGGCGCAGGTGCTGCTGTTCCAGGATGCGTTCGAGCCGGAGACGGTCGATGAGGAAGCGCTCATGACCGATGCGGGCTTCCACAAGCAGACGCAGCTGCGGGAGCAGTTCCGTGTCCTCTTGGAGAAGCTCGTCGAGCTGCGCGTCGGCTTCGTGGCCTCGGAGCGGGGCGTCGACCCCGAGGCGGAGCAGTTTTGTACCGACCATGGGATCATGGTGCTGCAGCGCCTGCCGCGCGCGGAGCTGCGCCGCATCGCCGAATACACCGGCGCGCGGCCGATCCGCCGCAGCGGGCTGTGCAAGCCTGCCTCGGAGCTGGCGGGCTATCTCGGCTTCGCCGGGCACGTCGCTTACGACGAGCGTCTGGAAAGCGTACGGATGGCCGAAGGCAAAGGCCGCACGCAAGTATCCATCGTCGTGGGCGCCAGCACGAGCGAGGTGGTCGGCGAGCGTCTGCGCATCGCTCGTGACGCGGCTTCAAGCGTGCAGGCCGCGCTGCGAGGCGGCTGCTTGCCCGGCGGCGGGGCGTCCGAAATGGCCGTCGCCCACGAGCTTGACCGCCACCGGGAGACGGTGCAGGGCATGGAGGGTTTCGGCATTGCCGCCGTCGCGCAGGCGCTGCGCAAGCCGCTGGCCCAAATCGTCGTGAACGCGGGCTACAACCCTCTGGAGAAAGTCGAAGAGGTGAAGGCGGCGCAAATCGCTTCCGGCAACGACGCGCTCGGTATCGACTGCGATACCGGAAGCGTCGCGGATATGATGGCCGCCGGCGTCGTCGACCCGGCGGAGGTGAAGCTGCATGCGTTGAAGGCTGCCGGCGAGGTGGCGTGCGCGGTGCTTCGCATCCATACGGTCATTAAGATGCGTCCGCGCACGGAAGAGTAGGGGCCAAGCATGCCGGGCGTTTCCCGCCCGCAAGGGATGGTTACAATAAGTAGAGATAGACAGGCCGGACGGTCGATTCGGTTAAGGAGGTGACACAATTGAACGCGGAACAAAAAGAGCAAGCGAACGGACGGCCGGAGACGGACGTCGAAACTAAGGAGCAAGAAGCCGGAGCTACATATGGCGACGGAGCATCGACCGAAGGCGCTGCCGATACAGAACAGGCAACCAGCCAATCGGAGGCTCAGGAGGCAGTCCATCTGGAAGTGGAAGAGCTCAAAAAACAAGCGGAGGAAAATCACCAGCGTTTTTTGAGGGCGCAGGCTGATTTTGACAACTTCAGACGCCGCACGCAAAAGGAAAAAGAAGAGTTTGCCAAATATGCTTCGTTCAAGCTGATCGAGCAGCTGCTTCCGGTGGTCGACAACTTCGACCGGGCGCTTGCCGCCAGCAAGGACAGCAGTGATTACGAAGCTTTGACGAAAGGGATCGATATGATTTTCCGCCAGCTGGAGCAAGTGCTGACAAGCGAAGGCTTGCAAAAGATGGAAGCGGTCGGTCAACCTTTCAATCCCGAGTACCATCAAGCCATCATGCAGGTGGAATCCGATGAGTACGAGGAAGGCATCGTCGTGGAAGAAGTGCAAGCGGGCTACCTGCTGAAAGACAAAGTCATCCGACCAGCCATGGTCAAAGTGAGCTCATAAAGCATAAATTATGAACGCGATAAGCGTATACCCATACAATGCACAGCGAAATTAAGGAGGCTAACCCTCATGAGTAAAGTAATTGGTATCGACCTTGGGACAACGAACTCCTGCGTAGCCGTCATGGAGGGCGGCGAGGCCGTCGTGATCCCGAACCCGGAAGGCAACCGTACGACTCCTTCCGTCGTAGGCTTAAAGAAAGACGGCGAGCGCGTCGTCGGCGAAACGGCGAAACGCCAAGCCATTACGAACCCTGACCGTACGGTCATCTCCATCAAGCGTCATATGGGGACAAACCACAAAGAAGTAATCGACGGCAAAGAGTACACGCCGCAAGAAATTTCGGCGATCATTCTGCAAAAGCTGAAAGCCGATGCGGAAGCTTACCTCGGCCAGCCGGTCACGCAAGCCGTTATTACCGTTCCGGCCTATTTCAACGACAGTCAACGTCAAGCGACGAAGGACGCAGGTAAAATTGCAGGCCTCGAAGTGCTGCGGATCGTGAACGAGCCGACGGCGGCCGCTCTCGCGTACGGGATGGAGAAAAGCGAAGACCAAACGATTCTCGTATACGACCTTGGCGGCGGTACGTTCGACGTCTCCATTCTGGAGCTTGGCGACGGCTTCTTCGAAGTTAAAGCGACCAGCGGGGATAACCGTCTGGGCGGCGACGATTTCGACCAAGTGGTCATCGACCACCTCGTGGCCGAGTTCAAAAAAGAGCAAGGCATCGATTTGAGCAAAGATAAAGCGGCCGTTCAACGGTTGAAAGACGCTGCCGAAAAAGCGAAAAAAGAGCTGTCTGGCGTTGTGACGACGACAGTTTCCCTTCCGTTTATTACGGTTGTGGACGGCGTGCCGCAGCACTTGGAGATGAACTTGACCCGCGCCAAATTCGAAGAGCTTTCCGCCGAGCTGGTGGAAAGAACGATGGGACCGACCCGTCAAGCTTTGAGCGATGCGGGCCTTAGCGCGAACCAAATCGACAAAATCGTATTGGTCGGCGGTTCCACGCGGATTCCGGCCGTTCAAGAAGCCGTGAAACGGCTGACAGGCAAAGAGCCGCACAAAGGCGTTAACCCGGACGAAGTCGTCGCGCTCGGCGCTGCCGTGCAAGCGGGCGTACTCACTGGCGACGTCAAAGACGTTGTACTGCTCGACGTGACTCCGCTGTCCTTGGGGATCGAAACCGCAGGCGGCGTATTTACGAAAATGATCGACCGCAACACGACGATTCCGACAACGAAATCGCAGGTGTTCTCCACTTACGCAGACAGCCAGCCGAGCGTGGAAATCCACGTTTTGCAAGGGGAGCGCTCGATGGCGGCCGACAACAAAACGCTGGGCCGCTTCATCCTGGGCGATATTCCGCTCGCGCCGCGCGGCGTGCCGCAAATCGAAGTTACGTTCGACATCGATGCCAACGGTATCGTCAACGTTAGCGCACTGGATAAAGGCACAGGCAAAAGCCAAAAAATTACGATCACGTCTTCCAGCGGTCTGTCCGAAGAGGAAGTCGACCGCATGATGAAAGACGCGGAATCGCATGCCGACGAAGACCGCAAGCGCAAGGATCTTGTTGAAGCCCGCAACCAGGCGGATCAGCTCGTTTATTCCGTCGACAAGACGATTAAAGATCTGGGCGACAAAGTCGATCAGGCTGAAATCGACAAGGCGAATGCGGCGAAAGACAAAGTGAAAACAGCGCTTGAAGGCAACAACCTTGACGAGATCAAAGCAGCGACCGAGGAGCTGACGCAGATCGTTCAGCAGCTTTCCACGAAGCTGTACGAACAGGCGGCACAGCAGGCTCAAGCGGCCGGCGGCGCAGACGCAGAAGGCGCGCAAGGAGCGGCCAAAGGCAAAGACAACGTGGTAGACGCGGATTACGAAGTGGTCGACGAGAAGAAGAAGTAATAACCCTTGCGGTTAGCAGGAAGTCAAAGCCGGCATTCGGCTTTGACTTTCCGTTTGTCGCCCGGGGAGTGGGAGTGGAACGATGAGTAAACGCGATTACTATGAAGTGCTTGGCGTAGGCAAGGACGCTTCCCAAGAGGATATCAAGAAAGCTTACCGTAGTCTCGCCCGCCAATACCACCCGGACGTGAACAAGGCGGACGATGCGGAGGCCAAGTTCAAAGAAGCGAAGGAAGCGTACGACGTGCTGAGCGACGATCAGAAGAAAGCGCAGTACGACCGCTTCGGCCATGTCGATCCGAATCAAGGTATGGGTGGCGGTTTTAACGGCGCCGACTTCGGCGGCTTTGGCGATATTTTCGACATGTTCTTCGGCGGCGGCCAGCGGCGCAACCCGAACGCGCCGCAACGGGGTAACGACCTGCAATATACGCTGACCGTCGAATTCAAGGAAGCGGTATTCGGCAAAAAAACCGAAATCAACATTCCCCGCACGGAAACGTGCGATACGTGTCACGGCAGCGGAGCGAAGCAGGGAACGAAGCCTGAAACGTGCGGCGTCTGTCACGGGTCGGGACAGCAGGAAGTCGTGCAAAATACGGCTTTCGGGCGAATCGTCAACCGCCGGGTGTGCTCTGCTTGTCAAGGGCAGGGAAGAATCATCAAAGACAAATGCGGAACGTGCCATGGCTCGGGGAAAGTCAAGAAGCAGCGCACGATCAGCCTGAACATTCCAGCGGGCGTGGACGATGGGGCACAGCTTCGCGTCACGGGAGAAGGCGAAGCAGGGACGCGGGGAGGTCCTCCGGGAGACCTGTACGTCGTGATTCGCGTCAAATCGCATGAATTTTTCGAGCGGGAAGGCGACGATATTTATTGCGAAGTGCCTCTGACGTTCGCGCAAGCGGCGCTTGGGGACGAGATCGAAATTCCGACGCTGACCGAGAAAGTGAAGCTGAAAATTCCGGCCGGTACGCAGACGGATACGTATTTCCGCCTGAAAGGCAAAGGCGTTCCACGGCTTCGCGGGTACGGTCAAGGCGATCAGCACGTGAAGGTGGTCGTCGTGACGCCGACCAACATGAACGACGAGCAGCGGGAGCTGCTGCGCGAATTCGCACGGCACAGCGGCGAGCATACGCACGAGCAAAATGAATCGATTTTCGAGCGGATGAAAAAGGCCTTTTTAGGCGAATAGGCAGTTCAACAGGCATACGCAGGCACGGCGGCGATTTTTTTTCGCTGCTGTGTCTTTTTGCATATTTTCCGTTTCATTGGCGAACAATACAGGAGGTGGTTATTCAAACCGAATGAACAAAGTGAAGGAGGATACAGACATGAGCGAAAATGAACGTCAGGCCAATCAAGCGAATCGGCAGCTTCCCATCGCCACGAACGAAGACGTCGAATTTGCTTCCGAGTTGGCGGATCAAGCGGACGTCGAAGCGCGCGAGCGTGCGGCGGATGCCGATGAGAGACAACAAGGGCAAGCGTAGGGAAGCGGGGTAATTTTTTATGGCTGAAAAAAGCATCTTGGCTTATTTCCAATCCAGGCAGCAAGCGGAGAGCTGCGTGCCGAAGCTGAAAGCCTTGCGTGCCGCCGATATTCAAATCGATCAATTCGGGGAGTATCCGGGGCATGGCGTGGAGGAAACGTTCAATCCTTTAAGCAACAGCGATTTTCCGGGATTGGCCTATTTAACGCTCGGCGGGTCCGGTATGAGTCAGGATGCGCGGATATTGACCGCCGTCGATGTGGATGCCAGCGGCATGGCCGACGGCAGCAGAGAGCTGTTGGCAGCGGACCCGGAGGATATGACGCGCCGGGACATTCTGCTGACGGTCGTTCTGGATGAAGCGACCTACGACCAAGCGCTGCGGGTCATCCGCGAGGCGGGCGGCAACATTTGAAGCCCGGCAAAGGCGGCATTCGCAGCCAGTGATAACGGTTCTTTGCATGTCCGACATGCAGGGAACCGTTTTTCGCATGCGTCCGAGCCGTTTTACCCGCGCCCGTAATTGTTGTATACTAGGACTTATGTGTGCTTGCATAAGCAAAATATGGGAGGGAATACCCGGTGCGTTGGCATGAATTAACGGTACATACGACAGAAGAAGCAATCGAGATGATTTCGAATTTTATACACGAGTTTGGGGCAGGCGGCGTGTCGATCGAGGAGTCCGGGACGCTCAACAAGAAGAGGGATACGTCGCTCGGGCAATGGTATGAGCTGCCGCTGAACGATATCCCGGAAGGCCGGGCCGTCATTAAAGGCTATTTCGCCGAAGGGACCGACATGGAAGCAATTCTGGAGGAACTGAAGCGGTCCGTCGATCAGCTTGCGGAATACGATATCGATACCGGGAATCCTGTCTACGAATTGAACGATGTGGACGACGAGGATTGGGCGAACGCGTGGAAGCAGTACTTCAAGCCGCTGCGCGTAACGGACCGGCTGACGATTAAGCCGACCTGGGAAGAATATACGCCGGAAGCGGACGAGCTGATTCTGGAGCTGGACCCCGGAATGGCCTTCGGCACGGGCACGCATGCGACGACGTCGCTTTGCTTGCGCACGCTCGAACGTGTGATCCAAGGCGGCGAAGACGTGATCGACGTCGGCACCGGCTCGGGCATTTTGGCCATTGCGGCCGCCAAGCTGGGCGCGAAGCATGTGCTGGCGCTTGACCTCGATCCGGTGGCCGTGTCCAGCGCGACGGAGAACGTGCACCTGAACGGGCTGGATCAGCAGATCACCGTGAAGCTGAGTGACCTGCTACAGGTGCTTAACGAGCACAAGGCGGAAGCGGCTGGAAGCGGCGCGCTCGGCGTCAAGCTGCCTGTGCAGGTCGTTGTAGCGAACATTTTGGCCGAAATTATATTGCTGTTCGTCCAAGACGTGTACGAGGTGCTGGAGCCAGGCGGGCGCTATATCGTATCCGGCGTGATCAAGAGCAAGCAGCAGGCGGTGGAAGAAGCGCTGACCTCGGCCGGCTTCGAGTTGATTGAGCAAACCGAGGAGCAGGATTGGGTTGTGCTCGTCGTCAGAAAGCCGTAGGTGAGCGGACATGAATTGGAATTTTTTCGCATACCCGTTGGAGCAATTGCCGTTTGTTTTCCTTGTGCTGTTGCTCAGCTTTACCGTGCACGAATTCGCGCACGCTTATTTCGCCGACCGGTTCGGCGATCCGACGCCGCGGTCGATGGGACGGCTTACGCTGAATCCGCGCGTACACCTCGATCTGCTGGGGATGATCTTTTTTCTGGTCGTCGGCATCGGATGGGCGAAGCCGGTTCTGGTCAACCGCAGCCATTTCAAAAAGCCCCGGCTGATGGGCATTATCGTGTCGTTAGCCGGGCCGCTCAGCAACCTGGTGCTTGCTTTCGTTAGCTTGATCCTGTTCTATGCGCTGATCCGTATGGGCGCGTTAACCGGAACGTCGCAAGGGGTAAGCATGGCAATTCAACTGTTTTTCACCCAGATGGTCCTGATGAATATTTTCTTGTTCATACTCAACCTGATTCCATTCCCTCCGTTGGACGGCTACCGCATCGTGGAGGATCTGCTGCCGCCAAAAATCATGATGAAGATCAAGCCTTACGAGCAGTGGCTGTTTTACGCGATTTTGTTGATGTTCTTCATACCGCCGATCCGGAACGTTACGCTCGGGCCGATCTTTGCCCTGCAGCGGCCGATTTTTGAGGCGTTCGATTCCGTAGCGCAGCTGATTTTCGGGGTAGGCATCCGGGCGTGACCGTTTTCGGTAAAATCGGTTAATTTTCATCGGAAACTGGCGTTTGGAACGAAAAAAGTGTATGATGGAGGATGACCGTTTCTACGTTTCGTAAAAGCGGTCAACCTATTTTTGTGGAAGTGAAGGATACGAAATGCAGCGATATTTCATTCATCCGGACGAATTTGCGGATGCTGTGGTTACGATAACCGGGGACGATGCGCATCATTTGATTCGCGTGATGCGGGCGAAGCCGGGAGATACGTTCATTGTAAGCGACGGCGTAAGCCGGGAGGCGCTTGTGTGCATTCGTTCTTTGGAAGACCGGCAGGTGACGGCGGATATTGTGGACCGTCTGCCGATGGAGAACGAAGCGGCGGTCGATGTATGGATTGCTCAAAGCCTGCCCAAAGGAGACAAGATGGAGCTTGTCATCCAGAAAGGGACGGAAATCGGCGCAGTCCGTTTTTTGCCGTTCGTTTCAGAGCGCACGGTTGTTCAATTGGACGGCAAAAAGGAAGGCAAGCGGCGTGAACGCTGGCAGAAAATTTCCAAAGAAGCGGCTGAGCAGGCCCACCGCAACCGCGTTCCCGCGGTCGAGCCCGTGCTCTCGTGGAAGGAGCTGCTGCGGATAGCTTCGGAGGCGGATGCCGCCTGGATCTGCTATGAGAAGCAGGACGCGCAGCAGCTTCGCCGGGCGATACGAGAAGCGGTTTCGCGGAGAAACGACCGGACCGAAGGAAGCCGCGTCAAGCTGATGCTTATCGTAGGACCCGAGGGCGGGTTCAGCGAGCGGGAAGTCTCGGAGGCGGAGGCGGCCGGCTGCGTGGCGGTCGGTTTGGGCAAACGAATTTTACGAACGGAGACGGCCGCCATGGTCGGGCTCACATGCATTTTATACGAATCCGGAGAAATGGGGGGAGAACAATAAATGGCAACCGTCGCTTTTCATACGCTCGGATGCAAAGTTAACTTCTACGATACGGAAGCGATCTGGCAGTTGTTTAAACAGGAAGGCTACGAGCAGGTTGATTTCGAATCGACAGCCGACGTCTACGTCGTCAATACCTGTACGGTGACCAACACCGGGGATAAAAAAAGCCGTCAGATGATTCGGCGCGCCATTCGGAGAAACCCGGAAGCGATCGTCGCGGTGACCGGCTGCTACGCGCAAACGTCGCCGGCCGAAATCTTGGCGATTCCGGGCGTCGATCTGGTCATCGGAACGCAGGACCGGGACAAAATCATGCCTTACGTGAAACAGCTGGAGCAGGAGCGCCAGCCGATCAACGCGGTGCGCAATATTATGAAAACACGTGCGTTCGAAGAGCTGGACGTGCCGGACTTTTCGGATCGTACGCGCGCCTTCCTGAAAATTCAGGAGGGCTGCAACAACTTCTGCACCTTCTGTATCATTCCGTGGTCGCGCGGTCTGATGCGCAGCCGCGAGCCGCAAAGCGTGTTGAATCAAGCCCGCATGCTCGTCGACGCCGGTTATCAGGAAATCGTGCTGACGGGGATTCATACCGGCGGCTATGGGGAAGATATGGAGGATTACAGCCTCGCCAAGCTGCTGTGGGATCTGGACAAGGTCGACGGCCTGAAGCGGATTCGCATCAGCTCGATCGAGGCGAGCCAAATTACGGACGAGGTGCTTGAGGTGCTGCAAGCCTCGGACAAAATGTGTCGTCATCTGCACATTCCGTTGCAGGCCGGAGACGACGAGGTGCTCAAGCGGATGCGCCGGAAATATACGACGGAACAATTTGCTTCCAAAATCGAGCATATTCACCGGATTATGCCGGGCGTTGCGATTACGACGGACGTTATCGTCGGTTTCCCTGGGGAGACGGATGAGATGTTCCGCCGCGGCTACCGGTTTATGGAGCAGATGAAATTTTCGGAAATGCACGTATTCCCGTATTCCAAGCGGACCGGTACGCCGGCCGCGCGGATGGAGGATCAGATTGACGAGGAAATCAAAAACGCCCACGTACACGAACTGATCGATTTGTCCGAAAGGATGCAGCTCAGCTACGCGGAGACGTTTGTCGGCCAAGTGCTTGAGGTCATTCCGGAGCGGGACTACAAGGGTCAGCCGGGAAGCGGCCTGCTCATGGGCTATTCGGACAACTACCTGCAGCTTGTGTTCGAAGGCAGCGAGGACTGGATCGGCCAAGTGTGCCGGGTGAAGGTCACCGAAGCCGGAGTTAACGAGTGCCGCGGCCAGCTTGTCCGCGCCCCCGAAGCGGGAGCCGTTCACCTGTCGTCCAGAGCGACGGGCACGGGCGTTTCGGCCGAGACGATTCCGGGACAAGCGGCTAAAGCGATCGTATAAGCTGAAGAACGAAGGATTTCATTCGACGAGAATCAAGTGCGTTTTCCTGCGGCATCCATGATTCAAGCCGCGGTAAGACCGCCTGCTTCCGACGGGTGAAGTCCTTTCGATTTCCAATAGGAAAGGGTGATGTCGATGAAGGAAATTTCGGCAGGGGGCGTAGTGTTTCGCAAAATCGGAAACGACGTGCAGGTGCAAATGATCCAGGACCGGTACGGCAAAATTACACTGCCGAAAGGCAAGATGGAAGCCGGGGAAACGATAGAGCAAACGGCGCTGCGCGAAATTCTCGAAGAAACGGGAATTACGGGAACCATCGTGCGTCCGCTGGAGACGATCACGTACCAATTCGCTATGAACGGCGGGCTCATCGACAAAGAGGTCCACTATTTTCTTGTGGAAGCGACCGGAGGCACCTTGCAGGCGCAGGTCGAGGAAATCCGCGGCGTCGAATGGCTTCATCCGCTTGAGGCATGGCATCAGCAGACGCATTCCGGATACGGGAACAACGATTCCGTTTTGCAAAAGGCGCTGAATGCGTTGGGCTATGAAGTGAACGGACAATGACCGGATTCAACTGAAGCGGGGGCTCAACGGCACCTCGCCGTACTAAACATTGGGAGGACTTCGGCCATGGCTGTCGTTGTATTGCAGAAAAAAAGAAAAAAACGGTTGGAAGAAGGCCACCCATGGGTGTACCGCTCGGAAATCGAACGCGTGGAGGGCGAGGCGCCGGTAGGAGGGCTCGTATCCGTACATACGCACGCCGGTCAATATTTAGCGACCGGGTATTATAATCCGGCTTCGCAATTGACCGTTCGGATTGTTTCCTACGAACCGATGGAAGAAATGACACACGCCTACTTTGTCCGCCGGATTCAAGAATGCAAGGAGCACCGGGAACGGTTTTTGCCGAACGCAGGGTCGTACCGGCTCGTTTACGGCGAGGCGGATTTCCTGCCGGGCCTGATCGTGGACAAGTTTGAGGACGTGCTGGTGGTACAGATTTTAACGCTTGGCATGGAGCGGGTGCGGGAGGCGGTCGTCTCCGCGTTGGTGGAGGTCATGAGGCCGGCTGGCATTTACGAGCGCAGCGACGTCTCCGTGCGGCAGCTCGAAGGTCTGGAGCAGCGGACCGGCGTGCTGTACGGCGAATGCCCGCAGCATGTCACGATCCGTGAGAACGGGATCGTTCTGGAAGTGGATATTGCGCAGGGGCAGAAGACCGGTTATTTTTTCGACCAGCGGGAAAACCGGGCCGCCTTGGAACCGCTCATGAAGGGCTGGGGCCAACGGGGCGGCATTGAACTGCAGGAGCGGGTGCTGGACGACGGGACGGTAAAGCGCGTGCCGGTCAACCGGAATGGCAGCGAAGTGACGTTTCCTTTTTGGGATGGCGCGACGGTACTGGAATGCTTCTCGCATACCGGCAGCTTTACGCTTCATGCATGCCAATTCGGCGCCAAAAAAGTGACGTGCCTCGACATTTCCGAGCATGCTGTTGAAACGGCCAAGCGGAACGTGGAGCTGAACGGTTTCAGCGATCGGGTGGAGTTCGTTGTCGCCGACGCGTTCGATTATCTGCGTGAGCAGGCTCGTGGCTTGGAGCTTCGGCAGGAGCGGGGAAAATCGGGCGAACGGAAGGTCGATACGTCGGTGCCACTTGCTGCGAAAGGCAGAACGTGGGACGTGGTCATTTTGGACCCGCCGGCCTTCGCCAAGTCGCGGAGCGCGGTCGAAGGGGCTTGCCGGGGCTACAAGGATATTAACCTGCACGGCATGAAGCTGGTGAACGAAGGCGGATACTTGGTGACGGCAAGCTGCTCTTACCATATGAAGCCGGAGTTGTTCCTCGAAACGATCAACGCGGCCGCCTACGATGCGGGCAAAACGCTGCGTCTGATCGAATTCCGTAATGCCGGCAAGGACCATCCCCGTATTCTCGGGGTGGAGGAAGGCAACTATTTGAAGTTCGCTATTTTTGAGGTTCGAAGCAAGCGATAAGATAATCAGCATGGAACAAGCCTTAGTTCGGTACACACCGAATTAAGGTTTTTTTGAATTTTTGAACAATAGATTTGACGTCGGGGAGACCGTTGTATTATGATCCTTGCGGTAACTTCTTCATAAGATGATTTCGGAGGTGCTGGTCAGATGAATTCGAACATGTCATTAACCGAGGCGATTCGTGGCCGGAGAAGCGTAGGGCGCGTTAAGAGCGATCCGATTGCGCGGGAGCTGATCGAGCAGCTGCTGGAAGCAGGCAACTGGGCGCCCAGCCACCATGCGACTGAGCCCTGGCGCTTTTATGTGATGACCGGCGGCGGCCGGCAAGCGTTGGCTGACGCGTATGCGGATATTGCAGCCGAAGGGGCCGCTGGCGTGTCGGGGCAAGAGCTGGAGGAACTGCGGGCGAAGCAGGGTGCAAAAGCATTCCGTGCGCCGGTGGTAATCGCCGTTGCCGTGTCTCCGTCCGCGGCGAAAGGGGTCAGCCGCATCGAGGAGTTTGCCGCAGCGCATGCCGCCGTGCAAAATATGCTGCTCATGGCGCACTCGCTCGGACTTGGAGTGATCTGGCGGACCGGGGAACCGGCCTATCATCCGCGGATGAAGCAGGCGTTCGGTCTCGGCGATGCCGATGCCATCGTAGGGCTAGTGTACGTTGGTATTCCAGAGGCGACGGCATCCGAGGGCAAGCGCCGTCCGGCAGCGGATAAAACGGTATGGATGACCGGCGAGGCCGACAGCAAGCTGTAACCTGCTTCCCGTACCTTCGCAGGGGCTTTTCCGAATCCGTCTGACTTCGGATTTGAACGGATCGGGCGTGTTTGGAAAGGCTGATGCCGGCCGATCTTTTAAAGAGCGAGTCCGGCAGAACGGTCCGGAGGCAGTCGTTTCAGCAACTGCTTGCGGGCCCGGGTGACGGCTCTTCGGACCGCTGGCGATACATCCTGCTCCAGCTTGGTGAAAGCGGGCGCGAGCAGGTCCCAATGCTCAGCCGCTGCGGCTGAGGCATACATATTCGTCGCGTGGATGCGAACCGCCTCGTTCGCACTGGCGATCCATACGTCAAGCCGTGCAGCCGTTTCCTCTGGATACGAAGCGAGCAGCCCCTCACCGAGTGTGAGCGGGCTTATTGCTTTTCCGGCGGAGACCGGGGCGCCCGACATCAGCAGCTCGGTCAAATCCAGCAGCGGCCGGCTCCATGCCGGGTTGCGGGTTTTTGCCGCGATTCGGACGGCGTGAGCGACGGCTGTGATCTCGTGCGGTAGAGGCGAGGTAGACCATGCGGTTAGCTGCGGATAAAACGCGTGAAATTGCTTGACCAACAGCGTTCCGCAAGCCTCGCCCGTCCAGCGCCGGACGGTAGCGTGCGGGCTTTCGGTCAAGAAGCGCAGCCGTTCAGCTGTCTCGTCGGGAGCTGCTGTGTACTGGCCGGACAATAGAAAGACGGCAAGCTCCTGCGCCGTTTCGTCCCCGGATTGCGCAAGTCCGGAAGCCAAGCGGACGAGCCGCTTCGGATCGGGCAGCGCGGCTTCGATCACTTGCAGCGCTTGATGCTTGACGGCGCGCGCCTGTTTATCGGGCAGCGTGCTGAGGACCGGGCCCAAGACAGCCGTTAAGGCGGAAACCGAGCCGCGGGAGGCGGCGTCCGCCACATCGTGCGTCCAGTCTTGTTCGGCAAGCGGCATCATAATAAATTCCTCCGTTTCAAACGTTTCGTTGTTATATCTTACCACGATATTACCAAACATACGTTCTGCGGGCAAGGCATTTGTTCCGGCGCAAGACGAAGCTGTTCCGAAATCCGATGCTCTCAAGACAGAGGAGGAGAGCAATTCGTAGTTTACAGACAAGCAGGATAGAGGTATATTATCTTTAAACACATGAATACTTGTATACAAGTACACAATATTTGTTGGGGTGATAATGATGAAGCTAGGAATGATCGGACTTGGAAAAATGGGGTTCAACCTCGTGCAAAATTTGCTTCAGCAGCAGCATGAGGTGGTGGTGTATGACGTCAATCCCGAACCGGGAAAGAAACTGCAAGAATGCGGCGCAGAGCTCTCCGCTTCCGTCAACGAGCTGGTAGAGAAGCTGGAAGCTCCCCGCATCGTCTGGATCATGGTACCGGCCGGTCCGATTGTAGATCAGGTGATCGATACGCTTGGTCCGCTGCTGGAGCAAGGGGATATCGTGATTGACGGCGGGAACTCCCACTACAAGCAATCGGTGGCTCGTGCGGATAAGCTGAAGGAGCGGGGCATCCATTTTTTCGACGTGGGAACATCGGGAGGCACGGAGGGCGCGGCTCGCGGCGGCTGCTTCATGATCGGCGGCGACCAGGACGCGTTTGGAATCATTGAACCGCTGTTTCAAGGCATCGCGGTCGACCAAGGCTATTTGTATGCCGGCGGCCACGGCAGCGGGCATTTTCTCATGATGGTCCATAACGGCATCGAGTACGGTATGATGCAATCGATTGCCGAAGGCTTTGAAATTTTATCGAAAAGTCAGTTTGATTTCAATTACGAAGAGGTTGCGCGGGTGTGGGCGAACGGCTCGGTGATTCGGGGATGGCTGATGGAGCTGACCCAAAACGCGTTTTCCAAAGATCCCAAGCTGGACGGGATTCGGGGAATTATGAAAAGCTCCGGTGAAGGAAAATGGACGGTTCAGACGGCGCTTGATATGGAAATCAGCACGCCTGTCATTGCGTTGTCCCTGCTGATGCGGTACCGGTCGATGGAAGACGATACGTTCCATGGCAAGGTGGTGGCCGCTCTGCGCAATGAGTTTGGCGGTCATGAAGTCGTACGAAATTCGTAAGATCGATTTTCCCGATGGATTCGTTTCATAACGATGTGATAAAATCTAGAAATACTTGTCTACGATACCTTATCGCGCTTATCGAAAAACGGTCTGAATGGGAGAGTTGTTCATGCGTTATCCTGCTGCATGGTTGCAAGGGTTGTCTTTGGGAGAAAGAATGGCTTGCGAATTAAGATTGCAAATTATCGCCGGGAACATAAAACCGGGCGAAGTCATATCCGAAAATAAGGTGGCCGCGGATTTCGGAACAAGCCGGTCGCCGGTCAGGGAAGCGTTGAAAACATTGTCAAACGAAGGTCTCATTCGTCTGGAAAGAATGGGCGCCGTCGTGAACGGTCTCAGCTCACAGGATGTCCAAGAGCTGTATGACGTCCGGTTTTTGATCGAGAGCTTTGCGCAGCAGCGATTGGCCGAAGGAAACCACGAGTCGCTGCTCCCCAATCTGAAACGGAACATCGATAAGATGGAATTGGCGATGAAGCATCGCGATATCGAGGAATTTTCGTATCTGGACTTTTCTTTTCACGAAGCGATCATCGTGGAGGCCAAGCATACAAGGATCTTGCATTTGTGGAAAAGCATCCGCCAAATCGTGTTGACCGTCATGTTCCTTACGACGTCGGAGATATTCTCCAAAGGCGAAAACAAACTCAAGTCCGTCATCGATAAGCACCGCTCGCTTGTCGCCGGGCTCGAATCGAAGGATGTCACCGTCATTCAAACCGTCGTTCAGCAATATTTTGCCGACTCACATAAAACGCTGCATAGCAGGTTTCCTTAAAAGGCCACTGCTTTGCAGGCTTTTCATTGTCATACTTGTCGACAAGTACACATGAATTCATTGCCATACTATAAAAAGGGCATACTCTGGATACCGAATCATGCTCGCTTGAATAATAAGGAGAGTGCTTATGAACCGTATTTTGGTCTCGATCCCAACTTGACCTTGATCATGGGCGTTACTTTCCATTATTTTTCTTGTTGTTCTGATTGCCAGAGCGCCGTGGTTTAAGAAAGAGGGTTATTTCATTGAGCCAGCCAGCCTACTATATGATTGGCGTTGACATCGGAACGACCAGCACGAAAGCTGTCTTATTCGAGGAAAGCGGAAAAGTCGTAACCAAGGCGGACGAGGAATATCCTTTGTATACGCCTACTTCGTCTATAGCCGAGCAGGACCCGGACCGCATCTTCCGCGCGGTAATCCAAACGCTGAAGCGCGTAATGACGCAAAGCGCCGCGAGGCCCGAGCAAGTCCTGTTTGTCTCTTTCAGCTCGGCTATGCACAGCGTCATCGCGGTTGATGCCGAAGGCAGGCCGCTAACGCGCTGCATCACATGGGGGGATAACCGAAGCGCCGCCTGGACGGAACGCTTGAAACGGGACATGAACGGCCATGAGATCTATTTGCGGACGGGAACGCCCATCCATCCGATGTCGCCGCTTTCCAAGCTGCTGTGGCTTCGCCATGATCATCAGGAGTTGTTTCAAAACGCCAGCAAATTCATCTCGATCAAGGAATATGTGTTTGCCAAGCTGTTCGACGAATACGTGGTCGACTATTCCATTGCCTCGGCGACAGGACTGATGAATTTGCAGAAGCTGGACTGGGACGAGGAAGCGCTGGACGTTGCCGGGATATCGAGAAATCAATTGTCCAGACTCGTCCCGACGACGTACGCGCTGAAAGGAATGAAAGCCGGGTTTGCGGAAGAAACGGGCCTTGCCGGAACGACTCCGTTTATTGTCGGCGCGAGCGACGGTGTGCTTTCCAACCTTGGCATGAATGCGATTGAGCCCGGAGTTGTGGCGGCGACCATCGGCACCAGTGGCGCGATCCGCACCGTGATCGACAGGCCTTCAACCGATCCGAAGGGGAGAATCTTCTGCTATGCCCTGACGGAAAAGCATTGGGTCATCGGCGGAGCGGTCAACAATGGCGGCATGCTGTTCCGGTGGGCGAGGGACGAGTTTGCCGCATCGGAGGTCGAAACGGCCAAACGTCTTGGAATTGATGCCTACGATCTGCTGACGCAAATTGTGGAGAAGGTGAGCCCAGGCTCCGATGGCCTGATTTTTCATCCTTATATGACTGGGGAACGCGCCCCTTTATGGAATGCGAATGCGAGAGGCTCCTTTTTCGGCTTGACGATGCACCACCGCAAGGAGCATATGATCCGCGCCGTGCTGGAAGGGGTTATTTTTAATCTGTACACCGTCTTGCTGGCGATGGGGGAGCGGATCGGGCGGCCCAAAAAAATTCAAGCTACCGGCGGCTTTGCCCGCTCCTCTCTCTGGCGTCAGATCATGGCGGATATTTTCGATCAGGAAGTGGTTGTCCCCCAAAGCTTCGAAAGCTCTTGTCTCGGGGCCGTCGTGCTTGGGTTATACGCGACAGGGAGAGCGGATTCGCTGCAAATCGTTTCCCGGATGGTCGGCGCAACGCATGTGCATAAGCCGATACGGGAGCATGCCGAAATCTACCATGAGCTTCTGCCTATCTACATTAAAATTGCGCGAAGCATGGAGGAAGAATACGAGGCGATCGCCCGTTTTCAGCAAAAGCGGGAACGCCTGTAGGAAACTTCAAGCTTCGATTCTGTGGAAAAAGCCGGGAAAAGCGCGCTGTCCTAAAGGGCGGCCCTTTTCCTGGCTTTTCCTATTGTGCCGAGCCAATGCCGCAGCCAAAGGATACGCCGGGGCGGAACGAGTGTTCCGGTGTATTCGATTGTGCTATACTATACCAAAACCTGTCTTTTCCGCAATGTCCGACATTTTGGTAGAATAATAGAGTTACGTGAATTGAAGTTAAATTTGGAGGAGCGACTATGGCTTTTCAATTTGTGCTCGGCCGTGCGGGCAGCGGCAAAACGACGTATTGCCTAAGCGCGATCAAGCAAAAGCTGCTGGAGCAGCCGGACGGTGCGCCGCTGATCTGGCTCGTGCCGGAGCAGGCTACCTTTCAGGCGGAATACGCGTTGGTGTCCTCTCCAGAACTCGGAGGCACGCTGCGCGCTCAAGTGCTCAGCTTTCGGCGGCTTGCCTGGCGCGTCATGCAGGAGGTAGGCGGCGCCTCGCGCCTGCCGATTGATGAAACAGGAAAAAAATTGCTGCTGCACCGCATTTTACATAAACAAAAAGAACGTCTGCGCCGTTTTCAAGCGTCGGCGGGACAAACGGGCTTTCTGGATAAATTGAACGAGCTGTTTGCGGAGCTGAAACGGTACTGTATAAGCCCCGATCAGCTTGAGCAGTTTTATTCGTCGCGCTTTGCATCCGACGGCGGCAATGCTTCCGGCACGCTTCCGGACAAGCTGCACGATTTGCAGCTTCTGTACAGCGAATTCGAGGCCGAATTGTCCAAGCTGTATCTGGACGGGGAAGATTATTTGACGCTGCTGGCCCGCCAAGTCGGCGAATCGGCGTATTTACGGGGCGCGGAACTATGGGTCGACGGGTTCCACGGGTTTACCCCTCAGGAGCTTGCCGTCCTGGAACAGCTTGCGCTGTACGCTGGCCAGGTTACGATGACGCTCTGTCTGAACCGTCCGTACACGGGCGGGGAGCAGCCGCACGAGCTGGATTTGTTCCATCCGACCGCCCGGACGATGAAGACGCTGCGGGAGCGGCTGGATGCCTTGGAGGTCGAAACCGAAGCCTCGATCATCCTGCCGCCGTCGCCTCCGGCAAGGTTCCGGGAGACGCCGTCACTCGGATTTTTGGAGGCGCAATGGGAGGAGCGGGTGAAAAAGCCTTACCGACCCGAGGCGGGGGATAACAGGCCGCCGGCCGTTCGCATATCGGCGGCGGTCAGCCGCAGGGCGGAGGTGGAGGCGCTGGCCCGGGACGTCGTCAAGCTCGTCCGCGACGAAGGGCTTAGATGGCGCGACATCGCCGTGTCGGTCCGCAACATGGAATCGTATGGCGAGCTGATCTCGGGCACATTTGCCGACTACGGCATCCCGCACTTTTTGGATCATAAGCGGCCGGTCGTGCATCACCCGCTCGTCGAATTGATTCGTTCCGCGCTCGAAACGGTCAACCGTTATTGGAAATACGAAGCGGTTTTTCGCGCGGTCAAAACTGGATTTTTCCTGCCGTTCGGCGAGGCGAGAGAGCGGGAGGACGGTTTGATCATCGACCGGCATGCGATGGACCAGCTCGAAAACTATGCGCTGGCGTTCGGCATTCAGGGACACAAATGGACGAAGGACTGGACGTATTCGTACCGGACCACGCTCGAGCAGGACGATACGCGAGCCAGTGAGGCGGACGAGGCGTTTCTGCGAAAGCTCAACGCCTGCCGCAGGCTGGTGGCCGAGCCGCTCGGGGCGCTGCAGGAACGCATGCGCCGGAAAGCGACAGTGCTTCAGCGGGTTGAGGCGCTGTACGGCCTGCTGGAGCAGCTGCGGGTGCCGGAGCGGCTGGAATCTTGGAGCCAAGCGGCCCTTACGCAAGGACGAGCGGAGAAAGCGCGGGAGCACGCCCAAGTATGGGAACGGATCGTGGATATGTTCGATCAACTCGCCGAGCTGATGGGAGACGAGACGATGACGCCGGAGACGTTCGCGGAGCTGGTGGACACGGGGCTTGAAAGCATCAAGCTCGGCCATGTCCCGCCCACTCTCGATCAAGTGCTGGTCGGCAGCATGGACCGGACCCGTTCCGGCCAGGTCAAGCACATGTTCGTGCTTGGCGTGAGCGAGGGAGTCATGCCCGCCAAAATGCCCGAAAGCGGCGTCTTGTCGGAAGCGGAGCGCGAGCAGTTGGCCGGAAACGGGCTGCAAACTGCTGAAGGGAGCCAGAGGCGGCTGCTTGACGAGTCGTTCCTGATCTACTGCGCGTTTTGCGCGCCTTCGAACGGATTATGGCTCAGCTACCCGTTGGCCGACGAGGAAGGGAGGTCGCTTCTGCCTTCGGACGTGATCCGTCAGGTGAAGCGGATGTTCCCGTCGCTGCAGGAGCGGCTGCTGTTGAACGATCCGACCCCGGACAGCCACGCCGGCGAACAAATGGAGTATGTCGCACATCCGGATAAAGCGTTGTCCCTGCTAATGGTACAGCTAAAGCAGTGGATGGGCGGGGCTCCGATGAACGCCGTCTGGTGGTCGGTGTACAACTGGTTCGCCCGCCAACCCGAACATGCTCTGAAGCTGTCGCGGATGGTGCAGGCGCTGCTCTGTTCGAACGGGGCGAAGGAATTGAGCGCCGCAACGAGCCGCGAGCTGTACGGAGAAAGCATCCAGACGAGCGTATCCCGGATGGAGCGCTTCGTCGCGTGTCCGTTCTCCCAGTTCGTCTCTCACGGGCTGCGGCTGAAGGAACGCCGTATTTTTCGCTTGGAAGCGCCCGATATCGGGCAGCTGTTTCACGCCGCCTTGACCAAGTTTGCGGAGCAGGCGGAGCGCGAAGGGTTCGACTGGGGCGGCTTATCGGCCGCGGAATGCGAGCAGCGGGCGGCGCTTGTCGTCGACGCGCTTGCGCCGAAGCTGCAGGGCGAAATTTTGCTCAGCTCCAAACGGTATTCGTATATTGCGCGCAAGCTCAAGCAGGTGATCGGACGGGCGGCGCTGATGCTGGGCGAGCACGCCCGGCGGGGGCAGTTCCGGCCGATCGGACTGGAAGTCGGCTTCGGAAGCGGACAGCCGATCCCGCCGCTGCTTTACGATCTGGACAACGGCGTACGCATGGAGCTCCGGGGAAGAATCGACCGGATCGACCGGGCGGATACCGAGCAAGGAACGCTGCTGCGGGTGATCGATTACAAGTCGAGCTCCAAGGCGCTGAATATGACCGAAGTGTATTATGGGTTATCGCTGCAAATGCTCACGTATTTGGACGTTATTCTGACGCATGCGCCGATTTGGCTCGGACACGAAGCACAGCCGGCGGGCGTGTTGTACTTCCATGTACATAATCCGGTTTTGAACGCAAGAAACGGGCTTTCCGCTCAAGAGATCGACAGCGAGTTGAAGAAGCGGTTCAAAATGAGAGGTTTGCTTCGTGCCGACGCGGATACGATCCGGCTGATGGACAGAGGGCTGGCGGAAGCCGGAGGGCATTCCGACCTGCTGCCGGTAGCGCTTAAGACGGACGGCAGCTTCTATAAAACGTCGTCAGTTGCTTCCGTAGAACAGTGGAACACCGTTCGGCGGTACGTCAAGCGGACGATCCGCGAGATCGGGACGTCGCTGACGGACGGTACCATCGAGATTGCGCCTTACCGGATGGGCCAAGCGACGGCCTGCACGATGTGCGCGTACCGTTCCGTATGCCAATTCGATACGCAGCTCGACGGCAATGCGTACAAGCAGCTTACGCCGATCGGCAAAGACCGCATATGGGAAATGATGGAGCATAAGGCTGCTTCCGCTCCCCCCTCCGCCGGAGCGGCTTACCGGCCGCGCGCTTCGGCAAAACGGCCGACTGCTGAAGAGAGCCGGATAGCGGAGCCGGGGGAAGGGAACGTCTTGGAAGAACCGGATAACGAGAATGGAGGGAACGAACAATGACGGAAACGATGCCCAAGCCGGAGAATAGCACCTGGACGGACGAACAATGGCAGGCCATCGCGGTCCGCGGCTGTTCTACGCTCGTCGCCGCCGCTGCGGGCTCCGGGAAAACGGCCGTGCTGGTCGAACGGATTATCCGCCGCATTTCGGACGAGCGCGAGCCGCTTGACGTAGACCGGCTGCTTGTCGCTACGTTCACCAAGGCGGCAGCCGCCGAAATGCGCCACCGGATCAGCGAGGCGCTGGAGAAGGCGCTGGCGGACAATCCGGGCTCGGATCACCTGCGCAAGCAGCTTGCGCTGATGCCGCAGGCGTCGATTACGACGCTGCACTCTTTTTGTATGGAGGTTATTCAGCGGCATTACCAGCGGATCGGACTCGATCCGAACTTCCGAATCGCCAATGAAACGGAGAGCGCGCTGCTGCGGCAGGATTTGTTGGAGGAGCTGCTGGAGGAGCGGTACGGCGAAGCCGGAGAAGGCGATTTGTTCTGGCGGCTGGCGGATTCGTTCAGCGGGGACAAAAACGACGATGCACTGTTCTCGCTTGTGCAGCGGCTGTATGACGATTCGCGGAGCCACCCGTGGCCGGAGCATTGGCTGAACGAATGCGTCCGCATGTTCGAGCGGCCCGTCGCTTCCGGCGATAATCCGTGGCTGGCAAGCTTGCTTGCGTACGTCCGCTTGGAGCTGCAGGCTATGGTATCAAGGCTTCGGGAAGCGGTGCGGATCGCAGAGCAGCCCGGAGGACCGGCGCCGTATTTGACCAATCTTCAAGATGACGGCGCGGTCGTCGGCGAGCTGCTGGAGTTGGCCGACGCAGGCTCTTGGGAACCGCTGTATCAAGCGTTTCAGGGCGCCGCTTTCGGCAAGCTGAAGGCTTGCCGGGGAGATGGCTTCGACAAAGCGCTTCAGGAGCAAGTGAAGGACATGCGGGGGGAGGTTAAAGACCGACTGAGCGAGCTGAAGGAAGAATTGTTCGGACGGACGCCGGAACAGTACGAGGCGGAGCTGCGGACGATGGGACCGCTTATGGAGGCGCTCGTCGGTCTGGTAATCGATTTCGGCGAGCGGTACCGGACGGCCAAGATGAGCAAGCGGCTCGTCGATTTTGCGGACTTGGAGCATTTTTGCCTGAAGATCCTCAGCGCCGACGAGTCGCTGCCGGGGAAACCTGTTCCTTCCGACGCAGCGCTGGAATACCGGGAGCAGTTCGCCGAGGTGCTGCTGGACGAGTATCAGGATACGAACCGCGTGCAGGAAGCGATTGTCCAACTGATCGCCAAGGACGCGCCGGGCAACCGGTTTATGGTTGGGGACGTCAAGCAAAGTATTGTGCGCCCATAAGGCGCATCAGTTTTCCCCGTTAAGCCGGGGGGCTTCAAGGGTATCGAAGCCATGTCACCCAA
>NZ_JANAVJ010000049.1 GCF_024213375.1 Paenibacillus sp. MZ04-78.2 | reverse complement strand
AAAAAAACAGATGTTACCGGGTTAATTTAGTGATGCCTTCGAAGCTTTTACAAGATAATTAATTTTCAGGATAGAAAACGAGCCACTACCTTCCGTTGAGGATTATAGCATCATCTTAAATAGCAAAGACGAGCCTTTAGCGATTATTAAAACAGTAGATGTTAAAATAATGCCAATGAATGAGGTTCCAGAGGAATTTGCTATTGCTGAGGGTGAAGGAGATCGAACTTATCAATATTGGAAAGAAGCTCATGAACAATTCTTTACTGAGGAGTTAAGTAATTTAGGACTTAAATTTTCAGAAGATATGATGTTGGTATGTGAGCGTTTTAAGTTAGTCGATGTAAAAAATAAGTGAAAAGACGCTTGGAAAAATTCCAAGCGTCTGCTATTTTGACTCCAAATTTTCTTTCCGCAGCTCTTCGGCTTTCTCCCAGCTCGTAAACCAATCCTCCCAAACGATGTGACAGAACGACCCGTTGACGGCGATCACCGTTCCCCTCGCCCCGTCCGGGATAAAGATGACGCAGTCCCCCACCGCGAACATAGCGCAGCTACCCCAGCCGGAAGATGATCCCGTGACCGCCCTTGGGGTATTCCCATTTGATGTTCTGATACGGGCAGCCAATGCGGCAGCTTCCACACTCGTGACAGCCCTCGTAGCCGACATGCATCCGGATCTCTTCCCATTTGTACACTTCGGCCGGGCAAAAAATCGTACAGATCTTGTCGGGGCACTTCGTCGCGCAAATATCGTAATCGAGCACGTGGAGATGGGAGTTCGTGTCCGCCTTGAACCGGATCAAGTACTGCTTCTCTTCGATGGTCTGCCCTTTTCCCTTGGGCTGGTCGCTCATTTCATCACCCTCCATGCCTTGAACAAATCTTGGGCGATCTTGAACTTCTCGCCGGCGGTGCCGATGCCCTGCCAGATTTTGCGCTGCTTCTCTCTCTTGCTCGTCCCGTCGACAGTAAACAGCTCACCCGCCGCCCGGTTCATGAGCGGGATATATTTTTCGAAGTAATGCGGGTATTTCTCAAAATGATGCGTCGCGTCCTTGTACTTCTTCAAGTCTTGGCCGACAAAGCCGTCCAGCAGCCGGGTTCGGTACTTATCGAGCTGTGCGGCGGAATAGTCGCCCGCTTCCTTCGCTTCCAGAATCGTCTCTGCCGCCAGCACGCCGGACGCCATCGCCATGTTCGAGCCTTCGCGGTGAATGGCGTTGACGAGCTGAGCCGCGTCTCCGACCACGATCACACCGTCTCCAACGACCTTCGGCATGGAACGGTAGCCGCCCTCGGGGATCAGATGAGCCAAATATTCCTGCTGCTCACTGCCTTGGATATACGGCCGCAGGATCGGGTGTGTCTTGACATACTCCAGCAGCTCGTACGGCTTCAGCTTGCGCTTGATCAGCCCGGACAGCATGGCCCCGACGCCGATGTTCAAGCTGTCTTTGTTCGTATACAGCCACGCCGTGCCGAGAATGCCATGGGTGGAATCGCCGAAAATCTCGAATGTACAGCCTTGGTCGCCTTCCAGACTGAACCGGTCTTCGATCGTTTTGCGGTCCAGCTTCAGCACTTCCATGACGGCCAGCGCCACTTCGTCCGGGCGAAATTCCTTATGGAAACCGAGCGACTTGGCCAGCAGCGAATTGACGCCGTCCGCGAGCACCACGACGTCGGCATACAGGTCCCCATCCGGGCGGTCGGTGCGGACGCCGACCACGCGCCCGTCTTGGGTGATGCATTCGAGCACGACCGTCTCGTTGACCAGCAGCGCGCCCTGCTGCACCGCCTTCTCCGCAAACCATTGATCGAATTTGGCCCGCAGCACGGTGAAGTTGTTGTATGGCTCCTGCCCCCACTCCAGCCCTTTGTAGCTGAAGGTGACCGCCGATTCTTTATCCAGCATCATGTAGCGCTGCTCAACGATCGGTCGCTCCACGGGCGCGTCCTTGTAAAAGCCCGGAATGATGTCTTCCATCGTTTTGCGGTACAGGACGCCGCCCATGACGTTTTTCGAGCCGGGGTACTCCCCTCGCTCAATGAGCAGAACGTTTACGCCGGCCTTGGCTAACGTATAGGCGCAAGACGTCCCGGCCGGACCTGCGCCGACCACGATGACGTCGAATTTTTCAGCCATATTGAGGCACCTCGCTTTGCAGTGCTTTTTGGAACGCTTCGATCAGCAGCGGGACGATGACGAATGCATCGCCGACGATGCCGTAGTGGCAGGACCCGAAGATCGGAGCGGCAGGGTCCTTGTTGATGGCGATAATGAGCCCCGAGTTCTGCATCCCGACCAAATGCTGGATCGCCCCGGAAATGCCGATGGCAAAATAAATTTTCGGCGTCACGGTGACGCCTGTCTGCCCGACCTGGTGATGATGCTCAATCCAGCCGGCCTCCACCGCATCGCGGCTCGCTCCGACGGAAGCGCCCAGCGTCTCGGCCAGCCGGTGAATCAGCTCGAAGCCGGCCGGGCCGCCGAGCCCCTTGCCCCCGGCGACGATGACGTCGGCCTCGTCGATCCGCACCCGCTGCGCCGTATCACGGACGATCTCCAGCACCTTCGTGCGCAGGTCCTCTTCGCGGACGGAGACGGTTTCTTCAACGATCTCCCCCTTACGCTGCCGATCCGGGGCCAGCCGCTTCATGACCTTCGGGCGCACGGTGGCCATTTGCGGGCGGTCCTTTTTGCACAAAATTGTGGCCATAATGTTGCCCCCGAACGCCGGTCGGCTCGCTTCCAGCAGCCCGGTGTCCGCATCGACGTCCAACTGCGTCGTATCGGCCGTCAGCCCCGTCGCGAGATCCGTCGCCACGGCGCTGGCGAGGTCCTTGCCCGTCGACGTGGCGCCGAACAGGAATATTTCCGGCTTGTGCTTCTGGCAAGCTTCGATGACGGCCCGCATGTATGATTCTGTCCGGTAATGATGAAAGATCGGATCGTCGTACAAGTACACGGTATCCGCTCCGTAAGCGATGACCTCGGCGGCCAGAGATCGGACGCCGTCGCCGATGAGGATGCCCGCCAGCGGCACGCCGCGCTTATCCGCGAGCTTCCGCCCGGCTCCCAGCAGCTCCAGCGACACCGGCGCAATCGCGCCGTTCTTCTGCTCAATGAACACCCATACGCCGCGGTAATCCTGAAGGTTCATCCGCTTTCACCTCCGTTTTGGACGCGGAAGAGCTCTTTTTTCTCCAGCAAAATCGACAGCAGCTTGCCCGCCTGCTCCGCAGGGGTTCCCTCCAGCAGCTCTCCGCCCTTCGGCTTCTCCGGCGGCCATACCTTGGCGACGATCGTCGGGGAGCCTTTGAGGCCGAGCTTCGTGCGATCCACGTCCTCCAAGTCGTTCACGGACCAGACGACCGGCTGGTAACGCGCCGCCCGCAGCATGTTGGGCAGCGGCGAATACGGGATGTCGTTGATGTCTTTTTCGACGGAGAACAGACACGGCAGCGTCGAACGGACGACCTCGTAGCCGTCCTCCAGCTTGCGGTGGATGATAGTGTAGCCTTCGTCCTTGTTTACTTCGACGATCTCGCGGACGTTCGTCAGCGGCGGAATATCCAATCTGCGGGCGATGCCCGGACCGACTTGGCCGGTGTCGCCGTCGATGGTCATTTTGCCGCAGAGGATCAGATCGATCGGCTTGATTTTAGCGATTTTGTCGATCGCCTTCGTCAGCGAATAGCTGGTTGCCAGCGTATCCGCCCCGGCGAATGCGCGGTCGGTGATCAGGTAGCCTTCGTCCGCGCCGATCTCGATGCATTTGCGGATCGCCTTGACCGCGGGCGGCGGTCCCATCGTCACGACGGACACCGTTCCTCCGTAACGCTGCTTGAGACGCACCGCTTCTTCGACGGCATGCGCATCGTACGGATTGAGGATGGCTGGCGCGCTGGAGCGGTCCATCGTGTTCGTTTTCGGGTTCATCTTGATGATTTTCGTATCCGGCACCTGCTTGATACAGGCGACCAAGTGAAGCATCGGCAGTTCCCCTCCTTGTCGGACGCTTCGGTTCTCGACAGCGGCCCGCCGGACAAACGTTCTGCCCGGGGGCCATGTCCATTTTCTCTTTATCAATCTATTGGCTGTCCGCGCCTTTTATTCGGCGATCCGAAAAAAAGAAGCCGGTGATCTCCGAAGGTTCGCAAGACCCTTGGAAATCGCCGGCGAGCTTATTGGAACTATGATGCGCCGAGGCTGAATCGGAGTTGCAGTGGGCATGAGTGTATTCCCGATCTGCCAAACGCTTCGTGATCGCCTGACCGATGCCAAGCAAGAAGATCGAATCCGGGCCCATGTTCTGCTTTTCTGGCTGGGGCTTATGCTCATTCGCATTATTGAAATGCCAGTTAAGTGCCTGTCTGAGTGCTGTGATCGGCACAGTGGCAGGATCGCAGAACATTCTTTTCCACTTCCAGCGGATCGACGGGGTACCTGACGTAGGGGAAGCGGGATAGGTACTCGTCAAGCTGTTCTTGGATGAGCGCAGCGATTGCGCGTTTTTTCTTTTTCTGTGAAAGGATTTTTGCACGTAGTGACTTTAGAACGTCGAACCTGCTTTTAAAATGAACCGCTTTGCTCGTATGAACTTAAAAATGGCAACAGGATGCCCGGTACAGCCATTATCCGGCTGCATGTATATTCGTTATTCCTTTGGGCAATACTGTTAAGCTACGGGTTTGGAGTAGGCTGGCCCGCCTTCGATATAAGCTGTCTTGGTCTTCAACATCATGTAAATGATCGTGAGCATTTTGCGAGCCAGTGCAATGATCGCCTTTTTCTTGCCGCGACGAGCAGCCATTTTCCAAAATCGAGCTGACAACTGGGATTTTCGGCACTTCGTTGCTGCCCATGCAGCTTCACATAAAGCCGTTTTCACATGCGGGTTGCCCTTGCGTGTGTGTGTACTTTTTTTTTACCGGCGCTCTCATGGTTGCCTGGAGCGACTCCTGCCCAAGAGGCCAAGTGATCGGCTGTCGGGAATTGTTCCATGTCTACGCCAATCTCTGCGATGATAGCGGCAGCCGTTACATCGCTCACGCCCGGAATGGTTTGAATCAATTCTTGAGCTTCTTTGTACGGTTTCAGATGGGCTTCAATCTCGGCATCCAGCGTGGAGATGGATTGCTCCAGAAAGGCAATATGTTCCCAGCAATTGCGGATCATCAGCATTTGGTGCGTATTCAGGTACCAAAGAGCGACTCGGCTACACGCTTCACATTGCGCTTGACGTTGCCATGCACCCGGTGTTCAATATCGTCTGCGTCAACATAGCCCTGTGCAATCAGACGCTCCAGCAAATTGCGGCCCGATACGCCGAACACATCTGAAATGACGGTTCCGAGTTTGACGTTGGACGCTTCGAGCATCTTCTGAATCCGGTTCTTCTCTGCCGTTAGGTTACCGACCCGTTTTTTGCGAAGCCGTGTCAGGTCACGAAGTTCCCGAAGGTCCTCTGCGGGTACAAAGCTCTTTTCGATCAGACCGACCCGCAAGAGCTTTGCAATCCACTCCGCATCGCTCACATCGGTTTTCCGTCCCGGCACATTCTTGATCCGCTGAGCATTGGCCAGCGCAATGTCGAAGTACCCTTCCAAATTGTTGTAGACCGGTTTCCAGTAGATGCCGGTGCTCTCCATCGCAATATGCGTGACGCCCTCGCCCTCCAGCCAGGTCATTAGTGCAAACAAATCGCGCGTCATGGTCGGAAAGGTGCGCGTTTCGGAGCGCGGCGTTTCGTCTGCTTCACCTGTCAATACACAAACGACAATAGTTTCTTTGTGGACATCCAGTCCGGCATAGCGAGTGACTAACGTTTCCATTCGTTCTTCCTCCAATCGAGTAATAGGGACGATTGGCGCATTCGTATGAAGTCTCCATTTTTCTGTACGCGGTCATTCAGCCAAAAATCGCTGAAGGACAGGGTCGAACCACCAAAAAGAGTCTCGTATTTCTGTCCAATCGCCGTATTACTCAGTATGGAGCGATGTGAACCGCGCTAAACCCCACTTTCATGTTGGGGATGCGGCGGTAAACCATGATTGTTTTTAGTGTCAGGGACATTGGTTTCGCTCCTTTTCGTTAGGGAATTGGCGACGGTTTTGCCGGATGCGTTTGGTGACGCACTGGTCGCTACCGTCGCTTTTTTAGTATTTGTCGAAGTCGTCAGGATTCGATGCTCTTTAATCTCCTTTCTTGCTTGTATAGGCTTATCTAGCAATGAACCTTGTTTTTTGTCAACTGCTCGCTGAGCTTCTGGGGATACGATAAACGGCCCGATTAACTCCGTAACCCAGCCTAGCGCAAACTCTATCGGACTTCCTTCGGGGATCGGCGGGCCGTCAGCCCATTCGTCTTCATGCGTAAGCTGAATGTTGGTAGTATGCATATGAATATGTCCGTAACGTCAAAGTAGGGACTAATGCTGGAGTCGGCTTGAAAAGTGAGGGCTACCCTAACTTTGAAAATCGTTGAATGGGCTTATGCGTCGTGTTGCAACTCTACGGCTGAGAGGGCTAGGAAGTGGATCGTGCCGTCATGGCCTAATTCCTGTTTGATAAAGTTGTATAGTCGCTGATGTATGCAATTCATTTTCTTTCTCCTGTTCTGTGTATGATGATAATGCGGCAAAAAGAAAGCAACCTCCGTCCGGAAATGGATTGAGGTTGCTCATTTGAGGTTCTGGCGGGGGGGAATTAGCAGTAATGCACCTACAGGCTAGCGACAAGCAAGATTACACAAATGGGCGTTACGTTAAAAGGGGATTATAGTCCGGTATCCTACCTTAATGATGTATGTATCAAACTATGGAATATCGTGGTACAATTTCCCTATATATAGTCATATAGTTTAGGACTTAATCCCAAATGCGAAGGTGAAACTATGGAAAAGCAGCTTGAAAGTCCATTACATAATAGGATTGCTAACTGGAAAAAGAATCTAATAGACATGAGCAAAAGAAACACGCTTCTCAATTTCAAACCGAAGAGAACCAATAGCGTTAATTTCCTAGACGACCCCTCTAATATGTATAAACTGCTAGTTGATGATGAAAACCAGTTAAACTGTGAGAAACTGTCTACGCCGTTTTCTGTGCAAATATCAAAGATTCAAGTTATGGCAATCCAAGAACTTGAAAAGAAAAAACGCATCGCTGAAGAAACGCAAAATTATAAAAAGATTCTTAATAAGCTTAGAACCGCGGCGAAAACCCGAATGAATGAGCAAGGCATTAATATATCCTACCTTTCGTTTGGTCTTTTGAAATGGAAAGAAACACAAACAGCAGTCAATTCCGATTTCTTTTATGCGCCGCTATTGTTGGTTCCTGCAACGTTAAAAAGAACCAGCGCCAATGACCCTTTTACGTTAAGTAAGTTTGAAGACGAAATTGTGATCAACCCGTTTCTTGCGCATATGTTGCACGAGCAGCACGGAATTAGATTGCCCGAGCTGGAGGAAGATCCGTCTGCGCTTAACGTTGCGGAGCTATGGGAAGAAGTTCGCGATCTTATTGCAAACCTAGAAGATTGGAGTGTCGAAGAAGATGTTTATTTGTCGCTGTTTTCCTTCAACAGATTGGTCATGTATAAAGACATGGAAACCTACAAGGATCTTATTGAAGGCCATCCATTAATAAGAGAAATTGCGGGCGTTTCTGATGATGAAAGTAGGAAGCAGATCTTCGATCATACCCGCATTCCCGATGAGACTACAATGGACCGTGAAGTGCCATCACAAGAAATATTCAATATCTTAGACGCTGACTCAAGCCAGCAACAGGCCATATTGGCAGCCAAAAACGGAATGAGCTTTGTGCTTCAGGGTCCTCCAGGGACGGGAAAAAGCCAAACCATTTCGAATATCATTGCCGAGAACCTCGCTAATAATAAAAAAGTGCTGTTTGTCAGCGAGAAGATGGCTGCATTAAACGTTGTAAGAACCCGCTTGGAGAACGAAGGGCTTGGGGACTTCTGCCTTGAAATGCATAGTCAAAAAGCAAATAAAAGACAGGTACTTGATGAACTAAGCCATGTCATAAACAAACAATCCTCGAAAAAGCACATCTCCAATGACGTGTACGGCCAGATTAACGTCATTCGGGAAAAGCTAAATACATATGTGGAGAAGATCCATTTAACGAGGGAACCTTATGGCAAAACGGTTTTTGAAGTTCATGGTACACTTGCCAAGTTAGAAGATATCCCTGAATTAATGGTCGATTTTAACATATCATTCGATACTGAACTCGAATCCATATATAGACTTCTGACAGATCTCGAACGTTACAGAAATTCTGTGTATAACGCTGATTTCCATCCGTGGGAAGGATTTAACGATGAGAGCTTCTCCCTTGAGTTAAAATCAAGGGTCAAAATTTACTTGTCGGAACTTTCAAAGCAATTAAGCAATAATGTAAAGGCTGCTTCATCTATTGAAGAGACTGTGGGCATATGCGCAGCTACATTGAATGAGCTGAAAAAAGCCATAGAGATCTTGGACATGGCTATTCACTCCCCAATGCCTCCCGCAGGGTGGTTTGACAAAATGAACATTACTCAGATTATTGCTGACGCGAAGAATTACCAAGAAAGATTCTCATCCTTTTTAGATGATAAAAGAAAGCTGACGGAACAAGTTAGAGAGAGTGTGCTGGAAGTAGAACAGCTCGAACAAGTGTACAATGATTTGTTTATTGAAAGTGAAAAGCTTGTTTCGGTCATCCCTGAGGGAAAACGATCGGAAGTTCTGTTGAACCAAAGTGAAGTCATAAGCAGCATTGATGGTTTTGTAGCCGCCACTGATAAGATTCAAAGTTATATAGAAACAGCCTTTCATTTGGGGATTTCTCAACTTGAAAACTTAGAAGAACTGAAACGTTTGCTGGTGTATATATCGCTGCTGAATAAATCAACCACTCCTGCCGCGGAGTGGTTCGATGAAATCAGATTTGCTGAAGCAGCCAAGCATGCGTTAGTCACAAAGACCAAATACGAAGAGATCGAAGAGATCCGTCAAAACCTTTTGTCCAAGTACAAATCCTCCTTTCTGGAAATCAACGCTCAAAAAGCATTGGTTGATTTCGAAGTTAAGGAAAACGTGGTGGGTTCGTTCAAACGCAATCAGGAGTCTGTCGACAGCTTTTTGTATGATCAGAAATCAAAAGTAACATCGATATTTAGCGACCTATTTAATAAGATCAAACTTTTCAATACTTGTAAAGCTGAGTTTGAAGAGATGTTTGGAATCCCAATAAATAGTGTTGCTTCCGTTGATACCCTAGAATTGGTCGTAGGATTGATTACAAAGTCACCGCGTCCGCAGGAGAGTTGGTTCAACCTGCACAATTATCACGATATTCAATCTACTGTTAGAGAAGGTAAAAATCTCTTCGAAAAGTACCAGAGCGAATACAATAAAGTAGTCAATTTGTTTGAAGAAGAGGTTTACGATGAGCGCATATATGACATTTTTGAAAAATGCGAAGGCAAATACCAATCGTTTATGCGCATCTTTAGCGATTCATACAAGAAGGATTTGAAATGGCTTAAGTCTAACTTGAAAACAAACGATAAATTCGACTTTGATACATTCCACAAATACGTCCGTAATGTAAAACGGGTGTTGGATTACAAGAAGTCGATTATTCAGAAAGAGAGCGGTTTTAAATCGTTGCTCGGTTGGCACTATCAAGAGGCCGAAACAAACTGGGCTCAAATTGAGCAGGCGATGGCTGTTACAAGAGAAATCGTTGAGTGGCACCAAGACCGAAACGTCACTGCATTACTTAAAGACCTGCTAATCCGTCCCGCGGGTAGAGTGAAGCAATTATCTGCTTCTTTTAATCAGTTGAAGCAAACCAGCAACGAATTGCGACAGGTAATTAAAGTGCTTCAAGCAGATTTCATGAACTTTGTTCATTTAATTGGTGGAAACACAGCGACGGCAAACATGGAAGAATTGGATGCTAGTTTGCAAGTGGAGTGGCAGAAGGTTGAATCCTACTTTAAGTTCGTTGATGAATTCGCTAGCCATTTGCAAAATCCGAGGGGCCTTAGCGTATCTGAATTCAAGAAAGACTTAAAAAATTTAACGCAACTAAATCAAGAAAACCAAAAAATCGAAGATAGTTATATAAACAGCTTAAGAATTCTCGGCGATACGTTTAAGGGGAAGAAGACCGATTGGAATAAGCTTCTGGGTTTTATTGATGAATTCGCCAACTTGTTTAAACAAGGCATTACGATTAATCAGGAATTCAGGAACGTAATGCTCCGCGGTGGACTAGAATTACCTATTGATGAAGCAATACTTCGCAGGTGCATCAAAAACATACAAAAAGGATTGCTACTTTATAAGGAAGCATTCCCTAAGGCATTTTCGGTATATGAAGGTCCTGAGCTTTACTGGCCGATCATTGCTTTCAGTAATCAGCTCCAGGAGTTGAAGCAACTAGTATCGGAGTGGCAAGAATGTTTCTCTAGATTTGTACCTTACTTCACTCGCAGCTTCTCATTTGATGAATCAAAAACAGCCTTAGAAAGGGCTGTAGATGTGAAACGACAGAAAGAGCGACTAGACGGCAAACTTGAGATTCTCAAAAGCGTTTTTGGTGACAGATTCACAGGCTACACAACAAACTGGGAACAGATATTTGATGCGTTGGCTTGGACCGATGAATGGCACGAGTTGTTCGTCGATGCAGATATTCCATCGAAGATCATGGATTTTGTTAGCGCTGAAGGGGATCGGGATAAAAACGAATTAAAAGGAATACTTGCTGAAACTCAACGGGAGTATGACAAAACACGCTCTCTTGAAAAAGACTTTCATAAGTATTTCACGATTTCAGTTATTTTCAAGACAGATTTTTCAAGCGTAGCACTTAATGAATTGGTAGAGTTTACGGAAATCAGGCTTGGCGCTATTGATCTATTAGAGGACTGGATCAGATACCAGCGTCTTGAAAAGCATGCGACCACTATGGGATTGAACCAATTCATGCTGGCAATTAGAAAAGAAAAAATCGGCGAACATACGTTTAAGGATATGTTTCAAAAGCGTTTTTTTAAACTGTGGCTGGATCAAATATATAAACAAGAACCAGAGCTTTATGAGTTTGATGCTGATGTCATGGATACAGACGTTACGACGTTTAGAAAACTGGATCAAACCAGCAATCAGTTAAACGTGCATCGCATCAAAGAAAAATTGGAAACTAACCGAAATCAAGCGATACGTGCTTTAGCATACCGCCGAGAACTTCAAATTATGCAGGCTGAAATCGGAAAGAAAAAACGACACTATCCAATTCGGAAGCTGTTAAACTTAACTGCTCCGTTATTTATGGAGATAAAGCCATGTCTTCTGATGAGCCCGCTATCGGTCAGTCAATTCTTGGATGCATCGGTAACCCAATTCGATGTGGTGATTTTTGACGAAGCATCCCAGATCTTTTCTGAAGATGCGATCGGTGCAATTGTCCGTGGAAAACAGGTCATCATCGTCGGAGACACAAAGCAGCTCCCGCCGACGAATTTCTTCCACAGCAGCATGATTGAGGAAGATTTCGATGAAGATGAGCAGGAAGAAGTGACGTATGAGAGCATTCTGGACGAATGCGCACATGTTCTTCCGCCGATTAATCTGCGCTGGCATTATCGTAGTAAGCACGAATCGTTGATCACATTCTCTAACCAAGCATTCTACCATAATAATTTGATCACGTTCCCGAGTTCAGATAACGGGCCTTACTTGGGCACGGAATTTGTATATGTGGAAGACGGGATTTATGACCGCGGTGGAAGCAAGACTAATAAGAAAGAAGCCGAAAAAATTGCGCATCTAGTAATTGAGCACTTCAGAGATTACCCCGATAAATCGCTAGGTGTTATTGCATTCAGTGAAGCGCAAGCTTCAGCCATTGAAGCGGAGCTTACGCTCTTGAGAAACTCCAATTTGCGGTATGAACGCTTCTTCCAGGAGGGGGTGCAAGAAGAGTTTTTCGTTAAAAGTCTAGAGAATGTTCAAGGGGACGAGAGAGATGTTGTATTCTTAAGCGTCGGCTATGCAAAAGCTGCCGATCAGACTCTGCATTATAACTTCGGTCCTCTAAGCAAGGCGCGTGGGGAACGGCGATTGAACGTAGCTGTAACCCGCGCGAAATACCATATGAAGTTAATTAGCTCGCTGAAGCCATCGGACCTGTCAGACACAAAAATAAATGAGAACACAGGTCTCCGCCTGCTCAAGGATTACATGCAGGCAGCGATTGACGGGAAATTGCCAATCAGTATGACAAGGCTTTCCGAACGAGAGTTTGAGTCACCGTTTGAGGAAGATGTGTTTTTGGTTCTCACAGATCTAGGGTACAAAGTGGAACCTCAAGTTGGTTGTTCGGGATACCGTATTGATTTGGCAGTGGTTGATCCGTTGAATGAAAATAAATTCATCTTGGGAATTGAATGTGACGGAAAGGCCTATCACAGTTCTAAAGTTGCTCGAGATAGAGATCGGCTTCGGCAGCAGGTATTGGAAGGGCTTGGTTGGAAGATTTATCGGATATGGTCGCAGGAGTGGTTTAAGAAGCGCAGATTTGAAATTACTCGGCTTAAAAATCACTTGGAGAGCTTAAGGTATTTGGTTTGAGTTGGCTATCGTTTATTGAAAATGTAATACAGTGAATCGCATCATCCTAAGCCACTTCCCCGAACATCCGAATCATCACGCGGCGGCGGATTGTAGATTTGCTAAGCCACGGTACGTCTCCATATGTTAAATCCCACAAAATAAAAAAGGAGCTTTGTCACATTCTAATAGTGACAAGCTCCTATTTGCGTTAACGGCATGATGCGAAATAACTCTTTCTTGCTAAAACATGTAGCAAAAGCCGCTAGGAGGGCATCCGTTCCTAGTTACATGAAATTATTACTGCTATGCTTGCCGACGTATCCTTGCGTCGTTTACCGCTTGAGCTCGTGCCCTTTCAACGGATTGAAATTCGGATCCAACAAACGTGCTGCGATTTCCAGAGAATACATGCTGGCGTAACGAACTCCGAGCTCCGATGTTTCCCACACAAAGTACCGGCCGTCCTTCTTGCTCAGCGCATACAACACAAACCGATGCTGGCTCCGAAAATACGAATTGTCCGATGGCTTTTTCATGTACAGCACATGCCCCATCACATAATACAGTCGGACAGTGTCCGTGCTGCTTAAGATGTCTATTAGATCTGTTTTTGCTCCAATAAAAGTCAAGTCCTCGGGGAACAGTTGGTTTTGCAGCTCAGTTTCTTTAAACTGTTTGGCCATCGGGATCCTCCCGAAAAACGGGGAGGCAGGGTCGTTAGTTGCCTCATAGGCTTCCACGTCCTCAGCATTCATGGCGGATAACCTTGCCTCAAGCAGTTTGCGAACCTCGCTCTTGTCCTTATCGGTAAAAGGCTCAAGTTCATAACCATTTTTGGAAATTAGACCGTCCCAGTAGTGGTCAAGTCGGGAGGAATCACTCCCTTCCATCTTCCAATCGCCATCGGTTGTCCGGACCAGCACATAATACGGCTTGCGCTTTCGCAGTTGTGAACCGATCTGGTACTGCTCTGAAACGGTAACGATTGCCATTCGATCGGTCATGTGAAGAAAGGCCATCTTCTCTGGCGTGACGTCTATTGGGTGTGCCTGAATATAGTCGGCGTTAGCCTTAGCAGACTTCTGGTCGCTTGTATCACTGATCGTGTTCAGATAGAGGCTGGCATCTCCCTCACGAATCGCCTTCAGGTGGGTTACGACCGTCGAAGCAATCTTGGACTCCGAACTCAGATCCATGCCTGCGGGTGGAGAGAGGCTGAGCCCTCTTCCTTCTTGGTCAAAATACTTTAGCGCGATTTGGCCGGCGCCGCTCGCTTCGACGACAAAACTAGGATCAGGCTCGTTCAGCGCATTGGGATTGGGGACCGAATATTGCTGAAGCAATTGGTTCTCATACACGACTCGAATATGTACTTCCTTCGCCCTTTTTGATACTTTTCGATACAAAGACATCGTTGTTTCGGGCAAGCGTTTTTGGGCGAGGGATATGTACTGAGCAAACGGATGGCTTGCCCCTGTGGAGGAGCCGGACTTCAGACGACCGTCATTTAACTCGATCGTAAACGTGATCGAGCGTCTTTGTTTGTCGAAGTCCATCGTTAGACTACGGTAGGGAAGCACACCTTGCTCTTCGTACGAATCGGGCTTAAGCGTGTCGGTCAGCGTCTCCCCGAGTGTTTCATCCGTAACATCTTGAATGAATACCGTTTTCGATGCAGCGTCCCACTTTACATGCTTGTCCGAAATTTCACCGACAAACCGCAAAGGCACGTAGGCTCTGCCATCGATCAAACGCGGCGGCAAGGACAAGGGAATCATTTGTTTATTGTCCCAAGACGCATAGGGCCAATCTATTCCCATATCGAGTGTGTTGTCTTCTATTTTTGCAGAAATGACCCGCTTTTCCGGAAACCATTCCACACTGTACCTGAGGTTTTTGAACAAAGTGCGCATAGGGACGAACACCGAACCGTCGATGAGCACCGGGTTCGCGGAAAATGAAATTCGTCTGCCGTCCAGGACGACCTCGATCCGCTGTTCTTCCGCATGAGCCGTTCGCAGTGAGTCCTCAAGCATGATTGACATCATGAAAATGATAAGTATAAACATAGATCGCCACATTTTTTTGACCCGCCTATTCCTTTTTTTGTCGAAGTTTGACATGATGAACTGTTTTCGACAAATTACCAAAAAATCCTTCAAAAAAGGGGATCATGCTCACAAAGCTTGTTTACAACCCCTTTTTTTTCCACCCCCTACTTTTTTTAAGGTTCCTGTAAGGTTCCTATTAAAACGCTGTAAGGTGCGGTGAACTATAATCGTCTTTGTAGAGATACAAGGAGGATTGCTTCATGACAACCATCTTACAGGCAAGCAACGTTCAAAAAATATACGGCACGAAGGAAAATCAATACAAAGCGCTGGAAGATATCGATCTGGAAGTGAAGGAAAGCGAGTTTATCGGCATCATGGGGCCTTCGGGGGCGGGGAAATCGACCTTGCTCAATATTTTGTCCACCATTGATACCCCGTCGTCCGGAGAAATCGTCATCGCCGGTCAAAACATCGTAAAGATGAACGAGGAACAATTGTCGGACTTTCGCCGCAATCAGCTCGGCTTTATTTTTCAGGACTATAACCTTCTCGATACGCTGACGGTCAAGGAAAACATCCTGCTTCCGCTCGCCTTATCGAAGGTTCCGGCCAAGGAAATCGAAGCGCGCGTTCATGAAATCGCCGATACGTTCGGCATCCGGGACATTCTCGACAAATATCCCTACCACATCTCCGGGGGCCAGAAACAGCGGACAGCCGCTTCGCGAGCCATTGTCGCCAACCCGAGCTTGATCCTGGCGGACGAGCCGACGGGCGCACTGGATTCGAAATCGGCTACCAGCCTGCTCGAAAGCTTGACCCTGCTCAACGAACGGCATCGATCGACGATCATGATGGTGACGCACGATGCGTTCGCCGCAAGCTTCTGCAAGCGAATCTTGTTTATTACAGACGGCACAATGTACGCCGAAATTCATAAGCTCCAGCAATCGCGGCAGGAATTTTTTCAAAAAATATTGGATGTCCTCGCTTCGCTTGGAGGTGGGCGGTAAATGACGTTAGTTCAGCTTGCCGGAAAAAACATCCGAAAAAACTTCACCAACTACTTCCTGTACTTTGCTTCGATGATTTTTAGCATCGTCATCTACTTTACGTTCGTGTCGTTAAAATACGATTCGACGATCTTGGCTACATCGGACGCGTCGCCCAAAATCAGCTCCGCCTTTAACGGAGCTTCGGCGGTCCTAATGATTTTCGTCGCCATTTTCATCTGGTACTCCAATGCCTTCTTCACCCGCAAGCGTAAAAAAGAAGTCGGCCTGTACTCGCTGCTCGGCGTACGAAAGAAGCAAATCGGCCGGATGCTGTTCTACGAAAACTTGATGATGGGCCTCTTGGCTCTCCTGATCGGCATCTTGCTCGGCTCTCTATTGTCCCAAGGGTTTGTGACGCTTTTGATGAAGGTCATGGGCTATGACGCGATGGCAAATTTTCGTATTTCACCGCAAGCGGTGATCCATACGATCGTTGTCTTCACCGTGATTACCATCATTACGTCGCTTCACGGGTACCGATTGATTTACCGGTTCAAATTAATCGAGCTGTTCCAGGCGGACAAAGAAGGAGAGCAAGAGCCGAAAGCCTCCTTGGCGATGGCGTTGCTGGCCGTACTATGCATCGGCATCGGCTACTGGCTGGCGCTTCAAAACATATTAGAGTCGGCCGCTTGGCGTGCAATAGGCTTCATGGTCACGCCGCTCGTGATCATTATCACCGTGATCATAGGCACTTATTTACTGTACAGCACCTTCATCGTGTACCTGTTAAAGATGGCCCGGAACAACAAAAAGCGATTTTGGAACGGCATCCAAATCATCAGTACCTCTCAGCTTCTGTACCGCATGAAAGGAAACGCCCGCACGTTAACGATCATCGCTGTCCTGAGCGCGACGACACTGACGGCCGTCGGAACGGCGTACAGCTTTTATTACAACAACCGGAGCAGCGCCGCGCTTGCCAATCCGAACAGCATGATGTTTATAGCGAACGACCAACGCACAACGAATGAAGTCCAAGACCGGATTTCGCGCGATAAGAAGCATGAGGTTGTTTATCACGAGCGCATTCCGGCCCTGCAAATGAAGGTAGACATTACGAGTCTTAACAGTAAAATTTCCAGCGATATCGTGAGCTATACCGTCATTACCAATACAGCTTTTAACAAACTGGCGGAAGTCCAGCAACGAAAAAATCCGTTGGCGCTGCAAGGACAAGAAGCGGCCGTACTGGATGCGGGGTATTACGAAGGGCTGTCGCCCGAATATGTAGGCTCGACGGTGTCCTTGAAGGCGAAGAAGCTTACGGAGAACGTTACCTTTACAAGCTTAAAACGATACAACGTCCTCAATCTTCGGACGGCGAGTACGACGGTCGTCGTTAGCGATGAGGTCTTTGCCAGATTGCAAAAGGAAGCTCCCCTCGTTCATATGGAAGCTTACAAGATTACGCACGAGGACGACGCGAAGCCATTAACAAGCGAGATTCAATCCATGCTGCCGCGGGAAGCGAGCTTTTCCAGCTTCTATACGGATTATGCCGCCGGTATGGAATCGAGTGGACTCATTATTTTTATGGGCGGGTTCCTGGGATTGGTTTTTCTCGCCGCCACGGGAAGCATCATTTACTTTAAACAGCTGACGGAAGCCAATGCCGACAAGGACCGCTACGTCATTTTGCACAAGATCGGCGTGAACAAAAAAGAAATTCGCAAATCGATCGCCAAGCAAACTTTATTCGTCTTCGCCCTGCCGTTAATCGCGGGAATTGCGCATTGCGCCATCGCTTTAACCGCTCTATCCAGGCTCCTCCATACGAATCTGGCGATTCCCGTCTTGATCTGCATAGGCGCCTATGCTTGCATGTACATCGTTTATTACTTCTTAACTGTGAACACCTACTACAAAATTGTGACCAAATCGAATGCATAACACATGGAACGGGAGAGGACTATGAAAAAAATAATCATTTCGTGCATCGGCATCGCGGCTCTTTTATTCGGAGGCTTGTTCTTCCTGCAGAACATCAATCTGAACCGGTTAGGGGCGGACGTCTATTATACGCAGGTTCAAGGACAAGGAAAGAAGCTTGAAAATAAAATCGACAACGGAGAAATCATGGTCAGATACGAATACGAGCTGTCGGCATTGGACAAGAACGGGCAGCAAAAGACACTGAAGTTCTCCGCCCCGAAGCAGCTTCGGGAGAAAGCATATCTCAGCTTGTTTGTGAAAGAAGGAAAAGGCGTGACCTCTTACCAGGAAGTCGCGAAGGAAGAGCTGCCGGGGAAAGCAAGTCAGCAATTGCAATAAATCGAAGGATCATAAGGAGCAGGCCAATATGAACACATCTATCCCACAGCAAGAAAGAATCGCAGCCTTGGATATCATTCGGGGACTTGCGTTATTCGGAATCTTATTTATCAATGTGAAAGCATATATCGTTCTCACCGAAGGGATGATCATACCGGAGTACACCGGAATCCATCAAGCGATCGATACCCTGATTGTCATGTTCGTGGAAAAGAAATTTTTCTCCATCTTCTCGTTCCTGTTCGGCGTCGGTTTTTACATCTTCGCCTCGCGCGCCGAACTCCGGGGGGACAAGCCGCTCTGGCGGTTTACCCGCCGCTTGCTGGCGCTCCTTCTCCTCGGCGTGATTCATGTCTTTGTCTTCTGGGGCACCATCTTGCCCATGTACGCGTTGATCGGTCTGTTCCTGCTTCCATTTTACCGGGCCAAGGTGACGACGATCCGCAATTGGCTTGGCGGAATCGCCGGAGTATACGTGCTTGCGCTCATCTTGAAACTCACGATAGGGCACGCGGTTCCATTATCCGGCGTGGTCGATTTTATCATCTCCGATATGACTTTAATCTTCATGATGTTTCTGGCTGGATTTCTGGCGGCGAAGGCGGACTGGATCAGACGGATCGGGGAATTGAAAAAACGGATTCGCTTGGTGCAGCTTTGGTCCTTGCCGGTCTTTATCGGGTTATCGGTCTGGATCTGGACGGCCACTCAGTATGGAGCGGAGAACCTGAAGCTCATCGTTTCCTTGAGCGCCATTCCTGGGGTCTTATTGTATGTGACGTCGCTGTTTTTGCTGCTTGAGCACCGGGTAGCCCGGACGATGCTTCAGCCCTTCGCACGCGTGGGCCAGATGGCGCTGACGAATTATGTCGCCCAAAGCTTAATCGGATCGTTGTTCATCTCGATCATGGGCCTGGAGACGGTATCTCCCGCCAATGTAGTCCTCATCGCCTGCCTGATTATGATCGTACAGCTCGCTTACAGCAGCCTGTGGTTCCGCTACTTTAAAATGGGCCCGCTGGAGAAAGCATGGCGGTTCATGACGTATGGCAAAAAACAAACTGCCGAATAAATCCAGACAATGCGCAAAGAAGCCGAGGCAAGCATGGCTTCTTTGCTGCTTGATAAATTATAAAAAGTGCCGCATACTCTCACATAAATAGGATACATTAAACCTTTCCCATCCAGGAGGCACGATGACATGGCGATCAACAAAAAGGTTTTGATTATAGACGATGAGGAAGCCATATTGAAGCTTGTGGCCACGGTTCTGCGCAAAGAAGGCATCGAGCATGTCATCACGTCCACGACGGCGGGAGACGGGTTCGTTCAATTCCAGCAAAAGCAGCCGGATCTTGTGCTGCTGGACATTATGCTCCCGGATGGGGAAGGCTATGACGTGTGCAGGCACATTCGAGCGATCTCGAAGGTTCCGATTTTATTTTTATCGGCCAAGACGGAGGAAATCGACAAAATTTTAGGCTTCGCCATCGGCGGCGACGATTATATTACGAAGCCGTTCAGCCCCAAAGAGCTGGCTTACCGCGTGAAAGCCCAATTGCGCCGAGCCGATTATATGCAGCCGGAGGCCATGAAGGATACGGTCCTCACAGCAGGCCCCTTTGCCTTAAACGAACAAAAAGCGGAATGTTTAAAGAACGGGATTAGCATTGAATTAAAGCCGAAAGAACTCGGATTAATGAAGTATTTCCTCCAGAACGTCAATAAAGTGATCAGCAAGGAAAGGCTGTACGACGCCGTCTGGGGGGAGGATTTTATCGGCATTGATAATACGGTGATGGTCCATATCCGGAGGCTGCGGGAAAAAATTGAAGACCAGCCTTCCCAACCCCGCTATCTAATTACCGTCAAAGGCTTGGGCTACAAGCTGGCCATCGAGGATGAATAGGTTATGAAATGGAAGTTAACAGTAAGATATCTGATCTCGGTTGTCTTCGTGGTCCTCTTCATTATTTTCGTAAACCTGTTCCTTATGCTTGCTTTGTTCACGGCCCAGTCCGTGTTAAATATCCCCATCTTTCAAGAAGAGGAGCATTCTCCCGAGCTATTCACACGACAGTTTCAGGATCAGATCACGATTTCCGGCGATGCGCTGACGATTGCCGACCCAGGTAAGGAAGAGCTAGGCAGCAGGAACGCATGGATTCAAATTTTGGATGAAACCGGCAAGGAGCTCTTCCATTACAAAGCTCCGGAAGGGTTAAAGAAAAGCTACACTCCGTCGGAAATTGTGCAAATGTACAAGTACAAGGAAGTAAATGGCGAAACGACGGTTTTTGTCGGAGAAAAGAAAGCAGGCGGCCGCGCTTACAGCTATTTGATCGGGATGGAAAACCGCAATATTAACCGGTATGTTATTTCGTATGATAATCAATCGTTGTTTCGCATGGTTCAAGTCGGAGGCATCGTTCTCGCTATCGATATTTTGATTACGTTACTGATCGGGTATTTCTTGAGCAAACAGCTGACCAAGCCGCTGTATACGCTAATCGACGGGATCAAACGACTGGCAGGCCATGAATATTTTCATGCCCGGCCGGCGGGTGTCTTTAAACAAGTATTTTCGAATATCAATCAGTTGTCCAACCAGCTTAAAGCGAATGAGTCGGAACGAAAAAAGTTGGACCGGATGAAAGAGGAATGGGTTACCAACATCTCCCACGATATTAAAACGCCGCTGGCCTCGATTCAAGGCTTTGCCGAAATGATGAAGGACCCGGATTATCGCTTTACCGAAGACGAAATCAGGGAATACGCCGACATTATTGAGAAAAAGTCGCTTTATATCAAAGAGGTCATTGAGGATTTAAGCTTAACGACAAGATTGAAGAATAAAGAACTGACGCTAAACAAAAAAACGACCAATCTGGTCGTATTATTGCGAAATATCGTGATCGACATCGTCAATGACCCGAAATACGCCAAGCGACATATTGAGTTTTATGCTGATCAAGAGAACATCCCGGCGGAGGTGGATGAAATTCTTGTTCGGAGAGCAATACACAATTTAATATATAACGCGCTTATCCATAATGACGCCAACGTGAATATCGCCGTCCGGATTGAAAAGACCGAGCGGACCCGTATTGTCATCCAAGATAACGGCAAAGGCATCCGGAAAGAAGAGCTCGACAAAATCTTCGACCGCTATTACCGGGGAACCAACACCGGAGATGCGCATAAAGGCTCCGGGCTTGGCATGGCGATAGCCAAAGATATTATCCAGGAGCACGATGGAGAGATTAAGATTCACAGCGAGGTCGGTCGCGGGACGACGATTGAGATTCAATTGTGATCCGGTTCCGGTAACGAGTGAAAGGGAGCGCGGCATCGCCGGCTCCCTTATGTTTATTTCACGCGGACTGTAATTGGGGAAGATTTCGTGGTACCGAACGAGTTAATCAACTCGGCCGTATAGATATATGTTCCGGGCTTTTGATTCGTGAAGGTTTTGACCGCCTTCTGCGCTTGCGAGCTGTTGTCCGTCAGCTCTTCCTCGTGGACAAGCGTATCGTTTTCGTACAATCTCCACTGGTCGCCGTTATTTCCCCACCACATGTTCATCGTGATCGCATAGTCCTTCTCGTTGGACCAGTTGTTGTGGTTTAGGCTGAGGGAGCCGGGAACGCCGGTCGCCTTCACCGATCCGTTCGTACCGTCGGTCGTACCGCCGGTCGTACCGCCGATCTTGACCCCGACCTTCATGGTGCTGCTGCCAGGGGTGTTCACGTTCACGGAGATTTTCGTATCGGCTCCTTCGTAAGTCGCGCTCGAAGGCTTCGTCTTCGGGCCGAACGATGTGTTGGAACCGCTTACGTAATAGTGGTCGAACCTCTCCCCTTTCTTCTTGGTGTCGAGCTGGCTGTAGCCGAGCGTGCCTTCGTTGGCTTCTTCGAGATCGACCATCTTATGATGCTCATTCGCATTGTTCGTATTTTGGTTGCTAAGACGCAAAAGCGTCTCGTCCACGTGCCAGATCGCTACGCCAGGCTTGCCGCCGTTGAGCGCCTTTTCCAGTCCCCGGTCATATCCAACAAAGCCGCGGTTTTCCAGCAGGAAAAACTGTCCCGGCGCGCTTGTGTTGATCTTGACGACGTTGTAAGCATTCGGGTTGGACGGTTGAACCGTGTTGAGCGTATACGTATGGGAGCCGTTCGCGCTCACTTCCGTCGGTTTCACCCACCCAAGCCGGTATTTGGACCAAGCGTCCGGATGAACCGGCGTGGAACCCGAATGGTTATTACCATAGGTGGCCCACGACCCGCCGGCCATCAGACTGTGCGGACCGATACCCGAAGAGGAACCGTCAACATCGTATAGATCGGGCAGATCGAATAAATGACCCATTTCGTGAACGAGTACGCCTATCGTCGCCATATGGTCGGCGCTCTCAGGCCTACCATGGATTTCACCTTGCATGACATAATCCAGATTCACCGTTTTGCCGTCTCCCTGCCATGTTCCCGCCGACCAACGGTGCGCCCACACACTCGGGGTCACATTCTTACTGTAAGCGGTTTCGTAACCGGCCGTTACGGTAACCAGAAACAGCTCGTCCCGGGTCACCTTACCATCGTTGTTCGTGTCGAAGCTGGCAAAATTGACGTACGGATCGGCTGCCGCTATGGCGTCCTTGACGATTTTTTTGTTGACTGCTCCGGTGTCGCCCTTCGTATTCGGGTGAGGATAGCCGAGCTTGACACGAACGATGCCGTCGCCTGCTGTGCCGTAGGATTCCGCCGCAGGGCCGATCGTCATTTTACCTGCGCTGACCTCTTTGTAGTAATGCTTGACTGTGCCTTCCTTATCGCCGAAGAAGCGGTCATTCCATTCGCTATCGGAATATTTCATGCCGATATCGGCGAACTCCACAAGCATCACAAGCAGCTTGCGGGAGCTGCCGGTGTTGAGCGGCGCAAGGGACGGGCCGGGATCGGGATCGCCGATAAACGGCTCGACGTTGGATTTGATTTTCTCCACAATCTGCTGTTCCTTCGCCCACTCCAACACCTGCTCTTGCTTGAGCGTCTGCTCCGGTTTTGGGTCAATGTTCACTTTTGCCCCGCTCGGCTTCAATTCGCTGCCATCAATTTCAGCATAATTCCAAAAACCGTTCTTGTCCCGCACTAATACTTCGTCATCCATCCCCTTCGTCCAGTTCAGCCATTCGTCACCCTGCTGAGCCGCTTGGAACGTCTCCCCTGTTGGCTGCTTGTACACTTCCGTTCCGCCATAAGCCGGAACCCCCAAGCTCACCGATGCGGTGCCGAAATAGGCCAAACCGGAAATGATTAGACTGCATGTTAGTTTCTTCAATTTACCATACCTCCCTCATTTTTACTTCATTATTAGTATAAGGTATCTCTAGCGGCTTGAGATGAGTTGATAGAACTACTAGAGAACATTTTTTTTACGCTGACTTGGCTAGTTTACCTTCGGTCAATAGTAAATTTGTCCTGAACTATCGACAGTATGGCCGCTCTTTCGCGGTCCAGATGTCGAAACGGCCCGTCGATTGTGTCAGTACGCGGCAAAAAAACTGTGGCAGCGACTGACCAAGCCGAACCAACAGCGCATAATGCAGAAAAAAGTAAAAAAATATTCCTTTCAAGTATAATATTTGAATTTTGGAAGAATTGATCTATACTATTACCAGGTATGAAAAAAGTGCAGCCCACAGTAAAATGGATTTATGTATAAAAGAGGGGGGAATAGCTAACTTAGAAGCATATACCCACGCTCTCTGCCTGTTCACAGAAAGGGGTTAGTACTATAGCTTTTGGGAGGTAACCTAATGAAGAAGTCTCTAATCCTCTTATTGATAATTCTAATTCTGGGATGTAATCGTGCGGCTCCGGTTGAAAAAAATGCAAATTCGCTTTCGTTTGGGGGAATTTCACCTGGATTTTCTGAAGAGAATTACAAAAATCATGGGGAATCCGACCGAAATACAACTCAAAGATACTACCAAGGAAATCCATTATGTAGGCCCCAAAGGACCTAACGCTACATTTATTCTGATCAATAACCATCCTTGAATTTTTATAGAAAGTACACAGCTCCATTCTTCGGTTTCTCCACAGGTGCATGTCGTGCAGAATCGTCCCCTACAGCGATAGGGCGCCACTTCATAGCGTGGCGCCCTTCACAAACCTTATCACGAAATCGAAAACTTGGCGGAGAAGTTCATTTTTTTCACGAAAGAGCTGTTCGCCCCGGCCTTAAACTGAACGTACAGCGGACCGTTTTTCTGCGCTGTAAAAATACGGCCATAAGGGGTATGCGTATTATAAGTGCCAAGCGCTTGACCGTCCGCATCGTACACAGTATAAGTGATGGGGAACCCCGAGTTATAGACGAAAACGGTAAGCTCTTCTCCTTGATTCAGGACAAAAGCTTCTTTTTCGGACTCCTCGTAAGAAGTCAGCGAGTAATATTTTACAACCTCTCTTGCTTCCAAATTCAAATGCTCGGCATCCAAGCTGCGAGACGCGGCTACACCGGCAGAGTGGCCGGAAGCGCCCACAGTTACGGATTCCATTGGACTGCTTGCCATAACCGAGGCGGAGACGGACAGCACCAGGGCCGTCGATAATGCGGCAGATACGATTTTCTTTTTCATAGTTTCCCTCCTATGGATAATATTTGTAAATACACCCCTATTATACCGTTATAATTACTATGTTTCAATTATTTGGTAGAAAATAGTTCGAAGGAGGGAATATGCAGCCTGTCTGCCAGAGACTTCGGTCCTTGATTGTGCCTTTGGACTTCATGAACTCGTCACCCTGCCTGCTTCGCTTGAACCGCCGCCCCTTGCGTCCGCTTGGCCGACCTCGCCCCAAGGATCGCGTCGAGGTTCACAAGCAAAATGCTGACGATGATCGTGATGCCGCCCGCGATAGCCCCCCAAGTGACCGCTTCCCCATACAGCAGAGCGCCTAACGCAAAGGCGATTAACGGCGAAATATAGAGCCACGTGGTCGGGAAGAACGGATTCGTCCGCGCCACGAGCCAGTAAAACAAGCTGTGTCCCATCATCGATCCGACCACGGTCAAATACAGCAGCGCTCCGATCCCCTGCCCCGTGGCCAAAGCTTCCATCGGTACGCGCTCCGTGAACAGGGACAAAACGAGCAGCAGGATTCCCCCGTGCATCATTTGTATGGCGTTCAACGCCAGCGGCGACGTCTCCGGATACCGTACGAGCGCCCGCTTCGCATAGAGCGCGCCCGACGCATAGAACAGTTCCCCGACCAGAACCGCGGCGCAGCCAACCACCCAGAGCACATTCGTCTCCACGGACAGGTTAGGCGCAACCAGCAGCCCCACTCCAGCAAAGCCGAGCACGCACCCGATGACGGAATTGCGGCTTGCCTTGCTCCGAAGCACGATGCTTTGAATCAGTAATAAAAAAATCGGCCCCGTCGCGGATAAAATCGCCGCCAACCCGGAGCTTACATACTGCTCAGCCCAATATAGCGTCGCGAACGTGCCGAACGTCAGCCCGATCCCCGTCGGCAGCAGGTCCTTGCGCCACAGTAACGAGAAACGCACCTTTCCCGTCGCCAACGCCCAGACGAAAATAAGCGCGCCCGCAAGCAGGAACCGTACTCCGGCCGAGAAGAACGGAGGCAGCCCCGCGTCAATCCCTACCTTGATCATCAAAAACGTCGTGCCGAAAATCAAACACATGACGGCATAGCCCAACCACACCATGTCTCTCTCCTCCTTCTATTTCTCCATCATAGAAGAAGAGGCGCAGAACAGATGAAATATCACAGAACAGATTGCGAAAAAAAGTGCTACAATGGATGTACTGAAAGGAGCGTGCGACGCATGAGCAAAATCTACCCATCCGCCGCCCGGCCTGCCCGGCTGTACGAAAGCGTCTGCGACGACATCCTGAAACGGATCGACCGGGGGGAATGGAGCGAGCGCGGCAAGCTTCCTTCGATCCGCGAGTTGGCCCAAGAGCTGGGCGTTCACCGGCTGACCGTGTTCAAAGCTTACCAGCTGCTGAAGCAGAGCGGCAAAGCGTACGTGAAAGACAAATCCGGCTATTATCTCAACACCGGCAGCTTGCCGTCCGACCTGACGACGACGCCTGCCGTACACTCTCATATTCAACAAAATCCGCTATCCGACATCCAGCGGGTTCCGGTGGTTTACCAGTTCTCCCAGGCGCTGCTTGATCCGAATCTGCTGCCGAATCAGTACCTCTCAGCTTACGTCAAGCAAGCCTTCGATCTGTATCCCAAAGTGCTCGGAACTTACGCGCCCGTCCAAGGTGACGAGGAGCTGCGTGAAGCGATGGCCGAATACTTCACGGTCCAGCACCGCCTTGCTCTCACGCCCGAAGAGCTGCTGATCACTTCCGGAGCGCAGCAAGCGCTGGACCTGCTGGCCAAAACGATGCTCAAGCCGCGGGACGTCGTGCTCGTAGACCGTCCGACCTACGGCGCGGCGATGGATATATTCCGCAGCTACGGCGCGCAGTTGGCCGCCGTGGATATCCATCCGCACGGCTATGATTTGGAGCGCGTGGCAAGGCTGATGAAGGAGCGCAAGCCCCGCTTCTTTTATCTCAACCCGACTTTTCACAACCCGACAGGCTATACCGTGTCCGCCGAACAGCGGAAGCGCCTGGTCGAGCTGGCGGCGGAGCACCGCTGTCTTCTGGTGGAGGACGATCCGTTTCACGACATTTACTTTAAGCAGCCACCGCCGCCGCCCCTGTTCGCCTATGATACGGAAGGGTATGTCGCCTACATTCGCAGCTTCAGCAAGTATATCGCTCCCGGCTTGCGCATCGCCGCCGTGGCGGCCCGGCCGCCGGTCATCGGCAATCTGCTGACCGCCAAGTCGCTCGCCGATAACGGCACGCCGCTTTTGAATCAAAAGATATTCCTGCTGCTCTTCTTCTCCGACCGGATGCAGCGGCACTTGGAGAAGCTCCGCATCGCACTGCATGTGCGGATGAACATTATGGAGGAAGCGTTGTCCGGGACCGGCTTGTCGTGGACCAAGCCCGCAGGCGGCTTGAGCTTGTGGATCAAGCTGCCCGATGGGATTAAAGCGGAAACGCTGCTGGCGAAGGGCATCGAGCAGTCGCTAACGTTCGTGCCCGGCACCATCTGCGATCCGCTCGCAGAGCTCGACGACCGGATTCGCTTGAGCTACTCTTACGCTAATGAAAACCAGCTGCGCGAAGGAGTCCGGCTGCTGGCCGGGCTGCTGCGCTCCTTGGCCTGATGCGCGGCGTACAGCCAAAAGCCCGTCGCTCCCCTTAGGGGAACGGCGGGCAAAATGCCTGTCTATTTTCCATTGCCAGTCGTCCAATATCCCATTAGAAGCTTGCTGATCGTAACCATATTAAGGCTGCAACCAGCTCAGGCTTCATATACTTTAGCCCTCTCGTGCATCGTCTGGGAGCTCATTTTGCTTATTTCATCGATGAGAGCTACACGGTAGCTGCCGTTTCCTTGTTGACCGGCGGTTTCATAAGCAATCTCCCCGGCAATCCCCATGCACAAAAGACCGGCGATGGCCGCCATGCGGTAATCCGCCGTGACGCCACAGAACGAGCCGATAAGGGAAGTGCTCATACATCCCGTACCGGTGATAGAGCCGAGCATCGGATGTCCGTTCTCCATACAAATTACACTTTTGCCATCGGATACGATATCGGTCGCACCGGTGATGGCCACCGTGCAGTTATATTGCTGCGCCAATTCGCTCGCAATATCGATGCCGCTTTGCAGACTGTTTTCCAAGTCCGCTTCGGAAGCGTCCACCCCTTTCGTTGTTGCTTGGAGTCCGGCGATATAACGGATTTCAGACATATTGCCGCGGATGACGCTGAATTGTAATTGTTCCAGCAGCACCCTAACTGTCTGATTGCGGAGCTTCGACGCGCCTGCGCCCACGGGGTCCAAAACGACAGGGATGCCCCTCTCGTTTGCTTTCTTCCCGGCGGCAAGCATAGATTCTACGGTTCGGCTATTCAATGTTCCTATATTCAACACAAGCGCGGAGGATATTGCGGTAATGTCAGCCGCTTCCTCGATATCGTCAGCCATGATAGGAGAAGCGCCGATGGCCAGCGTAACATTGGCGCAATCGTTGACGGTCACATAATTGGTAAGATGATGAACCAAAGGCTTGGTTCGCCGGAGGCTGCTCACTAAACTGCCGATACTTGAGGTTAAGGTATTGTCCATTGATCTCACTCAGATCCTTTCTTTAATCCGTTCTGGTAAAGTTCATAAAAATGATGCGTGGGGCCGTGGCCCTTTCCGATCGACAAGGAATGCCGAATGGCCGTTGTGATATATTCCTTTGCCCGATGTACCGCTTCCTACAGCATGACCGCCTTTGACAAGGGCGTTTTTTCAAGTCATCCTCTCCGCTCTGTTACATTAATAAAATAAAAAAACCTTGTCCTGTTTCAGACAAGGGGAAAATAACACGCTCTGTTGTTATTTGCTCCCTACGTCAGTCTTAACTAACAGGTTCAAAGGGTCAGGTTTTAACCTTCTCAACTGCGAACAGTCCCCCCGCAAATCAGTTTCATTGAAACATACGCTTATCCAAAAGTCAAATGCATCGGACACATCTGCCGATAATAAAAGCATGATATTTCCGTGCATAGATTGCAAGGATTCGTTGATCTTCACATCCTATAATTTATCTTGAAAGGAGGAGCCGCATGGATTGGCTGGATCGCATGAATAGCGCAATGGAATATATAGAAACACATCTGGCTGAGACTATTGATTACGACCAGGCGGCCAAGATTGCCTGTTGTTCGACTTATCATTTCCAACGGATGTTTTCATTCATAACGGATGTGCCGCTGTCAGAGTATATTCGGCGCAGGCGGCTGACTCTTGCCGCGTTCGAACTTCAAAACAGGGATGTTAAGGTCATTGATATCGCTTTGAAGTACGGTTATGAGTCACCCGAAGCATTCTCCAGAGCGTTCAAAAAAATGCACGGTATAATGCCTACGTCAGCGCGCGATAAGGGCATGTTGCTGAAAGCCTATCCTCGGATGTCCTTTCATATTTCAATAAAAGGAGATGCGGAGATGAACTATAAAATCGAGGAAAAACAAGCTTTTGACATGTTCGGTATATCGACTGAAATCAACGCTGACGGCGAAAACCCGTTTATTGAAATCCCTGCTTTTTGGAGCCAATGCATTTCTGACGGAACCGTTGACCGAATCCGTACCGCCGCAGGTTTAGGTGAAGATGGACAGCTTCATGCAGTTTTATACAACAGGCGAGGTAACTCATTTTCCTATCTGATCGGGTATTATTTGCCTCAGACTGGTCTGCCGGAAGGGTTTGAAAAACTATCCATTCCTCCGCAAACCTACGCGATCTTCTCGACAGGTCTGTATCCCGATGGACAAAGCAGCATTCATGCATTGTGGAAACGCATTTGGGGGGAGTGGTTTCCGACCTGCAATTACGAATCTGCAAATGGTCCAGAGTTTGAAATGACCTACGACAGAGGCAATAACCTGTATGAAATGGAAGTTTGGATTCCGGTAGTATAGGCAAGCTCGGGTATGTATCCGAATTTGGTAAGGGCGTCGTTGAACTATTAAATCCCACCAATAAAAAACGGCGAACAAAGCCGTTTTTTTGCATTGTTTAAAATCGCCGCTCAAAGCTGAAAATGAGCTACAATGGTGATTTTTTCTTTATTGCATCTAAAACGGCAATAAAGAGTGTCATAAGAAAAGAGTACAATAAAGAGCTGGCATAGCTTGGTTCAGGGAAAATGTAGTAGTAAGTTAGCACACAATTGACTATGAAAAAAATTAAGTATTTCATACTGTCTGCCTCCTTCTAAAAAACGCCCGCCAACATTACATTTTACCTTGGATTATCCATTTTCTTATGGTAATAACATAATGCGATTGTAACCCAACATGCTGGCCCTGAATTGTAATAAATCCCAAGCCGTTCGAGCTAGGGCAGCGTTTTATAAATGATATTCCCGTCTTTATTTTTGGCTTGAATATCAATCGGTTCACTAATATCCTCCGACAAGCTGTAGAACATTTTCTCATGATTATATTGAATTATTTTTAGGTCTTGTGGTTTGGTTCCATGTACCTCAAGAGATTCGATCACATCGTTCAATCTCCCGGACAATAGAAAATAATTTAATTGCGAGTTCTTAGAAATTTGCCAATCAACCATCTTTTCATTCAAGGGTGCATTGACAAACGATGTCGAAGTAAGAACTTTATTGTTTTTCAACAGAAAAACGTGAGTTTTTTGCGTTTTATCGGTACAGAAGACAACTTCAAATTTATTTTCCGGATACGTCCGAAGGGAGTCTTTGTTAAATGTTACGTTATTGTTAGCATAGGCGGAAATGATATCGAATTTATCGCCCTGGTTGAAATTTAAATACAGCATAGTGACAATGCCCACGAATAGTAAGCCCAAAATAATCCAAGTCCTTCTTTTATTCATGTGCCTCCCTTAGCATAAAAATAAAGGATTAATTTGTAAATGAAATCAAAAATAAGAAAAATAGGGATTTCCGTCTTGATTGTAATCGCCATTTCAATTATTGCTCTACTCGTAAATATTCAATTAACCATTTACAAATACGAGCGCGAAATGCGAGATTACCTAGTAAATACTAAAAATTACAAAGAGGAAGAAATACTAAGCATCAAATGCGAACTCTCTAAATTACCTCAATATCCGGTTTATGTTACTTTCAAAGACGAGCCCAATGTAACTTATGTATATTCACGTGGTGGTTATGGACTTTGGTACCAATTTCCTCCGCAGCCTGGTTACTCAAACTATAACCATTTAGAGAAAAACTAAGATGCAGAGCTAGTCCATTTTTCACCTCCCACCGATCCTAATTTTCAAAATCCTAAAACAAGGTTTAATTGGGGCTTTATTCAATTAAACGGATAATGAATAAAAATGTTGCACACGCTTGTGTTTGTGTCCTTTGTTTGCCCTGTAAAAAACAAACGCTCGCGTAAAAGCTTTGTGAAAGAGTCTGACTAACCATTTTTCTTCATTGAGTTATCCAAAAATTTAAAGTAAGTTGGCATAAAAATTGAAATCGAGACTACAAAAATAGTTGCCTTCAGCGTCATATTCAGATTCGAGTTCCACCATTCTCGCGGATTTCGCAAATGGATCAATCTTTGCGATTGCGGAAGTACCGATAGCACCTGCAACTACACAACATAAAACGGTTGCTGTTACAACGAATTTTTTATTCATTCTGTTTTCCTCCGATTCGACTCAAATTAGGTTGAACTATATTTGATTTTAATGGAATATACATAAGGATGAGGTGCCATTATTATCTATTCTTTTTTTATTTATTTGCTTTAGACTTTCACCGCTAAACCAATTCGCGTAGTTGTCATCATTAGTCGAGTGTTGAGATACATACAGATCGCCGCCGCCGTAGAAATCTACCGTTACTGTATGAGTTGTGTGTCCGCTGCTATCCGCAAATTGGACTTGATCCCCGGGCCAAAGGTCTGACGGCCATTTCCATTGTCGGTGTCCCCCCAGAAGGTACGATACTGATGAGCCCCCGTCCAAGAGGTGTTCTTCCATTAGGTCTACTTGAAGATGCAACATCGGAACCGTAGTTAGTATTTCGGTTTGGCATAATCAGCAGCGTTTTGGCAATTATAACTTGAGTTCATTTTGTTTGCCGTTCCATTTCATATCTGGATCATGGCACCATGGACTCTTACTCTGTGGGTTTTCGCCTGTTTATAAGTGAGCGTCAAATACTCCCCACCTTTCAAGAACCTCAAGCTCATGAGAAAATGAAGGCATCTTGAACGGGAGGTT
>NZ_JANAVJ010000048.1 GCF_024213375.1 Paenibacillus sp. MZ04-78.2 | reverse complement strand
CTGCTGAATGGCTTATAAAGATTCAATATATTGTGCAAACACATAACCCCCAGAGGGTTGTTTAGATTACATAATTTAGTTAATCAACAGCCTGATCTCACAAATGTAATAAAGTCAATATTAACTGGTTCAATACCAACTGCTCGAAGTCGTGAGTTAATCTGTCCTCGATGATACTGACCATGCAATGCTACATGCGTTAAAATATCCCGTACAGAATACTTAAACTGTCTTCCTTTACTATTTGTGTAGGATATTATTTTATCTAGGTCAGTATTTTCTAAATTAGTAAAAAAAGCTGTGAAGCTCTCTTCATTTTGTTTAACAAGTTCTGCACAGTTCTCTATATCGGTCTCCGACCATATGGGAAGTTGTGAACTATCCATTCCAGTTATCTAGTTATCCATACTTTTTCAGCATTAAGGATATGGGAAAATAAACGCCATACCTCCTGGTTTGCATCTTCAATACTTTGCAGTGTTTCAAAAATACGTTGGTTAGCCCAATTTAAATGCTCATACATCTTTTGGATAGTTTCCAATGCGAATCACCCTTTACCACAATATTAAAAAATCACGCATTTCCAAATTATTTGTAGCTGAATTAACTATAACATTTTACTTCGTTACAGAATATGGATTTTGTTTGCGGATAGGACAAAATTGAGATTACAGGTTTATATCGATAAAATGTAGATAAGCTTTAAAACTTGTTTAAAAGTGGTGGGTAAATGATATCAATCGGGCTTGCTGGATGGGGAGATCATGACGAGTTATATAAGACTGGAATCAGGCAACAGGATAAGCTAAAAGAATACAACAGATATTTTAAATCGGTTGAAGTGGACAGTTCCTATTACGCTATTCATAAAGAGGATTTGTATAGTAGATGGGCATCAGACACTTCGAAGGATTTCTCATTCTTAGTGAAAGCTTATCAAGGTATGACAGGGCACACCCGTCAGAATTATTCTGAAGCGGATATGGACAATATGTTCCGAAGTTTTAGCGAGTCTATTAAACCTATTTTAGATGCGGGCAAGTTAAAGGCAGTTCTATTCCAATATCCACCGTGGTTTGATTGTAATCGCAATAATGTACGCCTACTACGAACAACTAAGGAACGAATGAAAAATATTCCGGTGGCTCTTGAATTTCGTCATCAAAGCTGGCTTAGTGCGGAAATGAGAGAAAAGACGTTATCATTTATGCGCGAGGAAGGTTGGATTCATAGTATCTGTGATGAACCTCAAGTTTTTCCGGGTTCAGTTCCGACAGTTTTAAAATCAACCAATGACACTTTAACAATTGTCAGATTTCATGGGAGAAACACTGTTGGCTGGACTGCAAGTGGAGCTAAAAACTGGCGAGAAGTAAGATATCTCTATCGTTACAATCATGAAGAATTACTTGAGTGGAAGGAAAACCTCTTGAAGTTGGAAAAAGAAACTCAGGAGGTTTGTGTGATATTCAATAATAATTCAGGCGGGGATGCTGCTGCGAATGCTCTGCAACTTATAGATCTTTTAGGTCAAGAGTCAAAGCAACTTCCTCCCAAGCAAATGGACATGTTCGAATAAGTGACTTGTAGATAACAGCAAGGAGATTTGCGTCATTTTCAACAACAACTCGGGCGGCGACGCCGCGGTGAACGCGATGCAGATGCTGGAACTGCTCGGTTTGCCGACGAAGCCGTTCGCCCCGCGGCAGTTGGATTTATTTTGAAACAGGCTCAGGCCCGGATTTTCCGGGAGCTGGGCCTGTTTTTTTGTGCGTGCCCAGACAATAGAGTAACGACGGATGGCAACGCCGACACACTGACAAGTATTGGTCCCCGTTCTGTGAAAATTACCACTTTATTGCTGTAAACCTAAAGTTTTCAATAAACAAGGCCGATAAAAATGTATAACAACTGACAAAAATGACAAAGCACACCTAAGCAAGCAGTCGATCATATTGGGAGAGATCAGGATGGGAGTTTCGGTTATCACCTACGGAAACATCGAAGTGGGACCTTTTGAATTGACGAATCTGCAAGATTTGCATGTGGTGAAAGCCTTCAACGATCATGCAAAGCTGACTCTTACGGGGATTGTGCCGGAAGAGCGAAGGGACAGCTACGTCCAAATGGCCAACGCGCAAACGCAGGTCAAAGTCGTCCTGACCGACGATGACGGAGAACAAAAAACGTGGTTTCAAGGCATCATTCGGAACATTCAGGTTCAGGCTGTCCGCGGCATTTATTACTTAACGATCGAAGCCGCCTCGCATACCTGCCTGCTGGACGTGAAGCTGCATAAACGCTCCTTCCAAAATCCGAAGATGCCGTATACCGAGCTGATCCGCGACATTCTGTCTGGCTACGATCAAGCCGATGTCATCGACTACGCTTCGGACGGCAAGGCGATCGGGACCTTCGTCATGCAGTATGAGGAAACGGACTGGCAGTATCTGCAGCGCATGGCATCCCGGTTTTATACGGGGCTGATTCCGACGACCGGCTTTGACAGCCCCAAATTTTATTTTGGTCTGCCGAAAAACGAGTCCGTCGTCGAAATCCACGCTGCACACTATACCTTCAAGAAGCATATCGCCGATTACCGGAACGCTTCGGAGAATCATATTCCCGGCATCGGGGAAGCCGATTATATCGTCTACGAGGTCGAATGCGCCCGGCTGCTTGACATAGGCCAAGAGGTCAGCTTCAAGTCCAAGCCGCTCGTCGTGGGCCAAGCGGTGGCGCAGATGAAGGACAGCCTTCTCACGTACACCTACCGGCTGTATCCGCGTCAGGGGCTGGCGCAGCCACGGAAATTCAACAACGCGATTATCGGGGCCTCCATCCAAGGGCATGTGCTCCAGGTTCGCAAAGATACCATCCGCGCCAAGCTGGATATGGACGAGCAGGTGGACCCGAGCACGGATTATTGGTTTCCTTATTCGACGATCTACGCTTCCGAGAACAATACGGGCTGGTACTGCATGCCGGAAGTGAACGACCGTATCCGCATTTATTTTCCAAGCAACAAAGAAGAGGAAGGCCTCGGCATCAGCTCGGTGCAGCGGGAGAGTCCGCCAAGCCGTCCCGCGTCGGCCGCCCGCAAGGGAGATGCCGGGGAGGACCGGATGGGCGATCCGGCCATCAAGACGTTTCGAACCAAGTACGGGAAACAAATTATGCTGGCCCCGGACCGAATCGTCATTTCATCGGGTAAAATGCACATCACCATCAGCGATAAAGAAGGAATCAAAATTAAAAGCGACCATAATGTGATCATTTCAGCCGACGAAGATATCCTCTTGACTTCGAAAAATCTGAAGATCGAAGCGGACAAGCTGGAGCTGAAGGGCAAAGAAAATGCGATCACGATTGAAAACAATATGGAGTTCAAAGGCTCGGAAATTAAGATGAACTAGGCTGGGGGCAGAAGAGAGATGGGCAAGGAGGAAGCGCTGCTGCATTTGCGGGAACATGTGTTTGAACCCGCGCTTACGGACCGAATCTCGGCTCTGGACGCCGACTTCCGCCAGCACAAGAGGCAGCTTATGGCCGGATTCCTGACGTCGTTCCGGGAGCTGTGCCTAAAGATCAAGGCGATGCAGGAGCGGCAGGAAAAAGCGCCGATCGCCTACATTCACTATTCCATGCTGCGCACGTCGATAAGGGAAGGCGCCAACACTTACTTGATCGAGGCGTATGCGGACGATTGGTATTGGGATACGGCGTATTGCGACGCCGCATACGATGCGGGGTGGGCGTTTCAAGGGATTCGCCCGCTCTTGTCGGTTCTGAACGACAGCCGCAAAGCCTATATGAATGTGCTTCATACCGCCGATACGGAGCGTCTTGTGATGCAGGAGATCGGCTTTTTCAGCCAGTTTGTCACGGCTCTCGCCCGCTGGGCGATCCCGGAAGTGGTGAAGCTTCCCGAATTTCAGCAAATCGCCAAGGCCGAGCGCCTGCAGATTCGGATCGGCGAATTCAAAGATAGCAGCGAGCCGCTTTATGTGGAGGACCGGGGGCAGCGGGACGTAAAGCAGATCAGGCGGCGGCTTGAGCAGAAGCAGGGAGCGGATTGCTCGTACGAGAGCTTTCGGGGGCTGCCGCTTTCCCCGGGCCATTACGATGAACTGGATTTGCGCTTTTCCGACTTCAGCGGCAGCGATCTGACGTCCTGCACGTTCAATGGTTGCGTGCTTATAGGAACACGCTGGGCCGGTTGCCAACTGCGCCATGCGGACTTCAGCTACTCACAGCTATGCGATGCGGACTTCCGAGAGTGCGACTTGAAAGGGGCGAATTTCCACATGGCGGACGGGCAAGGCTTCGACGACAAGCTTCACCGTACTCCGGGGCTATTGGGCGTAAACTTCGCCAACGCCGATCTGGAAGGCGCCAACTTCGTACACGCGGACTTGCTCGAAGCGAACTTCGAGGGCGCCAACCTGAATCAGGCTACCTTTGCGGAGCGGGACCGGGAGCGGCTGCGGCCGTGGCTTAGCGAAGCGCAAATCGCATCGATCCGGTGGGTGTCCGGGTAGAGAGGAGCTGATGGAATGCGGGATTATTTTTTGCTGCTGGATGACGAACGGATTATCGATAAAGCGCAGCCCGCCGGGCTCGGAAACGTGAAATTCGAAGAGCTTCCGCCGGTTTCGGTCCTGCCTGTCGATGCTGGCCGGTCCTGCGAGTATGTCGATTGGCTGGGAAAGCCGATGCGCATGGCATCGGACCAGATGAAGAGCCTGCTGGAGAAATATAACCGCCACATCCGGTTTAAGCGGGTGGAACTGATCGATACGAAACAAAGCGGGCAGCATTCCTACTGGATCATGCAGGTGCCGGCTGTCGAGTGTCTTTCCCCGCAAAGCGAGTTTCACCCCGGAGGCACGCTGAAACGGCTCGTATTGGACCGGGAGCAAGTTAAGGGGCACCATGTGTTCGCCATTCGGGGCATTCTGGAGCCGTATATCGTGGTCAGCCTCGATGTGGCGGAGAGTCTGCTGCGCAGACATTGGACGGGATTTATGTTGCAGAAAATCGAACAAGCCTAACGGAGGGCCGGATGACGACCTATTGGGACGAATTGCTGCTGGATATCGATCGTAAACGGCAGATTCAAGAGCAGATGGAGGAAAGCGCCGGGAATAACGGCTCGATCTCGCAGGAAGATTGGGACCGCGGCGTGCAGGAGGGGAGGATCGAGCTGCCGGATCAAGTGATCGAATTCGACGAACACCGGCTGCTTGGGGAGCGGGTGAGCCTTCGTTTGTCGCGTTTATTGCTGCCCGTTCCGAGAGGATTGGCGGCGACGGAGTACGGCATGAGCGGGAACGACCAGCACTTGTTCCGGGACAAGGGGCGGCAGGTTCTTTTTGGCTTGAAATGGACAACGCACGCTCTGGCCATGGATCAGGTTGAGCCGTATCAGGACGCGCTTCTCAGGCAGCTGCAAAGCTTGAAGTCGGACATGCAGATCATGGAAACCATCATGCTGGAAGCGGAAGGGCTGCAGGTGAGCTGCTGCGAATCGTTATTCCAGCTCTCGCCAGGCTACGGCTACCAAGTGCTGTTCATGACATCGTTGGAGGAAAGATTATTGCTTGGCAGCTTTCAGTTTCCTTTGGAAGAAGCGGAGCTGTGGCAGCCGTTGTCTACCGCCATGATCCGAGCATTGCGGCGCCTATAGACCTAACCGGATGGAGGAGATGATGACATGCTAAACCTGCTGATTGGAGCCGTGATCAAAGGTCTGCTTCAAGGAGAGCAGAAATACGTCGTGCGCGGCGCAACGCTGAAATGCAGCCTGGGTACGGACCCCGGCGTCTTGAATTTGCCTAACAGCCACGGTGTGTACATTAAGAAGAAGCCCGTGATGACGGTCGCGGACTGCACGCCTGACAATATTGGCTGCTTCGGATTTTGTCAGGCGAAAATGGGGGGCGTTCTCGACCATATCGCTGGCTGGAGCCGGACGGGCAGCAGCAGCATAGCTGTGCAAACGAATCCGTTGCTTAAAGGGCTTCTGGAGTTCGGGGCGGATCAGCTGAATGCCATAACCGCTTCGCAAGCTGTATGCACCCCGAGTCTTTGCGGCAAATGGTCGGGCGGTAAGGAAGATCTTCTGATCAATAACGAGCAAGCGCTGCTGAGCAAATCGACGTTAACGTGCTCTATGGGAGGCACCATCACGATAGAACATGTCGGGCAGGATTAACGGACGGCGGCCGAACGAAGGGGTGGAACGATGCAGCAGACAGAGCGCGTCATCGCGTATTCGGATTTAAACGTCCATTGGCCGTACGGAGCGATCCGGCTTGATGCCTTGGAGCTGGTTCAGCAGATGGGCGATCACGCCAGACTGTATTTTACGGGAACCGTGGACGCGGAGCAGGAAGAAGCGATCGCCATGGGCAGCGGCCATCACGACCGGATCGAACTGAAGGTATTGGGGCAGGAGCGTACGCTTTTTATGGGGCAGCTGCAGGAGATTGGGCTCCAGGTCGTTCGCAGCATGTGCCGCGTAAGCGTAACGGCGGTTTCGCATACCTATGAACTGGACATCGGGAAAAAGACGCGGTCGTTTCAAAAGGTCGATGCGCGGTATATCGATGTAGTGGATCACATTCTGGAGGCGTACCCGGGCTCGGCTGTCATTGATCGAAGCCTTGACAAGCTGGAGCAGGGAACGTTCATGATGCAGTATCAGGAGACGGATTGGGCCTTTCTGAGAAGGCTGGCTTCTCATGCAGGGGCGGATCTGGTGCCGGATATGACGGCGCACAGCAGCCGGTTCTGGGTCGGGATTCCCGAAGGGCGCAGGCAGGTGACGTTGGAAAATGTCCCGTATACAATTCAGCGGGAGATGGACGCATACCGGGAGACGAGCGCTAACGGACAAGCCGCCGTCAACGAGACCGATTATACGAGCTGCCGCTTCGAGCTGGAGACCGTACTTGAGATCGGGGACGAAGTGCTGCGGGAAGGGCAAGCCTTCGTCATTACGAAGCGGGTCGGGACGATCGGGCAGGGGGCGCTCAGGTGGGAGTACGTGTGCGCGCTGCCGCAAGGGCTCAAGCGGAAGAAGACCTATAACCTGCCGATCATCGGGGCAGCGATCGAGGGGAGCATTATCAAGGTCAGCCGCAATCAGGTGAAGATCCATCTGGATATTGACGAGGCGCAGGGCGCGCAGGATGCCTGCTGGTTTCCTTACGCAGCGGAGGGCAATCAGGTATGGTATTTAATGCCGGAGATCGGCTCGAAGGTCAAGCTGTATTTTCCGAGCGCGGAGGAAGACGACGCGATGGTCATCCAGTCGGTGCGCCATGCGCCGCAGGGCGAATTTGTCGAGAAGAGCGGCCGGAAAATGCAGGACCCGGGCGTGAAGTCGTTCGGGAATCCGCAAGGCAAAGAAATAACGCTGGGGAACCACGATCTGACGATGACGGCGAAGGAGGGCTTGCTATATATCACGATGCAGTCGGGGATCGGCGTCTTTATGGACAGCGCCACCCGCATTCGGGTGGATTCGAGCGCCGATTTGGAGCTTACAGGCCGCAGCGTCATGCTGTACGGAGACAAAAGTCTGCATATCCAGACGATGTCGGACACGCTGGAGCTGGGCGACGGCTTCAAAGCAAGCAGCGGCCAAATCAAGATGGAGCTGACCTCCTCGCAGTCGTATGCCCCGATCAAAAGCGCATTTGAGCAGCAGCGGGACGAACTGGGACTGTCCGGGTTGATCGAGAAACGGGCGAAACGAAACAAGGCCGTCCGGGCACAGGGAAAACAAGATGCGTTCATCGAAGGGGCCAAAGGGTTGTGGAGTTTTGTCGTGGACGCGGTGGAAATCGGATCGCCGGCGGTTCTTCTTGGCGAATTCGCTTACGAAAAAATCAGCGGAAACAAGCTGGCGCCGCTTGCAGAGCGAAACAGCATCGCCGAAGCGGCGGTCTCGGGGACGAAGTATATCGCTGAGCACGTAAAGAACGGTGCATGGGGCGAGATGGCTAGCGATGCCGTGGAGCATGTCAAAAAGCAGCTGTATGAGGATTATGTCGAGCCGATTGAAACGAAGTACAAGGGGGACTTTCGGCACAATCCGCTTGTGACCAGCGAGGAAGAAAACCGCAAGCTGGGCGAGGCCGACTTCAAGGAAATGATGATCGTGGTGGATGTCGGATTGAGTTCCCTTGGGATCAGCGAAGTGAAAGCGGCGATCAAGACCTTGAGGAGCGCGGTCAAAAGCGGGAAAAAGATCGACATGACAGACCTCAAAAAAGGGGCGAGCGAGAACAAAGCACAGGAATCGGATCACGGAGAAGGAGCAGGAAAACGGCCTCGCGGCCATGCGGAAGGTGATTCGGCCTCAAGCGGACCGCCAAAGGACGGGATGCTGAAAAGCAACGGTTCCGGTTTTACGAATCCGACGGATGCGATGAAAGCCTTGCTCGAGAAGATGATGAAGGAGATGAAGGATAATTCTCCTTATGTGATTGTGCGCACGGAGCGGCCCGTACCCGCTGCCGCTGGACTCGGTATGCATAACGGCCCCAGATACCCGTTTACAATCATGAAGCGCGAGGATTACAATGCTCTATATAGCAGTGCAAACGATCGCACGGGCGGCGGCGGTTCAGGCTGGCATGGTCGGGATAAACGTAAACGTCGGGATGAAGAAGGGGAACGTAAGCGCCACGATGAAGAGGGACCTGAGGGGACGGGTAAAGATAATCTTTACGATAAGGATGGAAAGTATAACGGAAGAAGAAATCAAGAAGAATTGGATGATTTAGCCCGAGATCCTGCAAGTGCTGGGAAAATAGAACCTAAAAATATAAGGGAAAGGGAAGTTGGATTAGCAGTAGAAGAAAGAGGTGACTTAGGAAGAATAATACGAGATCCCCAAGCAGAAAATGGGGCAGAGTTTATTGATACCACTACAGGCTTAAAGTGGGACGTGAAAAGTTTTGAATCATATCCAAGTGGTGATAACGGAGTACCTATAACAAATCCCAAAAAGGGTGCTTTTACTATCCAACAAGGTATGAAAAAGCTACAAAAAGAATTTAATAATGGGAATAACGTAATTATTGACACGAGAAAAATGGAGCCTGAGCATATTGAACAACTGAAGAAAGCGATTGATGAAGCAGGAGCAGTAAATAGAATAATATGGTATCCTTAAGGAGTGGGAAAATGGAAGGCAATATCATTAGTAAGTTTGAACTACATAAAAAGTGGGTTGAGACAATTGGTAAAGAAGGTGAAATGTTAAGATTAGATGAAGTGGATTTAAGAAGTTTTGATTTATCCGATAAATTGGTTGAACAAGCCTCTTTAATAGAGTGTACTTTTGACGATCTTAAATTGGAAAATATCGATTTTCATACATCATTATTATGCTCATCAACTTTTAAAAATGCGTATTTAGATAAATGCGATTTTTATAAATCAGATCTTAGGTATACAAATTTTTCAAATTGTGTCATTAAAAACTCTAGATTTAGTAAAGGTGATTGTTGGGAAGCAATATTTAGGAATGCAAATTTAGTAGATTGTAATTTGATTAATGTACTTTTTTACTTAACTGATTTTAGTAATGCAAGACTAGAAAATGTAGATATAAGTGTAGCGACATTTGAAGAAACATTATTTAACGGAGTGACATTGAAGAATATTAAAGGTATAGAAGAAGCTCATTTTGAAAGTATTAATATTGGTACATTGGAGAAACCTATATTGTTGAAATCAGAAAAAGCAAAGGAATGGGTGTTAGAAAAATGTGAATAAGTGTATAAGTGAGTAGTGGTTGGTTTTAAAGCAATATTTTAGCATTTAAGAGTGTTTTGGTAATAATTCCAATAAATAATGATTGTAATAGCCCATGTTGAGGATTCTTTTTATCCGCCGTTATATGCTAAACAATACAAACAAACAAGCGGCGGCTGATCAAAAAAACCACCCAGTGCCGAACGAATTCAAGATTCCCCCCAAAAGAAGGGGCATTAAAACATTTAGTGGATATTTAGCGGGTCAATTTTTCGGGGTTACATTTAAAGACAAGATAAATATTCCGCCTCAACTTATCAAAAATTTCAAAAGCTTATTCCGACTTGAACTTAAACATAGGAATAAGCTTATTTTATATGCTACCGAACAGTTCGGATGATGCAAGGAAATTAAAGCAAGGTTCGATGATTTGAGCGGCCAACTAGGTAATCAAGGCTCATGTCGAAATAGTCAGCAAGAGCAATGAGTGTTGGAACACTTGGAACATTTTTTCCTTTTTCCAACGAACTCATGGCTTGTTTTGTGATGTCTAAATGTTCCGCCAAGTCTTTGGCCAATGCTTTCCTTTCATTGCGGAGTTCAAGTAATCTTGCGGAAAAGGACTCTTTGTCAAACATATAAAAACTCCTTGGCAGTCAATTGTTAATTTACTAACATCTAAAATATAGTCAATTATTAGTTGACCAAAGAGAAAACGTAAAGATAGTACAGCTACTGCAATTCTACCAATAGTAAATCTGTAATGAAAGAGGGGACGCCATGCTTTAAACCTTTGCAAACCAATATAGATTATTCATTTTCCATGACAATCAGATCATGAATATGTATGCTCAATGCCGCGCATATTTCTTCGAGGGTGCTAATGTAGATTCTATCAGTTGTTCCCCTGCACAAGGCATTTATCGTTCCCGGGCGCATGTTAGCTTTTAAAGCAAGCTGACGTTGGGAAATACCCCGCTCATCTAAAATTTCTTGCAATCTAACTTTGATTCTCATTTTATATCTTCCTCCAATGGTAACAATATACCATGATTTGCGAGGAAAAACATTGCATGATACGCCGTAACGTCATATAATGAAAATGTGACGCTGTAACGTAACAATAACTTAAAATTATGTAATGGAGGTCATTTTAATGATTGCAATTAATCATATTAAAGTTTCAAAAGGTTTAGGTGAAAACTCTCGGCAAGCATCCGGCCGCCCTACGAGGAGGTACCCGACATGGAAATGACCGAAAACGCCCTTCGGGACAGATGGGATGCCGAAGAACGAGAACTGATGCGGCAAATTCAAACTTATGAAGCTTGTACCATGGCTGTATTAAATATGGCCAGTGATCAATTAACGTCATTACATAAATTAGCGGTTGAAGACATTGTATCGACTCTTCATCGTGTTGCCCTCGATCTGCAAACAGAACTGCTGTATGTCAGGTTAGAAAAGGCCCTATGCCTATCCAAAGTCGTCGTCTCGGGGAACAGATGAAAGCATAAGGTCAAAATAGAACATAATCAAGATAACTTCAAATATTTGTAACTTTTGGATAAAATAATTGTGTAATTTAATTGAAATATATTTCAAATTAAGGGTTAGTGTGGTATTAATTTCTTGAGGGCACTGGCCAGACCTCAAAATTACTTCTTGCACTGTGTTATTCGGAGGAGGAGAAAAAAATGAAAAAAATGACGACTGCATTAACGATTGCCGTGATCGGAGCAAGTCTTGTATCAAGTCCCGGCTTTGCGGCGGAAGGAACCACGGTCCAACAAGCACCTCAACAGCAGATTATTGTCGCGCCGCCGGAAGGAGAGGTTACGCTTCATTTGGGGCCGGGGGCCGAAGCGGTTGCCGGTCCTTACGTACTCCGGCAGAACGAAGGTATCCGTGTGACCTCAATTGTAGCTGACGACTACGATTGGTGGCTTGAAGATGTTGGAAACGGCCATGAGGTGATCCGAAAAGAGCATCCGGAAGACAATACCGTCTACGTTAACCAAAGCAGTCAATATATGCTGTTCTACAAAAATGAAAAGGAGCGCAAGAACTCCATCAAGGTGAATGTTCAGGTGGTTCGCTAGCTGCGTTCCAGGTCCCCTTCGATCCTCGATCTGAGAAAATTTACAGAAGCGGTAACGCTATCGTATGGACTCCCAGCCGGGGGTCTTTTTTTCTTTTACCACGTAAATATTCAGGTGTACGAAACGTGCCGGAAGATTAGTTTGGGCTTTAAACTAATGTTAATGGACTTAAAAATAAGCGCCCCAAAAGTCCTCACCTTGAGCAAGGAAAGGAACGCTTAACGCTATTGATTATTATTGTACCATTCGGAACTGTGAAAATTACCACTTTCCTTGAATTTGTCCTAAAGCTTTCAAGGTGATTTGCCGATAAAATAATCTGTTGTCTAATTTACCTGGTTTGGAAAAATCTATAAATCTTGGGGGCTTGTGTTTTGAAAAAGTTAAACTCATTTATTGCGCTCGCGCTGGTATGCTCGATGTTTACCGGTTGTTCTAATCTCAAATTGAACCGTCCGGATGCGGCGCCAAGCGGTGCGACGGCCTCGGGGGAGTCGGGTTCGAACAAAAACGACGGGGCGAACAGCGAGGCTATGGAGGTCGAGAAGTATAACGCGTATGTGAATCTCAATAATTTCATGACAGGCCGCTTTGATCAAGTGTTAAACGACTACTTTGAAAAGCTTGGAGACGGCGAGCAGCCGATCATCGAAAAAAACTTCGGCTTCACCATGCTGTCGATTTCGGCCAGCAGCAAGACCGACGTGAACAATCAATTCGCCTTCGCCGAGAAAACGCCTGCCTTTTCGGCCGTTGACCCTACTGTTGTCAAGCTGAAGCCAGTGATGAACGACATGATCGCCATCCTGTCCGAGGCGCACGATTACTACGAAACCAAAGGGTATGTCGACGATAACTTTGCCAAAGCTAAGGAATTGCATACGAAGATTTTTAAGGCCAAGGACGGGTATTTTGCTGCCTCAAACGAGTTCTTGAAGGCGATGACAAGCTTGGGAGCCGAAAATAGGCAGAAAAGTCTGAAGAAGTATCAGGAACAGGACGAACAGATCCGTTATAGCGCTCTGAAGTTTTTAGTGGATGCCGAGGCGCTGTCCGCCGAGATCGAGGAGCAGGGAGTAACAGCCGCAAACATTCTGGATCTCAATATGGATAAGTATAAGGCGAAGTACGACGTGCTGCTCGAGGATTTTAAAAATCTGTCACAACACGCGCAAGACGACGCGCGGGTGAAGAAAGAAGGGTTCGATAGCCATTCCCTGAAGCGGTACGTAGATGAAGCGAAAAAGGTTAAGGTTGCCGCTTCCGAAATCATCGAGCGTGTGAACAAGAAGGAAAAAGTGAGAGATTTCGATTTGGAAAAACGCTTTTTTGTCGAGACTCGGGAAGGCACACCTGAAAAGTTCAGCAAGACGCTTAGTACCGCTATCGACAATTACAACCACATGAAGTAAGGTTCAGATTCCCGGACTGGAGGCGGCATGCTGACTCCAGCCGGGAACACAATCCCCCTGCCTCTCAGTCGATCATATTCATGTTCACATAGACGAGAAGTATGAAATATCCCAGGATAACAAGGGGAACGAGAGCGTTGCCGTAAGGAAGGTTGAGCGCGCCAGCCGAGACGAAGAGCACGCTGACGATCAGATTGTAGGCCCCGACGATTTTCACCAGCTTCTCTTTATCGCGGACCTGGTTTTCGTTGAAACCGGATAAAAAACGGGTATATTTTATCGCGCCGATCAGATAAGCTAAGAGATAGGTGATGAATCCCAGCAGAATGAGATGATAGTTCATAGGCAATAACCTCCTCGTATCATCGTTATTCATAGCCTTTGATTTCGTTATACCAAGGATTTGTCGCCCCGGCATGAAAACATGAAGGGCAGGGGAGATAGATATGAACGCCAGAATCGCGAAGCTGCAAGCTTATATGGAGAGCCGCCAATTGGACGCGGTGCTGATTACGCTGCCGAAGCACGTATTTTATTTGACGGGCTACGCCTCGGACCCGCACGAACGCTTCCTCGGACTGCTGCTTGCCCGGGGGGAGGAGCCGACGCTGATCGTCCCTGCGCTGGACGAAGAAGCCGCGCGGGGCGCGGCCAAGGGTGTCGGCGCGTTCGCCACCCATACGGATACGGACGATCCTTACGCCGTGCTCAAGGGGCTGCTGCCGGGAGGAATCCGGCGGTTCGGCCTGGAGAAGACGCATCTGACCGTCAGTCGGTTCGAACGGCTTACCGAGGCGGTCGGCGCTTCGGAATACATGGATGTGGACGAACCGCTCCGCGAGATGCGGGTCGTGAAGTCGGAAGACGAAATCGTACGGTTGAAGCGGGCCGTGTCGCTGGTGGAAGAGGTGCTTCGACGCGGCTTGGAGAAGGTCAAGCCGGGAGTCACGGAGATCGAGATTGTCGCCGAGCTGGAGTACCAGATGAAGAAGCTCGGCTCGGAAGGCCCGTCGTTTTCCACGTCGGTGCTGGCTGGCGAAAAGTCTGCGATGCCGCACGGAACGTCGGGGCTCAGGAAGATACAGAGCGGCGAGCTGCTGCTGATCGACTTGGGCGTCTTCGCAGACGGGTACGCCTCCGACATTACACGGACGTTCGCCGTCGGAGATGTCAACGACAAGCTGAAGCACATCTACGACACGGTGCTGCAGGCGAATTTGCGGGCGATTGAGGCAGTGAAGCCCGGGGTGACGTATGCCAGCATCGACAAGGCGGCCAGAGATGTGATCGAGGCGGCCGGGTACGGCCCGCAGTTCGTACACCGGCTTGGCCATGGGCTCGGCATCGATATCCACGAGTTCCCGTCGATTCATGCCGGAACCGCCGATCTACTCGTTGCGGGCGCGGTCTTTACGGTCGAGCCGGGCATTTATGTCACGGGGCTTGGCGGCGTACGCATCGAAGACGACGTCCGGGTGACCGACAGCGGCGTCGAGGTGCTGACGTCGTTCCCGAAGGAACTGACAGTGATCGGGTAAACTCGCATGAAAAAAGGTCTGCTTGCTTGTCCTCAACCGGGCATAGAGCAGACCTTATTTTGTCGGGATAACGCTTCCTTCGTATCACCCCTTCAGCGCCCCTGCGGTCAACCCGCCGGTAATTTGCCGTTGGAAGAAGCTGTAAGCGATGATGATCGGAATCATCGAGATGGCGAGTCCCGCGAACAAGGGCCCCCATTCCGTTCGGTACTGCATCTCCCCCTGCAAGATGGCGATCCCGACCGGAACCGTATATTTTGTCGGATCGCTGATCAGAACGGTTGCCATAATGTATTCGTTCCAGACGGCCAGCGCGTTCATAATGGCGACGGTGACCAGCCCCGGCTTGGACAACGGCAGCATGATGCGGAAGAACGTTCCGAAATACGAGCACCCGTCGATCGTGGCCGCTTCCTCCAGCTCCTTCGGCAGCGATTTGTAGAAGCCGACGAGGAAGAAGATGCCGAAGGGCAATATGCCGATCGCCCCCACCGAATAGACCAACGTCAAGCCCAGCAGCGAATTCGACAACTGCAGCGTATTGAGCAAAAAGACGAGCGGAATCAAGCCCAGAATCGTCGGAATCATCATCGAGGCGACGTAGATGGAATAGAGTAAGCCCCGTCCCTTGAATTCGTAGCGGGCGAGCACGTAGGCGGTCGTAGCGGCCATCGCCAGCGAGAGCAGCGTACTGCCCGTGGTGACCAGCGCCGAGTTGATGAAATAATCGCCGAAGTGCGCGCGGCTCCAGACGTTGGCGTAATTTTCGAAGATGAGCGGGAACGGCAGATCCCACGGCTTTCCCTGGAGCACCTGCGGGTTATCCTTCAGCGAGGTGAAGAAGGTCCACAGGACCGGGTAAATGACAAGAATGCTCCATACCAGAGGAAAAAAACGGACGAGCGCTTTCGCTAAGCCATGTGCGGGTTTGCCTGTGACGGAAGTCCCGGCCATACCCATCCCTCCCTACAATTCGATGGTTTCCCGCTTCAAGAACCGGCCCAAAATCAGCGTGGTCAGTAAAGACAGGATTAAAATCAGGACGCCGATGGTCGCGCCGTAGCTTAAGTGATACTGCTTGAAGCCCATCTGGTACAAATAGTAGCCCATTACCTGCGTCGCGTTGTCGGGGCCGCCGTCGGTCATGAGCCGGACGATAATGAACGACCCGTTCAGCGTGGTGATAACAATGTGCAGCACCGAGGTTTTGAACTGCTCCCAGATGAGCGGCAACGTCACGTTCCAGAACTGCTGCCACTGCCCGGCGCCGTCGATCTCCGCAGCTTCGTAGAGCGAGCTGGGAATGGCCAGGATGGAAGCGATGATCAGAATCATGTAGAAGCCCATCCCGGCCCACACGCTAGGAGGCAGCAGCGACCACATGGCGAGCTTCGCGTCACCCAGCCAGTTCGTCTCCACCGGCTTGTCGGTGAAGAGCGACAGGAACGCATTGAGAAAGCCGAGCTGCGGATTATAGATGAAGCTCCACAGCACGCCGATGACCGCGACCGAAATGATGTTCGGGAAGAAGAAAACGACGCGGTAGAAGCCGTACTCCCGCAGCTTCAGCCGGGTCAGAGCCACGGCGAAGAAGGTGGCGATCAGCATGATCAGAACCACTTTCCAGAAGACAAGAAAATAGTCGTTTTTGATCGCTTGGCCGACAATCTCGTCGGACAGCAGCTCCCGGTAATTGCCGAGCCCGATGAAATTCATCGTTTCCGAGCCGCCGGACCAGTCGAAGAAGCTCAAATACAAGCCGCGGAATAACGGATAGATCGTGAACACCAGAAACACCGCGAAGGTCGGCAGCAGGAAGGTCGTAATAAAAAGCGCGCGATTCCATTTCATAAGACATCCTCCACTGCTAGGGATTGGAAGAAACAAATCGGCAGGAAGAAGTCCTGCCGATCGTTCCCGGGTCGAAGCGCTATTTGCTTCCTCTGACTTTAGCGGCGGCTTTCTCCATGCGGTCCATCCATTCGTCCGGCGTAATTTTCTTTTGCAGCAGCGCAATCGTAGCGTCGCTCTCGGCCTGCTCCAAATCGGCGTTCAGCTTGAATACGGGGGCGACGATGGTGCTGCTGCTGTTGAAATATTTCATAGCCGTTTTCACGACGCCGCTGGCGCTTGTCGCCTCCAGATCGGCTTTCACGTTCATGATGGCTCCAGTCTGCTCCGCCCAGCGGATGGCCGCTTTCTTCGTGAAAATGAATTGCACGAACGCCTTGGCCGCTTCCGGGTTCTTCGCTTTCTTCGCGATGGCGATATTGCTCGTGTAAGGAATGGCAATGCTTTTGCCGCCCGGCTTCTGCATGACGGAAGGAATGAAGCCGAATTTGAAGTCGGCCGGGACGTCCTTCTTCATTTCGTTCTCCAGCCACAGCCCGTTCGGAATCATGGCGTCCTTGCGCTGGAGGAATAGCATTTGCGAGTCGGTATGGTTGATGCCGAAGGAAGCGTTGTCAAAATACCCTTTATCCCGCATCGTGACCAGCTTTTGCAGCGTTTTGGAGACGGCGTCGTTCTTGAACGCTTTTTCCTTCGCGGCTTCCTGATCCTTCAAAATTTGCGGGTTGTCGCCGTTCTCGGACACGAAGCCGGAGTTGACCAGCCCGCCGACGATGTAGTACGGGTATTTGCCGGTATGAATGTAGGGGTTCATCCCCGAGGCTTTGATCTTCTCGCTGGTGGCGAGGAAGCTGTCCCAATCGGTCGGCACGGTCCAGCCGTTCTTCTTGAACAGCGCTTCGTCGTAGAACGTGCCCCAGGAGCCGAAGACGAGCGGGATCGTATAATGTTTGCCGTTGTAATCTTGAGGCGGGGCGATCAGTTGGTCCGTCAGCTTATCGCCGTCGACATTCTTCACGGTCTTCACCCAGTCGGAGATGTCCATGAGCTGGTTGTCCTTGACCATCTGGGTTTCGTTCGATCCGGCTCCGTCGATGTAGACGACGTCGGGCGGATTGCCTTGAATCCAGCGCGGCTTCATTTGATCGTTGATTTGCGAGCTGGCCGATTGCTTGATTTTCAGGTCCGGGTACTTCTTCTGGAACTCGCCGATCACTTCTTTCCACCAGCCGTCGCCGTAGCCGCCGACGAAGTATTGGATCTCGAAGTCGCCCGCGATTTTGGCCCCGTCCGCAGGCTTCGCCCCGTCGGCGGGCTTGGCGGCTTCGCCCGGCTTGGCCGTGTCGGCCGGTTTCGCCGCCGGAGCGCCCCCGCAGCCAGCCAGCGAAATCGCGCAAAGCAGGGAGGCCATGCCCAGAGCCGTGCTTTTGGTTAATGCTTTTCTCATCTTTCGAACCCTCCTAAAAGTTGATCTTTAAGGTACACATGGATTGCGTAACCTTATCTTAGGAGGTTTGGAGTGAAAGCTCCATTGAATATCTTCCAAGAGTTCTTTATTTTTTTATGATAATCATCACACTATTCTTTGCTTTTCGTGAGGGCGATCTGCTGAAGCTGATCGAGGGCGTCTTGGGGCGGCATGCGGTCGACCAGCACGGCTTGGCCCATTTTTCGCGTTCCGTCCATGACCTTCTGCCAGGCAGGGTGGTTGACCGGATAAAATTGGGCCGTCTGCAGCGCTTCGAGGCTGTCCTTGACGTTCTTGTCCTTGGCCGCAAGCTTGTCTCCTACGGACTTGGTTACCGGCAGGAAGCCTTCGCGCAGAATGAGATTCTCGTAGCGCGCATCGTCATACAGAAAGCTGATGAATTTGGAGAGCGCCTCTTTGTTCGTATGATCCGTCTTGAAGGACACCAGCATATCCTGCACGCCGAAGGAGATGGGCGGGGTTCCGTCCTTGACCGGCATCGGTCCGATCCCCCATTTCAGACCGGGAAATTCTCTGGGAACGACGGATGGGAAGTAATTGCCCGAAATCATCGTCCCGAGCTTCCCGTTCCCGAGAATGCGGTGCTTCTCGTCGCGCGTCGTGACGGTCGGCTCGGTATCGGTCAGCCCTTGGTCATAAAGCGCTTTCAGAAAGGTCAGTCCTTCGACGTTCTCCGGCGAATTGATCGTCCACTGTCCGTCCTTCATCCAGCCTCCGCCCGCCCCGAAGAAGAAATACGACAAGTAGGCCTGGCTTTCGTTGTCCGTCAAGTCTACGCCGAAGCCTTCGGCTTTTCCCGTCTGTTTGATTTTCCGGGCCGTCTCGACCAGCTCGGACCATGTTTTCGGCGGCTCGGTCAGCCCGATTTCGTCAAAAATGTCCTTGTTGTAATACAGGTTGCGGACGGTGGCGAGATAAGGGATCGCATATTGGGCGCCGTTCCAATGATCCATTTGCAGGAACTTCGGCAAGAGGTTCGCCTTCAGCCCCGGGGACAAGATATCGTTCCAGTCGTTGAGCAGGCCGTCCTTGGCAAAATGAGCGTACACGTTCGTGTTCAGCAGGTCCGGCGGCTGATTCTTGCTGATCATGTTCGTATAGACGCCGTCGAGAGTGTCCCAATTCGCCACCTGCAGCTCGACGTCAATATTCGGATATTTCGCTTCGAAATCTTTCACGATGCTCTCCAGCAGCGGTCGCGTATCCGTGCTGTACTCCGCCGCCAGAAACTGGATCAACGCCTTCTGCTCCGTCAGAGCGGGGGAAGGGGACGAGTCGATCCCGCAGCCGGATAGCGGCATCAGCAGCAGCGCGGCCGACACGGCCGCTGCGGCGGGCTTCCGTCGATTCATTCGGTCCACCTCGATTCTTGAATTGATCGCCCGAAGCCGGGGCATGGTTTTCCTCACCTTTCCACAAAAGGGAAGAGCAGCTTTTGATTTTCCGGATCGTACATGTTCTCCTTGGTGACGACCGTCGAATCGATATTGTCGTGCGGGTTCGCTTTTTTCCCGTCGATAAGCTCCACGGCCGCCTTCACGCCCAAATATCCGAGGTTAAAAGGCTTCTGGACCAGCGTGGCATGCAGCGCGTCTTCCTCCAGCAGCTTGATCTCGTAGATCGAAGCGCCGAAGCCGACGAGCTTGACCGAGGCGCTTTTATTCAATTCCTTGATTGCTTTGGCGGCCCCCAAGGTAGCCGTTTCGTTCAGGCAGATCATGCCGTTCGTCTCCGGGTAATCGGCCAGCAGCTGCTTGGTCACTTGGTAGGCCCGCTCCTCCTGATTCGTGGCATACCCCGTGCCGACGACAACCGCCGCCGGGTCGGCGGCGAGCGCCTCCCGAATGCCGGTTTCCCGGTCTGTAGCGGTGGGCGAGCCGTTCTTGTCGCTAAGGATCGCGACGGCGGGCGGGCCCTTCGTCATAGAGGCCAAGGCGCGTCCGGCTTTTCTGCCTGCATCCAGATTGTTGCTGGCGATAAAGCTGTCGCCGGGATTGCCGTCCAACGGCGAATCGATCACGACCAGCTTGATTCCGGCTTGGCGGACCTTCTCCGCCACAGGAACCAGCAGGTCGGCGGCGGCGGGGGCCAGCACGATTGCTTGGGGCTTCTCCGCAATCGCCTGCTCCACAAGACCGATCTGCTCGTGCACGTCGGTTTCCTGCAAGGGGCCGCGAATGTCCGCTTTCGCCTGAAATTCTTTGGCGGCCGTCTTCACCCCGGCCCGGACCGTCTGCCAAAATTCCGTGCGGATATCGTTGCTCTTCATAATGACGATAATGCTCTTGTCCTTGCCGCTTTCGGTCCGGACGGACGGGAGCAGGATAGCGGCATAGACGCATAAGGCCAAGAGAGGCACCAACATCCACACGATCTTTTTTTGCGTCTGCATCGGCTGCTCCTTTCCTATTCGCTTTTCGGGATCGTCAGCGTGACCCGGGTACCCTTCTCGGGCTCGCTTTCGAAGCTCACGCCGTAGCCCGTCCCGAAATAAAGCTGAATCCGTTCGTGTACGTTGGCAATGCCTACGCCATTGCCGTATTCCGTTCCCGTCCGGGGTACCAGAATGTGCCGCAGCCGGTCCGGCGTCATCCCGAGGCCGTTGTCCTCGATGGTGAACACGATCTTGCCGTCCTTCTCTCTGCCTGCGATGGTGATGAGCCCGCACCCCGGTTTGTTTTTGATCCCGTGATAGATGGCGTTTTCGACGAAAGGCTGGAGCAAAATTTTGATCGTTTTGCAGCCCATAATGTGTTGGGAAACGTCGATCCGGTAATCCAGCTTTTCCTTGTACCTCATCTTCTGGATCAGCAGATAGCTGCGGATATGCTCGATTTCGATAATGATAGGCACGAGCTCGTCGCTTTTGTTGATGCTGGCGCGGAACAGCTTGGCGAGCGCGGAGGTCATGAGCACGACTTCCTCGTGCTTCTTGCCTTCCGCCATCCAGATGATCGAATCGAGCGTATTGTACAGAAAATGCGGGTTGATCTGCGCTTGAAGCACCTTGAGCTCGCTTTTGCGCTTCGTTTCCTCGTTGCGGATGATTTCGCTCATCAGCTCCTTCGTGTGGCCGACCATCAGGTTGAACGTGCGCCCGAGCTGGCCGATCTCGTTCTGCTGCTCGATCTCGGCGCGAATGTCGAAGTTGCCTTTTTCCACCTGCTTCATCTTATCCTGTAGGTTCTTGATCGGCTTGGAAAACCGGTGCGAGAGCACGAACGACAGCAGCAGGGTGATCGCCAGCCCGAAGACGGCCAGCAGCAGGAACGAGCTTTGAATCGTGTGCTTGTTGGTGACGAGCTCGTCCGTGTAGGCGACGCCGACGATTTTCCAGCCGAATTTCGTATCGTGGACCGAATAGATGCGCGATTCGTCGCCGTCGTACGCAACGAAGCTGTCCGTATGCATCACCTCGTCGATCAGCTCGCTCTTCAGGTTGCTGTAGATGAGCTGCTGCTGCGGGTGGTAGACGATGTTGCCGCCGTTGTCGACAATGAACACGTAGCCCCGCTTGCCGAGGTTGACCTGGCTGCTGATTTCGCTGATGACGCTCAAGTTGAGATCGACGAGAAAAATGCCTTCCCCCGCAATCCCGTCGGTGCTTTTCAGCTCCCGGCTGAGGGAGACGACCCAGCGGTATTCGTTCTGGATCACACGCTGGACGTGGGAGGAGGAGACGACCGGCTTGCCGCCTTCCTGCTTCGCCTGCTTGTACCAGAGCTGCTCCTCCGGCTTCGCGTTCGGGTTGAGGCCGGTGCTGCGCCGGTCCGATACGAACTTGCCGTTGTAACCGAACACCATGATGGAGGCGATGTCTTTGCGGGTGTACAGAATCGACTGGAACATGTCCGAGATCCGCTTCTCGTATACCCGGCGGTCGGCCTCACTGATGAACACCGTGTTGGAGATAAAATATTTGATGTCTTTGTTCGTCAGGGCCAGGGTGGAGATGTTCTCCATATTCGTGAAGTAGGACTGGATGTTGGCGCCGACCTGCTTCATGACTTCCGAGAGGTAGGCTTGCGAATTTTTCTCCACGGCGTCGGCGGACAGCCGATAGGATATGAAGCTGGTGATGCCAACGGAGACGAGAATCAAGCAGGAAAAAGCCGCGGCGATGCTGGAGCGGATGCTCTTGAATTGGAACAAGGGCGACGGCAGGCGGGACACTGGCTTCATCGGCGGGGCTCCTTGGCCGCGCTGTCACGGTATTCCGTCGGCGTGAGGCCGGAATGCTTCTTGAAGATCAGGCTGAAATAGTTCGGATCGGCATAGCCGACCTGCGACGCAATCTCATACGATTTGAGCGAGGTATGCAGCAGCAGCTCCTTCGCCTTGTCGATCCGCACCCGCGTCAAATATTCGACGAACGTTTCGCCGAGCTGCTGCTTGAACACGGTGCTGAAATAGCTGGTGCTCATGAGCGTATGCCGGCACAGCTCCTGCAGGGAGAGCTTGTCGTTCACGTAGTGCTCGCGGATATACTCGGTGGCCCGCAGCACCTGCGTATGCGTCAGGCGGTTCCGCTGCTCGGAGATTTGCTCCAGCGCCAGGCTTAGAATGTGCTTCAGCCAGTCCCGGATGTCGTCCAGCGTCTTGAACCGATACACGTCCGTCAGCCAATTGCGCTCGCCTATGGCTGCGCGCGGCTCGTCCGCTCCGAGCTCCCGGACCGTATTCATCAGCGTGACGATCACCGATTGGATCTGCCAATAGCAGGCTTCGATCGGCAACCGGGACGTTTTCAAATGGGTGACCAACTGCTCGATCAAGCGGTGAATGTCTGCGGTTGTGCCGGTTTTCACGGCGGAGGCAAGCAGCCGGTTCCATTCCGCGCCGTTGTCTGGAGCGGCGGGCGGCTGTCCCTCCATATCGACAATGCCAATCACTTGATTTTTACCGAGCAGCAGCCGGTATTCGAGCGCGGACAGGGCGCTTTTGTAAGCGAGGGGAAGCTGCTCCAGCGAGCCGCATACGCGTCCGACACCCAGGCTCACCGTCAATTTCAAATATTTCTCGACAAACTGCCGGACCGTTTCGGCGAGCTGGTACGCGAGCTCGTACAGGGGCATTGCCGCAAGCCCGGACACGATGGCCACGACGCGCTCCTCGCGGGTGCGAAAGGAGATTCCGTTCTCCTGTCCCACGATTTCTTGGACCATATTGTATACGGCAAAGCGCAGCAGCTCCTGATCTTGGTCGGAGGGCAGATGTTCGCTGCTGCCGAAGTCGTCGATATCGACGACCATCGCCACATAGTCCGGCCGAGGCTCGGGAAGCCCGAAATAGCGGAGCCGCTCCCGGATTTCCGCCTCCCCCATGGCGGTCGTCGCCCATCGTTCGAGAAAGCGCTCCTTCAGCAGGGGCAGACTTTGATTCAACTGCATGTGCAGGCGCGTCAAATCTTCCCGCTGGCGGGTTTCTTCGTCGAGTTCGCCTTTCACCTTCTTCAGCAGCGCGCGAAGGTCGGCCGCTGTAACCGGTTTCAAAATAAAGTCGTAAGCTTTGAGCCGCAGCGCTTGCTGCGCATAATCGAAATCGTCGAAGCCGGTCAGGATGATCACCTTCACGAAAGGGTACCGGGTCCGGATCAGCCGCGTCAGCTCCAGCCCGTCCATAAACGGCATGCAAATATCCGACAGCACGAGGTCCGGTCTGAGCTGCTCTATCGCTTCCCACGCTTCCCGGCCGCTTGCATAATCGCCGACGAGCTCGAAGCCAAGCCCGTTCCAGTCGATATGCTCCTTGATGCCCTCGCGTACGATCGCTTCGTCGTCCACAACCATGATTTTGTACATGCGCACCCCCGCGTTTCCAGCGTAACGTTGTGTTGAGTGTACTGCAAAAAGGGAATTTCCGGCAAGGGGACGGTTCGCGCTTTTGTATTTTTTTGTAGAAACTTAACAGTTCACCGCCCGGAATGGACGGTAATCAAAACCGTGCGGATTTTCCAGACGGCTGGGTTCACGGTTTCGTTCAAAATGAACGGTCTTCTTAAACTGGCGTGGAAATGGTCATACTGACATCATAGAGCAAGCTGCGAGTAAAAAATTTCATGGATAGGATTGACAAGGGGGGTGCGACGATGCATAATAATATATGAACACATGCTCATATATTAAGTATACGGTCGGAACGCCGCAGCGGATCGCCTGTAGCTTGGGAGGGACGATTTATGCACATTCATAACCATGGCGCTCACGCGCACGACCATGGACATGGTCACGGTCACCATCACGGCCATGGACACCATCATCACGATCATGCCCGGGATGGCAACAAAAAGGGGCTTATCATTGCTTTAAGTATTACGTCGGGCGTTTTGCTGCTGGAGTTTTTCGGGGGGCTTATCACGAACAGCCTGGCGCTGCTTTCGGATTCCGGGCATATGCTCAGCGATGCCGGCTCGCTTCTGCTCAGCCTGATCGCGCTCAGCTTCGCCGTGAGACCGGCATCCCCGGCCAAGACGTACGGCTTTCACCGCTTTGAGATTTTGGCGGCGCTGTTTAACGGAATTTCGCTGTTTGTCATCGCCGGCTTTATTATGTGGGAAGCGTACGGCCGCTTCTTTGACCCGCCGAAAGTCGCCAGCGGCTCGATGCTAGCGATCGCCTCCGTCGGACTGCTTGCCAACCTGCTCAGCGCGTGGATGCTCATGCGGAAGGGCGATGTGAAGAACAACGTCAACCTGCGCAGCGCTTATCTCCACGTGCTCGGGGACGCGCTCGGCTCCGTCGGCGCCATTCTCGCGGGGCTGGTGATGATGGCCTTCGGCTGGTACGTCGCCGATCCGATTATCAGCGTGCTCGTTTCGCTGCTGATTCTTAAGAGCGCTTGGGGCATTATCTCCCATACCGTGCACGTGCTGATGGAAGGTACACCGGCCGGTGTCAGCCAGCAGGAAGTGAAACAGGCGCTGGAGAACATCAAGGGCGTGGTAAACGTGCATGATCTTCACATCTGGACAATTACGTCGGGCCTCGATTCGTTCAGCTGTCACCTGCTGATCGAGGACGATCGGGACAGCCAAGAGGTGCTGCAGCAGGCCATCAAGCTGATGGCGGAGCGGTTTAATATCCACCATGCGACGATCCAGATCGAGAACTCGGCTATACGCCACGAGGAATTGCGGGTATAACTATAAAAAGGCTGGGCGGGAATAGTCATCCTGTCCAGCCCTTTTGCCTGTGTCCCGATAAGTACCGGAAGGCGCCCCCAGCCCGACGAATAAAAACGGCCGTTTCTTCCCACATTAACAGCAACCCTGTATGTGGAAAGGATGACCAAGCATGACCCGTTACGAATACGACTCCAGCCTTCAATCGCAAAACCCGGTCTCGCAAGCGCAAAATTCGGTGGTAAAGGCGCATAACGCCGTAACCCAAGCGCAGAGCCATCCGTCCGCCCAAATGATCGAGCAGGCTGAAACGGCCGTGGAAAAAGCCGAGCGCTCGATCGCACAAGCCGGGCATGACGAGAACAAGCCTGCCGTAGAACAAGCGGATGCACAGCTTGCCGAAGACCAATCGGCTTTGCAAAATCTGCAGCCGATGGAAGAATAACGGCTGAAGCAAGTCTCAAGACCTGTTAGCTCCTTCCCTTATGAGAGGTGGGGCCGATGGGTCTTTTTTTCGGCTTGATGCAGCGCATAAACCTTTGTCGCCGCATCGCATTTGGCTTTTTCTTTGTGCTACAATGGGAGCATACGGCGCGTGCTTTGAGGCACGCGAGGACGAGGAGGACTGCAATTGGAATCGTGGCAGCTAACGGCGGAGTTGATTTTGGACAAGAAGGTGGCGCTGGGCGAAGGGCCGGTATGGGATCACCGCAGCGGCCGGCTGCTGTGGGTCGATATCGAGGGAAAGCGGATTCATCACTATGATCCGGTTCAAGGAACGGACCGTTCGATCCAGCTTGACCAGCGGGTCGGGGCAGCGGTACCGAGAGCGGAGGGCGACGGTTTGGTGCTCGCGCTGGAGCATGGCTTCCATCTGTTCGATATCGCGACCGAGCGGCTGACGAAGCTCGCCGACCCGGAGGCGGGGCTTCCGGAAAACCGGTTTAACGACGGCAAATGCGACGAAGCCGGACGCTTCTGGGCGGGGACGATGAACTGCAAGAACAGCGACCCGACAGGGGCACTGTATTGTCTGGAGCCTGACGGATCGCTGCGGAAGGCAGTCGATGGCGTAAGCTGCTCCAACGGGCTCGGCTGGAGCCTCGACGGGCGTACGATGTATTACATCGACTCGCCTACCAAACAGGTCGTCGCGTACGACTACGAGCCGGCAGCAGGGGCGATCTCGAACCGGCGCACGGTGGTCACGATTCCGGAAGGCGAGGGCATTCCCGATGGCATGGCCGTCGATGGCGAAGGGATGCTGTGGGTTGCCCAGTGGGGCGGCTGGCGGGTGTCCTGCTGGAATCCGCAGACCGGCGAAAGGCTCGGCTTCGTCCGCGTTCCGGCTGCGCAGGTGACCTCCTGCGCGTTCGGCGGTCCGGAGTGGGACGAGCTGTACATTACGACGGCCCGGACGGGGCTGAGCGGGGAACAGCTGGCGCAGCAGCCGCATGCCGGCGGCTTATTTCGTGTCAAGACGGGCGTACAAGGCAGACCGGCTTGCTTTTATGGCGGATAACAATCGGACGATGGCAGGCGAAGAGGACTGGAGTGAGCGTCACCCGTTCATCACGCAGATCGAGCGCCGCCTATTGCCGGAGCTGCACATCAAGAGCGAGCAGCCGCACGATCCGATCGTCGTATACCGCGTGCCCGACCCTTGGCGGTTGGTGGGCGCGGGCAACTATGCGGCGGTTGTGGCGCATCCGGATTACCCGGAGGTTGTGGTGAAGATATATGCGCCGGGACGGTCGGGACTGGAAGAGGAGGCCGAGGTGTACCGCCGTTTGGGGCGGCATCCGGCATATTCGGAGTGCCTGTACTATGGCGACGGCTATCTGGCGCTCCGGCGGTTGAACGGCATCACGCTGTACGATTGCATCCGGAAAGGCATTCCGATCCCCCAGCAGGTGATCGACGATATTGACGAAGCACTTGCCTATGCGGTTAGCAGAGGGCTTCGTCCGCACGACATTCACGGCAAAAACGTCATGATGCGGGACGGCCGCGGCGTGGTGGTGGACGTGTCGGATTTTTTGAAGCCGGAGCCGTGCAGGATGTGGGACGATCTGAAGAAAGCGTACGATCGGTTCTACCTTCCGCCCTTGCGGCGTGTCCCGATTCCCGGCTTCGTGTTGAATGTAGTCCGGAAAGGCTACCGTTTGCTCAAAAGATAAAAAAACAAAACTTTGGCGTACTTCAAGCGGGAGGCAAAGGCGATGTCCATATTTAAGAAAGTGCTTGCAAGTGTAGGGATCGGTTCGGCGAAGGTGGACACGAAGCTGGAACATACGCAGGTTTCACCCGGTGAAACGCTCAGCGGAGTCGCGCATATTCAAGGCGGTCAATTGGAGCAGCAGATCGGGAGCATCTACGTGTATTTGAAAACGGAGTATTTGCAGGAAGATGATAATGGTAAGAAAATGACCTATACCGCGGAGATCGCCAAATACCACATCACCGACGGCTTCCTGCTGCGGCCCGGCGACAGCATGGAGATTCCGTTTGCGCTGGAGATTCCCGAATACGCTCCGCTGACGCATCGGAACACGCCGGTCTGGGTGGAAACGGGCCTCGATATCGACAGGGCGATCGATCCGACCGACCGGGACGAAATCGAGATCGTAGCCGGCCCGAACGTGCTTACCGTGATGGGGGCGTTGGATGAGCTTGGCTTCCGTCTCCGCGAGGTCACGAACGAATACGCGCCAAGCTTTGACGGGCCGGCGCCTTTCGTGCAGGAGTTTGAGTACGTGCCGACGACGCATTTTCGCCGCGCTCTTGATGAGCTTGAGGTGCTCTATTTCCCAAGGGGAGACGATCTGGAGCTGTTCTTGCAGATCGACCGCCGCGCCCGGGGCTCCCGGGGAAGATACGAAGAACGAATGGGGCTGGACGAAAGCTTCGTCCGCGTGACCATCCCGGGCGGCGAGCTGCGCCGGGGCTCGTCCGTCGTTTGCGGACAGCTGCAGGAACTCATTTCACGTTATTGTTAAACGAATCGATGGTCAGGAAGTTCGTTTCCTCAGGAAACGGGCTTCTTTTTTTCACATCGGCAAGCAGGAGAAGAATGTACGGCTAGCGAAAAATGTAAAGATTAGGATAATATCCGGACCTTAGGAGAGAATACATATGGCTGAACCGCAAGTAAATATACTGATTGTCGACGATCGGCCGGAACATTTGCTCGCTATGTCTTCCATACTGCAATCTCCCGATTATCGCATCGCCACCGCCAATTCCGGAGAGGAAGCGCTGCGGCAAGTGATGCAGGAGTCTTTCGCCTTGATTCTGATGGATATTGAAATGCCGGGAATGAATGGCTTCGAAACCGTTAGCATGCTGAAATCGCAAGAGCGGTACAGGTCGATTCCCGTGATCTTCGTTACGGCGCTCAGTCAAGCGACGGAGCACATGGTACGAGGGTATGAAATCGGAGCAATCGATTTTATATTCAAGCCGGTGCAGCCGGCTGTGTTAAAAGTAAAGGTCAGGCAGTTCGCAAGCATCTACCGGGACCGGGAGCAGCTTAAGGCGCAAAAGGAGCTGATCACCCGGCGCACGATCGATCTGGAGCAGGCGCATGTCCAGCTTCTGGACAATACGGACAAGCTTCGACAGATGGAAGCGATGGCCCGAGCAATCAGCGAGACGTCGACCGATGCTTTCTTGACCGTCGATGCACAGGGAACGATTCTGTCGGCCAATCCCGCCGTCCAGCCGCTGTTCAGGTGCAACCCGGAGGAGCTGATCGGGAAGCCTGTGTGGCAGGTCGTGCCGTATACCGAGCGGCTGTTCGGCTCGGGGGAAAGCGGCTCCCTGCTGCCGGATTGCGGTACGAGGGAAGCGACGGACGTTACGGCCGTGCGGCGCAGCGGCGGGACGTTCCCCGCCGAGCTGCAGATCGGAAGCGCCTGTATCGGCGACCGGACGATTTACGTCTGCTCGGTTCGCGACGTGACCGAGCGCAAAATGCAGTATATTCGCATGGAGCAGGCCGTAGAGCAGCGCACGTATGCGCTGCGCGAAGCCAACGGAAGACTTCAGGCGGAAATCCGGCGCCGGCATCAGGTAACCGAGCAACTGATGCGGTCGTACGACCGGATCAACGATATTTTGGAGAGCATTACGGATGCGTTTTACGCGCTTGACCATGACGGGGCGATCGTCTACATGAACCGTTCGGCTGAGCAGCGTCTCCGCATCGTGAAGGAGCAAGCGCTGGGCCGGCCGTTCTGGGATTATGCGCCGGTGGAGCGCTCGAAATGCTACGATTTGTTTCTTCGCGCAGCTTTGGAGCGAGCGCCGCAGCGGGCGGAATTTTATTCGAACCTGACGGAAAGCTGGGTCGAGGTGAGGGCTTTCCCGTCGTCGCTCGGCATCAGCTTATATATTCAGGATACGAACGAGCGGCGGCGCATGGAGCAGGATGCCCGGGAATCGCAGGAGCGGTTTTATACGATTTTTCAGGCGACGCCTTGTCTGATGGCGATTCAATCGTTAAGCGACCGGACGTATCTCGACGTCAACGAGAGCTGGATGAAGCATACGGGATACACGTATGAAGAAATGACGTCGGGAGCCGCCAATCTGCAGATGACGCTCATCTCGGACGAAGGGCTGTTCGAGACGGCCCCTGTGGATTTCGCCGATACGGTGACGGACGTGAAGGTACAGTATGTAACCAAGGCGGGCGAGCGGCGGACAGGACTGTTGTCCACGGAGATCATTGAGACGCCGGATGTGCCGTGCGTGCTGGCGGTCATTACGGATATTACGGACCGGGCGGAGCTGGAGAGGGAAATGGCGCGGCTGGACCGGCTGCATCTGATCGGAGAAATGGCCGCAGGCATCGCGCATGAAATCCGCAATCCGATGACGACCGTCCGCGGCTTTCTCCAGCTAATGAGCGCGAAGAAAACCCTTCCGCCCAAGGACATTATGGACGTTATGGTGGAGGAACTGAACCGTGCCAACGGGATTATCAGCGAGTTTTTGGCGCTGGCCAAAAACAAAACCACCGACCGCCGTCCGCAAAATCTGGCTCAGGTGATCGAGGCCATCGGTCCGCTTATTCAAGCAGAGGCGACACTGGCCGATAAGCAGCTTCACCTGCGGCTCGATTCGTGTCCCGAGCTGGAGCTCGACGAGAAGGAGATGCGGCAGATGGTATTGAATCTCGCGCTGAACGGGCTCGAAGCGATGGACGCCGGAGGGCGGCTCGAAATCGCCACTTACACGGAAGAGTCGGAGGTCGTACTGGCGGTCTGCGACCAGGGCCACGGCATGGACAAGGACGTGCTGGCCAAGGTCGGGACTCCGTTCTTTACGACGAAGGAGCAGGGGACGGGGCTCGGTCTGGCGGTCTGCTTCAGTATCGCCGCCCGGCACGGAGCCAGGCTGACGTGGCAGACCGGACCGGAGGGCACGGCATTCTTTGTCCGGTTCGCGGTACCGCCTGAGCCCGTCGCCACGAACGACCCGTAGCCGATTCCTTCGGCGCGATGTATAAAAGTCGCTTCCGTTTTTCATATTAACTAGGGATAAGCTGGAAAAGAACGCGATTCAAGGAGGAACGACCCATGTCCAAAAGCATAACGGAAGTGCTGAACACCCAGATAGCGAACTGGAGCCTGCTGTTCATCAAGCTCCATAACTACCATTGGTATGTGAAGGGACCGCAATTTTTCACCCTGCATGTGAAATTCGAAGAGCTGTATAACGAGGCGGCCCTTCATGTGGACGATTTGGCCGAGCGGCTGCTGGCGCTCAAAGGGCAGCCGGTCGCCACCATGAAAGAAATTTTGGAGAAAGCGACCCTGCACGAGGCTTCCGGCAGCGAGAATGCCGAACAGATGGTCCGTTCCATCGCCAACGACTTCGGAACGCTGATCGGGGAGCTGAAGGAAGGGATGGCGATTGCCGAAGCGGCGGACGACGAGACGACCGGCGACATGCTGCTTGCGATCCACAGCGAGCTGGAGAAGCACGTTTGGATGCTGGAATCGTTTTTGGGAAAATAGCGTCCCGGATAAGGGCATGGCGACTTGCAGATACGCAGGAAGCCGTGCCTTTTTTTGTCAGAAACGGACTGATTACCCGCTGCCGTTGTGTAATCGTCGCTTCGGCGGGAAGGCTTGTCGCATATACTGTAGAGCGGAACCCAGTTGGCAGACCGCTCGCGGCGCTGCCTGGCAAAGGAGTGACAAAAACAATGAATGCGAGTCCGAATAAAGACGGGGAGCGTTTAATGAAGGCTGAAACCCGGCTCGAGAACATCGAAGTCGCCGTTACGCGCATGGAGGAAAAGCTGGACAAGTGGCATGGCAACTATATATCCCGTGTGGAAATAAACGAGATGCTGCGCGCCCGCGACGAACGTCTCGAACGGATTGAAAAAGAACGGCTGGCCAACAGGCAGCTTTACCCCGGCTGGATCAGTAGTCTCATTGCTTTTGCCGCATTGCTTGTTGCGTGGTTCCACAATAAATAGAGCTGGAATGAAAATCGCTTGGACAGGTCGCTTTTCCTTGCGTCGTTTGGGTATAATGGGATGAAAAGGGATGGGAGGCTCCGGCCTCCGTAGTAGGACGACGATTAGATCGTCCGGTTGCACCGGAATGTAAATCAAGGACAAACGGATTGGAGAACGTGAAACAGGATGCAAGAGCGGGAATTGACGGAATTAACAGGCCGATTGTTTCAGGAGGGGACGCTGATCCAAGCGACGCTGAGTCAGGTGCGGCGAAGCGATCTGGACGGCTGCACGAAGGTAACGGTGAAGCCGGTACAGCTCAAGGGGGCTTTGCACTATCAATTCAGCTCCTTCTGCGGCCCGAAGGTGCTGCACGAGAATTTGGCCCCGGAAGCGGCGGAGGCGAAGCTGAACACGCTGCTGGCCGAGCAGTTCCGGCAAGGGCTGCTGCAGACGGGCGAGGCGGATTATCAGGTGCTGGTCAGCAAGAAAGGCAAGCTCGGCATTCTCCGCAAGCCGCCGACCAAGCAAGCGGTGAGCGAAGCGCCCGCCCATAACCGGAAAAAGAACTATGTGCTGGAAGAAGGCGTTCCCGTTCCTTTTCTGATCGAGCTCGGAATTATGAACGCTCAGGGGAAGGTGCTTGCTCCGAAATACGACAAGTTCCGCCAAATCAACCGGTTTGTCGAAATGATCGCCGATATTTTGCCGCATTTGCCGAAGGACCGGACGCTCACCATCGTCGATTTCGGGTGCGGCAAGTCGTATTTGACGTTTGCGATGTATCATTTTCTGAAGGAGATGCAGGGCTTCGACCTCCGCGTCGTCGGCCTCGACCTCAAGGAGGATGTGATCCGGCACTGCAGCGCGCTTGCGGAGAAGCTCGGTTATGACGGGCTGCGGTTCCTCGTCGGCGACATCGCCAAGTATGACGAGCTGCGGCAGGTCGACCTGGTCGTAACGCTGCATGCCTGCGATACGGCGACCGATGCGGCGCTGGAGAAGGCGGTTCGCTGGGGCGCCTCAGTCATCTTGTCGGTGCCTTGCTGCCAGCACGAGCTGTTCCGGCAGGTGCATAGCGACGTGCTCGGCCCGCTGCTGCAGCACGGTATTTTGAAGGAGCGGTTTTCCGCGCTGGCCACGGACGCGATCCGGGCGAAGCTGCTTGAGCTGGTGGGCTATAAGACGCAGTTGCTGGAATTCATCGACTTGGAACACACGCCGAAAAATATTTTAATCCGGGCCGTCCGCAGCGTCCAGCCGCCGAAACCCGCCGAATTGGCCAAGCTGACGGAGGAGTACCGGGACTTCCGGAACTTCCTGCAGGCGGAGCCCTATTTGGAACGGGCGCTGCAGGAAAAGCTGGACCCGTGGCCAAAGCTGTAACGTAACCGCTATAAACAAGAGAGGGAATCCCATGCCATAAGCGGGATTCCTTTTTTCGATCCTGTGCGGGGCAGCTGTGCTACAATGAGGCTGCTTGGATGTGAAACGAATCAACGGGAGGCGATGCATTGATGGCGGCAGATAAGGAACGTCCCCGCTTGACCGGCTTGCCGCCGGTTGCGGATGAGCGCTGCCGGCTGCTGATTCTCGGATCGATGCCGGGGGAAGCGTCCCTGCGGGCGCAGCAGTATTACGGCCATCCGCGCAACGGCTTCTGGCCGCTTCTCTACGCGCTGCTGGACGGAGGGGAGCCGGCTGCGGCATACGAGGAGCGGCTCCGCTTCGCGTTATCCCGCGGCGTAGCGTTGTGGGACGTGCTCGCGGCGTGCGAGCGCGAAGGCAGTCTCGACACGGCGATCCGCCGTCCGGAGGCCAACGACTTCGCGGAGTTCTACGCGGCGTATCCGGGTATCCGCCATGTTTTCTTCAACGGCAGCACGGCGGCGGACCTGTACCGCAGGCAGGTCATGAAGGAGGCCGCGGACGACGGCAGGAGCTATAAGCTGCTGCCGTCGTCGAGTCCGGCGCGGGCTATGCCGCAAGCGGCCAAGCTGGAAGCATGGCAGCTTGTGCGGGCGGCTTGGCTTACCGTACGCGGCTAACGGCATAGCGGGCCGCACTATTCCTTCTCCTTCTGGGTGGCTCCGATCTGATTGACCGTCGTTTTCACTTGATTGAGCGTATCGTTTACGAATTCCATATCTTGATTGTCGGCTTCCATCGAAGCCGTGCTTTCGTAATTGCCTTCGTGCTTTTTATTTTCCGACATGCCGTTTCCCCCTTTCTTCATAAGCTTTATCGCCGGTTCATGCTTAACGTGCGCAGCCTGCCCGGAAAATATTCTCTTTTTCCGAAAGGCATACTAAGTGAAATCCCATTTCTGCAAGCGACGAGAGGAGGGGCCGGATGGCAAGACAGACGGGCAAAGCTCCGTTCGGATATGAACCGCCGAATGAGCGGGACACGGACCGCGGAAGCTTGTGGATTTACGATGCGTTCGAGGACTATACGGAGCAGGAACTCGTACGCGTCCTTGCGTTGGCCAGCGGGCGCGGCATCGCCAAGGTAGTGTTTTACCCTTTGCATGAGGAGACGGTCCGGCGCATGGAGAAACGGCGTTCCGTAGCTCCTTACCACCGGAGGGTCGAAGCGCTGCAGGCGCTGCTCGCCGCTTCGGACACGGATGTCGATTATGTCGTCGAACCGTTCGAGGGCAAGCGCAAAAAGTATACTCCCGTTGACACGGCGTTCCGATTCCTGGAAGAAAAATACGCCGCTCCCCATTTCGTCTGGGTGACCGGGACGACAGCAGGGCTGCTCGCGAGCTATGACTCGTTCGAGACGTGGATCAAAAAGATCCGCTGGTTCGTGAGCGCGGAGGGGAGTCCGGTCACGCATCCCCGGCTGCATGCATCCGCCAACCGTTGGGACTCGGTCTAAAGGCCTGGTTCGATCCGCATCCCCTGAAAATGGCATGAAAGCCCGAAGCCTATAACGAACTCTGTTCGGAAAACTACGGGCGACAGCTTTCAATGCCCGTTACAGGGGAGAGAAACGATGGGGAAACTTAAAAAAACGGTCGTGTGGGTTATTGCCGCCGCGTTTTTGGGCGGGCTGATTTATGGCGTCACTTGGGTGGGAGATGCGCCCGTATCGGCTGAAATATCGACAGAAGCCAAGGGACGGTTCGTCGGCTTGACGGACGGCAATAAACAAATCAAAGTGTCTTACGACGGAACGGAAAAAGTCTACCCGCTGACATCAGACGTGTGGGTGTATCGCAATTTGCAAAAAGCGGCGATCACGGATTTGAAGCCGGGCGATTCGCTGGAAATTATATTGAACAGCAAAAATCAAGCCGCTTACATTAAGGCGGCAGCGCCCGAACAAGCCGCTGCGCCGCAGAGTCCGGCCCCGCCGGCCACCGTGCCGAACGCGGCAGCGGCGCAAGGCTCCGGCGCATCGACGGAGCCAGCCGCGCCTGCGCCTTCCGGCAGCACGTCCTCCGTACCGCCAGCCGGTCCGGCACATACGCCTGCGGCTTCGGTCGACCGTCCGGCTGGCGCGAAACCGGCTAAGCCGGTGGAAAACGGGAGCTGGCCTTGGGAGCGGCTGTCGTTGGAGCTGAAAAGCCGGGAGCTGGCTTTGAAGGTAAAGCAGGAGCAGACGGACAAGGGCGATGAGGCCGACATTTATATCCAAACCAAGGATCGTGCGGTGGTTCATCTGAACGGAGCGCAGGCGGAGCAGTTGCTTCTACTGCTGCTGCAGGGGCTGCCGTCGGAGAAAGACGCTTGGGAGAAGGCGCTCAAGCAGCGCTTGGTAACGCAGTTCAAGCTGAAGGATGATTCGCCGGATTGGAAAATCGATGTGAAGTGGAAAGACGACGCCCAAGTCGTCCGTATGCCGCCCGCACAAGCCGGGAAGCCGGAGCCTGCCGGCCACGGGGCGGACAAGGAGCATGGCAAAGGCAAGAATAAGGCGAAAGATAAGGATAAAGAGAAAGAAAAGGAAAAAGCGAAAAACCGCGAGAAGTACGACGATGAGAATGACGATCGTCAAGGCAACGACGACTGATCGGAGCGCTTCCGCTTTCGCCGCCTACAACCAGCAGCCCGCCTGGGGATGATCACGCTCCGGGCAGGCTGCTTTTTTTGCTGCGATTCTCTTAACCGCTCTAGTCCTCGGGAGTCCTGTCCAAGTACAAGCGGGAGACAAGAGTGGCGTCTCCGCGCCGTGCTTCTTCCTCCGTCGCCTTTTCCTCTAGTGGATCGTGCGTATTCATGCCCGGGGCGATGGTCGGTTCTTGGGGCCGCCACGCCTCTTCCTTCCTGCCGGTCACAGCTTCTTCTCCCCTTCCGTCTTGGAATAAGCAATCAGCGTAATCGTACTGCCGGTCAATTCAGCCAGCCGCGCTTCCGTTTGTTGAATGATATCGATGACTTTTTCCTGCTCGTGAAGTGATGCGATTTCGTAGTCGGTCGTTTCGATTTTCACGGGTGATGGGCCTCCTGTAAGGGATTATATCGATTTCCCGGTTAGAATTCCCTTCGCGAAAACCCCGCATGCATGGAAGGGGATGGAAACCATTCTGGATAAAATGTAAAAAAATGCTCGACATCAAACCGTTGTGTTGTTATTGAAGCTACTGTTAAGGGGATACGTTGTCTTCTTGCTCGGGTCTGTAAGCATCTTCCCTACGGACGAATTGCTGCTGAAAAATGCTTTACCTGGCGACGATGGATGTCCTGCGCAAGTGGACGGGACGCGTACAGAACCGGGGGCAGATTCTGCTACAGCTCACCGTATTTTATCCCGAGCGCGTTCAGGTCCGCTAAAAGCGGCTTGAGGCGGAGGGGGCGGGTCTGATAGGCTGGATGCCGGAGCGAATAAGGCCCTTAGGCCACTTTTCCCATCGTGGGAGCATCGGACCCCGGGTCAAGAAGCGGAACTCCGTTTGATATCCGGATCGATCGGGAACCGCGAACAAACGGTCGCTAACAGTTCCTCAACTTGCTCGTCGCTGTAGCCAAACTCGGCCAACCTTCGGGCGGCAAACCCGGCACCTGTCGATG
>NZ_JANAVJ010000047.1 GCF_024213375.1 Paenibacillus sp. MZ04-78.2 | reverse complement strand
GATAGGCTGCAATCCGTTCCGCCCACTCGTTTTGTCGTTGATCTCTTTTACTCATGAGGCAACCTCCCGTTCAAGATACCTTCATTTTCTCATGAGCTTGAGGTTCTTGAAAGGTGGTGAGTATTTGACGCTCACGTAGCAATTGACTTTTTGAGAAGTCAAAAGTAGCGTCGGAATAGAAAGTAGTACTTTCAAGCCTATTCCACCAGTTATAACTCATCAAGGCCGAGGACATTAGGCTTTGCGCTTGGGGCATCTTTATCCTCAGACACAGCTTGGAAAACCTCGGGAGAAAGTTGAATATCTGCCTTTACATCTTCTTTCTCAGTTGCTTCCTTCACCTTTTTGTACTTGGGATCTTTAGTTTGATCGTCTGGAGTAATTACAACCCTCCAGTTTCCGTTTACTTTCTTGGTAGTGAGGGGCATGTTTTCTTCGCTTCCGTCTTTTGCCGACACGGATACAACATATTTTACCTCGTCAGCAGAAACGTTCGATTCTTCCAAAATTTCAAGCTTATTAAATTGGTCCCTCTTGTATTTTAACATCTCCTTATAACCTTTTTTTTCTTCTTCATCGTTAGAAAACCTCTTATCAATGACAAGAGAAGCGACTTTATCCACGTCTTGTGCTTGTACAGCTTTAAGGTACTCGCTCAATGCTTCTTTTGATGAGGACGGCTCAATAGATTGACTTGACGCAGCAAATGATGATACCGGAAGTACAAACAGCGCAAACGCCAAACACGAGGACACCAATGTTCTTTTTACCACTTTTACAGCCTCCCAAAATTACATTTTAATTCCAATACAAATTCTACCACATTAATTTTCTAGTGTATATAATAAGATAGGCACTATTACAAATGATATTTTTGAACAACGGTCGGCCGACTAGATTCTTCTCCTATAAATTACCACGAATTACACTATCGATTAAATAGGACAAAATTACCTTTTTATGAGTAATTAGGAGCACTAGATCGTCTGATGATATAATGAATTAAATAAAAATTCGTGTAAAATCGTGTCATCAATTGTAAGTTATTGTCAAATCGTGTTGTTATTCTCTGATTTTCATCTATTTTTTGACGATAATCGCTTAATATCCTTCAAATTCTCTATGTTGCTATCTGAAACTCCTAGATGTAATATTATGGTATCCAGAGAAGGGAGTGTTTGGGTTTTATGAAAAATGTAGGGTTGGAAAAGGAAATGAAGGACCATTTTTTTTATGCAGCGGAACATCTTTTCAAGGAGGAGAAAAAAGCAGAAGCGGCACCCCTGTACCGTCATATCATTGATCGGGAAACAGATTGTAATGATCAAACTTTCCTCCTGTGCCACTTGCGGTTGTTTCAATGTCTTGTCGGAGTGAGTTCGGAAGGAAACAAGGAAGCGCTGGAACAATTCGAACCGTTTTACACTCGATTGCCGGAGGATACCCGACTTGATGCTTTGTTACTGACGGCGAATGTATGTTACTCGTTGGGTGATTGGAAAAGGGTAGAGCGCTATGGGAATGAACTCTATGCTTCGGCCCAAAATGTGTATGACGAATTAAAAAAAGAGAAATTTGTTAAAAACCTACATACCGAGCGGCATTTAGTGGTATATTATGGTCATGGGCTACGCATCAAGGGCTTTGTCCTCACCATGCAAGGGCGATACGAAGAAGCAAAAAAATGTGTGGCAGCGTATTCAGACCTTGGGTGGTTCGAGTGCCTTGACGAAACGGGTAAAAAGGAGGTTGAAAAGTTTCGAATTTGGGGCAAGGCGAATATGTACAATCTCGAATTAAAAACGGGTAATAACAAAGTACTCCCTGAATTGTCAGATTTTTTGGATCAGAACCGCGAGGAAATTTTACCGAGTCTTTTATCGGTTGTTGAATCAGCCAACCAGTTTCGTTTTGATGCCGACGACATTATTAACAAATTTTCAATTTGGCTTCCACCTGTAAATTCCGAGGTAACATACATTAATGGAACTCAATTATTTCATTTCTGGTATGAGAAAGCCAAGTATGACTTTAATAAGAATCGTATCGTCGGTGGTATTGATGAATTGTTATATGCCCTTTATTTGGCGCATAGAATGAACTATTACATGGGCTTTGAAAAATGTGTCTCATTATACCGGGAACATAGTGATTACGTAACTGAACAACAGAAAATCGGGTACAAAAACATTGTGGAAGGAGTGTTCGATTTATGAAGAAAGCGTTTTTATCTTTAGTAATGGGGTTGGTCTTGTTAAGTGGAATCATTGTACCACCGCAGCCGCAGGAGCCTTCCGTACAATTGCTCGATCATAATGGATGGGGCGGCTGATAAGAAAATAAGAGTCCCGCCAGTAATTTGACTGGTCAGGGACTCTTTTGTTTAATTATAAATCCAATTGGGAGGTGCTGACGATGAACGAACCTGTATTGAAGAAAGCCATGGATACATTGGAGTTTCTTAGTCAGGATGCAGAAGCCCGCCGATTGTACGAGGATAGACAAAAGTTCCTTCACGACGAGGCTTCCATGATCGAACGAGCATTGGCCGAAGGAGAAGCCCGCGGCGAGCGAAAGAAAGCTCTTGAAATGGCTAAAGAACTTCTGGCACATGGTGTGGAAATTTCCATTATCGCTAAAGCTTCGGGATTGCCTGAGTCTGAAATACTAGCTTTGAAGGAAAGAAATTAAAGAAGAGGGGAGCCATCAATACAACGAGATGGCTCTTTTGGTTGGATCAAATCATATGTATATTTTACGTCATGTTATCTGGTAAAGAAACTCACCAGAAGGGGATGAAAAAACCTTAAATTGCTTAAAATAAATTCTTATATCATTATTCCGGGTAAAGTGTTTTAGTAACTCGTTGATGTCTTTTCTAGCTTTTTTCATATCAAATGTTATCTGATCTATAACAACAACTATTTCATAAGAGGCTTTATCGATAGCCTCTATTACGGATAATTTATGTTCTTCTTTCCATTTCACCTCGTATTTTAATTTCATCTTGGTCTTTTCGTCATTCATACCATTAAAAAATTCTATAATTTGTGGAATTATGTGTCCCCATAAATCATGAATAACAAGTTCATTTTCAATGACCAGTAACTTCCCTAATTCTTCATCGTATACAAATCCATCGCATATTCTGCTACCAATTTTCTTCTTTATATCGTAGTAATGCGACTTTTCACCGAATATATATTTATGATTCTTTTGAACCTCTTGTTCAAAATCTTCTTCAATACTAAACGCCACTTCTTGAAACACTTCATTATTACGAAATAGACGAGATTCTCCAGAAGTGTATTTCTTTTTTAAATTTACATCTTCATGTTCCGTTTCATTGAGAGCTAACCTAAACTTCTTGGGTCTATAGTTCTCATCTACCTCAAATAAATCAGAATAATTTAAAAGTAACCTATATACGATGTTTCTCTTTCCCCGTTCTCCATGCTTATTAGGACCAAAAATAGATACATCAAGTCTTTGGTAAATCTCGTTATAGTCTAACCATTGATTTGAGTTACTCTTATAAACCTCTATAATGTGGTCAATAATCCTCATTTCTTTCCCCCTTTATCTCAATTCATCCTTCAAAGGTACAATGACTTCATCTAACGTCTTTCTCCACTGACGCTTCATTTCTGGTCCATATTTTAGCGGTTTTGCATCTGGATGTACGGCTTTAAACTTATCAAATTGCTTACTGTCAATAATTCCCCCGATATTTGGAATAGGCTCTGATCCTATTACATATTGAACAGCAGATGAATGCAGCTCCCCTTCATCCACAAACCAAGCTTTCGCAAATTCTCCAATCGCTTTATTATAGGATTCGGTGAAGAAGCGTCGTTTCACTACAAAAGTATCTTCCTCTGAATTTATTTCTTTAGCATCAATGGCGTTTAAAATCGCACGGTATACTTCTTTTACAATTTCTGATTTTTTCAGTTTTTGAAGTGCTTTTTCGATCTCGTCACGGATATTCTGATTATTGGCTGAATACGTTTCTAATAAACGGTCAATATAGGTTGAGTCAATATCATAGATCTTAACCGCATTTTCTCCATAGAATTCAATGTCTGAAAAATTTGGGTCAGGTCCATCTTCCCCTTCAACGACTAGCGATCCCTTAACCGTGTTGTACACGCCAAAATATTCTTCTAAGGTCTTGACCTGTTCTTGAAGGACTTTTGATTTCTCCATTTCATCGTTATAATCATCATACGTAACCAAAGCTTCGTAAGCATTATTTAGCTCTTGAAAAGCTTTCACAAATTCAATCCGAGTTTCAAGCGGAGAGTGCTCGTTAATGTCGGTTGGATTTGGCGCCAGTGTTTTCAGTGTTTTGTGAGCTTTTTTGAAGCGTTTCTTCGATTCATCATAAGTTGGATAAACAAGCTTGGATTCCTCTTGCGCTTCAGAATATAACTTCGTCGCGTCCTTTACATTTTGCTCCATCATCGAAGGTTTTCGGAATGTTACAATTAATCCTTTTGCCTTCCCAGGATAGGTACGATTGGTCCGAGAAAAGGCTTGAATCAAATTGGCATAACTTAAATTTCGATCCACAAATAACGTTTGAATCGTGGGTGCATCGAATCCAGTCAATAAGCGATCAACAACAATGACAAGATCAATTTGTTTCCCAAATTCTTTGAACTCTGCTTTCTTACGAGCTAAACGATTGTTGATATCACCATTATATCGTTCAATATCTTCTATCGACCAAGCTGTATTATAATAATCGTTATAGTCCTTAATAATTTCTTTCATTTCATCTTGAATTTGTTTGGAATTATCTTCGTTTTCTTGTATCGAATAGGTGACGGCAATCCGAGGGAAGTCCGGATCTTCAATCGTACGCCCCGTTCGGATTGGATGTCCGGCAAATTCTTTCGTCAACCATTCTGGATCTTTGGTCATTTCCTTGATTGCCTGATAGTAGCGTTTGGCCATATCAATGGAACTTGTTGTTAAGATGGCAGACTTTTGCGGGCGACCGTTTTGGAAATCAAATTTGATATAGGCATTATCAGGCCGGAAAATCTTATGAATGACTTTTTGAATATGCTCATCACTTTCGAAAGTAGATGGTTCAAGATGGGCTTCCTTCTCTATTCCATCCATTCGATCGATCATATCGTTAATTTGATCATCACTAAAATTAGCGTATTTTTCATTTAGACGAAGTTGATTAAAAATATAATTATTTAATGATGTAGGTTCAATCGTATCTTCATGCTCTACTTGGAACCCTAAAACAGCCCCATCATCCAATGCATTCTTAATGGTATACGTGTGCAAAACTTCTCCATATTGATCACGAGTGGTGCGAGCTAATTGGCCTTTCGCTTGTTTTTTATTTTCTTTGAATATCGGCGTACCCGTAAAACCAAACCATGTGGAATTTGGGAAATTCCTTCTGCACTTAACGCTCGATGGCATTCATCCACGACAAAGACAATATGCTGCCCCAGCAGTTTCTTAAAACGTTGGGTGCCTTTTTGTTCCTCTTGCCTTTGGGCATAGCGCAAGGCAGCTTCTAATTTTTGACGAGTGGTGATAATCACTGTATTGGAACTGGCATCAGATAGTAGAGTATTACTCAGCTCTTTCGCACTTCCGGTTCCGACAATCAGGCTATTAGACTTGGCATTACCAGAAGAGATACCGGTATTAAACTCGGAAGCAAATTTGGTGAATTCAGTCGTCGTTTGATTGTCCAAGTCTTTTCGGTCAATGAGCATAATGGTACGATCTACACCTGGTTTACGAGCTAATAATTTCGTAGAAACAAAACTTGTCAACGTTTTTCCTGAACCAGTCGCATGCCACACATGACCAGATTCATGTTTCATGGCAGATGTAAACAAGGCTTCAATCGCATGAATTTGATAAGGCTGTAATACCATTAAGGTTTTGTTGTCTTGGTCCTCGCTAACGATCGTATAATTGGCAATCAATCGATGTGCATCTGGAATATTTAAGACCTGTTTCACAAATTCATAGAGATTTTCTACTTTTCGATTGTCCGTTGTCCGCCAACTAAAGACAAATTTCTTATGCATGTCTTTTGGCATCGCATTGGCAAAATAGCGAGTCGTTTGTTCGTTGGAAATGACAAATATCTGAAGAGTAGAGAAGATATTATTTCTAAACATCCCTTCTTCTGCGTATTTCTTAATTTGATTATAGGCTTGGAATACGCCGTCCTTGGCACTGACTTGCTTCAATTCAATTTGAACAATAGGTAACCCATTGATTAAGAGTGTCACGTCAAATCGGCGATCACGATCATCAACGTTTGCCTTTTGTTTCGCAATCTGATGAACGACTTCATATGTAGAGATTCCGCCACCAATGTCTTGATTGGAATATAGCACTAAAGACATCGAACCTAAAGATACATCTTCACGTTCAATCGTAATACGGGCAATTCCATTCTCCCCTTTGAGCCATCTAGCAGCATCGAAGGGGGTCTGTGTTTTCAATAATAATTCTGTTTTAATATTGTCAAATTCTTTATCAGAAATTGGACGATCTCCAATTTCTGATAAGTTGTTTTGCGTAATTTTTTGACGTAAGTTCTTCCACAGGTCTTCTTCTGATTTTAAATCTGGACGATAGCTCCATTGATTGCGCCCTTCCCCTAACACTTCAATCAGGCGACGTTCTACTTCAGCTTCAGTATTATGAGGTATCTTCGTCATGGTTCTTCCTCTCTTCTATTTGCTTAGACAAACATCTTTTGTAGGAATGCTTTTTTCGTTTCTTTTAAAGCATCTAATTCGCGTTGATGAAGAGCGATTGTATCGTCAAGTTGTTTGAAAAAGTTGCCTATTTGGGTTTGTTCTTCACTGTCTGGAGCCTTTAGCTTAATTCCTAAATACTCTGAATTTCGGATATGGACTTGAGTTGAACCATTTTTCTCTTGTGAAATAATTTTCCGAAATTTATCCGAATTTGAAAAAGCAATTATGAAGTTCTCATCAACGCCTTCTTCAAGTAGCAAACAATAAACTCCTTGTGGCATTAAATATTCTTTACTATCCCCAATTAATTTAACAATTCTTCCCATATTGGGAGCCGTTGGTACTAAGTCTCTGAGGGAAGTTACCAAGTCACCTGAATAAACACTTGTTTTTATCCGAAATTTCGAAAGTGCTTTGTAGCAAGGTTCGTACATAAAACGAGCGTCATGTACACTGTAAAAAGAAGGGTATTTCCCAGCGTGTTAGAGTCCATTTCATAAATTGTGGATAGTTCTTCCCCTTCCCCATTCAAGAGGCTGCGCGGTTTCCATGTTAGATTATGGGAATCGTCATTCCAGTAGGGTCACTCTCGCCTCAATGCGCTTCCATGCGTACCGGTTGGCAAAGTTTTTTGCCAGCTTGAGCACAACGGCTCGACTGTGGTGGATGATCGTAGCGGCACAGTGGAAGAATTCCAAACGGAATCTGGCAATCGAGTATCCCCGATGAACCGGCTCGCAGCAATCGCGCTTGAAGCGTTCAAACAGATTATAGGCAAGCAGTTTGATTAGCAAGTCCAGTTCATTTGCTTTAAAATCGCTTGTGGCGATGCGATCGATGGAGAATCCGTTCTTGACTTCCTTGATGTAGTTTTCCATACAGCAGCGCTGGTTGTAGAAGCGCCACAGATCAATTGGCTCCCACTCCAGGTTGGTGACGATCGCTTCGTATTGCCAGTCTGTATCAAACACGAATCGGCCTTGATCGTTTTCGAACGCTTGCGCCTTGCGGATCACCGCCACACGGCGAGCCTTCTTCCAGGACGTTGCTTTGTAGATCAAGGTAATTCCTTCGATGATCCACTCTCCGTCGACATAACGTGTCCAATAGCGGCAAGCCTGAACTTCCTTGGAAAGCCGTTCGGTCCATTTGAGCTTGCCGACGTAACCGATTCCTTTGCTTTCCCACATGCTATAGAAGTCTTCGCCGCCAAAGCCTTTGTCAAACCGGGCATACTTCACCTTGCGCTCGCCAAGAAGCTCGAAGGTTTGCTGCAGGAAGTCAGCGGCGTTGGTGGAGGAATGAGTGTTGCCCGGCCGAAGGACCGCATTCAGATTCAAGCGGGTTTGTCCTTCAAAGGCCAGCAGCGGATGGTAGCTCTTGCGACCGGGCTTGTGCGGATTGGCGCCCTTGGCTGCACCGGCCTGATGGCCGTATACTGTCTCTACCGTGGAATCCAGATCGAGAATGATGTTAACCGGCAAGCAGGGACGGATGATTTCCTGATTGAGCGCCCGCAGCTCAGTCGCCAGTTGCGGACACGACCGGCCTAGCCTTCCCAGTTCCTTATACAACAAGCTATAATGCGGACAACGTCCGCCTAGGAAACGGTTCAGCAAGGCGTCATGTTGCAGTTTGCGAAAATGAAAAATCCGCTCGCAGCCAAGCATCCAACCTACGACGAGATAGAGCAGAATGCGATGAATAGGGAAAATCGAATTGTGCGCTTTGCCGCCGGAGAGGCTGCTCATCGCTTGCGCCAGCTTGATTTTTTCGAGATAGGCCAGAAAGATTTTGACGCCTCCGAAGCTTGTTGCGTTTTGCAGTGAAAATTCGCTCTTGATTTTACTAATGGATGTGTTAGACTTCACCTTAAAGGTGCTCCTCTCTTTGGCTGATGTTGTTTGGACAAACACCATTCTACCAAAGATTCGGAGCCCTTTTCACGTTTTCATAGAGTCGTACTTTCGAAATCCGGGTTTATATTTTTTTGATAAAAATCTTCTGATACAAATTTACTTCCAGATAAATCAGCAATTCCAGAAGAATTTACAGCACCTTTGGGGACAGTTGGTACACCCTCTTCTTGATAATCATCAGGAGCAATTGATGCGCCACCATGCATAGTGTTTATTAAATCTCCCAACTTACGCTGTTCCCATTCTCTAGTAAATCCTGAGAAACGAACCTCTGGCACGGACTCGCCTTCTTTTGGAAACATTTTTTGCAAGAATCCCTGTTTTGTTTGTTTGAGGATGCTTAGTTCTTGCTGATGAAGAGCGATTGTATCGTCTAGATTTTTAAAGAAATTTCCTATATCAGTTTGTTCTTCCACTGTTGGAACTATCAGAGGCATCTCTAAAAATGTTTCTGAGTGAATTCTTTTAGCTTTTCGAGAACCATTAGCAATTGTTCCTTGATACAGGTAAAATTGTTTTCTTGATACATATTCAAGAAAGAAAAATGAGTTAAGATTATCTGCGATATCAAACGCAGGTGAATCTAATGTTGATTCATAGCCATCTAGCTTATCAGGAATAATTCCAAAAGCTTGATGGAGAAAATCTAACTTCCCATAAATAAATTGGCCTGCTTTCCGAATATAGTATTTGGTTTCTTCACTTCCTTGATAAATTTCATCTTTTGGAATGACGCCTCTTCCCCAAAGTTTTACTGTTAATTTTTTTGCCTCAAGACCATTTGTTCCTGGTATTCTACTTTCTTTTAAAAATTCTCCGATCTTACGCTCTTCCCAACCCCCACTATATTCTGGAAATCGGATTTCTGGTGTATTCTTATTTCTCACGATTAAACACCTCTAATGCACCCTTAATCCATTCAGCATTTTCTTCATCAAATTGTAGCGAAAAAATCCTGTCATATAAGCTAGATTCTAGATCTGCTTTTTCTTTTCGAATCTTTTGAATTGTTGAGCCAATTGTAGCCATATCAACAGACGTTTCTTCCTCAAAGTTGTCTACGTATCGAGGAATGTTCAAATTGAAATCATTCTCTTTAATTTCATCAAAGGTTACAATGTGGGCATATTTCTCCACATTCTCTCGCTTCTTATACGTTTCGACAATCTTATCAATATGTTCTTTGGAAAGTTTATTTTGGTTCTTTCCTTTAACAAACTCCTTACTTGCATCAATAAATAACACATCACGAGTGCTACGATTTTTCTTCAAGATGATGACTGTTGTTGGAATCGATGTACCAAAGAATAAGTTTGCTGGCATACCAATGACGGCATATATACTGCCATCTTCCAATAATTTCTTTCGAATCACACCTTCTGCAGCCCCACGGAACAGTACCCCATGCGGTAAGACGATGGCCATTGTTCCCGAATCTTTCAAATGATAGAACCCATGTAAAAGAAAAGCAAAGTCAGCTTTTGATTGTGGCGCTAACTTCCCGTAACGATTGAAGCGCGAATCATCTAAGAATGTTTCATCTGCGGACCATTTAGCAGAGTAGGGTGGATTCATAAGGACAGCATCAAAAGTATAAGGCTCATCTGTCGGCCAATCTTTGTTCAATGTATCTCCATTGTGTAAACGCATATCTTCTTTATTAACACCATGCAAGATCAAGTTCATCTTTGCTAGATTATAGGTCGTAGTATTTAGTTCTTGCCCATGATACTTTACACTATCTGGATGGTTAATATAGTTTCGAATATTCAACATTAAGGAACCTGAGCCCATCGTTGGGTCAAATACGCTAAACAATTTTTTGTCTTCTTGACCGATTGCAGCAATACGAGCCATCATGTCAGAAACTTCATGAGGTGTATAGAATTCTCCAGCCTTCTTACCAGCCTCTGAGGCAAATTGACCAATTAGGAACTCATAGGCATCCCCAATGACATCGCCATTATGTCCCATCACATCGATATTATTTAGTTTCTTCAGTACTTCTGTAATGGTAATGTTTCGCTGTTGATCATCTGATCCCAATTTTTTTGATTTCAAATCCACATCATCAAACAATCCATTAAATTGATCATATTTCGTAGACAAATCGATAAAGGCTTTATTCAAGTCATTCAACTGAAACGTGTTTTGTTTGGCTTGAGTGGCTAATACATTAAATAAATACTGTGGTTCAATATCATAATTTAATGTATCCACTAATGTTTCAATCAAGTCATTTTTTATCTCTCTATCTGCTAATAAATCCCTATACAATTGAGTTTGCTTTTCTTGTGTGTTGTATTCTTCTAACGATTCATCTGCTATTTCAACTACTTTTTCTAATAACTTATCAGATAAGTACTTGTAAAAGATCAATCCTAATAAGTAGTTTTTGTATTCCGATGCATCCATCTTGCTTCGCAGGTTGTCTGCGGCACTAAATAATCTTGAGTTTAATTCAGCCATGTTGCATTCCTCACTTTGTCTATTGTTGGTCCAGCTTGATTTCCAGCTCTTTTAGTATCGCTGGAGTTAATTTAGGCACAGTACTTCCTTGCATGGAAATTGCCATTTGCTTTTTCATTGAGTATGATTTTTACGCAAACTTTTATTCCCTCTTACCCTGCTTCCGATAACCAGTAAATTCAATATACTCACGGATAAACGCCTGTTCATCCTCCGAAAGCTCATGAACAGAGTCGCTCGCTTGGATACTTTCTCCCAGCAAGTCGCCCTCTTTTGCAGATCGGTCTTTACCAGTAACCAACCAATCCAAGGAGGTTTTAAAATACTCCGCGACTCTAACCAGTTTATGGATGTTGGGGGTCGACCGCTCACTTTTCCAATCCCCCATGTTGCCCGAGCTAATTCCCATTTCCTTCAGAAAATCACCCTTGGGAATGTTGTTGGATTCAATCAAATATTCAATACGTTCGACAATTTCTTTTGAGGACACGAATTTTTCCATAGGTACACCCTTTTTTATAACAATTAACTCGTAAATACGAAAAATATATTTACTTTCTCGTAAATACGAGTATAATTGGAAATGTGCAGTATTTTTCTCTCCCAATTATACCACATCTAGGTTGACTTATTAATGTGCGAGGAAACAGCGACAAAGAAGGCCTTCACAACCCCAGCCTTAGTCACAAACTCATTGAAGTAAGCGCCAGCTACACTTTAACCTACTTGACGTAATTACGAGTATCAACGTATCAGTAGCCTTTAATTCTTTTTACAGAATACAAACTGCTTACAACATTTTCATTAGAAAGGTTGCTTGAAGAAATGAATTTACCCACCATACTCACTCGGAGCCAACCACGATGAAACGGCTCAACGTGATCAGCTTACGCATGGTTCGCGAATCGACATTCCCTTATAAAACCAACAAAATCCGCTGCCCCGAAGACGCGTATAAGCTCGTAACGGAGTACCTAAGCGACGTCGATCGCGAATACTGCCTGCTCATCTGCCTAAGCATCAGAAACACAATAACCGCGCTCGAAGTCGTCTCCATCGGAACCCTTGATGCGGCACTCGTCACGCCGAGGGAAGTGTTCAAATCCGCCATATTGAGCAACAGCGCCAGCATCATTCTGGCCCATGCCCACCCGAGCGGAGACACGACACCGTCGCAGGAAGACTTAGAGCTGACCGAACGAGTAAAAAACGCCGGAGAAATCCTCGGCATCGAGCTGCTGGACCATATTATCGTCGCGGACGGAAAGCATTTCAGCCTACGGGAAAACGGGCTCATGTAGCCCGCGCCCCCCGCAAAAAGAAAACCCGCACCGGGAGCGAACCCCCGATGCGAGCCTTCAAGCCTGCCTGCCTTACCGCACAACCGCCGACCCCAAAATACCCTTAATAATCCCCACATTCGCCTGCATATGCTCGGGTTCCAGCATCCGTTCGTGTCCCCCGACGCCCTGATAATACGCCACCCGGCCCGAAGTGGCCCCTTGCCAATTCCAGTACTGTTGCTCGGCCTCATCCACTGGCGGATGATGAAGCTCGTCCTCCGGCTGCGAGGAATGAACGACATGCAGGTCCGCTTGGACCGTGCCGATATTATCCAGCAAATAAATATAGAAGAAATATTGCTTCAAGCGCTCCAGATCTTGTTCGTTGATGCGAAAATTTTTATAGAACTCGCGAATCGCGGGGGTGGCGATAAACCTCTCCCACAACTCTTGCAACGTATCATCGGCCACGGGCTCGCTCCTCCGGTAAGCGTCCAGCATAATGACATCGGATACGCGGTACCCGGCCGCCTCCATCGCTTTGGTCACCTCGAACGCCAGATTCCCTCCGGCGGAGTAGCCCAGGAACGTATAATCGCCCTCCCTCTGCGCAGCGGAAATCAGCTTCACATAGCGCTCCATCCGGTCGGGATGATCGATATAATCCAACGCATAGATCGTGCAGTCGTCCATCTGCTTGGCGAACTCATAATACGCGATCCCGAGACCGCCCATCGGCGGGAAGCAGAAAAGCGTTTTGCGCCGATCCTTTTTGTTCAACCGTACGATGGGAAGAGGCTCCGCCTTGTTGTTATCCATCAAAAAGGCGGCCATCCCCCGGATCGTGGACGACTCCAAAATGACGTGCAGCGGAAGCTCCGCCCGATAATCGTGCTGGACCCGCGACACGAGAAGCATCGCATGGAGCGAGCTGCCGCCCGCTTCGAAGAAATCGTCCGTGACGCCAATCTCCGGCCTCTCCAAAATTTCCCCGCACACAACCGCCAGCCGTTGCTCCCACGGATTGCTCGGGATGGCCTGCGCCTGCGCCTCCGACGATTCCCGAGCCGTCACGTTGGGCTGCGGCAACGCCCCGCGGTCGATTTTGCCATTGGACGACAGCGGCATCTCGCTGAGCTCCGTATAATGAGACGGCGCCATGAAAGCCGGCAATCGCGCCGCGACAAACGCCTTAAGCTCTTCCGCAGAGACCGGGGCCGCAGAAACGTAATAGACGCACAGCACGGTATCGCCGCTCGCCCCGTCCCAGGCCGTCACCGCTGCGTCGTTCAGCCGCTCATGGCTCCTAAGCACGCTTTCGATCTCTCCGAGCTCGATGCGGTAGCCCCGGATTTTGACCTGCTCGTCTTTTCTTCCCATATACTCCAGCCGCCCATCCGGCAGCCAACGGGCGAGGTCTCCAGAACGGTACATGCGCTCCCCGGGATAGAACGGATCGGCCGTGAACGACGCGGCCGCCCGCTCCGGGAGATTCAGATAGCCTCTCGCCAGCCCCCTGCCCGCGATCCACAGCTCGCCCTTCACGCCAACCGGGACCAAGCCGTGTTCGTCGTTCAATACATAGACGCGGGTGTTGGGCAGCGGCTTGCCGATAGATAAAGGGCGGTCCGGCGCGACGTTCCGCTCCAGCGTCGTCACGATGCTGTTCTCCGTCGGACCGTATTCGTCCACCAGCTCGATATGCGGGAACCGCTTCCTGCTCCGCCTCACCAGCTTGGCGGGCAGCCGTTCCCCGCCCAACGTCACCACGCGTAAGGAACGGGCGTCCTCCTTGCCGAGACATTCGACCAGCGCCGTATACACACTGGGCACGCAGTCGAGATGCGTCACCTGCCGGTCGCGAATATGGTCGCGTAGCGCCAGCGGATTCCGCGCTTCCTCATCCGTGGACAGCACCACCGTCGAGCCCGACAGCAGCGGGGTAAACAAGCAGGACAGGAAGGCGTCGAACGCATACGAGTACAATTGAAGCACCCGGGCCGTCCCGTCGAACGGGTATTCCACTTGGCGAGCCAGAACCGTATTGACCACTCCCTGATGCTCGATCAAGACGCCTTTCGGCTTCCCGGTCGTCCCGGAGGTGTAGATCACATAAGCCAAATGGTGGCTGCTCGAAAGCGACAACAGCTCCTCCCGGTCGGCGCGGTCAAGCTCCGGGTCCCTGAGATTGATGCATTCCCCGGCAAAAGAAATCTCCCCCAGCGGCGAAGTCGTCAGCAGCAGCTTCATGCCGCTGTCGGCGATCATATAGGCTTGCCGGTCGGCCGGATAGTCCGGCGGGATCGGGACGAAGGCCGCGCCCGCTTTCAGGATGCCAAGCATGCCTGCGATCATCTCCACGGAACGTTCCGCGCGCATACCAATGCGGTCGTCAGGCTGCACCCCTCTGCTCCGCAGCACATGGGCCAGTTGATTGGAACGCTCGTGCAGCTCGCGGTACGTCAGCGTGTGAGCGCCGCAGATTAAGGCCGGGTGATCCGGCGTCTTGCGGACCTGATCCGCGAAGCAGACATGAAGCGTCCGATCCGCCTGCTCGTACCGGACCGACTGGAAAAAGCCTCCCAGCAGCTTCTGCTTATCCCCCGGCGTCAGCACTTCGATCCGGCCGATGGGGATGCTTTCGTCCGCCATAATCTGATCCAGCACGCCGATGAATTGGTCCTTGAGCTGCTCCATCAGCCACGGCTCATACAACGACGCGTTGAAGTTAAACTTCACGGCGGCTTCCTGCGGATAGACGTAGACATTGAATTGCTGCGTCTCCTCTGCGGCGCAAAAATCCGCGAACTCGAAGCCTAAGCCGTCCTTCGACTCGACATTGTCCACGTACCTCCGGTCGAGGGGGAAATTTTCGAAGATCATCAGATGATCCAGCAGACGATACTTCACATCGGTCGCCTGATTCATCTCCTGCAGGGGGACAAAATCGTACGCCTTCGACTCCAGCGATTGCCGCTGCACCTGCTTGAGGCATTCGGCGAAGGTCTGCCCGGGCTGCAGCCGGATACGGACAGGGATCGTATTGAGGAAGAGCCCCACCATCTCTTCAATCCCCTTCACCTCGGCAGGCCTTCCCGATACGACAGAGCCGAACACGACATCGTCGCTCTGCATGTACTGCCGGAGCACAATCGCCCATGCCGCCTGAAACACAGAATTGATCGTCGCCTGACACGCTCCGGCGAGACGCTGCAACCGGTCCAGCCGGGCTGAACCCAGCTCCGCGTTGACGCTCTTGAGCACAGACTTAACGGCTGACTTGCCTGCAGAGCCCGAAGCGGAAGCGTGGGCCTGCTTGATCACAGGAAAGCCGCTCCGGGACCGCTCCAATCCGGCCAACGTCTTTTGCCAATACGCGATCCCCGCTTCCTTATCTTGTCTCTCCAGCCACTCCAGATAATGGCTGTAAGGGGACGCTTCCACGGTCACAGGCTCCCGCTTGTCTTGCAGCAGGCGGTAATTGTCCAGCAGCTCCCGGAACACCCGACCGAACGACCAACCGTCCAAAATAATATGGTGATTGCACCAGATCCAACGGTACTCTAGCGGACTTGTCCGAAACACGGCCATTCGGACGAGAAAATCTTTGGCGAGGTCGAAGCCCTGCGCTTTGTTCGCCTGCTTCCATCGGCGCAGATACGCCTCCTGCGATTCCTTCGACAGCTCCGACACGTCTTCGAAGCGCAGGCGGAACTTCCGTTCCTTCATCACCACCTGCAGCGGACGCGGCAAATTCTCGTGGACGAATACCGTTCTCAGGATATCGTAGCGCTTCACGAGGGCGTTCATGCTTTGCTCCAGCAGGGAGACGTCGAGCTCTCCCCGCAGCACCGCCTCGATCTGTACAAAAGACAGCCGGGACTCCTTATCCGAGAGCCAGAAATAATACATCCCTTCTTGCGAAGGAGCCAGCGGGTAGATTTTTTTGATTTTGTCCTTTGGATTCATAGACATCTCCTCCTGTAGCGCCGCAGCCGGAGAGGCTACTCGATCGTATCGACCAGATCATTCAGCTGATCCAGCTCTTGCAGCGTCAGCCGGTTATAGCCCAAGTCGCTGGGCGTGGCTTCGGCGGCGGTCTGCTCCCCGCAGTGGCGGATGAGGTCCAGCAGGCGGTTTTGGAGCTTGTCCAGCAAAGCGGCGATCGTGTCGTGACGGTAATGCGTGCGGTTATAATCCATCGCGATGTGAAGCCTCCGGTCCTGCACATAGCCCGTGATGAAGAGCGAAGCCATTCGCTCGGCTTCCGGGCTTATCGGACGGCCGACCGGCCACGGCGACGGACCGAACCACCGATTGCGCAGATCAGTATCGATCTGACCGAGGTAGTTGAAGCAGATGTCCGGCTGCTGCGTGAACGTCAAGCCCGGCACGCTTTCCCGGGGCGTGATATATTTCAACAAGCCATAGCCGATCCCGTGATTCGGCAGCTGCCGCAAATGCTCTTTGACCGATTTGATCTGGTAGCCCAAATCATCCGTGTGCTCCATCGGCAGCACGATCGGAAACTGCGACGTAAACCAGCCGACCGTGCGGGTAATGTTCATATTCTTGATGACACTCTCCCGACCGTGCCCTTCCAGATGGATCACGATCCGGTTCGTGTTCATCCATTCCTTCAAGGTCAGGCCCAAGGCGGTCAGCAAAATATCGTTGATTTCCGTATTGTAAGCGCGGTGGACTTGCTTCAGCAGCCGCTCCGTTTCTTCCGGCGGCAGCGTGATCATCACTTGAGCCTCGTCCTTCATCCGGTCGCCCGTAGCCTCGAAGTCCCTTGGCACAGGCACGCACGGCGTACTCTCGACGGCCGCCCAATAATCGACCTCGCGCAGCACTTCGCCGCTCCGGGCGTACTGTTGCAAAGCCTCCCCCCAAGCTTGGAACGAATGCGTTTTGGGCGGCATGACGATGTCCCCGTGGTTCAGCGCCTGCTCGTAAGCCGCTTCCAAATCCTCCAGCACAATTCGCAACGACACCCAATCCATCACCAAGTGGTGAGCGACGAGCAGCAGAAGATCGCCCTGCGGCGTCCGGAACAAGGCGGTCTTCATCAGAGGACCGTTCGCCAGATCGATGCTCTCGTGCAGCCGATTGGCGTGCGCCAGAACGGCCGATTCCATCGAATCGCCGCCGTCCGGAGCCACGACCTCGAAACCGATCAGCGGCTGCTCCGCCGGTCCCCGGTTATAAAGCTGCTTGCGGCCCCCTTCGCCCCTCGCCACGGACCGCAGCACGTCATGATGCTCGGCCAGCTTTTCCAGCGCCCGCTTCAAGGCGGTTTCGTCCAAAGCAGTCTCCGAATGCAGCATCACCGCCGAATTCCAATGGGCCGAAGAAGCGAAGTCACGGTCAAAAAACCACTGTACGATCGGCGTTTCCGCTATCGGTCCTTCCACAGCGTCCTGCGAGATCTGCACCTGCCCGTCAGCCAGCTTGAGATCGAGGCAAAGCTCCTTCAGCACCGGAGTCAAAAATATGTTCTTCATCTCAAGGTCCCAGCCTCTGCGGTACAATCTCGATGCGATCTGGATCGCCTTGATGGAATCTCCTCCCATATGGAAAAAGTTGTCTTCGCGTCCAACCGTTTCTGCTCCCAGCACCTCCTGCCACACGGAAGCCATCAGCTCTTCCAGCTCGCCTTCCAGGGGAACGAACTCCGCTGCCGAGCCGCCGAACGCCGCAGGCTCCGGGAGCCGCTTCCGATCCAGTTTGCCGCTGGACGTCAGCGGAAAAGCGTCCAGCCTCATGTAATGAGCCGGGATCATGTAAGCGGGCAGCCGAATCAACAGCAGCGTGCGCAGCTCCGCGGCATCCAATTCCCGATCCGCGACGTAATAGGCGCAGAGGGCTTTGCCGGATACGGAGGCGGACGCGACCTGCCGGACCAGAACAGCGACTTCTTTGACCGCCGGATGCCCGTTCAACGCGGCTTCGATCTCTCCCATTTCGATCCGGATGCCGTTCAGCTTCACTTGATCGTCGCGCCGCCCAAGGTACTCGACGCTTCCGTCCGGCAGCCGGCAGCCGTAATCCCCCGTCCGGTACATGACCTCGCCCGGCCGGAACGGATGGTCTACGAACCGCTCGGCGGTCAGCTCCGGATTGTTGCGGTAGCCCCGGGCCAGACACGCTCCGCTGATATACATTTCCCCGCGCACGCCAACCGGCACGGGCTGCAAGCTCTCATCCAAAATATACATTTGCGTGTTGGCGATAGGAAGCCCGATGCAAGCGGATAGACTGTCCGTATCGAATTCGTGAGCCGTCGCGAAAATCGTCGCCTCCGTCGGGCCGTACAGGTTCAGCAAACGTCTGGAATCCGACAGCCACGCGCGAATGTCGAGCGTGCACGCTTCCCCGCCCGATCCCACGGTACGCAGCGAATCGGGCAGCCGCTCCGGGGTTAGCGTGGACAAGACGGACGGCGTCAGCACCATCGCCGTAATCCGCTGCTCCTCCAAAAACCGGTGCAGCGCCTCGCCTCCCGCCGTCGCTTCCGGGCTGACGAGGCAGAGTGCCGCACCCGAAGCGAGCGTCGCAAAAATCTCCAAGACCGACGTATCGAACGTCGTCGACGCATATTGCAGCATCCGGCCGCCTCTGGACAAGCCGAACAGCCCGATAGCCGCTTCCACCGCGTTGCAGACGCTGCGGTGCTCGATCGCTACCGACTTCGGCTTGCCCGTCGATCCCGACGTATACATCACGTAGGCCAGATCGCCCGCATCCGCTTCGATGCGCGGATTGTCCGCATTTTCCTCCGAAATCGATTGCCATGCGCCCCCGTCAAGCACGAGCTTGTGACGCACCGCCGAGACCGACTCCGCTCCCGCATCCGCCAGCTTAGGCTGAATCAGCAGGACTTCGATTCCCGAATCCTCGATCATGGTGCGAATCCGCTCGGCCGGATAAGCTGGATCGATGGCGACGTACGCGCCTCCAGCCTTTAGAATACCGAGCAGCCCGACGACCGTTTCAAGCGAGCGCTCCAACATCAAACCGACAGCCGCTTCCTTCCCGACTCCCCGCTTCCGCAAAGCGTGGGCGACCTGATTCGCGCGCCGGTTCAGCTCCCGGTACGTCATGGACTGGCCGCCGCACACGATGGCCGGATCGTCCGGCGTAAGCTCGGCCTGTCTCTCGAACAAGTGATGAATGCACGAATCGTCCGGGAACGGCTGCGCCGTCTCGTTCCACCCGTCAATGAGCTGATGCCGCTCTTCGTCCGACAGCATCGCCAGCTCGTGAAGGGATTGCTGCGGATCGCGCACGATGCTGTGCAGCAGAGCTTCCCAGTGCCGGCTCATGCGCTCGAACGTCTCCCGGCGGAATAGATCCGGGGAATATTCGAGAAAGCCATCCAGCCCGTCTTCCGTTTCGGTTAAGCCGATGGTGACGTCGTACTTGGCCGTCTCCCCGTCGATCATCTCAATCTCCGCTTCCAGCTCAGGGAGCGCGAACTTCTCCTCCGGCACGTCCACATACACGAATACCGCCTGCACCAGCGGGTTGCGGCTCGGGTCGATCGGAACCCGCAGCTCGTCCAGCAGCAGACCGATCGGTAGCTCCTGATGCTTGTAGACCTCTCTGGCGGTATCGCGCACCTGCCGCAGCAGGTCGATAAAGCTCATCTCTCCCGACATGCGCGAACGCAGCGTACCCATGGTCAGAAAGTACCCCATCACTTTTTCCATCTCGATTCGGCTGCGGTTAGCGAGCGGAGTCCCGACCAGAATGTCGGCTTGCCCGGTATACCGGTAGAGCAGCGCCTTGAACACCGTCATCACGATCATGAAGGCCGAAGCGTTTTCCCGCTTGGCGATCGCCTTCAGCCCGTCCAAAGTCTCCTTCGACGACCGAAGGAAGACGCGCGTTCCTCGGTAAGTGATCGCGGGCGGCCGGGGGAAGTCCGTATGGATGTCGAGGACGTACTCGCAATCCTTCAACTGCTCCTTCCAGAAGGCGAGCAGCTTCTCCCGGGTTTCGCCCTGCAAGTAATTCCGCTGCCATTCGGCATAATCCGCGTACTGGATCGGCAGCTCCGGGAGCTCGGCCGGAACGCCTGCAAGCGCCGCCTTGTAATGCGCCATCAGTTCTTCGAAGAAGATCGAGAAAGTGAGCCGGTCGATGACAATGTGATGGATGGTCAAAACGAGCGTCGATTCCGTATCCGACAGCGTAAACAGCTTGAAGCGGATGAGCGGCCCTTTTTCCAGATCGAACAATTGCTGGACCTCTTCGCGCATAAGCTGCTGAGCGACGGCTTCCCGCTCCTCCTCGGGAACATCCCGCAGGTCCACCACGGGGACGCTGACGCGGAGCTCAGGCAGCACGGACTGCACGGGATCGACGCGCCCGAATACGGTCCGCCAAGCCTCGTGGCGCTTGACGATTTCGTTGATGCCGTACTCCAGCGCCCCATGATGCAGCTTTCCTCTCAAACGGGCGGCCCCGTACACGTTGTACGCGTGCGATTCGGGGTGCATCCGGTGAAAGAACCAGAGCCGCTCCTGATCGAAGGAAAGTGGGCTTAGGCCCGTATGGTTCCGCCGGGGGATGGCTGCGGCTGCCGGATTCGGGCTTAGCTGCTGCGCATTCAAGTTTTGTTGCTTGAGCCGCTTTTCGAACAGCGCCCGCTGCTCCGGCGTCAGCGATTGGATACGATCGGTCAGATTCTTCATGGGATCAGCTCCTTGTCATAGGCGAATTTCCGCTGCAAATCGGATAATAATGCCAAGCCTTCCATCACCGTCTCCCGATCCACGCCAAAATCGATCAGGCAGGCAATCTCCCCGACGCCGATATCGCGGAGCGTCTCCACCAGCTTCGCGCACTTGTCCGGCGTTCCGAGCAGGGAGCTTTCGCGGTAATACTTGTCGAAGGCGCGGGACACAATCGACTCGAAGTCCGCGTCGGTCATGTCGTCGTAGTCGGCGAGAATTTGCCTTTGCTGGCTTAAAAAGGTTTTAAGATATTCCTTCAGCGGCCGCTCCACCTTCGCCCTGACCGCTTCGTCGTTCTCCCCGAGGCAGGTATGGAGCATGACCGCGACCTTCTTCGTCTGCGGATCGTAGCCATGCCGGAGCAGCGCTTCGCGGTACCGCTCGATCTTGCCCTCCAGCTCCGCAAAGCCGTTCCCGAGAATGCCGGTCAGGATGCCCGCTCCGATCTCGGCGGCCTGACGGTACGTCTCCTCGTTCCCGTTCGTGGCGATCCACAGGTTCAGCTCGCTTTGGATCGGCCGGGGGAGTGTCTTGATTCGGTGCACCGCTCCGCTGGCGTCGGTAAAAGGAACCGCCTCCCCGCTCCATAGTGCCCGAACCTGTTCGACGGACTTGAACAGCTCTTCCTTGCGATGGACATAATAGTCCGGGTCCTGCACCGGCGCGAGGATAAAATCGGCGGGATGCCAGCCCGTGGCAAAAGCGACCGACACGCGGCCGTCCGACAGGTTGTCCACGACCGACCATTCCTCCACGAACCGAACCGGGTGGTGCAGCGGGAGCACGACGCTTCCCGCCCGCAGCTCAACCCGCTCCGTGACCGCCGCCAGCGCTGCGCTGAGCACCGAAGGATTCGGGTACAGCCCGCCGAACTCCTCGAAATGCCGCTCCGGCGTCCACACCGCCTTAAACCCGTGCCGATCCGCGAACGCCGCGCATTCCATCAGCAGCCCGTACTTATGGCGGTCCGTAGTCGAACCGTCGCCGGAGAAGAAAAACAGACTGAAATCCATGGCCGCCTCGCTGCGCCTGCGCTTCGGGACAAAAGCCGCTTCCGCCGCAGCCTGTCCCTGCCCGGGCTTCGCGCCGCTTGCTGTATCCGGCGGCGAGATCCCCTGCTGCTTGAGACGCCGCTCCAGCAGCGCCCGCTGCTCCGGCGTCAGCGCCGCCAGCCGCTCGTGAATGCCGCTCATTTCCTCATCTCCTTATCCCTCGCGGCTTAATAGCTGCATCAGCTCGTCCTGCGGCAAATTTTCGATTTCGCTGAGCAAGCGTTCGATTTCGTCCAGCTCCTCCGGCTTGACCTGCGTCTGCGCAATCGACTCGGCCAGCTCGGCAATCGTCGGCGACTGGAAAATAACATCCATCGGGATATCGCCATGAAACGCTTGCCGCAGCCGGGCAACAAGCTGGATCGAAAGCAGCGAATTGCCGCCCAAATCAAAGAAGCTCTGCTGTCTGCCGATGCCCGGAATCCCGAACAGCGTCTCCCAGATCGCCGCAATCTTTTGCTCCGCCTCGGTTTGCGGCGGTTCTTGAGACGATTCGCCATCTAGATAAACCGCATCTGCCCGGCTATTTCGGCTATCCGAAGCAGCGTGGCCCGCGGCGTTCAGCCATCCGTTGCCCGCCGCATCGTGAATGCTTTGCGTGGACACGACGGCTTGGGACAGGCCGCTGGCCGCAATGCGCCGGATCGCCTCCAGTCCTTCCGCTCCGGTAATTCCGAATCGCGCCTGCATTTGCAGCATATGCTCCTTGACGTCCACTGGGAGCTCCGTCTGCTTCCCGACCCAGACGTCGTCCTGCCACATGCCCCAGTTGACGGCGACGGTTCGGCCTCCAGCGGCCGCATGCCACTTGGCGAACGCATCGACAAAATGATGGGATGCGCACTGATCCATCAGTCCGACGCCGCCGGTGAACGAGATCGTGCGCGAGAACACGATCATCAGCTCCAGCGGATGGGAGCGAAGCAGCCATTCCAAGATGAGCAGCCCCAGCGCCTGAGGCGCAACGACCCGTTCGGACCGCTCCCGGTCGCTGAACTGGATCAAGCCCGAGCCGTACGGCTCCTGGGCGAATAGCACGCCGTGAATCGCGCCGAACCGCCGCTCCGCTTGCCGCACAATGTCCCGCAGCCCGGCTTCATCCGTCAGATCGGCGCTGGCGTAGAGCAGAGGCGTTCCATTTTGCTCCAGTGCACGGATGCGTTTGATGATCTTGGCCGTATCGTCCGATTCCCCGCTATGCAGCAAGTCATGCTCCCACTCGCGGACATCCGGGAAAGACGCATCCCCGATCAGCACGAAAGAAACCTTCGCCGTCCGGGCGATTTCCTCGCACAGCCGCAAGCCAATTTCGCTCGTTGCCCCCGTCACCAGATACACGCCTCCGTCGCGGAAGGCGGCGTCCGCAGGACCGGCTTCCGGCAGCTTGACCGCTTCGTAGAGTTGCGTGAAGCGCTGCATCCCCCGGTACGCAACGACAAAGTCCTCTCCCCCGTGCTCGATCTCCTGAAGCAGCTGCCGGATCAAGCGCCCGGAGGAAGCCGAAGCGAGATCGGCCAAGCTCACGTCGACGGCACGCGCCCGAATCTGCGCGTACTCTTGCGGAATGACCCGCAGCGCCCCGAGCAAGGTCGCCCGCTCCGGGCTCCGTACCTGCTCGTTGGCGACCCATTGCAGGCTGCCGGTCAGCGCGATTAGCTCCGTCGGCTTCGCCGCCGCCTGCATGCCGATCGCTTGGGCCAAATGCATCAAGCTGTACAGCCCAAGCTGCTGGGAGCGGGCGTAACGCTGTGCGATAGAGACGGGGACAGCCTCCTCCTCCGATTCTGGTTCGATGACGTTCCATAGGTGGATGACGGCATCCGGGAAGCGCTGTTGTGCCGCCAAAGCATACAGCAGCTCCTCATAGGACCGGCCTTGTGCGGGATGGACCGTAAACACGTCCTCCTCCACTTGCCGGAATCCGCCGCCTTCGAGCACGGCGACAACATCGTGCCCCTTGCTTTTCAAGCCCTCGCTCAAGGCCTCAGCCAGTCCATACCGGTCGTGGAACAGCAGATACGTCCGCTTGTGCGGCGCTGCGGCTCCAGAGGCCGGTCGCTGCGGAGGTAGGAGCGTTTGTTTCCATACCGGAGCGTAGAACCAGTCGGCCATGTCCGCCTGGCGCTCCTGTCCGGCGGCTGCGACCGCATCGGCAGAAGCGGCAGGGGCGACTCGAACCTTTTTCTCCAAATAATAGCGGTAGCGCTCGAACGGATACGTTGGCAAAGGCACCCGGCGGCGCGCTTTCCCCTCATGCCATGCGGCGCAATCGATGTCCGCGCCTGCGGACCACAGCTCGCCCAGCGCCTGAAGGACGCTGGCATACGCGGATTTGCCTGCTGCCGCCGGGGGCAGGGTGTTCACCGCCGACGCCCCGGGTGTCGCGTTCCGGGTGGTTTGCTGCCGGACCAGCGAGGTCAAAGACTGCCCCGGACCGATCTCCAGAAAGGCCGTTCTTCCCGATTCCGACAGCAGGCGGATTCCGTCTGCGAAGCGGACGGTGTCCCGCAAATGCCGGACCCAATACATCGGGTCCGTCGCTTGCCCGGTCGTAATCCACGTTCCCGTCACATTCGAGACGTACGGAAGCTGCGGCGCATGCAGCGCGATACCACGCATGACCCCGGCGAACCGTTCGAGCATCGGCTCCATCATCGCCGAATGGTAAGCGTGCGAGGTCACGAGCCGCTTCGATACGGCGTTCTTGTGGCCGAGCGTCTGCTCCAGCTGTTCGATCGCCTCGAAGGGCCCCGATACCACGCAGGACGTCGGGCCGTTCACGGCGGCTACGGACAGCTCCGGGCACGCAGCGGCCAGCAGCCCCCGTACTTCCGCTTCGGACAGCGCGATCGCCAGCATTGCCCCGCGTTCCATCTCCTGCATCAGACTTCCGCGCGCGGCAACGGCGGTCAGCGCATCGTCTACGGCCAAGACTCCCGCCAAGCAAGCGGCCACATACTCCCCGATGCTGTGGCCGATCATCGCCTGCGGACGAACGCCCCAAGCCTCCAATTGCTTAGCCAAAGCATATTCGAGGACGAACAGCGCAGGCTGCGTCAGAGCGGTTTGGCGCAGCCGGGAAGCCGCTTCCTCCGCTTGGGACGGCGGCGGATACAGCACGTTCCGCAGATCAAGGCCGAGAAGCGGTTGCAGCCGTTCGGCGCACCGGTCCACCTGCTCGCGGTACGCGGGCGTGGATTCGTACAGCTCGGCGCCCATATCGATGTGCTGCGCCCCCTGCCCGGTAAACATAAAGGTCACGCCCAGCGGCGGTTCGCCGCCACCTGCGGACTCTTGAGCGTCCCGGCCGGATGGTGGCAGGTCCGCGAGCTTCGCTATTAATCCGTCCGCGACCATCCCATGATCGCAGCCGACCACCGCGAGCCGCCGGGCGAACGTTTCTCTGCCTGCGGCAAGCGTGTAGGCCACGTCGGATAAGAGAGCGTCCCCGTTCGTTTGCAAATAGCCGATCAACCGCTCCGTCTTCCGGCGCAAGGCCGTATCCGTTTTGGCAGACAAGACGATGACGTTCCAAGCGGCGGCCCCCGTGTCCGTCTCCGGCTCCACATTGGCGAACGTAGCCCCGGCCTCCGGATGCCGTGCCGCTTCCACTAAGGGCGCTTCCTCCAGCACGACGTGTGCATTCGTGCCGCCCATGCCGAACGAGCTTACCCCGGCCCGGCGGGGATACCCGTTCGTGTTCCATTCCCTGAGCCGGTCGATCACGCAGAAAGGACTGTTCGCAAAATCGATTTTCGGATTCGGCTCCGTATAGTGCAGGCTCGGCGGCAGCATTTTATTTTGCAGGCACAGCACCGTTTTGATCAGTCCGGCAATCCCGGCGGCGCTGTCGAGGTGGCCGATGTTCGTTTTGACCGATCCGATGGCGCAGTATTGCTTTCGGCTCGCAGCCTCGCGGTACGCCTCCGTCAAGGCGGCCACTTCGACGGGATCGCCCAGCGCGGTGCCCGTGCCGTGAGCCTCGATATACGTCATCGTCGCCGGGTCGATCTCCGAGACGGCCAGCGCTTCCTTGATGACCTCGGCTTGCCGTGTCACGCTGGGGGCGGTATACCCGACCTTCTGCGCCCCGTCGTTATTGACCGCCGAACCGCGGATCACGGCCAGAATCGTATCCCCGTCCGACACGGCTTCATCCAGCCGCTTCAGCAAGACGGCCCCGGCCCCGTTCCCGACCGCCGTGCCTTGGGACTTGGCGTCGAACGCGCGGCAGCGCCCGTCCGGCGACAGAATCCCCCCTTCCTGATAGTCGAAGCCCGCCGTTTGGTCCGCTTTGACCGACACGCCGCCCGCGATCGCCATATCGCACTCGTATGTGAGCAGCGCCTGACACGCCATATGGACAGCCACCAAGGAGCTGGAGCAGGCCGTTTGCACCGCGACGCTCGGGCCGCTCAGGTTCAACTTGTACGAAACGCGGGTAGCGAGAAAGTCCGGGTAATTGCCGATGCCGATCTGGAACGGTCCGAACGATTCCGCAAGCTCGTCATGGCTCAGCACATGCTGGATATAATCCGACTGCCCGCTGCCCGCGTACACCCCGACCCGCTCGCTGCACCTCGTCGGAGGATATCCCGCCGACTCCAAGGCTTCGTAGGCGCATTCCAGAAACAACCGATGCTGCGGGTCCGTCATCTCCGCTTCCCGCGGCGTCAGCCCAAAGAAGGCGGCGTCGAAGTCGGACGCTCCCTCCAAAATCCCTGCGGCATGAACCCGGTTCTTCTCCGGCTCCTTGAAGGAGGCAATCGATTCCTGCCCATCCCGCAGATTGGCCCAAAATTGCTCCAAATCGCCCGCCCCCGGAAACCTTCCCGCCATCCCGATAATCGCAATTCCCCGCAGTTCCCCATCTTTTGAAATCGCTTCCATAAGCTCTTTACCTCCTCTGCGTTCTAAGCCGTTTCTGCCTTTCTATTTCTTCCTTTCGCTGGGACGTCATACGGTTCGCGCTTTTGCTTCTGCTGCCGCTTCCGGGCACTTCCTCCCGCACAGCCCCCCGGCTCCGGTTCAAGTGACCCGCCAACGCACGAATCGTGGGAAAACGGAACAGATCGACGACGGTCGCGGAATCGTCCAGCGCCTCCCTGATGCGCTGATGAACACGCAGCAGCCGGAAGGAATCTCCACCCAAGTCGAAAAAGTGATCCTGAACGCCCACCCGCGACAAGCCGAGCGTCTCTTTCCAGATCCGCGCCAGCACCTCTTCCGCTTGATTGAGCGGAGCTGCGCTTGATTGAGCGGCCGGCTCTTCGAAGCCGAGCTTGCTTAAAGCGGCCCGGTCTGCTTTGCCGCTCGGCGTCAGCGGCAGCCGGTCGACCACGCGGACGAAATGCGGCACCATAAACGCGGGAAGCCGTTCCTGCAAATAGGCGCGCAGTTCCGCCGTTTGCGGCTTGTCCGTCCCGTCCGCGACCGGGATCGCAAAAGCAACCAGCCGCTTGCCGCTGCCATCGTCATGAACGACGACCACGGCTTGCCGGACTTCCGGGTGCAGACCCAGCACGGTTTCGATCTCTTCCAGCTCGATGCGATGGCCGCGAATTTTGACCTGATGGTCTGCACGCCCGATATATTCCAGACTTCCGTCCGGCAAATAGCGGGCCAAGTCTCCCGTCCGGTACAAGCGGACGGCTCCCGGCACAGGCAGGTCAAGCTCCGCCTCCACGAACCGCTCGGCCGTCAGCCCGGGACGGTTCCAATACCCGCGGGCCAGTCCCGCTCCGCCGATATACATCTCGCCAGCGACGCCGACCGGAACCGGCTTCCGGTTCTCGTCCAGCACATATACCTGCGTATTGGCAATGGGCCGCCCGATATCCGGCGGCAGCCTGCCGCCATCGAACGTTCGATCGGTTGCCCATACTGTGGCTTCCGTCGGACCGTAGGCGTTGATAAAGCGCCGGTTGACGCTCCACGCGGCAGCGAGTTCGGCAGGACAAGGCTCGCCCCCCGAGATCACCGTCTCCAACGTCCGCAAGGCGCCCGCACTGCCCGGGACCTCCGACAGCATAGCAAGCACGGATGCCGGGAGTATAAACACATTGACGGCTTTTTTACCGATAAGCTCGACCAGCGGCTTGCCCGGCAGCATCGCTTCGCGGGTATCGGCCACAAGCGTTCCCCCGCTGCACAGCACGGGGAAAATTTCCACCACGGAAGCGTCGAAGCTGCACGACGAAAACTGCAAGATCCTCGTACGGCCGGATAGCCCCAGCCTGTCCTTCGTCGCATGAATGAGGTTGCCGAGTCCCCGGTGCTCGATCATGACCCCCTTCGGCTGCCCGGTGGAGCCGGAGGTATAGATGATATAAGCGAGATCGCCCTCCCCGGGGAAGGGCCAATGAACGTCCCTCAGCTCTTCAACCGCACCTCCCTGCGCTTCCTTCGGCTCAACAAGAATGACCTCGCCTCTCCAACCTGCGACGGTTTGTCCGATCCCCCCTTTTGTCATAAGGAATGGAGCCTGTGAATCGTTCAACATATAAGCGATGCGTTCCGCCGGATAATCCGGATCAATCGGCAAATACGCTCCGCCTGCGCGGAGAACCGCGATCATTGCAGCGATAAGCTCCGGCCCCTTGGGCAGCATCACCGCGACGACGCTTTCCGCCGCCACGCCCCGGCTCCGCAAGCCGTGCGCCAGCCGACGCGTCCATTGCTCCAGCTCGCGATACGTCAGCCGTTCGTCCCCGAACTCGACGGCGACCGCATCGGGCGTCCGCCGGACCTGCCCGGCGAACAGCTCCGCAAACGTGCGCTGCGTTCCGAAATCCCGCTCCGTCCGGTTGAAATCGGTCAAAATCCGCCTGGCCTCGGCTTCCGATAGAAGGCACAGGTCTGCCACCGTGCGCTCCGGATGGGACAGCGCATCGTCCAGCAGGTTCATGTACCGCTCGCCATGCGCCGCAATTTCGTCTTCGCCGAACAGCGCCCGCTGGTATTCGAAATCCAGCCGGTACAACCCGGAATTCGTATGGTCCTTAACGTGAAAATGCAATTCATCCGCGATCGAGCCGCTGAAATGAATTTCGCTTGCAACGCCGATCTCGTCATCCTTGCGGAAATTCATCACTTGAAACTCTGTCCCGATATGGTACAACGGCCCCGTAATCGGATGACGCTCCCTCGTTCGGGCCACGAGTTGGTTGTAGGGGTATTTCTGGTGGCGCAGCATGCGCGTATAGGCTTTGGCAAAGGCTTGGCAATGCGATGTAAAAGCATGCTGCGGATCGACTTCGTAGCGAAAAGCAGCCACACCCGCGAACATGCCGAAGGTGTGTTTGTCCCGGGGGCTCGTCCGGTTCCCGGTTATACTGGCGAGCACGATGTCCCTTTGGCCCGTCATCCGGTACAAATAGGCGTAGAAGAGAGCAAGAAAGAAAACCGAAGGGTTGACCCCGGCCTCCCGGCAGAAGGCATCGACGCGCTCCCTCCTGCTGCCGTCGATCGCGAACCCGTAGCGGCCGCTTTCCAGGCTTCCCGTCGGATTTCCGGTCCGGGCCAAAGAAAGCGGTTCCGGCAACGTCCGGAACTTTTCGTCCCAATATTGGCGGTCTTGCGCATACCGGTCCGATTCCAGATAGGCGTGCTCCCGGTCGATCGCTTCGAGATAGGAGGGCTTCTTTTGAAAATCCCGTGCCTGCCCTCGGGCCAAGCACAAATAAAGGTCTGCGATGTCGGCCCCGGCCTGCACGAGGGCGGTACCGTCTCCAAGGATATGATGACATTTGAGATACAACCATAATTCGGTGTCGGAAAGGCGGAGGAGAGCAAAATCATAGAGCCGGGAAGCTTCAAGCGGGTAAGGCTGTCTGGTTGCAGCGTCGATCCACAAGCGAGCCGCCTGGTCGGGTGCCTGCTCGTTGCAGAAATCTAGCAGCGAGATATCTGGAGGTTCTTCCGGGCTGATATACTGTCGGGGCATGCCGGGATCGTCCGAGGCTGAGGTTGTGATTGAGAGCCGGATGGAGTCATTTTCCAACATGAATTGAACGATGGCTTTCTTCAGCAACTCGGGAGACACGTGCGTCAAAAATTGAACGGTCAAACCAAAGTTCATGAAACCGGAATCGGGATGCATCTTTTGCATGAACCAGATCCGCTTCTGCGCTTGCGTCAGCGGAAACGTTCCTGAAGGCATTGCGTTCATTCCTCATCCTCCCTGTCTTCATTACCTCCATGTAATCAGATGTTCGATATCATTGTAGCATGATTGGAATTTGTTTGCTATAAATACCTAATATTGAATTTAAACCATATTAATGAATTATCATCCTTCGAATTAGAAATGGAAAAAAGGCCTACCAACGTATGGCGGCCTATCCCTTTTACATCAACTTATTTTCGATTGCTTCACCGTACTAATGTTTAACCCGATACAATAATTAGTGCATCTTCTCAAGGCAATGCCCTATGACATCGGAGAGGTCCTGCGTATCCACCTTGGAGCGAATGGAAGCTTGCATGACCAAAGACTTGTCCACCCTCGACCAGTCCAGCTGATAACCGGCATTCACGGCGAGCTGACGGATAAATTCCCTCTGCGCACGGCCGTTGCCTTCCCGGAACGGATGCAGGACATTGATCTCGGCCATATAATGACTCACGCGCTTTGCAAAGTCCGCCATTGGCAAGTCTTTTAGGAATTTCTCCTTGGCAAGGTCGCGGAACAAATCAGCCGCAGACGATTCCAAAAACTGTGTAGGCGCAAACCGGAAAGTATCTTTCGCAATATCTTCTGCCCGGAGCTTACCGGCAAACGGATATACGTCTTGGAAAATATGATGATGGATGCTTTTTAAATGCGTCAAGTCAAAATTTCCAGGGGTTGGCGTTAGAATCAACTGAGCTAACCGGTTAGCGGTCACAATGCTTTCGAAAACCTTCAATTGCTCCTCGTCACGAATTCCGGCATAATTAATCAACACATCGGTGCCGGGATAGCAATATTTGGATTGAACAAAATCATTCACGGGTCGCGATCTCAAGGGCCGCCTTCAAGAAGTCAGCTTGAGAAATCTCCCCCCCTAGTCGCTTCTGGACTAATTTCTGACCCTCTTCCGGCAACACAAGCCCTTCGATAGCCAGACTAGCCTGCGCTTGGCGCATCGCTGCATTCATGTCTTTATCCGATTCAGTTGCTTCCGGATCATAATTAAGAGCCACCTCGCGCTGAAGCTCTTGCTGTTCCAGTTGATTCAGGCGATGGAACATCGACTCAAACAGCTCATAACTAAGGATGACCGTATCTACATTCCCATTTTCCGTAATATACTGAGGCACTGATTTGGCTTTTTTCCGCACTTCACCGAATTTTTTTGACGCTTCCGAAGAAGAAATCAACTGGTCAACATGGAATGTCGGCTTAAACATGGACGTATCCATCTAAGTCATTCTCCTTTGCCAAGAATATCACCGTATTTACTTATCATACCATAAAGCTCCGTATAAACATACGGAACATTTTACGGACACACTTTTGGCCTCTCGTCTCTATACGCTAGCTTCCTCCTTCGTTTTACATAAACGATAAAACATTAGAGTAAATGATAGCAAGGATAGGAACATCATCCTTTATAGGACAATCATCCACCCTTTATTTTAACAATCCACGCAAGGTCATCCCGTCCTTTAAGCCTTGGGTATAAACATGAGTTTCAATAACTGCTTGAAGCGAGAGCAACGTCTCTTCATACTGCAACATGGTTTGTTGAAGATCGTTCGGCAAGTATTTTTGTATTTGTATAAAGTGCTGGGTACATTGATTTGAAAGCAATTTGTAGGTTGTATTGGTTGCCATAAGATTTTCCGTAATTTCATCTACACGATGACCAATGAATTGTTGAAGGGAATTTCCTATTGAATTGACCATATTATCCTCCTTTAAATCACGCAATTAACCTTATAAGGTTATTATATAACTCTATAATGATAATGTAAAGTTATTTTTTTACTCTACAAGGTTAAATAATGTTATTGTAATTGTAGATAATACATGCTCAGAGTAATATAGTAACCATAGGGGGCAAACGAAATGTTGAAATGCAACTTGAGAAAGCTCATGGCGGAACATCGAATCGATGATATATCGGATTTAATGAGGTTATCGGGAATTAGTCGAAATTCGATCAATAAGTTATATCGGGAAACGAATATCGAGACGACAAAGCTGGAAACGTTATTCAAGCTATGCGATACCTTCCAATGCACCTTGTCCGAATTAATTGAATATGAACCTGAAGACAAAAAAGAAGCGTAAAAAAGGAGCTTCCCGGATAACAGCGGAGAAGCTCCAGACCTAGGGAGTTATACGTTGCATGACGTAAAATGCCGTGATAAAATAAAGACAACGTCAATGTTGTTTCGAAGCTAGCTGTATAAGCAAATCCAGTTTATCCGTATACTAAAAAGAGCCTTCACCGCTGCGAACGGTAAAGACTCTTAGGACCTGAAAGGCTGTGGATCACCACGGCGCGCCAAAACAAAATTTTAGTTCAGCAAAACCCACCGTAGGCGCTCAACCTATTACGCGGTGGGTTTTCGCTTGTTACGAAACTTACGACGTGTCCAGCGATAGAGCTTACGGATTCCAAACACAAGGCTTAGAACCGTCGCGATCCAACGCAGCACATCATAAAGCGCCACAAGGTTGACCATCGGCGTCACCCCCTTTCGGGAGGCTGCGCCGTGGTCCGAAAACATCCACCACTATTCATAGTCCATAGAGACGATTATAACATGCTCCCCCCTGTTCCTCTACAAAACTTTCAAGGATCTTCCACACGAAGCGGAAAGTAAAACCAGGAGCTTCCCGGATAACAACCGAGAAGCTCCTTTGCGTATCAGTGCAAACCCCTTCCTTCCAGCGTCTTATCCTACTTTTACCTGCGATCAAATTTCCTCCAGCGCGATCGTCTGATACGCTTTGAAAAAGGAATCACAGAACGTATCCCATTCTTCAGCAGCTTCAAGCGATGCGTCACTGACCTCCCCGCATACCGGACGCTGAAGCAGATCAGTCAGCTGCTCAGTGAATCGATTCATCGTTTCCTTAGATGCGCCTGCCAGCACGTTCTCGACGAAATCTGCCGGCGGATACCAATCTGCAACTCTCTGAATATCGCGGTAGATTTGGGTCAGCAGTAAATTGCGCGGACCTTCCCACTGCTCATTGACAACGATATCGCGGAAAATTCGCGGCAGTGAGGAGAATTCCTCCATGACCCCATGGCCGCCAAAAACGGAGATGGCCTCCCGCAGAACCTCCGCCCCTTCGCTCGTCGTACAGATTTTTTGCAGTAGAATAAGCTCTCTCAAATTAAAGAGCTGCTTTCGCAGTTCAAGCGGCTGATCGACTGGAATGCCCGCGTTGAGAGGCTGATCCAGACGCAGGAATAGGTCATAGATCTTAAAAGCGCCTGTTGTCGTGCGCTGTGCGGCGTTTTCAATCCGCTTTAAGGTTCTGGCTGATAGCGGGTAATCTTTCACCCTTTTTCCAAAAACAGTGCGAAAATCGCCATAAAGGTTTGCTTCCCGGGCAGCACGCAGCATGAAAGCCGCGCAGGCAATGCCAATTTCAAGGCGCGATAAAGTCAGGACAATTCCAACGGCAACTGCGACTCCTTTCCCAGCAGGACCGACCTGATAAGCCTGTGCCCCGTCATACTGAATTTCTCCTGTCGGCAGCTCTGCCGTTCCCATTTTCCATTTGATTCGATTAATTTCATAGCCATTGCGCTTTTCCTTTTCTTTATCCCCTGGCAGCCATGATGGCACAATAAAGGTCGAAACGGTATCGGTACCGGAAATTTTCGCCGTGACAACAGAGTAGTCCGCATGGGCTACCGAACAGAAAAATTTATTCCCGTATAAGCGATAGTTTTTGCCATCCGGCACGGCTTCCAGCACATTGGCCGGCAAATCGGACCCACCTTGAATCTCGGTCATGAATTGGGCTCCGATTGCGAAATCCCCATTTCTTCCCTCTTTCGTATGCTGCAAGATTTCCCGCAGCTCCGGATGATCTTCATTCGGATACTGTTCAAGGAGCGCGATTAATCCCAGCGTGCATGTCAGCGGGCAGGTCACGCCAGCTTCTCCAAGCTGATGAATAAGCATGCGCTTCGCAAAGCTTTCCCAAGCCTGCATGCTGCTCGAAAAAAGACCTTCGCCGAACACTTCTTTTTCAAGCTGCAGGGTTTCCATGGGCCGGACGACGCGGTCAATCCGATGGTTAAAAGCGTCATAGTGCAGCATATATGGGCGGACTTCAGGTCTCGCTGCCCTCTCGGCAAGGAGGTTCCATTGAGACGAAACAGCCGGAGAAAAATTCAGCAGCTCATGATGGATCTGTTCATAGTGGGGGCCTGCAAATGTGTTTAGGGCTTTTTGCAAAAAAGGATCATCCTTATACCAATCCAGATGACTGCGCCGATCCAAAAACTCATCAAATGTGTATGAATTCCTTCCTCTCGTCTGCTGGTTCTGGAAAGTGACGTTCATGGAAAATCACTCCTTTTTTGATTGACAAAATGTAATTTCCAGAATTATTATAAAATTCAGGTAACGTTAACGTCAACTAGGGAGATATAACAAATAGCTGCGGGAAGACATTTTGACTTATAGAAAAGTACGAAAACAGCCAGACCAAGACAGCTGAGCATCATTGATTCTTAAAGGGGCTGAGCAAAGTGGGGGCAACGATTCATGGTGTATTGGAAAGGAACGCAAGAAAGTTTCCTGGCAAGGACGCCTTTATTACGGCTTCGAACCGGCTTACCTACGGAGACATGAACAGAATCGCCAACAGGTTGGCAAGGTATTTGCAGGATGAAGGCGTCCAACGCGGCGACCGGATTGCTGTGATGTCGCGAAATCATGAGCATTTCTTTTATGCTTTTTTCGCATGCATGAAAATCGGTGCTATTCCGATGCCGATGAATATCCGTTTGACCCCCGGGGAATTAAGGGCTATTTTTCAAAATTCGAATGCAGTTGGAGTCCTGTATGAAAATGAGCTGTCCGACACGGTTGCAGCGCTAAAAGCTGGCGGCAGCTTGAAGCACTGCTTTTCCATTCAGGAAAGCGCAGAAGCATCCGTAATCTTTTCAGGTGAGAATCTGAATATGCCAATGGATTCGCGGGATGTTTGCGAAATTCTTTTCACTTCAGGTACAACCGGCACGCCCAAAGGGGTCGTGTTTAACCACGAACGCATCCTCGCGATTGCTGCGGCAGTTTCCGCTAATTTCGGCCTTTCCCATAAAGATTCCATGCTCACGCTGATGCCGCTCTCCCACTCAGCACCTTTAAATACATTTTTCATGAGTGGTTTTTACTGTGGAGCTTCACATGTTATTGGGGATTTTACGCCAAAAGGATTCCTGAACTGGATACACCGGGAAAAGACGACCTTCTCTTTTGCTGCACCAGTTGCTTATTTGCTTGCAGCCAAGGATGCTGACCTATCCTCTTATGACTTATCTAGTATGCGCGTATTCGCTTACGGTGGCGGACCGCTTGCACTCGCCTCCTATCATCAAGTTAAAAAAGCATTCCGGAATGAAAACTTCTATCAGGTTTATGGGCTGACAGAAGCAGGACCGAATGGCATCCTCTTATATCCTGAGGAACATCTGGAGAAAGCCGGAAGCATCGGCAAGCACCCTACCGTTAATATGGAAATCAGGGTCGTTCGTCCTGATGGCACCGATAGCGCTCCACATGAATATGGCGAAATCGTATTAACCGGCGACAGCCTCATGCTTGAATATGACAATAACCCGGAGGAAACGAACGCGGCCATCAAGGAAGGCTGGCTGTACACAGGCGACATTGCCTATCGCGATGAAGATGGCTATATTTACATCGTAGACCGCAAAAAGGATGTCATCATTTCCGGTGGTGTGAACATTTATCCGCGTGAGGTCGAAGAAGTCCTCGCCAAGCATGATGCCGTTTTGGAATCCTGTGTCGTGGGTGTTCCTCATGAAGAGTGGGGCGAAACCGTCAAAGCGGTGCTTGTGCTCAAGGAAAATGTTACTGAGGAAGAACTGCGTGCGTTTGCCGCTGAACATCTGGCTACGTTTAAATGTCCGCGTATTTACTCCTTCGTAGATGAACTGCCAAGGAATGCGAGCGGGAAGATTTTGAAGCAGCAGGTGAAACGTGATTGCTCGCTGTCGCGGAGCTGGCGATGATCGGCTCGCACGTAAGGAAGCTGCGGTAATACGTAAACCCCCTGCCTATCGAAGCAATGGCAGGCCACGCTTTGATGAGCAGGGGTATAGCATTTCCAGCTACCAGCGCAGCGGCGCCTCGTCCTTCCAGATGATCCATCTGGACATCTCCTGGATCGGTGCAGTGCCGATCGTGTACGCATCCTTTTCTCCGCTCTGCAAATCAATGAAATGCAGCATGCCGCCGTACGTTCCCACGGCAAGCAGCGCTTCATCAGCCGACACGGCAAGACCGGTAATCGTACTGCCGACAAAATAGCGCCAAATCTCCTCACCTTCGCTGTTAATAAGGCGCAGGTAGCCGTAAGCGTCGCCGAGAATTTGGCCATTCGATACTGGAGCCGCGGCGTATACCCGCATTTCTTCATTCATGCTGGGCCATTCCTTGTCAACTGTATTGTCTGTCAGCTCGGCGATTGGGACTTTAATCGTCTCCCCATTATAGAAATGGCAGGCATTGAACCAGACCTCCCGGCTATCCAGAGAGAAGGTACTATAATGCGGTTGAGCCTCCAACACGGCTAAAGCCGTGGGATTCTTAGCTAGTTAACGCACGCAGGCCATTTCTGTTTTGTGCAGAC
>NZ_JANAVJ010000046.1 GCF_024213375.1 Paenibacillus sp. MZ04-78.2 | reverse complement strand
TATCGGTTCCGTTTTTCCATAGCTTCATTATAACTTATTTTTCACTCTCCCGTGTCTCAACCTATGGGAGCATTATACAGGTCCAGCTTCAAAATCCAGTTACACCAGAAGGCTGGGGGACTATCTAGTGGCAACATGGAGGTATGCCAACGCATCTGTAATTGGGACCTCTCACGAAAAAAGCGGGAAACCTTGCCAAGATTCATCTGCTTGTGAGGTACTGAATGATTTGAATGGAGAACAAGTATTGGTAGCCATAGCCTCTGATGGTGCAGGAAGTGCTCAATGCTCAGACATTGGATCAGCTCTGGCCTGTTCTTTATTTGTGGACGAGCTGCGAGCATATTTGGAGACAGGCAATGAGATAAAGGCACTGACGAAAGAATTTTATGAGGAATGGATACTGAGGTTTCAAAGTGAAATACATGCCAGAGCTGTAGCAATGGAACTCCCAGCCCGTGAGTTTGCCTGTACTTTCATTTCTGCAGTAATTTCTAATGAAACGGCTGTGTTTGCCCAGATTGGCGATGGGGCAATTGTTGTAGCTTCACCTGATGATATCGATACGTATACGTGGGAGTTTTGGCCCCAGCAGGGTGAATACGAAAATACAACTTACTTTGTCACGGAGACTAGGGCAAAAGAAAAGCTGCAGTTCAGTATCCACACTGGAAAAGTAACAGATGAGGTTTCGCTATTCACCGATGGGTTGCAACGCTTAGCACTGCATTATCAGTCACAGAGCGCTCATACTCCTTTCTTTCGCCCCTTTTTTAATGCGCTTAGGACACAAACGGAAATGAGAACGGATAAATTCGTGACATCATTAGCTGCATACCTTTCATCAAATCAAATTAATGACCGTACCGACGATGATAAAACACTAATTCTGGCTACACGAAGAAGCCCTTCTTCGAAGAAGACTTATATATGAAGATAGTAACAAATGCGATTAGTGGTAGCGGAAGAACCTTGTATCTGGGGAACGAACTGGGTAGGGGCGGGGAAGGCTCTGTATACGAGGTAAAATCGGACTCTACGGTTGTTGCGAAGGTTTATCATCAATCTATAAGTACAATTAAGCAAGAGAAGATAAAGACAATGGTCGATTTGAAGAATGAATCACTGCTGAGTTTTACTACTTGGCCAGTAGACGTTCTTCGGAATAAAAGCAATGAGATCATTGGATTCCTGATGCCCAGGCTTGCAGGCAAAGCAATACATAGTTTGTATAGCCCAAAGGCCAAATTAAATGAATTTCCAAGGACAACGTTTCCATTTCTTGTTCATACAGCTGCAAATTTGGCTCGTGCATTTGCCACTGTACATGAAAGCGGCCATGTAATTGGTGATGTGAATCATGGGAACTTCTACGTAACTGATAAGGGTACAGTTATGATCGTTGATTGCGATAGTTTTCAGATCGTATCTCATGGGACTCAGTACAAGTGTGAAGTCGGTATCCCCATGTATCAACCGCCTGAGTTTCAGGATATTTCGTCGTTCAGGGATGTTGTTCGAACATACAATCATGACAATTTTGGATTGGCCGTATTTATCTTTTTACTATTATTCATGGGTAGACATCCTTTTTCTGGGAGGTATCTTGGCCCAGGCGAAATGCTAATTGAAAAAGCAATTAAGGAATTCAGATTCGCATATAGTAGCTCTGCCGCGGCAAAAATGATGCAGCCTCCTCCAGGTACGCTCGCATTAAAGGCACTGCCGTCGAGTGTTGGAGCCTTATTTGAGAGGGCGTTCTCTACAGAAGGAACAGGAAGAGGATTCAGGCCGAGTGCTAAGGAATGGGTCGCTGTCCTTAGTAAGATGACCAACCAATTGAAAAAATGCTCTCATAAAGAAGAGCATAGCTTTCCAGACATGTTAGGTTCGTGTCCTTGGTGCGAACTCGAAGGAAAAACAGGCGTAGTTCTATTCCCGACGCTCGTAGCATTGAGTAATCAATCTCTCAGCACGTTTAAATTGGAATCAGTATGGGCTCAAATTGTAGCGGTTTCTTCGCCAGGCTCGGCCCCTGCTGTACCTGCTATACCCATACAGGGAATTAGCCCCTCTAAATCAGTCGTTGAGCAAGCAAGAACAAGGAAGAAGAAGAAGTACTTGTCTGTTGTTCCTTCGATGCTCGGAATACTGATGTTGTTCTTATATCCCGCTGGGTGGATTTTCATCGTGCTGGCAAGCGTTATTTTTACAGTAGCATTGAGGGACAGCGACGGTAATCAGTTGAAACAAGAATTAAACCAGAAGTATAAAGAAGCAGAGCAAGCATGGAATCATTTATCAACAAGATGGGCAAGAGAAGCAGGACACGAGGCGTTTTCTAAGAAGATGAGTGAGCTAGGGAATGCCAGGCGAGAATATCAAGGGCTTGCAGGTCTGAGAGCCGAGAAACTAAAACAACTTGAATCGCAACAAAGGAATAGACAATTACACGCTTATCTTCAACGGTATAGAATTGAGGACGCCAAAATAGAAGGTATTGGCCCTAGTAGAAAAGCAACGCTGGAATCGTTTGGTATTGAGACAGCATCTGATATTAATGCCAATGCGATTAGGCAGGTACCTGGATTCGGACCATCGTATACAAGAAAGCTAACCGTTTGGCGCAGTACGATAGAACGTAATTTTGTATTTGATCCCAGGTTAGGTGTTCCACAAGCAGATATCGCAAATGTAGATCGTGATATTGATGCAAAGCGGAAAAAGCTTGAGCAGGAATTACTTGTAGGTCAGTCACAGTTGACGCAAATCTCTAATCAAATCAAGGTTAGAAGAAATGCCATCTGGTCTGAATTGGTGAACAGTGCCAATAGATTAGCTCAAGCTGATGTTGATCGAAAGGTACTGTAGAAGTGGACATTTAATAGTTCTTACGAGTTAATGACTTGCGTAGAGGGAGGCCAAATGGGATGCCTTAGCAAATAAAAAGTTCACTTGATAAAACCATCCGCACATTTGAAGCTGCTGAGGCCAACTTAGTTAAGCTCGAACGACTATGGGAGCAGATTTATGAGCTAATTCCAGAGGGAATTGTATTTGGATACGAAGAGTTATGCCGAGCTTATGTGAACATACTAACTCATCTTTCTAAAATTGACGATTGGAAGCCGATAACTGAGCCATCCGTTGAAAAATGGATTGAGGAGCCGGATATGAACTACTGAGAGAATGTCGATTTAAGTTTAATCTTTAAAGATCAGGCCTCCATCAAACCTTGTTTGACTTTGGATGAGTTTAAACGGGAGATTTAAGGACTACATGACTTCACGCCTGTTGATTAACCAATTTAAAGGATTTGGAGGGAAAGTTTACTCCTTTCTATGAGTCGGAGAAACAAGTCGATTCCTACGGTTCGAATAAGGAATGTTCAATCTACAACACACGGAAAAAATGGGATTGGACGTTTAACATTTCATCGCTTTTGTTCTGAGGCTGAGTGGATAACTACATATCAAGACGGGGAAACAAATCGGAAGTATACGATAACTGTGAAGGAAAATAGCTTGGACTCATATTCGACTAACGTACCTGAAGTAGTTGATTCTAGCACGATGGCTGAATTATCCAATGGATATGAATCTATGATATACTGGGAAGCAAAAGATTCATAGGATAGGATGGATATGCCATAAATAAACAAACAGCGATTAAAATCATACTCAGCGAACGGCAACGAAAGGTGCTGGAGAAGATGTCCAAAGGAACCCACACACCGTTGCATTTTATCGAGCGAGCGAAGATCATCTTACTGGCCGCACAAGACGTCAACAATTGTGAAATGGCTCGACGTCTAAAACTGAGTGTCGATACAGTAAAGCGGTGGAGAAAGCGCTGGTCTACCTTTGCGACGGAACTGGAACAAGTTGAAACCCATCGCCCTCATGCGCTGAAAGCGAAGATCGAGGCGGCCTTAACCGACGAACAACGTTCAGGAAGACCGTCTACGTTTACGGCCGAGGAAGTCGCCCATATCATGACCTTAGCCTGCCAGACACCTGAAAGCTTGGGACTGCCGTTTAGCCATTGGACTCCCGGATTGCTTGCCCGGGAAGCGGTAAAACGCGACATCGTTTCCTCGATTTCGACGCGTCAGGTCGGGCGTTTTTTAAAACGAAGCGGATTTGAAACCCCATCAGACCAAAGGATGGCTCAATCCGAAGATCGACGATCTTGAGGTATACAAGTTTGTGTCGCTTATCAGGAAGCGATGGAACTGGCTGAGCAAGGTGTTCATATGAAAAAACGGGTATACAGGCGTTAGAACGCGCACAGGCCACAAAACCGATGAAGCCGGGGCAAGTGGAGCGTATCGAACAGGAATACATCCGGCATGGTACGACCAGCCTTACCGCTTCGCGCGATGTGGTCACGGGCAAGTTGATCACTCCGATGATCCAGGCGACACGCAATGAAGCAGACTTTGTGGAGCATATCCGCCAAGTGATCAGCCTCGATCCAGCAGCATCGTACTTGCTCATTATGGATCAATTGAACACGCATAAGTCGGAGTCTCTTGTCCGTTTCGTGGCTGCACAGTGCGGCATACCGGAAGAAGAACTGGGCGAAAAGGGCAAGTCCGGCGTTCTGAAAACAATGGAGTCCCGCGCTGCGTTCCTTGCCGACCCAACTCATCGCATTCGTCTCATCTACACGCCTAAACATTCTTCTTGGCTTAACCAAATTGAATGTTGGTTTAGCATACTCTCGCCGTTTACTGAATAAACGCGCCAGCTTTGTGTCGGTTGAAGATTTAGAGCAACGTATTGCAGATTTTATTGAATACTACAATGAGCATCTCGCCAAGCCCTTTCGTTGGACTTATGCTGGAAAGCTCCTGAAAATCTAACTTATCTATACCGTGGTACTTACGCCATCGTGCACTAGCCTGACCAATTGTTTTTATGGTTGGGCTTTTTTATTTTTTTATATGTTATACTTAATGTAAAGAAAGTAGTACCTTTCGGAGGTGACGAGAGTGCGTTGGGAAGAGGTTAGAGAGCAGTTTCCAGATGAGTGGGTAGTCTGTGAGGCTTTGAAGTCTCATTCAGAAGACGGCTATTGGTTCATTGAAGAAGTGGCACTTATTGATCGTTTTGGCGATTCCTCAGCGGCAATGAAGCGCTATTATGAACTGCATCGGGAGCAGCCTTATCGGGAGTATGGCTTTTTTCACACATCTCGTGAAACGTTGAAGCTCCGCGAGAAATGGGCAGGGGTAAGAGGGTCCAGATGAATATCGAAGTGAAATACGGGCTACCATTTGTGGAAGTTACGATTTGTTACCGGGGAGAAGAACTTCACTTGAAGCATGTTTTGCTTGATACTGGTTCGGCGGGAACGATATTCAGCGCCGACGTAGTGGATGGTATCGGGGTTAAGGTTGAGCCTGGGGATGTTCTGAACAAGATTAGGGGTGTAGGAGGAGTAGAAGTTGTGTACTCCAAGTTTTTTGACTTTGTGAGGACAGGCGGAACTTCTCTGGAAGGCTTTGAAGTGGAGATTGGAGAAATGAATTACGGTATGGAGATCGACGGTATTCTGGGCTTTGATTTCATCCAAACTGCTGGATTGGTGATTGATTCCAAAGAATTGACGGTGGCAGCACGGGTGTGAGCTATGTTACCTCCTCAGATAACTTCAGCATCACGCGGCGGCGAATTGTGGATTTACCTAGCCATGGCTCGTCTCCATAAAAAAACAAAAGCATCGACCAAATGGTCGGTGCTTTTGTTTTTAGAGAAAAGCGTAGAGGGAAGAATCCGCGTTAAGAATGTCATTGTGAGTAGGTCTCGCTTGGGAGCGGCCTAAATGGACGATGGGGATACTTTCCCTCACCCGGGGGAGGGATTAGTACTTGATTTTGAGACTCTCTCCGTCGACATAAATGCCAGATGAAATCGAAGTGCTGGACAGTCAGGCCTCTCCTGCCGAGCTGCGTGATTTTCTGATCGACATTTCCGGTTATATTGTTGAACAAAACGTAACTTTAAGAGACGGAGAAACGATCGGCTTTACCGCAGAACAAAAGCTGCCGATTACCCGTTCCGAAACGATGAAATAAATAAGGGACGAATTGTGGTTTTACCAACCACGATTCGTCTCCAAAACTTTAACTTCCTTCTGAAAGAAGTCTCCCAACTCTAAATCTTGCGAAGCTTGATGAAAGTGGAGATGAATTCCAGGCTTCAAGCCGATTCATACCGCGCTTCGATCCGACGCCATGATTGCCCCATTCAGGATATTCCTTGCGTTGAGCGCTCTGTGAAGAATGTTCTGCCCTCCAGAGAGAAGCATCATGGAAGAGCACCTATTTGCGAGGAATCAGATACGGGACCAATCCCGTGGCAATCACCCGGTGTCCCCGATTGTTTGGATGGATGGGCATTGATCTGCTTAATGCATCTTCAATCCTGCCATTCCGATATCCATGCAGAAGCTCCGCCTGTTTTCCTTCAAACCACGTATGAGCCGGAACCACAGTGACATTGCAGCTATGGGCGAGCTCGTTGATGGTCCGATTCAATCGGCCTATCGCCTCAACCGCAAGAGGAGTGTTCGGAAACGGATTGTATTGCGTGCAGCAAACGATCCGGGCCCGGCTTCCTTTTTTTATTCGGGCAAAAATGTCACTTAAATTACGCTTGTATCCGGCTGCAAGGTGTTGTACAGCTAGCGGCTGCTTGGTTCTAAAGGAAGCCAGCGCGGCATTGGCTAAATCCACTCCGCCAATCCATACGGAAACTACGGAGGAAAGGCTGATTACGGAGGCTCCCCGCCATATCACGGCGTCCAATAGATCATCGCTGTTCCAACCGGGCTGCGCCAGAACAAACCCGCGTACCTTGCGCGAGTCCGAATTTAAAACGGACACGCTCAATTGAGGATATGCCTTTGCCAAAGAGGAGGCATTTTCGCCAAATGTAATGGAATCTCCGAGAGCTGTATAGATCATCAGAATATCACCAACTCCAACTTGTGATCATACCTTTAGCGGCAATATCTGTTGGAATAAATGGGGCTGGTTTGCTGCTGCTAGCACGTGCATTTTCTAAAATATCATATTGCAGTCAAGCGCATGTTGTGTGGACGTTAACGATTTTAGGAGAGGGGTTTAAGATGGGGATCGGAAGAAGTCTGGGAGGCTTGATTTTATCGTCTCGAAGTGCATGATATGGGACACATCTTCTGCCACCGTCGTGCTGTTTTTGAGCTCGTTCTTTATTTTTTGTGTTCATCGGGCGGATGCCCGTAGCGACTCCATTGCCAATAGGAGGGAGGGAAGCTATAATAGACCAAATCGTGAATGGAAAATAGGCCAAAGGCAGGAGGGATTCGGATGAACAAGGTCCGGTTAGTCAGACCTTCGATGGAATACCGGGAGCCGTATTTGTCATTCTATGCGGACTGGATAAACAGCGGGGAACGTATGGTCCCCTGGGTTGTCCGTCAAGCTCCCGGCGATTTCGAAGCGATGTTGGAGTTTCTGTATGCCGAAGACAGCGAGGAGAAAGTAAGCAATCCTCATTGGGTGCCTCATTCGACCTATTGGCTGCTTAACGAGGAGAGCCTTGTCGTAGGTGCAGTTAACATTCGTCATCGCTTAAACGAAAAGCTTCTGAACAGCGGCGGCCATATTGGGTATGGCATACGCCCCGGCTATAGGCGGTTAGGCTATGCGAGCGCACTGCTGTCTCAGACGCTGCAAATCACGAAAGCGATGGGATTGGACCAAGTGCTGCTGGCCTGTGACAAGGACAATCTTGGCTCGGAGAAGACGATTTTGAAGCATGGCGGCAGGTTTGAGTCCGAATTCACGGAGGATGACGGCAATGTCGTCAAGAGGTTTTGGATTCGATTAGGAGGCTCAACATGACGGAATTTGAAAAAGAAGTTATAAGCCGCATCCAAAGCAAAGATACAGACCAGGTTGTCATGGCCACATTGGAAAAGCACGGATTGTCGGAAGGGAGCACGCTTTCCGTCCATATTTTAAACCAAGCGCTGGAGTACAAACGGCTGGCTCTGGCCCGAATTTTATTGGACAAGTACTTATTTGACAATTTAAACGATGAACAGGACCCTGTAATAACTTACGCTGCCCGCTACGGAAAGCGCGATCTATTTGAAAGATTGATACAAGCGGGCGCCGATCTAAATGCTTTGGATCATGTTAAGAATTCCGCTGTGGGAAGGGCCCTTGCCTTCGGCAATCACAAGGGAGTCCGTACCTTGCTTGAGATGGGCTTCGATATGAGAGCCTACGCAGGCGGAGATGCCCTTCGTAAAGCCGCATATGACGGAAAATTCGAATTCGTCAAATTATTCGTAGAGCATGGAGCCGATGTCAACTTTAACGGTCGCAGTCAGGTGTTTCCGTATTGTACGACCCCTGTCCAAATGGCTGCTTCAATCAACCATTTCGAAATCGTAAAGTACTTGATTGAGCACGGCGCCGACGTCACGATTAAGGACAAGTACGGCGACCGGGCGTATTCTTATGCCAAACAGAATAATCATACGGAGCTGAAAGAGTACATCAAGCAATTTGAACCTCCAATTTGGCACGAAATGGATAATCGGGCGAAGGAGCTTAAGCGCCTGGGCTTGCCGGCTGAAATTATCAAATGGCTTGGGATTGAGAATCGAAGGATTGACCTAAAAGATTGCAAAACGACCGAATACATTGAATTCGAAACGATATTCGACGTTAGAGTGTTAGAGTGGAGAGGCAGGCAATTTATCGACCTGGTCAAAGACATTGAAAATTACGATAATACGGGCTTTATTGTCTGGGTGAAAGATAAAAAATGTCTGGGCAGTCTGGATGTCGAGCATGATGAGTTGATTTTGCTGCCCGGTCTCAAGTGGAAAGCTTTCCTGGCTAAGGTAGCCGGGATTATTGACGATATTTTGGATGGAAACTTATCGGGCGAATCGTTCGAGGATTAAAACAAAAAGCACTGGCCGTGGCGCTCAGTGCTTTTTACGTTATAGAGCTGTGGTTTGTTAGGGTTTTACAGCTTTTTTGGGTTTGATTCGGGCAAGCACATTGGCAGGCAGCTTGCGGACATAGGCGCGGGAGGTTTTCACGGCTGTCACCTGCTTCACTTTGCTTGCGCCGCTCGCCAGAGCCACTTTCGTACCGAATGCCTGCATCGCCCAGCGGACGGGGAAGGCTATGGAAAGACGGCCGTCCAACGATCCTGCAAAATTGACGGCCGCGGCGTAATTGTCCGCTCGTCTGAGCCATACCGATCCGGAATCGCCGGCCAGCGAGATGGGGGTAGTTCCTCGGATCACCGTTTGATTTTTGAAGTTAAGAACCCCCAGTCGGCCGCCGTAATCGATTTGTATATCGGTGTCGATCGACTCCACCCTCCCGTTCACCAAGCCTGTTGTGCGCCCCACTTTCTTGAATTGCTCTCCCACCCGATATGACGTCACATAACCGGGAATGGCGCCGACCGTCGGATAGTTTGGATTCAGCAGACGGTTGTTGGTAGGAACGGAGAGCGCCGCGTCTATAAAATTATCTTTGTTTTTCTCCAGCTTTACATAGCTGTATAAACGGCCGATGCGGTCCGTGCCCGGACGGCCTCCGTCGGCGCCTCCGGGCTGGAGCGTTTCCGTCGTGCGGGTTGCATTATTCGGATTCAGCACGTGGTTATTGCTCAGCAAATAGCGGTTTGCCGCCTTGGAACGGTTCGTCACGATAAGGCCTGCGCTTCCCGAACCCTTCGTAGTACCAACACTGTAGCCGGGAGGCACGGGACGAATCCGACCGGTATAGTTTGCGTGCGCTCGTATTTTTCCTGTTTTGACGATGCGGATCGGGACGTCGGCTCCTTTGCCCTTTGCTTTGGCGGTAAACATAGAGGGAACGAGCCCCAGGCTTGCGGAAGAAACCTTATCCGTATAGATGATGACGGCTGCGCCCTTTTTCGGATTCGCGGGATCTCTGTAGCCTATTCCGACCCCGTAAACCCCGTTTTTTTTCAATAAGCGTGTGGCCATCTTTCTTTTCATTCGCCGTGCAGCCATAAACGTAGCCACAATATCCTCCCCTTTGCGCAGGATAAGATATTGTATGGTTTTGCTGGCGATTGTTACGGGCGTTCATGGAAGATGCAGCATTTAGATTGAGGGAGAAATGACTCGCCGTATCGGTAGTGCGTGATTCGATCGGTGGAGGTGAACTAATCTGACTTTTGAAGAGGTTATGAACTTCTTTATTTTGGGAACACTATTTTGTGGAATAAGGTGTGCCAGAAATTGCTTTACATTTGTGAGGAGTTAAAACATACTAAAGTATAGGTGTTGGAAGTATAGACTACGAACAAGGGACGTGACCTGATGCTAAGTGAGAACCTGCTCGCCAAGCTGAACGAACAAATGAACTACGAATTTTATTCCTCCCAAGTGTATCTGGCTATGGCCGGATATTGCTCGTCGGAAAGCTTCGATGGCTTTGCGAACTTTTTTATCGTACAGGCTGAGGAAGAGAAATTTCATGCCATGAAAATTTTTCACTTCATTAATACGCTGGGCAAGCGCGCCCATGTTAGTGGAATGGAGGACCCGCAGAATGAGTACAATTCGCTGCTGGATGCTTTTGAACATGCGTTTGCTCATGAGCAAACCGTTACGAAACGCATCTACGAGTTGTCGGATATCGCTTGGAACGAGCGCGAACATGCGACGATCAACTTCTTGAAGTGGTTCATCGACGAACAAGTTGAAGAGGAATCCACGTTCGATAGCATCATTCAGAAGCTTCGCCGTATCGATAAAGATAGCAATGCGTTTTACATGCTTGATGCCCAATTGGCGCAGCGTACCTTCACGCCACCAGCCGAATAGCATAGACCGGAAACGGAAACTGCTCCTCCAAGCTATCCAGCTTTGGGGAGCAGTTTTTGTATGCGCGAATTCGCAAGTACGTCAAAACTGAAATCGGGCATGTCCCTTAAGCGTAAAATCTTCGAAGCCTTCCAGCTGGAGCAGCTCTTGCTTCACCTGCAGACCGCCCCGGAACCCCGTGAGCGCGGAGTTTTTGCCGATTACGCGATGGCACGGGACGACGATGGGGATCGGGTTGGCTCCGTTCGCTGTGCCTACAGCCCGAACGGCCGCGGGACTGCCCACCTCCCCGGCAATGCCCGAGTAGCTGCGAGTTTCGCCATAGGGAATGCGGGTTAGCGCTTGCCAGACGGCGGTTTGGAACTTCGTACCGCGCATATCGAGAGGAAGGTCGAACGTTTGGCGGGTTCCTTCCAAATACTCCTTCAACTGGCGGACGTAATCGGATAACGGCTCTTGGTCGTTAATCAACGTGGCGCCCGGAATATGTTTAATCACCCATGTAGTTAAGGTGTCGAATGATTCACTAGGCCAAGTAATCCGGCATAAGCCCCGCTTCGTAGCGGCCAGATAGACCGGCCGATCCCCGAACTTGGGGTGCTTGAGGTCTGTCCAATACACGTCGGTCGTCGATTTTTCCATAGGTATGCCTCCTTCTTGAGCGGCTTAACGGGCGTCGGCGGTTTCCCGGTATTCCATCGGCGTACAGCCGACTGTCTTGTGAAATACGGATGTAAAGTGGGACGGGCTGCGGAAACCGACTTCCGCCGCGATATCGGTTATCGGCTGTTCGCTTGCGGCAAGCAGCCGCTTTGCCTCTTCTATACGGACATGGAGCAACTGCCTCGAGGGAGTCGTTCCGGTAACCCGTTTAAACACGCGCTGCAAGTGGTAGGGGCTCATTTTGAGCTCCGCTCCCATGTCGCCAAGCGTCAAGGGCTCGGAGTAGCGACGCTTGATCAATTCATTCACGGCATGAGCGATTTGCGCATCCGGTCCATGCTCTCCCGGCTGTTCAGGACGGCATCTTTTGCATGCCCGGAATCCCGCCTGTAGCGCTTCCTCGATACTGCCGTATACTTTAACGTTTTCCGGCTTCGGAATGCGGGAGCGGCACGAAGGCCGGCAAAAGATTCCCGTCGATGTGATTCCGATATAATACCGCCCGTCGTAGCGGGTGTCGCGCTGCAAAATCGTCTCGTATACCGACTGAAATAGTGCATCGTCCATATTGGGGCCTCCCCTCTGCCACTCATTATAAACCGAAGTCGCGCGTTCTGATAATAGAGCAATAATAGGACAGCAATAATTCGATAGTGCAAGCAGGGGGCGCGACGGGAAGGCAAAACGGCCGTCCGCAAGCGATGGGATCGCTCCAGATGGCCGGCGGCTAAGGCTGGAGCAAGAGGCCTGTTTACACAAAAAGCTGGAATCCCTACTAGGCGATCGAGGCGTAGTATACTAAAATGGAGTATAAAAGAACCTAGGAGTGTGAACCATGATGAAAAAGAAGTGGAGTGTAGGTATATTTGTCTTTGACGATGTTGAGGTACTAGATTTTGCTGGTCCCTTCGAAGTGTTTTCCGTTACTGAATATTCGGATCAAGATATGGATACTCCGGAATCCAATCCGTTTCTCGTGAAACTAGTTTCGGAGACGGGAGAATTGATACAGGCTTGTAATGGATTGAAAGTGCAGCCAGATTACAGTTTCGACAATGCGCCACATTTTGATATTTTGGTGATTCCTGGTGGAATTGGTGCCAGAGAGAAGGAGATTTACAACGAGAAAGTCATTCAGTGGATTTCGCAGCGTATGGGTAATGTTGAACTGATGCTATCCGTTTGTACAGGTGCTCTTCTGTTGGCGAAGGCAGGTCTTCTAAACGGAAAGATGGCAACGACTCATTGGGCCAGCTGTGATAGACTCGAGAATGAGTTTCCGGCTGTCACTGTAAAGAGGAATGTCAAGTTCGTTGATGAAGGGAACATTGTGACATCGGGTGGAATTTCCGCCGGAATCAATATGTCATTCCACGTTGTTAAACGACTACTAGGTTCGGAAGTTGCTCGAACAACAGCCAAGATAATGGAGTACGACATCACAATTGAGTAACATGAATACTTAGAATACGTGTAAGAATGGTCATAACATGGATATTCACTCCATTTTGTGACCGTTTTTCATTTAGGGGTACCGCCACATGCTTATGAAGCTTATTATATTACATAATTTTCTATGTTGAATATCAAGTTAGCTCCGCTTGGCTAATGCGGTCAAATCGCCGAAGGTGACGGTATCTATGGAAACACAAGTAGCCAGCAGGCGATTAAACATCTGACATTCACACTGTACTTTAACTCGAAAAAATAGGAAAACCGGGTATCTTGGGATAAGGAGTTCGACCCTCTGAAAAAGAGGAAGGGCTCCTTTTCGTTTGGAATATCGGAGATTATATTCCACTACCCAGGTTTTACCATAATTGAAATGCCGGACAAAGTCGCGGATGCTCCCGAGAGTCTGGTCGTTGTTTTCGAATTTTCAGGAGCGAAGTCCACGGTCAAATTACGCTAAATTGTTCTCAATAAAAACATGCAAGAGCATCGCCCATGGTGGACGATGCTCTTATTATTGTTCAAGCAAAAAATCTACCCCAACCATCGCCCCGCATTAAGATGTCCGCGAAGCGTCCGCGGTTAAACGGGTATACTGCTCTTTGTACAAGGAATTGACGGGTTCGGCACGTCTGTCCGACAAATACGGATTAGGTTTGCAAGGAAACGAAGAGCTAACGGGAACAACAGGGGAGGTTTAAATCTTGATAGTTCTCGGCCTAAACTCGATGCATTTTTCCTGCGCCCCCATTAAAAGAGTTGGTTAGGAGGGGTGTTGTTAGCGCTTATGACTCAACGTAAAGTCGAAAAATAGTGGTGTTTACTTTACTTGAGGAAGAACGTCTGCTTGCGGATAAAATCGAAAGCTGCGAGGAATGCGTCGAAGTCATCTTGGATTATATTTCAAAAAAAGCGGACACGATCCATGTGCTCACTGCGGAAGAGATAGTGTCTGCCTTACATAGCGTGGGTAAAGATTTACGAACGGAACTGCTGTATGTAAAGCTGGAGCGGAGCATCGTTTCCAACAAATTAAGTGGAGTCCAATAACTAAAAGTTTTTATTTTTTTTCCGAACTCCCCACAAAAAAATTAATGGGAACGAACAACTTAGTGAGCTCATGCAAACAAGAATTTTTAACCAGCAAAGGGGAGTATTTATGAACATGAAAAAACCTATGATGATCGCCGCATCTTGCGTCGTCGCAACCAGTCTGATGGCCGGTTCCGCATTGGCAAAGTCCGATAATGCCAACCGTGCCGAGAGAGCCGAAGTCACAGCTCCATCTAACGAAACTGCAAAAGAAAAAGACGTCAAAGTTAAAGTAGAGGTAGAATCGAAGGCATCTGTTATGGGTGCGACTTATGAAAACAACGGCAAAAACGGCTATAAAGGTTTGCTCAACGCCATTGAAAATGTAAAAGACAAACCGGCCGGTGCTGTGCTTGCCGATCTTCTGTTGACCAAATACGAAACTCAGCTTACGGCCGAGAAGAAGGCTGAATTGGAAGCCATCATCGAAAAAGACGCTGCGCTTTCCGCGGCAGCCGATCTGCTCGACAAGCAAGGTAACGTAACCGATGCGGTCTATGTTCAGAAGGAAGCCGTAAAAGCAAATGTGAAGAACCTCAATACTTACAAGAAGCTCGGCAAGCTTTACGAGAAGCTTGGAAAATCCGGCGTGCAATTGTATGTCAATGGCGAAGAGCCTTCCATGGAAGTTCGTCCTTTCATCCGTGAGGGCAGCACTCTTGTACCTTTCCGGGCCATCTCTGAAGCTCTGAAAGCGGAAGTCAGCTGGAGCCCGGAAGAACGCTCTGTGACGGTTACTCGCGATGGCATTACCGTTAAACTTTTCGTTGATAGCACGAAGGCTTATGTGAACGGCAAAGAAGTGACGCTGGAAGTGCCTGCGGCTATTGTCGAAGGCAATACCGTAGTACCTGCCCGTTTCGTCAGCGAGGCTTTGAAAGCCGTTGTGAAATGGGAAGAAGAGTCGAAATCCGTTGTAATCTACGAAGACAAATAAGACAAGTTTGCAAAGAAGCCTGCCTTGCGGGGCTGTGACAAATGGGTTGAGGACTGTGGTCCCCGGCCCATTTTTTACGATGTTAATCGTGAGCCGTTATCTATCCTTTAAACCTTTTAGAGTTTCTTCATAATCCTTTATAACTTTTGAGAGGGTAACTTTAAAATCCACACTTAATCCTTCTGGCGTAGAAACTTTGCATGCTTCTCCAATTACAATTTTCCCGTCTTGCCTCTGATCACCGATGCGCTCCCAATCCATCGGACTCACTCTATTCCTCTTAGTCAAATTGTCGTCATCCCCCTATTTTAAAAAATCTCTGAAACAATTATACACCAATGTAATTTTAACAAAATAATTTACTAAGACTTAAGGGACATCCCCTCCGACAAATCCCCCAACTCTTGCCGCATCTTGTCGGAATCTAGCAAAACTATCCGTTATATCGCATCAAATGGGAAATTTTGAGTCCAAAAAGAGCTTGTTTCGTAGTATATTAATGTAAAAGGATTATACGCGAGACCAACATATGGAAAGGGGTACCTAGATGGCAATTATCGAAGTAGTCAAATTCGACGGGCCGCCCAATTTATTGGTGTGGAAATATCCGAATCAAGAACTAGGCACATGGACTCAACTGATCGTCAATGAAACCCAGGAAGCGCTGCTGTTCAAAGGCGGGGAGGCGCTTGACCTGCTCGGTCCCGGCCGGCATACGTTATCGACGCAAAATATTCCGATCCTTTCCTCCGTCGTCAATTTGCCTTTTGGCGGCAAGTCGCCGTTTACGGCGGAAATTTGGTTCGTGAACAAGCTGCATAAGCTGGACATGAAATGGGGGACACCGACTCCGATTCAACTGCAGGAGCCCAAATACCACATGATGGTATCGGTCCGCGCGTTCGGTCAGCTAGGCATCCAGATCGAAGACACGCGCAAGTTTCTGCTTAAGCTGGTCGGAACGCTTCCGACGGTCGATCAAGCGGAGCTTGGCAAATATTTTCGCAGCATCTTGATGATGAACATCAAAGAGCTTATCTCTGCTTATCTGGTGCATAAAAAAATTAGCATTCTGGAAATCAACGCCTATATCTCCGAAATATCCAAACATATGGAAAGCCGAATCGTTTCGATTTTTCATGAGTACGGAATTCGTCTGGTCGGCTTCCAGATCGATTCCATCAATCTGCCTGAGGAAGATCCGGCCACGAAGCGGTTAAAGGAAGCATTGGCGAAGAAAGCGGAAATGGATATTCTCGGCTTCTCCTACCAGCAGGAAAGAACCTTTAATACGCTGGAGAGCGCGGCGAAGAATGAAGGGAATCCATCGGCCTTCATGGGAGCGGGCATCGGTCTGGGACTTGGACAAGGCGTCGGTATGACGCTTGGCAATACGTTTTCGCAGTTGTCGGGACACATGGATGTGTCGTCTGCTCCTGTCCAGACATGTTCCAAATGCGGCATGAGCAATGCGCATGATTCCGGCTTTTGCAGAGGGTGCGGACAATCGCTCAAGCAGGAAACTGCTTCCCCGGCCGTTGCCTGCCAAGCATGCGGACATTCCCTTCCGGCAGGATCGAAATTTTGCCCGAACTGCGGCGACCGGTACCGTCCTTGTCCCCGCTGCCAAGCGGATAACCCGGAACAAGCGCTGCATTGTACGACATGCGGAGAGTCGCTGGGTGCTGCTTGTCCTCAATGCGCGACAATGGTGGAGGCGGGAGCGAAATTTTGTCCGGAGTGCGGCAAGAGCATGATGCTCACTTGCAGTCAGTGTCAGCAGGTCGTGCAGCCGGGGCAAAAATTTTGTTTTGAATGCGGAAATAAGTTAGAGTGAAAAGGAGCTTGAGATGAATATGAAACGTTTGCCTGCCCTGGCCGCCAAATGGATGTTCGGCCTCATTGTCGTGGTAACTGTAGCCGCCTTTTTCTTATGTCGTCCGGAGGATTGGGGAACAGGACACTGGTGGACTTCCTTGATCTCCATCGTTCTCGCGGAAGCGGCAATCTATTACTGCGCTGTAGCCCAAGTAAGGCAAAACCGACGTGGAGACGGGCTTCCCGCCTCCTTGACCTTCGTTACGATCTCGGTGTTGTATGGAGCATCCGCTATTTTTCATACGGTTTTCTTCTGGTTAGCCTTGCGGATTTCCTTGACCTCTTATGTGGTGATCGAAGTCATAACCGCCGCGGTCTGGGCAATCGGGATAGGGCTTGCCAATCATTTTACGAATTATGTGCGGAATCAAGAGGATGATCAACGGGCACAGATGCAGCTGATGAAGCAGATGAAGCTGTCTCTCGACTCGGTGAGCTATGCGCTGGAAGAAGAGGAAATCGAGGAACGGGAAGCGTTGAAAGCCGGGGTGCGGGAGCTGATCGAAAAAGTAAAGTACAGCGACCCGGTTTCGCATCCCTCGATGATCCACATGGAGGAGAATTTGCTGTGGCAGATCAAGGAGCTGGAGCGCTGCGTTCGCGGGCTCAGTGATCAGGCGGGCGATACGGGCAAGGTGGAAATGTCCCGCAAGCTTCTGCGCGATATCTCGGCCGACCTGAGCCGCAGAAACAGCCAGTTGATTACGTTGAAATGAGGTTGATGCAGTGCATCAGGGCAATATGGAAGAGAAGTTAGATGTTAGTTTGGAGATGGACAGACCGGCTATCGAGGCGTCGTGATCGTGCTGGCGTTCCTCTTGTGTTTTCCGGCGGGCCTCCTTTTGGCGGCTATCCGATTGTGGAAGCATCGCAATCTGAGCTATCAAAAAATAGATGACTGGCGAAATGCCGGCGTAACCTTTCTTGTTCTGTTTGTACTTCTGGTATTTTTATTTTTGTTCCTAGACAGTATATCTCCAGCAGATACGTTTGCGTTGTTTTCGATGTGGTTTATTCTTATTATTTTTTTCTTCATTCCCGGGGTGTCCATGCTATGGAAGAGCAAGCAGAGTCGTAAACGGCTTTTGGCCCGTTATGACTCCTATCGCCAGATCGTCATGTGGCAAGGAATTACTTCTGTCCATACGATCGCGGAGATGACCTGGCTTCGCCCGGCAGTGATTGCCAACGATTTGCAGCGCCTGATCGGTCTTGGCGAGTTCCCCAATGCCTATTTGGATATGAATTCAATGGCTATCGTTTTTCAGCGGCCAGTCGAACCAACGTCGCCTTCGGACTTGCCTCTGGAGCGTACGACTGAGGAGGATTTTCCGGAAGAGAAGCCGTTGCCGAAGAAGGTGGAGTGTTCCGGCTGCGGTTCGTCGACCTTGCTGCAGCCCGGCGAAAGCAAGGCGTTTGCTTACTGCGATTCTCCTTTGGAATATCCGCAGAGCCGGTAAGAAAGCATGTATTGTTCGCCTTGCGTGAGATTCGCAGTTAACGCATCAAGAGGGGAGGCGGGAACCGGATTGAATACGGATAGACCGGCTATAAACGGTATATTGGTCGTGCTGGCTTTGTTCTTCTTTTTCCCGGCCGGTATTGTTCTGTTCGTTATCCGCGTGTGGAAGCACCGGAATTTGAGCTATCAAAGAATTTATGATTGGGTCGTTGCGGGCTTGCCGTTTATCGTGATGTTTTGTTTCATGTGCTTAATCTTCACGAATGAGGCCGATCGCAAGCTGGAGTCCCTCGTCTTGTTAAGTGTGGTTTTTCTTCTTCCGGGTATATCTCTGCTATGGATAAGCGGGCGGAAGCGAAAGCGGCTCAATGCCCGGTATGAGCTTTATCGCAATATCATCATGGAACAAGAAATTAAATCCATTCGTGCTATCGAAGGATTAGTCAACCAGCGGCAGGCCGTGGTGATCAACGATTTGAAACGCATGATCGGTCACGGCATGATTCCGTATGCTTCTATGAATATGTATTCGATGACCCTTGTTTTTCATCAGAACGGTTTTGTCGCCCGCGAGGGTGCTGGGGATAGGGCCGAGGACGGCCACACGCAGGAGTGGGACAAGCCGATGCCTGAATACAAACCGTCGGAAAAACGATTGCCCAAGTCGGTTGAGTGTCATGGCTGCGGTTCGTCTGCGATATTGCAGCCTGGCGAGAGCAAAGCTTGTCCTTATTGCGATTCCTTGTTAAGCTATCCACTGTAAAATAGACATATCGAAGTATAATAGAGATGAGGGAGCATCCTTGAATTATGATCGTCCAGCCATAAGCGGCGTTGCGATAGCGATGTGGTTAATTTTCTTTTTTCCGATCGGCATTATTTTGCTGGCTTTCCGTTTATGGAAGCACCGCGATTTGAGCTACCAGAAAGTCATTGACTGGAAAAACGCCGGCGCGACGTTTCTGGTTATTTTTTTCCCGTTTCTGATGTCGTTCTTCATCAATTTGTCCGCAGGGAGACCTATGGAATACTGGGTGATGGTGTGGGTTATTCTCCTTGACTTGATTCCCGGCATATACATGCTGTGGAAGAGCGGGCAGCGGCGCGAGCAGCTCTTCGCCAGATACGATTATTACCGTCATCTCGTCTTGGTGCAGGGAGTGACTTCCATCCAAACCTTGGCGGAGACGACAAACCAGCGGCAGGCGGTGGTGGCCAACGACTTGCAGCGCATGATTTATCTCAGCGTGTTCCAGGATGCGTTCATCGATATGTATTCGATGTCCATCGTGTTTAACCAATGGGCTCCGGCAGCTTCCATGGCGAATGCCGACGTGGGAGGTACCGCCGTGCCGCAGCAGAGCAGGCCGCAACCTCAGACGCCCAAGACGGTGGAATGCCCCGGCTGCGGTTCGTCCGCTTTGCTGCAGCCCGGCGAGAATAAAGCATGTCCTTATTGCGATTCCCCTTTGGCTTACCCGCAGCACGGGTAACCATTATAAACGTACACAACAAGCGCTGGGCACCGGCCTCCCTCTAATTGACACAGCGGCGGCCGTCCGGAACATGAGCTTCATGTTCGGACGGCCGCCGCGTGTGTGAATCATCCTTTTGGATCGAAGGCTTCCTTCGCGCCTTCCCCGATAAAATTAATGGCGAGAATCGTAGAGGTGATCACGATGGCGGACGGCAGCCAAACCCACCATTGATTTTTGATCACTTGGGGCGATATCGCATCCGACATCATATTTCCCCAGCTTGGCACATTGGCCGGCACGCCGAATCCAAGAAAGCTAAGACCCGTCTCCACGCCGATCATAACCGCCATCACGATGATCGCTTGAACAATAATGGTAGAAGCCACATTCGGCAGCAAGTGCTTGACGATCACCTGGAACGGCTTGCAGCCGATCGCGACGGCGCTCATGATGTACTCGTTCTCCTTCTCCGACAGCACCTTGCTTCGTACAAGACGGGCGATCCCGCCCCAGCCAAGCACGCTGATGACGACGATCAGAACCAGAATGCCCGAGTCCGCAATGACCGTCTTCAGGACGATGACAAAAATAAGAAACGGGAAAATCATCACAAAATCGGTAAAGCGCATTAACATATTGTCGATTTTGCCTCCGAAGTAGCCAGCGACAGAACCGATGGTCACTCCGATAAACGTGACGAAAAAACTGATGCTTACGGCAATCAGCAGCGTTGTGCGCCCGCCGTACAGCAATCTTGCGATAATATCGCGTCCTCCTTTGTCCGTTCCTAACAGATACTCTGCCGACGGCGGCTTATGGATGAGGCGCAAGTTAATTTTGACCGGATCATAAGACGTCAGCAGCGGCGCCAGCACACACAGGGTCGCAATGAGGACCAGAAACGCGAGACTGGCGATCGCCAGCTTGTTGTGAAAAAATCGGTTCCAGCCTGTCACCCATGGAGAGGCGCTTCGTTTTTTGCTGACGGGTATCGTTTGATGCATCGGCTTCGACACGGTATTCATAGCCATCCTCCTCTCGGGCTAGCGAAGCCGGATACGCGGATCGACGTAGCCGTACAGTAAATCGGAAATTAAGTTGCCGATCAGCGTCATGACGGACGCGAACATCGTGATTGTCATCACGACGGAGTAGTCGCGGCTGCTAATCGAGGAGACGAACAACTCGCCCATTCCCGGATAAACGAATAACGTCTCGGTAATGACCGCCCCGCCGAACAATCCCCCGATATCAATACCGAGAAACGTAACCATAGGAATCAGCGAATTGCGTAAGATGTGCCGATTGTAAATATGCCTCTCGCTTGTCCCTTTTGCCCGTGCCGTCCTGACGTAATCCTTGCGGCTGCTCTCGATAATGTCATTGCGCAGAAATTGCGTATAAGCGGCTGTGCCCAAAGAGCCGAGCACGAACGCGGGCAGCAGCGAATTTTTCAATACATTCAAGTAATACGCAAGCGTGCCGTCGGCAACTCCGACGCTGCGCGACCCGCTGGCGGGCACCCAGCCGAGCTTGATCGAGAAGATGTAGATGCAGACGATTCCGATAATAAAGCTCGGAAGGGCATAGACAATGTAGCTGACCGTCTGGATCGAGTAATCGATCGGCGTATTCGGGCGTCTGCCCGCGATCATTCCGGTCAGGAAAGCGATCGCGTAGGTAATGCATATGGCCATAGTCGCCAGGATGGCCGTATTTTGAAGCCGCTGGAAAAAGAGCTCGCTCACGGGCCTCTTATGAATGAAAGATTGACCGAAATCGCCCCGCAGCATTTTGCCGAACCAACGGATGAACTGCTGCGGAATCGGGTCGTTAAAACCAAGCTGCTGGCGCATTTCGGCAATATATTCCGGCTTCACGTTGGCCGGATCGATCATCCCCGTCAGGGCGTCCCCCGGCATTAACTTTGCCAGGGTGAACACCACAATGGAGATGAGCAGGAGCAGCGGAATCATGCCCAGTAGTCTGCGCAACGTATAAGTCAGCATAAGCCCAGCCTCCCGGATACGGTCATTGCGTGACCCACCACTTATGAACGTCGATTTGATTCGTGAACGAGTTCGCCTTGACGTTCTGCAGACGTTTGTTGCTCACCGTCACATCGACCGGAGAATTCAGGAACAGCATCGGCACTTCTTCATTCATAAGCTTCTGCCACTTGTGATACACGTCCTTGCGGTAGTTCGGATCGAAGGCCTTCTCGCTGATCCCTTCGTTAATCAAGCGGTCCGATTCGGCCGTGTACCAGCGCGGGAAATTCCAAAGCACGTTGCTTTTCCATAATGCGCTCGGATCGGGATCGCTGCCAAGCGACCATGCGCCGGCGAACAGTTCGACAGACGGGTCGTCATGCTCAACCACATCGTAGAAGGCGTTGAACTCTTTCAGTGCGCCTCCGTTTAGCTTTACGTCGAGTCCCACATCCTTCCACATCTGCATCATCGTTTGGGCGCGCGGCGCGGCAATCTCTGTGCCGGACATGGCGTCGAAGTTGAACGTGAGCTTTTTCCCTTGCGGGTCTTCGCGCAATCCGTCGCCGTTCGTATCTTTATAACCCGCTTCATCGAGCAGTTTCTTCGCTTTATCGGGATTGTATTCGTACGGATTCAACTGATCGTCCGGGATTTTCACCCAGCTTACGCCCGGCATGGGGGCGGAGATCGCCTTGCCCAGACCGTTGGCGAATGCATCGATCAGCGCTTGCCGGTCCAGCGCATAATACATGGCCTGCCGCAGGCGCTTGTCGGCGAACTTGGATTTCGGATCTACGATAATTTTCTCGGACTTCTTATCCCACGTCCCCAGCTTGAAGCCGATATAGGAGTAGGAAAGTGCATCTTGTTTATTGATATTGACGTTTGTCAGCTTTTCTACCTCTTTAAATTGGCTGTTTGGCGCTGCCATGATGTCGATTTCGCCGTTTTCCAGCAAACTGGTCGCCATATTGCCGGCAACAACTTTATATATCGCGCCGTCGAGCAGCGGCTTGCCTTGCCAATAGTCGTCGAAGCGCTCCATCTCGACATACTCGCCCGGTTGAATCTTTTTCACTTTGAACGGCCCGATGCCGAGCGGCTTTTTGCGGACTTGATCCGAATTGAGCATATCTTTGACGGCAACGCCGGCAAAATACTTTTTCGGCATCGGATACGACCACAGCTTCGATACCGTATTCGGCGCCGCGGTTTTGACGGTAACCGACATCGTGTAGTTATCGATCAGCTTGATGCCGGCAATGTCTTTGGCTTTGCCTTCGCGGTAGTCCTCGACGCCGACAATCATCTCCACATTGCTGTACCGGCTGCCTCCCGCTGCCGTATAGTCTTTATGGGCAATGGTCTCCAGCGCGAACTTCCAGTCCTCCATCGTCAGTTCATCGCCATTATGCCACTTGACGCCTTTCTTGAGCTTGAACGTAAACGTCTTATGATCGTCCGATTCCGTCCATTCGGCAATATGGGGATACGTCTTGAGATCGTCGCCGGTTTTGAGCAGACTATCCGTAACGAACCGCAAAATTAAATTGTCGTCTTCTCCGCCGTAAAATGCGCGGTCAAGCAAGCCCTTGAACGGCTGCGTATAGCCGTACTTTACAATACCCCCCGGTTTCGGCTCGCTTGGAGCCGCTTTGTTCTCTTCCGTCTTTTTCGGCGCTTCCGTCACCCCCGGCGCTTTATCTGTGCAGCCGGTAAGGGACACGGCAAGAAACAGCAGGGCGGATAAAACCATTGAAGCTTTTTTTTCCATGGAATGCATCCTCCTTTTATGAGATGATTCAATACAAATGACAGGCGACCTCGTGTTGAGGCGCCACCTGTTTAAGCGTGGGCTGCTCTTCCCGACAAGCGGCGACAGCATGGCGGCAGCGTGGATGAAAGGCGCAGCCGACCGGCGGATTGGCCGGACTCGGCACATCGCCTTGCAGCACGATTCGCTCCCGTTTGGCGTTCGGATCGGGGATCGGTACGGCAGACAATAAAGCTTGGGTGTAAGGATGGAGCGGCTGTTTATACAAGCTCTTCTTATCCGTAATCTCGACGAGCCGCCCCAAGTACATGACACCGATCCGGTCGCTGATATGCTTCACGACGCTCAAATCGTGGGCGATGAACAGATAGGAGAGCCCGAAATCGGCTTGAATGTCCTGCAGCAGGTTCAGCACTTGCGATTGAATCGACACATCCAGCGCGGACACGGGTTCGTCGGCCACGACGAGCTTAGGCTTTAACGCCAGCGTTCTTGCAATACTGATACGCTGCCGCTGCCCGCCGGAGAACTCATGAGGATATTTATAATAAGAGTCCTCGGCAAGTCCGACCTTCACGAGCAGTTCGGCAACGCACTCCTCCAGTTCCTTCCCGGTACGCGATTCATAGTTGCGAATCGGCTCGGAGACGAGATGGCCGACCATCATTTTCGGATTCAGCGAGCTGAACGGGTCCTGGAACACCATCTGCATATGCTTGCGGATTTGCCGCAGCCCTTCGCCCTTGATTCGGGTAATGTCCTGGCCTTCAAAAAAAATCGTACCCGCCGTCGGCTCAATGAGACGCATGATGGCGCGTCCGGTCGTCGATTTGCCGCAGCCGGATTCTCCTACAAGTCCGACGGTTTCTCCTCGCCGCATCGTGAGCGAGAAGTCGTTCACCGCCTGAATCGAGCTGACCTGCCTCCGAAAGAGCCCGCCGTGAATCGGATAATGCTTTTTCAAATTGTGAACTTCCAGCAATGGGCGGTCATGAGCGGTCACGTCATTCATGCGGTTTCCTCCTCCCCGGCTGCGGGCAGACACGCCGAAAAGTTCAGACAGCGCACGTAATGGCCGCCGCCTACCTCGGCGAGCTGGGGCGTCAGCCGCCGGCAATCGTCGCTGGCGCTCGGACAACGTCCGGCGAACCGGCAGCCGGATCGGGGCATATGCACAAGCGACGGAACAATGCCGCTGATCGAATTTAATCGTTCCTGCTCCTCGTCAAGGCGGGGGAGCGACTGCAGCAGCAGCTGCAAATACGGATGCTTGGGCTCGTAGAAAATTTGCGTGACGTGCCCTTGTTCCACGATTTGGCCCGCATACATGACGGCGACGGTATCGGCCATCTCGGCGACAACGCCAAGGTCGTGCGTGATCAAAATCATGGACATGCCTCTTTGCTGTTGAATATCTTTGAGCAGTTCAATAATTTGCGCCTGGATTGTGACGTCCAGGGCGGTCGTCGGCTCGTCGGCGATCAGCAGCTTCGGGTTGCAGGCGATCGCCATCGCAATCATGACGCGCTGACGCATGCCGCCCGATAGCTGATGCGGATATTCGCCAACAATACGCTCGGCATGAGGGATGCCGACAGACTTAAGCAATTCGATGCTGCGTCTGCGCTTTTCTTTCTTGCTCATGACAAGATGATTCCCCAGCACTTCCTCGATTTGATACCCGATGGCAAATACCGGATTAAGCGCAGTCATCGGCTCTTGAAACACCATTCCGATATCGCTGCCCCGCAGCTTGAGCAGCTCGCTCTCGGATAAATTCATCAGGTTGCGGCCGTCAAACCATATTTCCCCGCTATCGATCCGGCTTATTTTTTTGGGCAGTAATTTCATGACGGATAAGGACATGACGGATTTGCCGCAGCCGGATTCCCCGACGATGCCGAGCACCTGCCCGGGCAACAAGCGGAGAGACACATCGTCGACCGCGCGATAATAATTTCCTTCAATGGAAAATCCTGCGCTTAAATGACGGATGTCAAGCAAGGCGCTCGACGAATGGTTCATGGGATCACCTCGAGAAGTTTGCCGATTGCAATGGTTTGGAAAACGCTTCCAAATTTGCGGCTGGTTAATTAAATTTTAAGACCGATACATTGCTTATGTACTAGACTCAGGCGTTTTGAACCGTGAAGAGGGGATCGTCCAAGGACCATGGGGGCGTGTGGACGATCGTGATAGGTACGAGATTCATGAGGTCACCAAATCCGAAGGTGTATGCTGTGGAAGACGTCGTAAGTATGTATTAAACCGTTGACAAAAAATTGCGACAATTAAAAGTAATAACATTACTACACATTCTACATACACTCCCTTTTTTTGTCACCCCTTTTTTTTATTCGCACGATTGTTGAATTTTATCGAGGGCATGTCCTGTTTATGGGGGACCCGGCTGGACGATCCGCCCATCCTCATTTCTTTGCCCTTATTGATGAACAGGTTTCGGAGCGAGTGGCTGCCAACGAGCTGCCGCGAAGCGGAAAAGGCTCTATCCGTTGTTGGAACCGGATAGAGCCTTGATCATACGATGCGGGCAGGAGGCTGTTCTCTCTCGTTAGCGAATTAGCCGCCTCCTGACAGAGACGGCCTCTTAGTTTAGCGTTAGTTTAACGTTTGACTCGAGCTGAGCACGCCGTTGGTGAAGTACAAATAATTGCCGGTCCCGATGCTCGAACCGCGGTATACCCATTGCTCGAACGTACCGAAGCTGCTGGTCGTTGTATTGACATCGTCCGGCTTGCCCCAAGACATCAGGACTTGATCCTGGGTCATACCGATCCTGACTTTTTGTTGGCGAATGACCGCTTTCACGCTTTCAGGCCAGTCGAATTCAGCCAGTGGATCGGCGATGAAGAACGATCTATGGATGGCTTCGATCGAATCGAAATTAAACTGGACATTCTTGCTCCCGTTGGATAATACGACGGTCGGACCGTTGTAGCTGACGATGGTCAACTGCTCAAATCTTTCGAATCCACCGTTCTTGGCGCCATTGTTGCTGCGGGGCAGGGAGTCTACCCATAGGTTGGTATATTTCTTCCATATTGTTTCGGCGTCCGAATCGAGTCTCAGCTTTTTGATTCCAGCGGAAATGATCCCTTGTTGCCCCCAAGTATTGTTTTTCGACAAGTCCCCGACGGTGAGATCCACCCGCTGCTGTTCTCCCCACACGATTTTCATGTCCATATAATCCTTCAAAAAGGCAAGCGGCACATAAATGACATTGTTCTCCAAAATCGGCGGAAAGTCCAGACGTACCGCGTGCGAGTCCATCTTGTCTCCGTAATACGTCAGCAGGTTGCTATTGGCGCGCAGAAGCAAAATGCGGTTCGGATGATTTATCCGTATGACCCCGTCTACGTCTTGGGCCGACGCGTTCACCTTGCCAAGTACGGCCCATAATTGCACATAGACGGAGTTATTGCGAACGATCGGAGCATAATCCGACTTCAAGTAGCTTCCATTAATGTAGATTTTATGGCCTTCGGTCCCTGGGGGCGCTTCTTCCCGGACCGGTTTTCCGTCCTTCCACTGGCCCTCGTACCATATTTCGCCGTAGATGGAGGTTCCTTTTGCGGCAAAGCCTTTCCCGTCGGGCAGACCGTTCTTCATCTCGCCATCGTACACAAGCGGCACGCCGTCCAGCTCGAAATACGGCCGAGCGCTAATGTACATATCTTTCTCCTTAGTGTCGATATGTGTCGATTGAGCTTCGGCGTCCCATTTGACCTCAGCACCGAAGGCTTCCGCTACGAAACGGACGGGAACGAACGTTTGATTGTCCTTAATCTGCGGCGGGACATCGAGCGTCTGGGACTTTCCGTTCATCTGGACGGTCGGGTCGCCGATTTTTAATTGGACCGTAGTACCGTCTTTCGTCAGGGTGATCGATTTCGTGCTTTCTTCCCAGTTCAGCTTCGCTCCCAATTCGTCGGAGATGTCACGCAGCGGAACAAGCACTCTTCCGTCGACTTGAATGCCGATATCCATATTGATGCCAGGTTTGGCGCTGTCTGCGGCAAAAGCAGGGACAGCCGTAGCGAGCATGGCGGAAGCCAGCATGGCGGGAATGGTCTGGGACAAGCGAAATTTCATTTTCATAGCGAGTTGCTCCTTTGGCCGGTTAGTTTTTGGAAAGCCGGATTTTGTCCCACTCGTCCTTGGTCAGTTGATCGAACTTCTTTTCCTTGAGCACATTCGCGTTTTGACTGACGTCTTTTTCCTCCGCAACCGCGGTTTTCTCGGTATTGCCCGTTGGCGCGGCCGCCGGTTGATCGGTTTTGGCGCAGCCTGCGAGCAGAGCGACGGCAAGAAAGGCGACCAAAACCAGGTTAATTCTTTTCATTGTCATATCCCCGGTGTTTGGTTAATATTGGTTAACAAAATATTACAGCCATTATACGGGTTATTTCCTGCACTGTCGACATGATTCTGGTAAATTCGACTTATGCTACATGGGACAAAAGAAGATTTTTAGGAAATTTGTCATATATTAACCTTTAATAATCATCCATAGGAATCCTGCGCTCCCGATAAAATAACCGGGAGCGTTTTTTGAATGCCCCGACTCTTCATGCTCTCGCCTGCGGAAGAAACGACCATCGAACAAAATAAAAAATCGGCAGCTCCAGGATGGCTCTTGGATCTGCCGATTTTGCTGTTACACTTTAAATTTCAGCAACTCTTCGTTAAGCTCCTGCGACATCGTGCTTAGCGATTTGGAGGAAGACGAGATTTCCTCCATCGAAGCAAGCTGCTGCTGCGAAGCAGCCAAAATTTCCTGCGCGTTCTGCAGGGAACCTTGCGAGATGATGACGAGCTCGGCCATCGAAGCGCTGACTTCCTCTGTTCCTGCCGACATCTGCTCGGAAGAGGCGGAAATTTCCTGAATTTGCTCCGAAATGCTCTGCACGGACGAGTAAATGTTTTGGAACAACGTTCCGGCATCGGTGATCAGTGTGGAGCCTTGACCGACGTCGGCGATGCCTTGATTCATCGAGTTCACGGCCATACGGGTCGAGCCCTGCACCTCTTTCACCAAGCTGGCAATATCGTCGGCGGAATGCTTTGCCTGCTCCGCCAGCTTCTTGACTTCATTGGCGACGACGGCGAAGCCCCGGCCGTGCTCCCCGGCACGCGCCGCCTCGATAGAGGCATTGAGCGACAAGAGCTGCGTTTGATTCGAGATATCCGCGATGACTTCGACGATGTTGCCGATTTTTTGGGACAGATCATTGAGCGCGGCCAAATCGGATGCCGTCTGCCCGACCGAATCCTGGATCGACTTCATTTGGCGAATCGCCGAAGTGACGAGCTGGTTTCCTTCCCGCGCTTCCTGCGCCGAGGCGAAGGACAGTTCCGAGACGTTGGAGGAGGATTCGGCGATTCTCTGCACGCCGACGGCCATTTCTTCCATCGCCTTCGACGTCTGTTCCGCAGCGGTTGCCTGCGCCTCCGAGCCGTTGACGACTTGCTGTATCGCCCCGGCGACGTGATTCGAGGTTTCCACCGATTGTTCCGCAATCGCGTTCAGCTCCTCGGAGGAAGCCGCGACATGCTCGGCGGTCGCATGGGATTGCTGGACCATACCTCCGATCGAAGTCAGCATCGTATTCATGTTTTGAGACAATTGACCGATTTCGTCCTTGGACTTGACCGGGATTCTCGTCGTCAAATCGCCTGTTCCAATCCGCTCAAGGAGCTTGGATAGAAGCACGATCGGCTTCGTGTTGGCTTTGGAGATGAGCAGCGCCAAGAGCGTGTTGATGACTACGAATACGGCGATGAAAATCCAAGAAATCAGCTTTGACTTGGCAATTCCTTCGTACACTTCGGCGGTCGGAGCGACCGTGATGATTTTCCATCCCGTAGAAGGCACGGTATCGTACGCGGCGACATTTTCGCCGTTCGAGGCCGCGAAGGTCACCATACCGCTCTCGTTGACCAAGATGTCCGATCGGAACGCCGCCGCTTGCTCTGCGGTGAACGCCTCTTCGACTTTTTTGCCGATGGCACCCGCTTCGGGGAACGTTACGACAGTGCCGTAGGAGGTCACCAGGAAACCGAAGCCGGATTTCCCAAATTTGATATTCGACGTCAGTCCGGTCAAAATATCGGAGTTGAGTACGGCGGAAATCGCGCCGATAAATTCGTTCTTTTCGTTCAGTATGGGGACAATCAAGATAATGACATTTTTGCCGGTTTGGCGGCTCACGATCATGTCGCTGACGGCAGGCTTCTTGGTTTCCCTGGCTTGTTTGTAATAATCGCGGTCGGTAATTTGGGAAGCTTTTCCATCCGGAGGATTGCTGAATCCGTTGGCGTCTACATAGGAGTAGTATTCGATCTCGCTGTCGATTTCGCCGAACGATCGCAGCAGCGGTTTGATCGCATCAAGCTTACCCGTCTTCAGCTGCGGGCTTTTCTCAATCAGATTTTGCACCAGTTGGACACGTTTAGTTACCCAGTAATCCATGTATCCGACATTGGATGCGGCCAGGCTTCGCTCTTTGTCGCGGGTTTCGTTGTGAATTTCCGCAGTTAAGTAATTGGCCAAAGAGATGGTGCTGCTCAGCAAGGGAAATAAAGACAGCGCCAGTAATAATACGGTTAGTTTGAAACGGATTGAAGCATTGCCCCACTTTTTTAACATGCAAGTTCCTCCCAGATGTAAGTTCAAGCCTAATTGATGTCGTCTTGCGGCAGTGGCCGAAAGCATCTGTTATTATATCGGTGTGATCAGGAGACAAAATGATAGCCATGCACGCATAAGTGAAAATTTTATTGGTGAAATTTTTGGAAGTTGAATAGTTATGGAAAGCTGCGTATCGGAGCGCTGGCTCGATGCGATTCAGGCGTTCTCCAAGGGCTTGACGCACACTGCCGGTTCGCCCCGCCACAGTTGAAAGTGAAGGTCCGGAATGCTATCATTTAAGTATTACCATCATCTATGGAAGAGGAGCCCGATTGTTGCGTTCGGGCTTCTCTTTTTTGTAAAACCGGACCGGGGGATGACCGGATTGTATGTAGAGAAAACAGCTTGGGGTGGAGTGCAGATGATGAAACGTGCTGGAGCAATGGCTGTGCAGGCGCTGCTTGTTGTGACGGTCGTGACAGGGTGCGGAAGCGGCGACAACTCGTTGGCCGTGAAGGACCCGCAAGGGCAGACGATGACTCCGCAGCCTGGGACGCCCGGTTCGGAACAGGTTCGCGGCAAGGATTTGCTGAAGCGCCTGGACGCGACCGCTTCGGAAGCGAATGAAGCCCGAGAAATCACGGCGTTTCTGGACGCCAACTTGAAGAAGGCCGACATGAAAACGGCGGACAGGATGCTGCTGCGGCTTGAGCAGTATTACGATCAGCTGCTGCCGGAGGCGAACGCCGATTTCAAGCGGATGCTGGAGCAGCCGGGGACGGCCGAAAAGCTGCGGGAGCTCGGGTTGCCTCTCGATGTCAACAAAATCCAAAACGACGATACATTGAAGCAGTGGCTCCTGCGGCAAACCGAAGGGAAGCTTGCGCTGGACACGAACGGCGAAGGTGATTTTTATTGGAAAATCGACTATGAGGCTTTGAAGAATGCGTATGCTTCTTTTGCGTCTGACGATCTGAAGGCTTACCTCGCCATCCGGGCGGCGGAGTCGAACAAGACGTTTTTCGGCGACGGCCATTTGCTGATCGGACGCGGCGAGCTTGCGGATCGCATGCTGCAGGCGGAGAACTACTTGACGAGCTATCCCTCGGGTCATCGGAGAACTGAAATCAAAGCGCTGTATGTCGATTATATGGAGCAGTATATTCATGGATACCGGTACGATGCTGTCGATGAAAGTACGATGAAGCTGCTTCCGGCGGTCAAGCGCAGCTACGAGCAGTTGGTGAAGCAGCACCCGGATACGAAGACGGCGCAGATTGTGGAGGAGTACCTGGAGGAGATCAACCGGAACAAGGACGTCATCTATCATCCCAGCAAAAAAGGCGAGAGTATTATCGGCGACCCGAAGCGGAATATCGGCGAGTTCTGGAGCGGGCTCCGGGGCCGGATCGACGCCGCATTCCACGCAACGAAGCAGCAGGTGGGGGGGCGCGATAAAAAATAAAGCTGAATAAAAACGAAAAAAAGACGATAAAAGGGAATGAAGCCTTTTGAAATTTATGTCGAATCGGGTACGATTCCTTGAAACTTTCATTCCCTTAGCTTCGTATACTGCATGGGAAGCTTTATTCTTTATTCTGGCGGAGACAGGAGATTGAATGTATGGAATGGCTCAAAACGATGTTTTCCAACTTGACGGTAAGACGATTTGCCATATTGTTCATAGTTTGCTTTCTAATGTTCCAGATTCGGGATATGCTGAATTTGGTGCTGCTGACCTTCCTGCTTACCTACATCATGTACCGTCTTCAAGGGTATATCACGGCACAGTTGAACCGCGTAGTCCGGGTTAGCGGCAAGTTGGTCGTTATACTGCTGTACTTGCTCATTTGCGGCCTGTTGGGCTGGGCGATTTATTACAATTTGCCCAAAGTTATCTTCCAGGTCAAACAGTTGTACGACGTCGTCATTACACTGATGAACTCGTCTCATCAGGATGACGAGCTGTCCAAATGGATAACGGGCACCTTGAAGGAATTGAACTTGCAATCGTATGTGAAGCAAGGCTTCGAATATGTGCTCAAGATCAGCAACTGGGGAACGACGTTTGTTTTCGCGCTGATCCTCAGCCTCTTCTTCATTTTGGAAAAGAACCGCATCGTCCGGTTCACCTCCCAATTCCGTACGAGCAAAATTGCTTGGCTCTATAACGAGCTGGAGTATTTCGGCCGGAAGTTCGTGCTTTCCTTCGGCAAGGTGATCGAAGCGCAGCTGCTGATCGCCGTGTGCAATACGGTTTTTACGATGATCGGGTTATGGTTGCTGGGCTTTCCGTATTTGTTCGCGCTGTCGATCATGGTATTCCTGCTCAGCTTGATTCCGGTGGCGGGATTTATTATTTCGCTTATTCCGCTCAGCATTATCGGCTTCGCGCTAGGCGGCTGGGTGATGATCGTCTATGTGGTCGTGATGATTATGATCCTGCACTTCCTGGAAGGATACTTCTTGAACCCGAAGCTGATGTCATCTAAAACAAACCTGCCAATGTTCTACACGTTTATCATCCTCCTCTTCTCTCAGCATTATTTCGGGGGCTGGGGACTCATTATCGGGATTCCGGTATTCGTCTTCCTGCTGGACATTCTCGACGTGAACGTGGACGAACGCTCGGGCAAGGGATGAGCGGCAAGCCGGTTGGACAGAGCTATAAAATAAACACTTAAGACAAGGTGCCTTCGGGTGCCTTTTTTGTTGCTCGCGAGTGAATTCCGGATACCATAATTCGACAATAATGAATGTTGGTCAGCCTCCGCTTCTAGTATAATCTTCCTAAAGGCATCGATGCGGATGAGGTGAAAGGATGAAAAAATTACTACTCGGCGTCATGCTGACGCTAGGTTTGCTGATCCACCAGAACGCGCTGGCCGACCCGGCTCCTGCAGGCAGCCTGCCTTCGGAAAAAGCGAAGGAAGCGCCCGAGCCGGCTCGGGCGGTACAGCCGCCCGCGGAGAAGCCGCAGGAGCCGCCGTCTGCGACTCCTGCTTCGGAGAAAGCCGCGCAGTCAGGGAAGATTAAAATCTCTGCTGGCACGTTCTTCCTGGTGCTGGGTACGGTACAGATATTACTTGTCGTGCTCGGCTGCGGCCTCTTCTACAAGCTGAGGGTCGGATGGCTTCGCTACAAGGCGCAGCGGCTGCTGGTGAACGTGAAGGGCGCAGCTGAGGAGTTAAGACCTTACGAAGGGAACTCAGAGGGAAGCACCGAATCCATCGTAAAGCAGGCGGACGTGCGGCTGGCCAATCTGACGGTGGCCGTCAGCCAGCGGTTGACTGTGTTAACGGGGACGAAAATTTTCTTTCTCCGCTTCATCAAGCTCTCGCGGTTAATTCGTGATTCGAAGGGCGAACTCAAGCGGTTGAGGTCGTCCTTCAAGGAGGTTCGTGCTGAGGTCCGCCGTGTTCTGGAAGCGGCCCGAGCCCTGTCGCCGCGGTTACAGCGGCTTGCCGATCAGCGAGCCGCCGTAGAAGCCGAAGTGCAGAGCTGGACAGCGGAGCTGGCGTTTCCACTGAACCACACGTACGAAGAGCTGGAGCGGCTCCGGCAGGAGCTGCAGCAAGCGTCCGATACGGCGCAGCCCGACCCGGTCGGAGCGCAGCGGATCGCGTCGCAAGCCGAAGCCCGGTTGCAAAGCATGAGCCGGGACATAAAGGACTTGGCGTCTATTTGAGCGAATACCGGGCTTTCCCGGGCCGGCTGGACGAATCTGAGGCCAAGGTGAAGGAAGGGCATCGTTTAAATCTGCTTCATATTGATCCTTACGGGAGCCTTGCCGAGGCCCGGAGACTATCGGAGGACATGTTGGAAGAGCTCAAGGTCGGCAGCCTTGAACAGGTCAGAACCACTGCCGCGCGAATCAATAGCCTCTTAAAAGATGCGGTCGAGATGACGCAGAGGCATGCGGACTTCCGACGGCAAAACCCAAAAGATATTCAGTGTGTGCAGAAGAAGCTATGGGAATACCGGACAACGGACGCGGCACTTGCGCCGGCGCTTACGAGAACGCGTCAATGCTACGCTCAAGAACATTGGGAGGACATGTGGAGACGGTACCGGACGGCGGGGCAGCACGTGCAGCTGACGGAGCAGCGGCTGCCCGAGGTAGAGCGGCAATCCGACGATGAGCACCAGGATTACGATACCGCCAGAAGCACCTTGGACGACATGCTTGCACGGCTGCGCGAGGCTGAGGAGCTGCAGCGGAATTGCCGCAGCGCCATCGAGCAGTTGGACCGGGCCTATAACAGTTCGAAAAGCAAGCAGGAGCAGGCGTGGTCGGCGCTTGACGCGGCAGTGAAGCTGGTGAAGCAGAACAGCCTGCGCTTCTCTCTGACGGACCAGGTCGACATGGTGCTCGCAAGAGCAGAATCGTTAAATCGCGAGCTGAATCAGCGGCTGTTCGTCCCGCCTTATCGTCTCGGAGCGATTGAGCAGCACGTTGTCCGCTTAACCGATCTTGTCAATGAGTTTGCCGGAACCGTCCAGCAAAGGCTGAATCAGAAGCGGCAGGCAGAGAGCGCGCTCAATCAAGCGCAATGGAGCTACAACTCCACACGCGCCAAGGTAAGATCCAGAATCAAGGTTCGAAGGTTTGAAGGTCCTTATACATCCGTTATTCAGCGCGTAGAAAGCCTTATTGCCGCAGGCCGTTACACCGAGGCCGTCCATGAATGTCATGATACGAATCAAATTATAGACGAGATGAAACGGCTGTATCGGCGGGAAATCGCCAAAGAAAGAAGAGAAGCGGCGGCACGCCGGGCAAGCGCTTCAAGCTCGGGCTCCTCCAAAAAGGATGACGACGGGGACGATGACGAATAGACGGCGCATGAAAAAAAGGCACCGCTCCTGTTGTGGCAGGATGCGGTGCCTTTTGCATGGATGGGTCTGGTTCTGACAGGTCCGTCCCGATCAGTAAGTAATCTTGACTGTCCGCGTGGCCTCGGCATACTCTACTTTGGCGCCCAGCACTTCAGCCAGCAGGCGGACCGGGACCATCGTGTTGTCGCCGACCAGCCGGGCAGGCGTATCGGTTTGCCGCAGGTCGCCGTTCACTTCGTAGGCGTTTTTCGTTGTGTGCAGCGTGACCTTAAGCGTTCCTTTCGTATACACGGCCGCGCGCTGCTGCTCGTCCCAGTCCACGTTCGCTCCGAGCGCCGCGGCCAGGTCGCGGATATACAAGTACGAGGAGCCGTCAACGATGACCGGTGTCCGCCGCATCGGGAAGGAGACGCCATCGACCGAATAGTTGCTGTCATCCAGCCCGAAGCTTGCTTTACGCTGGATCGGCAGGACGGTGACCGCCTGCTTGAGATAATCGGATGCATTCCGGTGAAGCTTCGTTTTTCCGAGCTGCGGCAGCGGTTCCGTCGTGAAATTCCATTCTTTCGACTCGGTGGCCGTGGTGCCGTCTTTTTTGGTCACTTGCAGGCTCAGCTTGACGAGATAAGTCTGATCCGCTTGCAGCGGCTTGCGCGGCAGCAATATGACGGCATTGGTCAATTTGTCGTCGTTATCGGGTGAATTCGCGAACAAGTCGACCTTTTGCTTGGCGTTGTCGGTCAGTTCGGCGCTCAGCAGCTTGATTTTGTCCACATTCTCGCCGGAATATTGGGCCATGATCGGGTAGCCGACAGGGTAAACGCCGCTCGTATGCATACGCAGCGGGTCAGGGGCTTCGTTCCCGTCAAAGGACGTAGGCACATACCGCTCCCCGTCCGCCGGCGAGACGACGATCGGCGAGTTTTCGCTCGATCCGAAGCCGAATTCGATGACCGTGTAATCGCCTACTTTGGCAACACCGACTTCTTTGGCATCCGAGCTCAAGAACGGAGAGCGGTGGTACGGCGCATCGAACAGCACGTCGACCGACTCGCCGATCGATCCCGCGTGATACGCGACGTCTTCCCCAAGCTTGGACGAATACCCGTAGAAAGCGGCGCGCTCCCGCGGCGATTGGCCGAAAAATCCGGTTTTGTTCGGATTTTGATCGTGCAGGCTCTCTTGGCTTTTTTCGCTTTGGGCGATTTTGTTCGCATCCAAATATTTCGCATGCGCCTTCGCCATAGCGAAAAGCCGCTCGTTCATCTGAAGCTGGGGGAGGCCGTATAGCACCCGGTAGTCGTTAACGGCGGCGAGCCCGCTCTGATCCTCCGAGGTAGGAGTCTCGAAGCGGCTGACCGCGTTTTTCGCTACGGTAAACGACCAGGATTGCTCGATCGGCTTGTAGTTTGGATAGATGATCGACATTTTGACGTTGTAGTTTCCGGGCGCGAGATCGTTGTCGGGCGTATAGGTAAACGTCCCTTTGTTTTGGTCGTAACTGGCTGGCACGCTCTGCCCGTTCAGCGTCATGGAGTAAGACGAGGGCGCGAAGGCCAAATCGGTATCGAAATAAAACGTAAGATTCGGCTTGGTGACGCCGACGGTTCCTTTGGGAGCCGCATCGAAAGAATAGGAGGACGCTTGGGCTTGGGATATGGGAAGTGTAAGGCCGATACACCAGAGCATCAGCGCCAAGGATAAGAGCATCAGAGATTTGCCCGGGCGGGCGATTGAATTCAAGGGAAATTCCTCCTTACGCAATGAATTTTAGGGGTGCTCCTACCTTAAATCTATTCGGCGTTTGTGGGGGAAACCCTTTTTCGCAACAATTTCCAGACCATAGAGGGCGCTCAGATGCTTGCGATTAAGCGGTAGTTGTGTCGCAACCATGAATCATACCGTTTCATGGACATCCGGAGAAAGCTTCTTGATAACTTTATTTCTAAAATCGTCATCTCTCATGATCCCGACGAAAAACTCATTGAACTTATTTTTCAACCACAAGCTTTCCATTCCCTTAGAATCATTGATGAAGGCGGCAAGTTCTAACGTTTCTCCGTTTTTCTTGCATCCATACATGGCCACCGTAACCACATACATCGTCGACCCGCCCTTGAAGCCGAGCTTGCGATATTGGGATGTTTCGGAGGGCGGTCTTCCTACCAATCGATCCAAGATCACTTGGGCATCCGGTGAAAAATAGGTGCCGCTGTTGATTTTATTCATAAGCGAAGCGTATTCCTTCGTCGTTCCGCCCGGCAATCGTTCGGACCACAGCTTTTGAAGACTTTGCTTGTGCCCTTCTTTCCGGTTTAATTTCTGGATTGTAGAAGCATCGGATTCTTGCTTTAGAGTGTTATGTATCTCATATGCCAGCGAAATATATTCCTCTTGGCTCATTTCGCGCATCCGGCGAATCAGATTCTTGCCGCTCAGCCCTTCTTTGTCTTTGACATACATCGAGGTCAGCATCGCGGAAGTGATCGGGAATATAGAGGTATGGTGCTCCATGCCCAGCTCTCCCAAGCTTGCATTGATTCTGTCTCCGCCCAGCAGTTCAAATATATACTCCGTGCAAGCATTCGAACTGAACTGAAGCATGCCTCGGGCGACTTCGTCCAGTGTTAATTCATGTCCAGCTTCAAGCTGCTCCTTCAAATCATATTTCCAGTTTGAATGAGCGCCGCCATCCGAGCCCGGAATATAGTACCGTTCTACATCATTCAGGTGGACACGCGTTTCAGGATCAACAAGCCCTTGGGCCACTTGGTTGGCATACTCGATGACAAGGATTAATTTAACGGTGCTGGCCAGCGGCATGACTCTGTCCGCATGGTATTCAAGCAACGGCTCATTATTATGAAGCACACAGATCGAGCTGCTGTCCCAGTTCTTCACGTAATAGTCCAGCACGTGCTGTGCCGTTTTTTTGTTATCTACGTATTGAAGTACCGCCGCTAATGAAAAAAAAGCGACAACGAGCAGAAAGATGGCCACGATGATCCAAATGATAACGGACAATTCAATCCCTCCAGTATAGAAAAACTTTTCCTCAGTAACCAATCGTATATAAAATGAAAAGATGATTTCTATCCTAATTTAAACTCTTTTGCAGAAGTTTAATAATACGTTCGGATACTTCACGATCAGTTGGGTCTGAAGAAAGCTTTTGAAAGAGAGTCTTTAACTCTTCCTTATCTGCTAATTTTTTTTGTTTTATATTTAGATTTCTAAATTCGTTAATAAATTCAGCTGTTATACCTGTTAGATTAATCTCGGGATTATAAGATAAAAAATGAGACAAAGCATTTGCTTTAGAAGCATGCTCGATAGCCAGCAAATAGCCGCTGTAGTTACCATTGTCTATGGAATCTATGGCTCCTGAAATCCTACCGACAGCAAGATTAAATTCACGATCAATATTTTCTTGTTTTATCGAATGGGAATTATAAAAGAATTGAAAAAAGTTTAGGCATATAGATAAAACTAGTACACCATCAATCCTTAAATTGTGGGTAAAGACGTTTTAGTTTGATTCTTGCTTCGTCGGTGGTAAACTGCC
>NZ_JANAVJ010000045.1 GCF_024213375.1 Paenibacillus sp. MZ04-78.2 | reverse complement strand
GCAGAAGGCGCTGGAGAGCGCCAAGGCTGTGTTGGACAATGCAAACGCCACGCAAGCGGAAGTTGACGCGGCAAAGGCAGCGCTGGAAACAGCACGAAACGGCCTTGTCCCTGCAAATGCAAGTGTTGACAAAGCTGCACTGCAAGCGAAAGTGAAAGAAATTAACGACGAAAACCTGAAAGCAGACAGCTATACATCGCCGAGCTGGGAAACGTTGCAAAAGGCGCTGACTAACGCTAAGGCTATGCTGGACAATCCAAACGCCACGCAAGCGGAGGTTGACACGGCAAAGGTAGCGCTTGAAACAGCACGAAATGGCCTTGTCCCTGCAAATGCAAGTGTGAACAAAGCTGCACTGCAAGCGAAAGTGAAAGAAATTAACGACGAAAACCTGAAAGCAGACAGCTATACGTCGACAAGCTGGGAAACGTTGCAAAAGGCGCTGACTAACGCTAAGGCTATGCTGGACAATCCAAACGCCACACAAGCGGAAGTTGACACGGCAAAGGCAGCGCTGGAAACAGCACGAAATGGCCTTGTCCCTGCAAATGCAAGTGTGGACAAAGCCGCACTGCAAGCGAAAGTAAAGGGAATTGAAGACGAAAACCTGAAAGAAGCCGACTATACGCCTGCGAGCTGGCAAGCGTTGCAAAGTGCGCTGGCTAACGCGAAGACGGTGCTGGGCAATCCAAACGCCACGCAAGCGGAAGTTGACGCGGCTTTGGCTAAACTGACTGAAGCGCGCAAGCAATTAGACCTGTTGGATGCCGTGCTTGGAAAGCTGGATGTTGTCGATTCGAAGAACGGCAATCCAATCGTATTGTCCCCGGTGTTTGACGGAAAGAAAACGAATTATGAAGCAGTGGTATCGAATGCCGTCTACGGTGTTGGCATCGCTCCGCAAGCGCTCCATCCGAATAGCAAGATTACGGTCACCTTGATTGGCCAAGAGGTTAACGCAAAGGATTGGGGAAGTCTTCCTCTCAAGGAAGGCCAAAATGTGATCAAGGTGGAAGTGGCTGACCCGAACGGGAAGAAGTATACGTATACGATAGAAATTTTGCGCGTCTCCAGCAAGCTGGCTTCGCTGACACCTTCTACCGGAAGCCTTTATCCGGCCTTCGATCCGGACAAGGAAGCCTACACGATGAGCGTATCGAGCAGCGTTTACCAGCTTGGGTGGACACCGGTGACGCTTGATCCGAAGGCAACTGTCGAAATTAGTGTCAATGGCGGGGCGTTTACAGCCTTGACCAACGGAAAGGCAAGCCCGGATTATGGGCTGAATGTCGGCGCCAATACGATCGTCGTCAAAGTAACCGATCGGAACGGCGTAGTCAAGCAATATACGGTCGCTATAACAAGAGCGTCCGACTCCAACACCTCATCGAGCGGAAGCAGTGCCAGTTGGGGAGGCGGAGGAGGATTTGTCTCTAACACGGCAGGTATCGGAACGAGCGTGAACGGCAAGGACGTTTCGTTCGCCAAGGGAACGACGGAGCAATCCGAAGGCCGCACGCATACGAAGATTCAAGTCGACGCAAGCAAGTTGAACGATCTGTTGTCGCAAGGCAACGGACAGAAGCTCGCCATCCGCATTCCGAAGGAAGGCGATGCTCAGGTGGATGGCTTGACGGGAATGACCGTCAAGCGGTTGGTCGACACCGGATCGAGCCTGGAAATTAGCAGCCCGCTCGCGATCTACCCGGTTCCTGGAAAACAGTTGGACTTGAATGCTATCGCAAAGCAATGGAATAATGCAGCGCTTGGCGATATTGCGGTCCATGTTGACATTAAGCGTGCTTCGACCGAACAGATCAAAAGCGCCCGCAGCAAGGCAACGGCAGAAGGGTATCAACTGCTCGTTGATCCGGTCAATCTCGATTTGACCTTCACCCGTGAGGGACGGACGGTTAGAGCGGGACAATTGAACGGATATGCCGCGAAATACATTGCGCTGCCCGATGGCGTCGATCCGAATCGAATCACGACAGGTGTTATCGTATACCCGGACGGAACCGTATTCCATGTTCCGACGGTCGTTACGAAAATTGAGAACCGATATTTTGCACTGATCAAAGATTTGCGCAGCCATGGCACGTATTCTGTCATCTGGAATCCGCAGGACTTCGATGATGTAAGAAACCATTGGGCCAAAGCGGAAGTGAACAACATTGCAGCGAGACTGGATCTTGCGGGAACGGGGAACAATACGTGGTCGCCGGATCGCAATGTGAGCCGTTCGGAATTTGCAGCTATTACCGTCTCCGGTCTGGGTCTCTTGCGTCAGGATGCGCCGCAAAGCACATTCCATGACGTGGCTTCGTCGGCTTGGCACCATAATGCCGTAACCATTGCCAATGAATTCGGCATCGTGCTTGGCTATGAAGACGGCTCGTTCCGAGCTGATCAGCAGATCACCAGAGAGCAAGGGATTGCCATGATTGCCCGCGCTTATCGCGTGATCAATTCGCAAAAAGACATCAATTCGAGTGAGCTTGATGCGCGGCTCTCGGCGTTCAGCGATGCGAAGAACGTCTCTTCTTGGGCGAAGGAAGCTGTAGCTATGATGATTGCAGCCGGAATCGTCGAAGGAAAAGACGGGCAGCTGCTGAAGCCGCAAGACAGCATGACGCGTGCGGAAACTGCCGCGCTTATCCAAAGGCTGTTGAAAGTAACGCATCTTATCGATTGATACGCAAGCTAAACGACCACCGCTGGCGCTTCAAAACCGGCGGTGGTTGTTCTTTATAAAGTCTATAGCCGAAATGCGAAATGGAAAAGGAGCGAGATCGAGGTTGAGAGCGATCCTGGTCGACGATGAACGATTGGCTTTGAGGCTTCTCAAGCAAAAGCTGGAATGCGATGTGGGTGGTGTTGAAGTCGTCGAAACGTGTATGGACCCAAGCCAGGCCATTGACATGGCGATAAAGCATCGGCCCGATGTTGTGTTTCTCGATATCCAAATGCCCGGGATCAATGGTTTGCGGTTGGGAGAACAGCTGCAATTGGCTGTTCCCGACATTGAGATTATTTTTGTGACCGGTCACGACCAGTATGCGATTCACGCTTTTAAACTTTATGCGCTGGATTATATTTTGAAGCCTGCCCGAACGGATCGTTTGCAGCAGACGGTACAGCGTTTGAGAGGAAAGCTGAAGGCGAACAAAGAAACTGGCCGGGAATCCCAAGCGCCATGGATTTGCTGTTTTAATCAGGTCCGTTTTCAACTTCCCGGCGACGATTCACAAACCATTAAATGGCGTACGAGCAAGGCGCAGGAGCTGTTTGCCTATTTGCTGCATCATCGGTACCGAACGGTGGACAGAGGCACGTTAATTGAGCTTCTATGGCCGGATTTTGATGTGTCCAGAGCGGCGCAGCAGTTGTATACAACGATTTACCATATTCGTCAAACCTTGAAAACGAGCGGGATGGGAACGGTATCCATCACCAGCGCAGAATTGGAGGCTGGATACAGGCTTACCGTGGGCGAGGCAAAAATCGACACGGAGGAATGGGAAGCTCGCATCAAGCAATTGGGAGTTCTCGACGTTCGTACGATGGAGGCGCACGAGCATGTTCTTCAGTTGTATTCAGGGCACTATCTCGGTGACTACGAGTACCTGTGGGCCGAACACGAACGGGAACGGCTTCGCCTGCTGTGGCTGCATCATGCGAGAAGCTTGAGCGGATTTTATAGGGGACAAGGAAGAATACAAGCGGCCATTCAGGTCAATCTGCGCATTCAAGAGCTGTTCCCGGATGAGGAGGAAAGCTACTTCATCCTGATGAAGCTCTATGATGCATTGGGGGACAGAGGCAGGGTCGAAGAACAATATTGGCTTCTGACCTTGAGAATGGAGCGGGAACTGGAGTCGACGGTCCATGCGGATATTGCCTCATGGTATCAACGATGGAGGCAACGTGATGTTTGAACGTTCGGCTACGGCATGTACGGTGTCAGCACCCTTGGCGCGGCGAGAGCTGCTACAGCAATATTCGAGTCACGAAGCTCTAGAAGTCCGGTGAATTTGTAACGAAGAGGGCGAATTTCGACGAAAATTATGGTTGTCGGCAGTGCAAATATGGATATGGTCATGCGAACGAGCCGTCTTCCCGAGATCGGGGCGACGATGCGGGGCGACGATGCGGGGCGACGGATTTTTCCTCGCTCCCGGCGGCAAAGGGGCCAATCAGGCGGTAGCTTGCGCCAAGATGGGCAGGCCGTCGATACGACGGCGGCCGGGGACACGTTCTCCGGCACGCTGGCCGCGATGATCATCGCCGGCAAAAGCATGGACGAAGCGGTGGATATCGCTCAGCGCGCCTCGTCCATTGTAGTGACCCGTTTGGGGGCGCAGGATGCGATCCCCGTGTTGTCGGAAGTAGTATAGGTGGCATAAGCACTTGCTTGCAAAAGCAGGTGCTTTTTTGCGAACAGCCCTACAGCTGGAAGCGGCGAATGCTCTCGCGAAGCTCTCCCGCAAGCAGAGTAAGCGACTCCGCGCTGCCGGAGATGCGTTCCATCGAAGCGAACTGTTCGTTCGAAGCGGCGGCGACGCTTTCTGTACTATCGCTGGAGGTTTGGGCGATCATCGCTGTAGATGTGACCGAGGCGGTAATCTGCTCGGTGGTTGCTGCCATTTCTTCCGCCGTGGCGGACACTTCCCGAATATGTCCGTTCAGCTGCTCGATCGAAGCGGCAATGTCCCGGAAGCTGCGGCCGGAGTCGCTCACCAGATGGATGCCTGCCGTGACTTGCTCCGTAACCTCGTGAATCGCCCCGGCCGTTTCTTTCGTTTCCTCTTGAATCAAGTGGATGCGCTGGGCAATTTCCTTGGCGGCTGCTTCGGATTGGGTGGCCAGCTTCTTCACCTCGGCCGCGACGACAGCGAAGCCTCTGCCGCTTTCCCCGGCTCTTGCCGCTTCAATCGAAGCGTTCAATGCCAGCAAATTCGTCTGGTAAGCGATCTCGGAGATCAACTTGACAATGCCTCCGATTTCGTCGGACCGTTTGCTTAGCCGTTCCATACGTTCCGAGGTCTGCTTGGCTGTTGTGGAAATGGCATTCATCTGCTCTTCCGCTTCGTCCATCGATTCCGTGCCTTTCACCGCATTGGCGGCTGTCGTTTGGAACTGCTCCGCCATGTCCGAGGTTGCCTCCGAAATCCGGCCGATCCCTGCCGCCATTTCTTCCATGACGACGGCGGTTTCTTTTGAAGTGGTCAGCTGTGCCTGCGCTCCACCGGCTACCTGCCGGGAGGCGTCGGCAATCTGCAGCGCGGCGATCGTCGTTTGACCGGCATCGTCCGCCAGCGAATGGGCGAGCTGCGTGACCTGGCGCGAAGCTTCCGAAGAGCGGCCGACCGCCGAATGAAGCTCGCTGACCATGCGGTTCAGGGCGTCGGCCAATTGGCCGATCTCATCGCGGCTTTTCACAGACAGCGGCGGAACGGTCAGATCGCCGTCCGCGACCCGTACGATACTGCCGGTCACCAGACGCAGCGGGCGGGCAATCAGGAGGAGGAACAGCGTGCTGATTCCGATGGCGACAGCTACGCTGATCCCGAGAATGACATACACCCATATCAAGCTATCCTTATAGGCTTTTTTTGCTTCCAGTGCGGAGATTTCAGCCTGCTTCTGGTTCCATTCGACCAGACTGGTCAAATGCTCCTGCATTTCGTCAAAAATTCGGTGGCCGGCATCGATCAGGATCATGGCTTGCTGAGGGTTACTGCGGCTGGAGACTAACGTTTTTTGCGTGTTTTTTTTGAATTCTTCCCAATTTTCCTTGAAGGAAGCAAAATCCTTTCTTTCTTCGTCGGCTGTCATCTGGGACTCGTACTGCTGCATGGTCGATTCGACCAAGGCGTAGCTTGCGCCGATTTCATCCTCCAGGGTTTTGCGCGCCGTAGCATCGGTACTATCTTTGTGACGGAACACCAGATTAAGCACATACTCCGTCTCGAAGTAAATCCGGTTGATTCCATTCACCTTTGGCATCGAGTTTTCGGTAACTTGTTCAACGCGGTTTTGGATATACATCATTCGGCTTAAAGCAAGAACGGCGGTGATCGTAGTTAGAAGCAACATGGCAATAAACCCCAAAGAAAGCTTTCTACTGACAGTCCAACGCATCGAACGAGCCCCCTCGGCTATGCTATTTTTATACTGGATATGGTATTTAGGATTAAACTAATTCGACAAATCAATGGGAAATTCCTTCTTATTCCAGTTCGCTTGTGAAGGAAATTTAGGGAAATATGGGGAAAAAAGCGTGCATCGGTCAAATCAAAATCTCTATTGCAGACTTTGGCAGAAAATGATATTATACAACCAATGATCGAAAGCGGAAGCACCGCCTTATTCATGTGTATTAACCATGGATAGGGCGGTTTTTTGTGTTCTGAAATAGAAATTTTTGTAAGTATTTGTCTGATCATCCGTTCGAAAGAAGGAGAGTGACCTATGCAGCTATCCTTGCTAAAGGAAAATGAAGTCTATACGTGCGTGCTGCCTGACAAGACGTCCGGGCAGTATTGGGTCACTCAAACGAATCTTCTGGGGTATGAGGAACGGGTGATCGGGGTCGAAGGCGTGGAAGGCCAATGGATTCTCAAGTCGAATCGACATGCGGTCGTTATGGATGCCGGCAGCCGCAAAATAAAGGAGCTTGTCGTCGAGCCTTTGACCATCTATAGCATCCTTCTGAAGAAAACGGATGAAATTGCGATTCTTTTCGCCGAACCGGTATCTGCCGATCGCAGAGTATTCCATAGGTACAGCTTGCCGAGTAGAGGGAAAATAAAGATCGGCCGTGCGGACGGCTGCGAGATCAGGTACGCGAACAGGTACACGTCGTCCGTTCATGCGGAGCTGTTCGTTTCCGAAACGACCATAACCATTCACGATACGGGCAGCTCGAACGGAACGTTTGTGAACGGGAAGAGGACGACGGAGCAGATCCTTAAACCGGGAGATATGATCTATATCGTCGGCTTGAAGATCATTGTCGGCAGCGGAATTGTTGCCGTGAATAATCCGGACAGTCAGGTGAGCTGTAACCCCGATGTCCTAAGACCAAGTGTCAAGTCGTATCCTGCGGTTCCGAATACGGAGGATGAAATCGACGAAGAGGTGCCAGAAGGTGATTTGTTTTACCGTTCTCCAAGGTTTATTAAGGACATGGATCGCGTCGAGATCAAGATTGACGCCCCGCCGTCCAAGGTGAATCTGGAACAAACTCCGCTTATGCTCATGCTCGGTCCATCCATTACGATGGGCATGGCTTCGTTGTTCACCGGGCTATATTCTCTGCATAATGCGTTGCAATCCAGCGGAAAAATCATGAACGCTATGCCAACCCTTGTCATGTCATTTAGCGTGCTGCTGGGTACGATTCTATGGCCCGTTTTGACAAGACGGCACGAAGCTAAGAAGAGACTCAAGCAGGAGAGCATCAGACAAGAGAAGTACAAGCTTTATATGCAAGAGATTCGTCAGAAGATACGGGATGCCGGAGAACGCCAGCGCCAGATTCTGCATGAAAATCTGGTTACGCTTGAGGAGTGCGTTTCGCGAATCAAGCTGCGCAAGCGGACCCTATGGGAGCGAACCCGCAGACAGAACGATTTTTTGAAGGTTCGTCTTGGATTGGGCAATCTGCCGCTTCAGGTTCTGCTGAAATTTCCGGAGAAAAGATTTTCCTTCGAAGACGACGGGCTTCAAGAGGAGCTGTATCGGCTCATGGAGGAGCCGAAAATGTTGGAGGAGGTTCCTGTTCCGCTTTCGCTAACGGAAGATTGGATTAGCGGGATGATCGGCACAAGGGTGGAAGTTGTGGCTGCGGTCAAAGGATTGATTGTCCAGCTTGCGGCGCTCCATAGCTATGATGAATTAAAGCTGGTCTTCATCTATGACAAGAAGGAAGGAAAAACGTGGGAGTTCGTCAAATGGCTGCCTCACGTTTGGAGCGACGATAAGTCCATTCGCTTTGTCGCGACGGAGCCGGGCGAGGTAAAGGAGCTTTCCGTCTTTTTGGAAAAAGAAATTGCCAGAAGAGAGAGCATCGTTTCGGAGGAAGAGCTTAAGGAGGTCATACCTCATTATGTCGTCTTCGCAATCGATAAGAGTCTGGCCGGCAAGGCGGAGATGATGAATGGGATACGGAAGCAAAAAAACAATATGGGCCTTAGCGTGATCCATCTTTACGACGAGCTGAAAAACTTGCCCAAAGAGTGCTCGCTGGTCGTGGAATTTGAAGGAAATCATTCGAAAATATTTGACAAGGACGATACTTCCGGGAAGCATATTGCGTTTCAACCACATCCTTATACCATTCAGGACGAGCTTCAGCTTGCCGTGCATCTGGCCAATATTCAATTGGATAGTTCGGGATCGGGCTATACGCTGCCTGCCATGCTGACATTTCTAGATTTGTTCGAGGTAGGCAAGGTCGAGCATCTGAATGCGCTGACGAGGTGGCGGGATAACGATCCTGCCTTATCCCTCCAAACTCCGATCGGGGTAGATACGACCGGAGAACGGTTTTACCTAGACCTGCATGAGAAATATCACGGTCCGCATGGCTTGATTGCGGGGATGACCGGCTCCGGCAAAAGCGAATTTATTATGACGTTCATTCTTTCGCTTGCCGTAAACTATCATCCGCATGAGGTGGCTTTTATTCTGATCGACTACAAAGGCGGCGGTATGGCCGGCGCATTCGCGAGTTTGCCTCATTTGGCGGGAACAATTACGAACTTGGACGGTGCGGCGGTGAAGCGGTCCTTGGTTTCCATCCAAAGCGAGTTAAAGCGGAGACAAGCGATCTTTAGCGAAACGAGCAAGCGGTTGAACATAAGCAACATGGACATCTACAAATATCAGAGGCTGTTCCGGGATGGGAAAGTCACGGAGCCATTGCAGCACTTGTTTATCATTTCGGACGAGTTCGCGGAATTGAAGACGCAGCAGCCTGAGTTTATGGAGCAGCTGGTCAGCGCGGCGCGTATCGGCAGAAGCTTGGGCATTCACTTGATCTTGGCAACCCAAAAGCCATCTGGCGTGGTGGATGATCAGATTTGGAGCAACAGCAAGTTTCGAATCTGTCTTAAGGTGCAGGAGAAAGCCGATAGTATGGACGTGATTAAAAGGCCGGATGCGGCCGAGCTGTCCGTTACCGGGCGCTTCTATGTTCAGGTTGGCTTCAACGAGCTGTTCGAGCTTGGTCAATCCGCATGGGGAGGGGCGCCTTATTATCCGACGGATCGGCTGGAGAAAGCCAAGGATGATAGCGTGACCGTCATCGATAACCTGGGACGTATCGTGAAACAAGTCAAGATCGATAAACGAAAGACACGATTTCACAACCCGGCCAAGCAATTGGATGAGGTGAACCGCTATTTGGCGGCCATTGCCCAAGAAGAACGCATTCGCGTCCGTCCGCTCTGGCTGGACCCGCTTCCGGAATTCGTTTATCTTGACGAGCTCAGAGAGAGTCATCCGGTTTCGCAACAAGCCCGCGGTGTGCTGAATCCCGTGATCGGCCAATTGGACGACCCTGCCAACCAGCGGCAGTTTACGATGACATTCCCGTTGTCCAAGGAAGGAAATGCGGTCATTTACGGTGCGGCGGGAAGCGGGAAAACGACCTTCTTGACCACGTTACTATATTCGCTGATGGAGGAGCATACGCCGTCCGAGCTCCATGCATATATTCTGGATTTCGCTTCCGAGACCTTGCGCGCCTTTGTCAAAGTGCCGCATGTGGGCGATGTCGTGCTCTCGCATGAAGCGGAGAAAGTCAATAATTTGTTCAAGATGCTGTATAAAGAAGCCGCGGACCGGAAAAAACAGTTCGCAGATTATGGCGGCGATTACCAATCTTATATGAGATCGGCACAGACTGCCGTTCCTTCTATTGTCGTTGTCGTTCATAACTACTCGGCGTTCGCGGAGCTGTTCGAGGATAAGGAAGAAGCGGTGGCCTATCTAACGAGGGAAGGTTTAAAGTACGGGATTTACTTTATCTTGTCCGCATTGAATACAGGCGCGGTCCGGTACCGGGTTTTGCAGAACTTTAAACAATTGTATGTGCTGCAGCTTAACGATGCCGCCGACTATTCCAGTGTGCTAGGGAATGTCGAAGGCGTCTATCCCTCCAAGTTTAAAGGGAGAGGCATTATGAAATCCGATCGGGTATATGAATTTCAAATCGCGCACCCGCATCGCGATGTGGAAAACCGCTTCGAGCTTATTCGCAAGTATGGCGAAGATTACGCCGTCGGATGGACGGAGCCGGTCGCACGAAGAATTCCGATCCTGCCTGAGCTCATTGATGCGAATTTCTTAATGGATGAGATCAAGTACGGCAGGGCCGGGAAGATTCCGGTGGGCGTGGAGAAGCACAGTCTGCAGACAGCCTGCTTTCATTTTGACCAGCATGACATCCAGCTTGTGCTGTCTCAAAATAACGACAATGCGGGCTTTATCCAAGGGCTGGCCGAGGTCCTGTCGGCTAAAGCGGAAGCCGAAGTTGCCGTCATTGATCCGGACAATAAGCTGGTGGAAGACGAGTCCAAGAACTATACCCATTACGGAAATCCAACGGATTGGGACCAAATCGTCGTACAGTTATTTAACGCCCTTGTCCACCGCAACCATACGTACAAGGATGCGATGGCCGCCGGCGGTCCGGTTTCGGCCTTTGCCAAACAGACTTGGATCATTCACTCTCTGGCAAGCTTGAACTCGCGAATCTCCGAGGATTCCAAGGATAAGCTCCGGGTTCTTCTGGAGAAAGGCGAGGCGGCATATCAGATGAATTTCATTATCTGCGAACGCGTTTCGTCGATTTCATCCGTATCCTACGAGGCTTGGTTTAAGACGAAGGTAATCCCCAACGAGGGGATTTGGCTGGGGAACGGCATAGCGGATCAATATCAGCTCAAGATCGGGAAGCTCACAAGCGAGCTGTACCAGGATATTGGAGACGATTTTGGCTATATCGTGACGAACGGGAAACCGGTTCTCATGAAGCTGGTGACTTCGCCCTTGCATCTCAAAGAGGACGATTCCGATGGATAAAATACTGATTGAGGTTTTTGTACCGGCTCTAGCCCGGACCTATGACGTATACATCCCTCTCACGACCAAGCTTTGGGAAGTCGAGACGTTATTAACGGGTGCGATTGCGGAGTTATCCAACGGTTATTTTGCTGCAACCCGCGATACGGTTTTATGCGAGCGAACAACCGGGTCCGTTTTGGATATTGGCATGTCAGCTCAAGAATCGGGGCTTCATCACGGTTCCAGGCTGATGTTAATATAAAACCTTTATTACCGAGAGGAGAATTTGCATGGCAAGAAAAATTGTCGTAGATCCCACAAAGCTGGAAGCCGCAGCTAAAAACATGGATGGGCATGCCGCCGAGTACCAGCGTTTGTACGATCAACTGTTTAACGAAGTGAAGGCCATGGGCAATGCGTGGAAGGGGCAGGATAACGTCGCTTATACGACTCAAATCGAAGGCTTCCGCGATGATTTTGAAAATATGAAAAAGCTGATGGAGCAATATTCCGAGTTTTTAAAGCATAGCGCCCAAACGTATCGGACAACACAAACCGAAATTGCAAACTCCGCCAAAAAATTAGCGAACTAATCCATTCTCTTTAAGGAGGCCAATCCCTATGTCTATCGAAGGAATCAGCATATCTACCGCAGAGGTGACGCAAACCGCGGCAACGATCCGAACACTCAACGGCAGCTTAACCACCAAGCTCGAAGAGATTAAGAAAGAAATGAACAGCTTGACGAGCTCTTGGGATAGCGATGCCTCCCGAACCATTCAGGACAAATTCAACGCGAATTCCCAAAAGTTTAGCGATTATCGGGCGGTTGTCGATTCTTATGCGGCTTTTTTGGATAATACGGTTTCGAACTACGATGCAACCGAAACGACCATTAACAGCAACGCCAGCCAATTTAAATAATACATGATGCGGTATGGAGGGTGACAGGAAATTCCTGTCGCTCTCCGCCGTCTACAATCTATGAAAACAAAGAGGGATGTGCATGAACGAGGCAGCAGAATGGGAAGCAAACGCCATTATTGAAGAACTCAACAGAATCAGACGAGAATTGGAAAGTGTAGCGTTGGAATTAAAAGGTTTGAAAGGAATTAGCGTCGAATATTGCTCCGGAAGATTGACACAAATTTCAAGCGAATACGGTGAGGTCGTTCAAATGCTGTATCAATTGAGATAACGATGGAGGGTGCAGAGCGGGAAATGAACTTGAATGGAAGGCTGGTGCTTCGAATCGTGATGTTGCTATCGCTAGTCACGCTTATGGGATGCGGTCAGGAGTACAAAGATGCGGGAGAAAAAATGACGCGGTATTTAAATGATAAGTATGGCGAAGAGTTCGTGATTGAAAACGTCGGAGGCGGATATGGATCAGGGGTATTTTCAACCGATACGATCAAAGCGGAGGCGTATCCCAAACATTCCCCAAGGCATCGGTTTAGAGCCGAAATCTCGAAAGATTTTAGTAAAGTATGGGATAACTATATGAACATGATTATGGCCGACAAGTTCGATGCCAAGATGATGAAGGTATCTCAAGAAGTTTTTGAGCAAAAGGACGTCTGGGTCAAATCATATCTGAATTCGGGTGGCCTAGCTTTTCCGGCCCGTGATTTGAATAACAAAAACATGAGTATTGAGGATTATTTTAAGGCCGAGCAGCTTTATGGGATAGCTATTGATGTGTTTATTAAAAGCGAGCCTGATATTGACAAGGAACGTGAAGCCGAAAAAGTAGATCAATTGGTAGCTAAAATAGTAGAATTACAGGAATTTAAAAACGGAGCTATTGATGTTTATTATTTAAAACCGTCTTCATTCGAACGAGTGAGTACAGATTTTTTCACGGTGAAAGTACCGATTGATTATTACAGGCAGAAAGAAGTCAGTTATGCCCATACGTTCGCAGAAATTTCCGATGGGAAAAAAAAATATACCGTAAAAGAAATTTTGAGCCATTTTGATCGGGGATCTACGAACTCTTAAGAAGGGGGATATCATGACCACGACCATTACCGAAGTAGATAAACAAGTTCTCTCAGAACTCATATATCTGAATATTGTAAAAAATGAAGAGTTATTAAAACATTTGAAAAACAGGACATTAACCGTAGGCGAACTCGCAAGAACCTACAAGAACGATCTGGAATCACCATTTAAAGATGTCGAAAGCCAATTTAAAACAAAAGAACAGTTTGAAGCATTTAAGCATTCAATTGAAAGTTTATCGCAGGATTCTTCGAAATATTACAACTGGAAAATAAGCCATATCGATGACGACAATGCAGAAACAGGTTTTGTAGCGTACACGTTCGAACCGGAGCCCGGTCAAGCGGTGTTTGCCTTTCGAGGAAGCGAAGATATCACCAAAAAAGAGTTTCGGAACGATTGGAAAAACAATACGTCGACTTCGTATGAAGAGGAAAGTGTCCAGCAACATAAAGCCAGATTATACATGGAATCGCAAGCGAAGCTGTACAATAACATCACGGTAACGGGTCATTCTCTTGGAGGGAACCTTGCCCTATATGCAACTCTAACGGCGCCTGGTGAAACTCAAGAAAAAATAGCCAATTGTTCTACGTTTAACGCTCCTGGCTTTAACAAAGAATTTACCGTTACCTATCAACATTCGATCCGGCATATGAGGGAGAAAATTCAGGAATTTCAGAACAGATACGATTCCGTGTCTTCCCTTTTCTACAATCCGACGAAACCGATCATGATCGAAACTTCGGCGAAAAAAGGCACGCTGCCTGATTTATTAAATATGGACCATCACGCACTTAAGCATCTTGTGAACGACAATGGTACCTTAGTCAGGGACAAGGTCCAAAGCAAAGATTTTGAATATCGAATGCTGTCCAATCTTACGCAAGGGATTCAAATGCTGCCTAACCCGATGCTTTACGAAACGACGGAGCTCATTTTTTCCATTTGGAATGGCGATATCGATCCGGTTCCATTAATGAAAACGGCAGGTATTCTAGCGGCCACCAATATTCCTCAAACGATGATTACCGTAGGAGCGATACTCAAAGCTGTAGAAATTACATTTGTAGCTGCCGCGTTTGTAACAGCTGCCCAGATGGCTGCCGAAGTGGTGGATGATAAGATTGCTCAGTTTAAAACGTGGGTGATTCGCAAGTTCGACGATCTGTTTGAACAGGCCGGACTTGGAGCCATCCTGAAGGAGAGGTTTCACGACTTTAAGCAGCGGGTTTATGCTGAAGTGCATGATATCGTTAGCAGGGTCTCGAAGTTCGTCAAGGATTCTTGGTATTCATGGAAGCAATCCGGCATACAACATGAGGATATTCGCGTGAACATGATGGAGCTCAGAAATTTGTCTTCCCGCTTACAAGCGGTTCAAAAACAGATCGTCCATGTGGACGGCAGACTCGATACGCTGGCAAGTCTTGTCGACTGGCAGACGCGCATATCGGTAACTTGGATCGATTACAAAGTAGGCTATAACCAGGATTTAAGAAGATGCATTGATTATTTGCACCGTGCGGTAGACGAGCTTGAACAATGCGAGCGCACGATCACGCAAAAAGCGCATGCGTTTTAAACGGTTCTGGAGGTCGCGCTGGTGTCGCGGGGCGGAAAAAATAAAAGCGCCGGCACTTCCCAGGCCGACGCTTTCACTTATTTCCTAGTTGCTATGGCTTCAATGCCGTTTTGAATTTGTTCAACGTTCGTTTGTCTGCCGAGTTATCGAGAATGGCGAAGACAATTTTATCAAACCAGACGGCACGACCTTCGTCGATTAGCGCTTGCTTGAAAAGGCGGGCGACATCCTTCGGGTCATTGCGGAAGACGCCGCATCCAAAGGCGCCGAGAATAATGGCACGCTGTCCGTGGGTGGCCGCAACCGCTAAAATAAAGCGAATCCGCTCCAGCATGACCGTATCGATCTTTGCCGTATTTTCCGGTTCGCGCTCCCGCACAACTCCGGCATTTACTGCAGGAGCGGTGAGCATAGACACCAAATAAGGCTCCGGCAGGAGGCTGCCGCGATCCTCTCGGAAGACCGGCACTTTCGGAGAATAGACCATATAATCCGAATAAAGGCAGGTCTTGAGGCTCCGGTTATGGTCGTACATTGGGGTCATCTGGGAAATACACGGATACAAGGCGGAGGAGCGGGCCAGACTTTCTTCCTGCGCTTGGCTTCCCCCGAGGAAGCCTCCACCGGGATTTTTCGCGGAGGCAAAATTCAGGCAGACGGTTTCCGTAATTCCTTCTTGCGCTACGAGCCGTTGCGCCGCTCCCAAGGTCGATTCGTTCGTCACCTCAATACGAGGAGCGTTCTCTGCTTTACGGTCAATGAGGGCACTTGCTTCTTTCAAAATATTCGGCAGCTGATCGGGCGTGTAGAGAATGGACTTCGCAACGGCCGTTTCCACTTCGTTCAGGATGGCTACTTTTGTCCCGGAGGGACTGGTGTAGAAGCCTTGCTCTAAAATATCCAAGGTTTCCTTGGCGATCTTGGATCGGATTTCTCTGTTATGACTAGATGCGTTCATCTTTGTTCACTCCATTCATTCTGTTCAGGTTGCTTCTTGATTCTCCTTCAGCAGGTTCTCGCGCAGCTGTGTCAAAATGTGACCCAGTGCATTTTTGCCCTGCCAGGTTCTTCGGCTTTGAATCCTCGGGTCGTCTTCGGATAACCCTACTCCCCAGATCCGGTCCGTAGGGCTCGCTTCGACCAAGGTTGTTCCTTTTGTCTCAAGCAATTGCTCCAGCAGATGTGGGTTTTGTGTAAATTTTGCATAGTTGCCGTCATAAACAAATTTCTTTCCGTAATTGTCCCATTTATCCTTGTCAAAGTTCTGGACCAAACGGCCCAGCTTCTTTTGCTCGCGGGGCGTTTTGGCCTGTAAAATTTTTTTCGCCGTCTTTTGATCCCCGAACAGTATCGCTTTTTGATACATCATGTACTGCTCCGCGCAGTTGAACTTCACTCCTTTCACAACAAACCGTGAAGGATGCCACTGGGAAAAGGGGGATTCGGTATGGTAAAAAAACGTAAATTTCTCTGTCATCATCAGAGCTCGCTTTCACTTTATAATTTGACTGTTTTCGGTATTGCAGGCTTTAGGGAATGTCGTTGCCATCATCGTCTACGCTCCCAAGGGCGGGCCGGCCCTGTAGTCGCTTGGTATTGACTACTAGGATATTTGCGAATTGATAATATCATAATGACATTATATAACGATAACAGCACCCTATGTCAATATCCATTCGAAAAAATGTTAAAACCTAGAGATTTTATTGACAAAATATGGACCGCCGCTTATGATTTCACTAACTATTATCAAAAGGAGGTCGGATGAGGGTGCTTAAGGGTCAAAAGTATGATTACAGTTCCAATAATGACAAGTGCAATACCTTTCATCAACAGCATTATGCAGCAGCACACCCTCATCGGCCTTCCCGGTCTGTCTTTAAGTGAAGCTTTATGCCGACTCCAAGCCAGTTGACATCAGGCTCGTTTATCCAATCCGGCCATGGACCTCTGAGTCCGTGGTCTTTTTTGTGCTTACAGTGACCGGTCACAATTTCATTCCAAGGGGAAGATGCAGATGGCGATCATTCAAGTGAGATCCACCAACCCGAAGCTTTCGTTTATCATCAAAAAAAATCCGGAGTCCGGCATGATTCTCCGTTCGATCCGCAAGGGGATGGCCTACGGCTGGTACACGGACGACTTTACCTACAATGTGTACTTTAAGGATGCGGACAATGAGATTTCCTATAAGCAGCATGAGCATGAGGATTTTGAATATTTGAACGTATCCCGCTATAATACGCCGTTATTTCCGCTGAACGCGCTGAACGAATTTTTTTCCGCGCCGCTGAAAGCGCAGGACGAGCGGGACGTCGAAGGCTACGAGCATTCGTTCCATATCAACATGATCCATATTGAGCTGGTACGCTACATCGAGTTTTTTGAGAAGCATCTGACCGATTTTACGTTTGAGCTTAAGCATCACGCTCACAAAAGCTACTCGCTCACGGTTACGACGCGCAAAAGCCTGCATCAACTGCTGCATGTCGTCAGTGTGCTGTGCCTGTTCCTTTCCATGTTCGGCAACGAAAACATTGATATTTCTGACAGCATTCTGGACAAATACATTAAGAGCATTCAAGCGATTGACGCACCGTTCTATATTCGCAGCTTGTTTGTGCGGAATTTCTTGTCCTCCAGGGAACGCTTCAAAAAATACAAAGGCGAGCTTGAGAAAACAAGCCGGTACGCCATTCGGTTCGATTACGGAGGCACCGCACTTCAACGAAGAAACTATATCGTCAGCGCCCTGCCTTTTAATAAATCGATTCTGGACGTTGGCTGCGGGGAAGGCTTCTATGCGCTTCCTTTTGCCTCGAAAATCGAGGGCAGCTACTACGCTGTCGATATCGACGAACAGCTGCTGGAATCCGTCAGCCGCAAGGCTCAAGCACGGGAGCTCGACAACCTGATTACGCTGCGTTCGATCGATCATTTCTTGGAAGAATACAACGGCGAGCAGGTCGATGTCATCCTGACGGAGGTTATCGAGCATATGAGTCAGGACGAGGCCAAGGCGCTGATCCAGCGGATCTGCAAGCAGGTGAATTTTGAGCATTTTATTATTACAACGCCGAATTCGGACTTTAATCCGTTCTACGATTTAAGCGGGTTCCGACACGACGACCACAAGTGGGAGATGGGGCAGCAGGAGTTTCAAGAGTGGTTTCTGGAGATCATCCGGGAAACGAGCCTGCACTATGAATTCGTCTCCGTTGGCGACGGGGTCAACAGCATCCAGACGACGCAAGGCGTCATTCTCAAGAAAAGGGGAGCCTAGCCAATGGAGATCCAAACGAGGGTTCACACTATTTTTATGATGATCGGATCGACGGAATGCGGGAAAACGACATTCGCCAACGAAGTGCTGATTCCCGGGCTGCGGTTCGAGGACGAGTCGAAACATTTTAAAGCCAACATCCAATATTTGTCTTCCGACAGTATCCGCCAAGAGGTTCTTGGCTTTGCCTACGATAAGTACGATCAATTGATGCTGGAGGCGAGCGGGCAGGCGTTTCATCTGTTGTTCGAGAAGCTGAAGATGGTGACCTCATATCCTGTCAATGCGGAATTCGTGATCGTGGATACGACCGGATTGTCGGAGGACTTCCGGGCGAAGGTTCGCGAGATTGCAGGCGAGAATAATTACAACCTGGAGGTCATCCTGTTCGATTACCGCAAGCGGGAGGATTACTACGCCTCCGAACGGTCGAAGAAGCTGATCACCAGCCACATTAACCGGCTGCGCAAAGACGTTCTCGGTTCGCTGGCCAAGGAAAAGTACGCCAAAGTTCATAAGGTGCGAGCCAAAGATTTTTACTCGGTAACGGAGCAGCGGGCCAATCCCGATTACAAAGTCATCATTGCAGATCAAGAGGAGTATCTGTCGACGATTCTCCCGCAGGACCAAAAGGTGATTATCGTTGGCGACATTCACGAGTGCGTGGATGCGCTGCAAGGTCTACTGCTGAGCTACGGCTACCAGATCGAAGCGGGGAAGCTGGCCGTAACGGATAAAGTGCGGAATACGAAGGTGCTGTTAGCCGGGGACTGGATCGATAAGGGGAAGCGCACCGGAGAGATCGTGGAATTTTTGCACGACAATCAGGAGCATTTCTTATTCGTCCTCGGGAATCATGAAAATTTCGTCTATAAATATTTGCGAGGCGAAATTCAGGGCGTCGATTCGGAGCTGCTTCGGACGTATTTCGACTCGACGGAAGTGCTGCGTGCCGATGCGGAGCTGCTGGAGAAGTTTAACCATCTCGTTTCCATTTCGAAGCCGTATTACCGGTCGATCGGCACCAAGGGGGCGTCCTTCTATGTAACCCATGCGCCGTGCCGGAACAAATATATCGGGAAGCTGGATGCGAATTCGATGCGTCATCAGCGCAGCTTCCGCATCAACCGGGAGGCGCCGCTGGAGGCGCAACTGGATTTTCTTACTGAGGAGGCAGCGAAAAATCATCCGTACCACGTGTTCGGGCACATTGCGGCGAAGCAGCCATTCCGGATCAAAAGCAAGCTTCACCTTGATACGGGATGTGTGCACGGAAACGCGCTGACTTCGGTCAGCATTTCGTTCAAGCCTTTCTTTAAAGCCCACAAGTCCGGGCAGACTGCCATGACGGACGAGCTTCCGACCCTGTTCCGCGAAGAGAAAAAAGTATCCGTACAGGAGCTGGGCGACGAGGAAATTCGCAGACTGCGCTATGTATCGCGGAATAGGATCAACTTTATCTCGGGAACGATGTCCCCGGCCGATAAGGACGTAGCCGCAGGCGAGCTGGAGTCTTTGCAGCGCGGCTTGGATTATTTTGCCGAACGCGGAGTCCATCAGGTGGTGCTGCAGCCGAAATATATGGGCTCCCGATGCAACATTTATTTGCATAAGGACCGGGAGCGGTGCTTTGCCGTCAGCCGGAACGGGTACAAAATCAATCAGGTGGATTTGACCGACATTTACGACCGGCTGCTGCAAAAATTCGGCGGCTACATGGAGCAGAATGGCGTCGCCATGCTGCTTTTGGACGGTGAGCTGCTGCCGTGGAAAGCGCTCGGGGACGGACTCATTGAGCGGCAGTTCAAGCCGATCGGGAAAGCTTTGGAGAGCGAGTTGGATTTTCTGAAGCGCAACGGTTTTGAACAAGCTTATGGCAAACTGACGGAGGAGTACCGTGCCAGCGGGTTTGAAAAGGACCAGTTCCACCTCTCCAAAGCCGCCCTGAGCGACAAATACGAGGCAAGTGTGTATCAAAACTATAAATATGTCCATGGCATTTTGGAAACCTATGTGCCGCTGGCGGAGCATGCGGCCGCCTATGAAACGTACAAGAAGCAATTGGAGCTGTATGCGGGGGACGGAGAGCTGGTGTACAAGCCTTTTGCCTTGTTGAAAGTGGTGTATGACAGCGGCGAGGAGCGACTGCCGGATTGGAGCACTTCGGAGATGTACCGTTTTCTGTCGGACGACGAGTTTGTTGTGCTGGATCTGTCCGAGCCGGAAAGCCGCGGGAAGGCGGAGCAGTTCTTCGCGACGTTAACCGTCGGGAACCATATGGAAGGCGTCGTGATCAAGCCGGAGGTCATGGAAGAGCGCTCGGTGCCGTATATGAAGGTCCGCAATCCGGAGTATTTATCGATCATCTATGGGTACGATTACCGGTTCCCGCATAAGTACGGCAAGCTCATGAAGCAGAAAAACATTCACTCGAAGCTGCGCACCTCCATGAACGAATATCGACTCGGCAGTAAGATGCTGTCCGTGAGGTTCGATGAAATCACGCCGGATCATGAGACGTATAACGAAATCGTCGCCAACCTGCTGTTTGAAGTGGCCCGGGAGAAAGAAATCGATCCCAGGCTTTGAGGGAAGGAGCGGGCTGTGTAAAGCTTGCATGTCCGGAGGACCTTGGCGCGTGTTGAGGGCATTTCTTGCAGCCGTAGGCGGCTCACCTGTCTACGGTCTGCCCCTTTTGTGGTATAATGGAAGTAGAAAACTGAGGCGAAACAAGCCGTTGGAGCTGAGAACGAATGACCGAATTGCTGGAACCGTCCGTTGATTTCGTGTTTAAACAAATTTTCGGCAACGAAGAAAATAAAGACGAAGTGCTGTTGAATTTTCTGAACGAAGCGCTGCGGGAAACCGAGCCGAAGCCGTTTGTCAGCTTGACCTTGCTTAACCCTCAGCTGGATAAGAATGCGCTGACTGACAAGCAGGCTATCCTCGATGTCCGCGCCCAGAACGAGGACGGCAAACAGGTGAATCTGGAAATCCAGGTCAGCAATAAATACGACATGCCGAATCGCAGCTTATACTATGCCGCGAAGATGTACGAGGAGCAGTTGGGAGAAGGCCAGTTCTACAAAAGCTTGAAAAAGGTCATCTCGATCAATATCCTGACTTTTAATCAAATCGCGAACGATCGGTTCCACAATATCTATCACTTGCGGGAAGACCATACGGGCGAACTGCTGCTTGACGATATCGAAATTCATTTTATGGAGCTGCCGAAGCTTAATTTGAAGCCGCATAAGATGGACGATCGGCTGGTGAACTGGCTGATGTTCATCGACGGTGCGCCAAAAGAACGATGGGAGGGTCTTGCGATGGATACACCGGGGCTGAAAAAGGCGATGACGACGCTGGAATTTTTAAGCCAGAATAAGGAAGCGCGGGCGCTGTACGAGATGCGGAAAAAGGCGCTGCTCGACGAGCAATCCGCGCTGGACTATGCGGAATCGCGGGGCAAGGAGGAAGGAAAGCTGGAAGGGAAAGCGGAAAGAGACAAAGAGATTGCGGCAAGTATGCTGCAAAAAGGGTTGCCTGTCTCGTTGATTGCCGAAGTAACGGGCTTATCGGAGACGGAGATTGAAGCGTTGAATAAAAAACTGCATTAAATCCCGAATTCGTTTCCTGATGACAAGATCAGAGCCGTAGCTCTGGTCTTCTTTTTATAATGTCGTGAACGAGGTTTAAGGAAAAACAAGCAGGTACCGAACTAAGGTCTACCCCTTTTGTGGTATAATGGAAGTAGAAAACTGAGGCGAAACAAGCCGTTGGAGCTGAGAACGAATGACCGAATTGCTGGAACCGTCCGTTGATTTCGTGTTTAAACAAATTTTCGGCAGCGAAGAAAATAAAGACGAAGTGCTGTTGAATTTTCTGAACGAAGCGCTGCGGGAAACCGAGCCGAAGCCGTTTGTCAGCTTGACCTTGCTTAACCCTCAGCTGGATAAGAATGCGCTGACTGACAAGCAGGCTATCCTCGATGTCCGCGCCCAGAACGAGGACGGCAAACAGGTGAATCTGGAAATCCAGGTCAGCAATAAATACGACATGCCGAAGCGCAGCTTATACTATGCCGCGAAGATGTACGAGGAGCAGCTGGGAGAAGGCCAGTTCTACAAAAGCTTGAAGAAGGTCATCTCGATCAATATCCTGACCTTCAACCAAATCGCGAACGATCGGTTCCACAACATTTATCACCTGCGAGAAGATCATACGGGCGAGCTGCTGCTTGACGATATCGAAATTCATTTTATGGAGCTGCCGAAGCTTAATTTGAAGCCGCATAAGATGGACGATCGGCTGGTAAACTGGCTGATGTTCATTGACGGCGCACCACAAGAGCGATGGGAGGAACTGGCGATGGATACACCGGGGTTGAAAAAGGCGATGACGACGCTGGAATTTTTAAGCCAGAACAAGGAAGCGCGGGCGCTGTACGAGATGCGGAAAAAGGCGCTGCTTGACGAGCAATCCGCGCTGGATTATGCGGAATCGCGGGGTAGGGCGGAAGGGAAAACGGAAAGAGACAAAGAGATTGCGACAAGTATGCTACAAAAAGGTTTGCCAGTCTCTCTGATTGTCGAAGTAACGGGCTTATCAGAGACGGAGATTGAAGCTTTGAATAAAAAACTGCATTAGAATCCCGAATTCGTTTCCCTAGATGACAAGATCGGAGCCGTGGCTCTGGTCTTCTTTTTATAATGTCGTGAACGAGGTTTAAGGAAAAATAAGCAGGTACCGAACTAAGGTCTACCCCTTTTGTGGTATAATGGAAGTAGAAAACTGAGGCGAAACAAGCCGTTGGAGCTGAGAACGAATGACCGAATTGCTGGAACCGTCCGTTGATTTCGTGTTTAAACAAATTTTCGGCAGCGAAGAAAATAAAGACGAAGTGCTGTTGAATTTTCTGAACGAAGCGCTGCGGGAAACCGAGCCGAAGCCGTTTGTCAGCTTGACCTTGCTTAACCCTCAGCTGGATAAGAATGCGCTGACTGACAAGCAGGCTATCCTCGATGTCCGCGCCCAGAACGAGGACGGCAAACAGGTGAATCTGGAAATCCAGGTCAGCAATAAATATGATATGCCGAAGCGCAGCTTATACTATGCCGCGAAGATGTACGAAGAGCAATTGGGAGAAGGCCAGTTCTACAAAAGCTTGAAAAGGGTCATCTCGATCAATATCCTGACCTTTAATCAAATCCCGAACGATCGGTTCCACAATATCTATCACTTGCGGGAAGACCATACGGGCGAACTGCTGCTTGACGATATCGAAATTCATTTTATGGAGCTGCCGAAGCTTAATTTGAAGCCGCATAAGATGGACGATCGGCTGGTGAACTGGCTGATGTTCATCGACGGCGCGCCAAAAGAACGATGGGAGGGTCTTGCGATGGATACACCGGGGTTGAAAAAGGCGATGACGACGCTGGAATTTTTAAGCCAGAATAAGGAAGCGCGGGCGCTGTACGAGATGCGGAAAAAGGCGTTGCTCGACGAGCAATCCGCGCTGGATTATGCGGAATCGCGGGGCAGGGAGGAAGGAAGACTTGAGGGCAAATTGGAAGGAAAGCTGGAAGGAAAACTGGAAGGAAAACTGGAAGGAAAACTGGAAGGAAAGTTGGAGATTGCGGCAAGTATGCTGCAAAAAGGCTTGCCTGTCTCTCTGATTGCCGAAGTAACGGGTCTATCAGAGACGGAGATTGAAGCTTTGAATAAAAAACTGCATTAGAATCCCGAATTTGTTGCCCTAGATGACAAGATCGGAGCTGTATCTCCGGTCTTTTTTTTGTTTCATGAAAAACTTCCCACTCGTCGTAATACTTTCGCCATTTTCGTTTCGGTGCAAATCAGCGAAGATAAGATACATAAGGCGTTGCCAATCAAAGATGAAAATTCAATAGCTAAAGGTGATAACAATGAAATTAGCTGAAGCTTTAATGAATAGAGCCGATTGCCAAAAGCGCATCGAACAATTGAAAGTCCGCCTGAACCGTAGTGCCAAGGTGCAGGAAGGAGAGCATCCGCCGGAGGAACCGAAGGAGTTGTTCCAAGAATTGAACGATACGCTGCAAGAGCTGGAGTCCTTGATGATCGCGTTCAACCGGACGAACGCTCAAACCGTGCTGCACGACAGGATTACACTTGCCGATGCTTTGGCTAAGCGTGATATTCTGGCGATGCGTCGAACGATGATCCAAGAGGTCATCAATGCCGCGGCCGTGAAGCAGGATCGCTACAGCAGATCGGAAGTGAAATTCATTCCGAAGGTCCATATTGCCGAGTTGTAAAAGCAGGTCGACCAGTATTCGAAAGCTTACCGGGAGCTGGATATGGGCATTCAGGAAATGAACTGGAAAACCGACCTGCTGTAAGCAACGAATATCCGAGTTAGTTGGTAGCCTTTTGTCTGAAGGCGAGCACCACCCGCCAACTGGGCAAGTTGGACTCCTTGGTGGATGTGAGGGGCCATGTCCGCAGGTTCGATTCCTGCATTAACGATTGAAGCCCAGAACATCTTACAAGAGTACCAATTCTTGTGATTGTAACGACCCGGTGCTGGTTCAGACAAAGCGGCGAGGGTGGGAATGGGGAACTAACGGTGATACGCGTCTGAGACGCTCTATCATACATTTAGGTTGATGTACGGAAGGCGTACCAAGGCTGGGATTTCCTACAGTCCCGCAGTGCCCGCGCATCCTATGCGCCGGTATCCTGTATGGCCGGTCCGGCATAAACCTGCCATTTATTTTGGGTTCGAATCCCAAATCGTGTGGGACGATTACGCTCCGTGGGGAGCACTCGAATGAAAATCGAGCGAAAATGACATGCTGTGACCTTAAAAGGAATCCTCAGTGGCTTCCACAGTACACTGCGTCCGGGCTTTGCAATCCGCGGATACCGGACGGAGAAACCGGCGCGACCGCTAAGGAGAAAGCGAACGGGAGAACGGCTGCAATGGAGCCGATCCGAAGTTCGTCAGCTTCGAGGCCGGAAGCTCCGGCTCCTTCGTTCTTAAGCGGGATTCCGTCAGGGGCGCAGGAGGGTTCCTTTCGCAGGTCACCAACCCATGAAAGGCAGCTTAGCGATGAGCTGTTGAAGGAGGATTTACCATGTTTAAAAAGGTAACGATTCAAACCGACGAGCGTGGCTTGCTGTTCCGTAAAGGAAGCTACGATAAATATTTGCAGCCCGGCACGTACCGCCTCTCGCCTTTTTCCGACGAGACGGTCGTGATTCTGGATATTACGAAGCCTTTTGCGGTGGAGGGGAAAGACTTGCAACTGTTCCTGCACGATGACCAGCTCTTGCGGGAGCTGGATGTCATCGAAGTGCAGGACCACGAATATGTGCTGCATTACGAGGACGGCAAATTCGCCGCACTGCTGACGGCCGGAAGATATGTGTTCTGGAACATGCTGAAGAAGCACGCCTATGTCCGGGTGGATATTCGCCAGCCTGAGCTGCCTGCGGAGGTCGATCTGGCGGTCCGGCCCAAGCTGATGGGGTATTGCCAGACGTTCGAGGTGAACAGCTATGAATCGGGTATGCTGTTCTATAACCATGTGATGCAAAAAGAGCTCAAGCCCGGCAAATATTATTTCTGGAAAGGGCCTACTGCCGTCACCGTGAAGACCGTTGACCTGCGCCAGCAGCAAATGGACATGACCGGACAGGAGATGATGACCGAGGACAAAGTGACCTTGCGGCTCAATTTCGTCTGCCAGTACAAAATCGTGAACCCTCTGCGCGCTCTGGAGATCAAATCGTTCGAGGATCAGATGTATATCCAGTTGCAGCTCATTTTGCGCGAGTACATTGGTACCTTGAAGCTGGACGATCTGCTGAAAATGAAGCAGGAAATCGCGGCGTTTGTGTTGTCCCGGTTGAACGAGAAGAGCCAGGATTACGGTGTCGCCTTCGTATCGGCCGGCTTGAAGGATATTATCCTGCCCGGCGATATCAAGGACATCTTGAACACGGTGCTCCTTGCCGAGAAGAAGGCTCAAGCCAACCTGATCACCCGCCGCGAGGAAACGGCATCGACGCGCAGCCTGCTCAATACCGCGAAGCTGATGGACGAGAACCAGACGCTGTATCGGTTGAAGGAGCTGGAGTTCCTGGAGAAAATCTGCGAGAAGATCGGCACGATCTCGCTCACCGGCGGCGGCAACCTGCTGGAACAGCTGAATTCGCTGCTGGGGGACAAGAGCGCAGAAAAAGCATAATCGATAGGTTTATCAGCGGGTCGCCTCGGCGGCCCTCATATAATGTCGGAGCAATGAAACAATCCGGCAGGAAGGCCTTAGCTGCCAAGCCCTGCCGGATTTTGTTTTGCAGCCGCCCCCCTCCATTGCAATACCGAGATCGGTTTGGCAAAGGCGAGCCAAGCCGGCAAAATCGGTACCCAGCTGCACGAGCCAAGCAGGAAGCTCAGCCGTTCAGCGCATTTTTCGGCAGATCGGTCGGCAATGCAGCCGGTTGCTTACAGCTGCTTGCGACATGGTAATGCTCGCCCCTTTCGGAGGACAAGTGGAAGCCGTGCATCAATTCCAGCACATGATAGGCCAGATCGCCGTTGGCGCGGTGATCTCTTCCGTTAATCAACGCATAAGCCATATCCATGACGCCCAGCCCCCGGCTGTTTTCCGTGAACCCGTGCGTCAACGGGATTTCCATAAAATCCGTTTGATTATGCCGTTTGATATAGACCGGACCGCCGAACGTATTGGGGTCCGGGACTATCAGTGTGCCGGTCGAGCCGTAAATCTCGATGTGCGGCAGCTTCGTCCCCCAGATATCTACGCTCGTAATGATCGTGCCTACCGCGCCATTCTCGAAATCGAGTGTTCCCGCAATATGCGTCGGGACCTCGACCGGAATTTTTTTGCCGTAGTCGATGTCGTTCGTAATCGTTCTTTCCGGATAGGTCGTTTGCGCCGAACCGGATACGCGGCGGACCGGACCGATGAGGTGAATGAGCGCCGTTAAATAATAAGGTCCCATGTCGAACATCGGCCCCGCGCCGACTTGGTATAGAAATCCCGGATTCGGATGCCAGCTTTCGGGCCCGGAGCCCATCATAAAGGCCGTGGCCGCGATCGGCTTGCCGATCCAGCCGTCATCGATCAGCTTGCGGCAGGTTTGAATGCCCCCGCCCAGGAACGTATCGGGCGCCGAACCGACCAGCCGATTTTTCCGTTTAGCCGCAGCCAGTATGGCTTGACCGTCTTCCAAGCGGATCGCGAGCGGCTTTTCCCCGTACGTATGTTTTCCCGCTTCGAGCGCCCGAAGATGAATCTCCGCATGCGCGGCTGGAATCGTCAGGTTGATTACGATTTCGATCTCCGGGTCGGCAAGCAGCTCGTCAACCGTGCAGGCTTTCGGAACGCCGAATTGTTCCGCTCTTGCTCTCGCCCTGTCCAAGTCCAGGTCAGAGCATGCGACGATATCCAGAATATCGAACTTTTTCCCTGCTTCAAAATAAATCGGGCTAATGTTACCGGAGCCGATCATGCCTACTTTTACTTTTCTCACGCTGATTCCTCCCGAACCTCGAATCTTGGGCCTTACGCCTTGAACAACTTGGAGATGTTCCGGTAGCTGATGGCGACGCTCTCCAATTGATTGCGGGTCGTCAAATCCTGCTCGACGAAAACGTATTTCGCTGCGCCGATCTGTTTCACCGTGTTCAGGATTTCTTCGATGTTCAGCGTGCCTTCGCCGACTTCCGCAAATTGATCGGCTTGGTGCAGCGTAAGGAACCGCTCGAAGGAGATGTCTGAATCTTCGCCGAGAACTTTCAGCAAATTAACCGGGCTGGCGCTGGCCGGCAAATCTTTCTGATGGACCAGGTCGCAGCGGTCTCCAAGCTTTTGCAGGTAGGCAATCGGATCGACGCCGCCTCGGATGGCCCAGTACGTGTCGAATTCGATTTTGACGAGATCCTTGTCCGTGTTTTCAAGAATAATGTCGAGCACGTATTGTCCGTCGAATTGTTGGAATTCCTGAAAATGGTTATGATAATAAAAATCCAATCCACCCTTTTTGTAGGCTTCGCCATGCCGGTTTAGCAGCTGGCAGCACTCAAGCACTTCCTGCTTGTTTTTGAAGAAGGCGATGCTCAAGGCGATGGCGGTACAGCTGAGCTCTTGATTATAAGCGATGATCTCTTCGTACCGGTCGAGCGGGCTGATGTGGCTGGAAACGACCTTCATGCCCAGCGCGTCCAACCGTTTGCGCAGCTCCGTGGCGTTCGGCTCCAGACCGTCCTCCGCATTGTGATTGGCGATTTCCAGGTTGCGATAGCCGATTTCCGCCAGCTTCTCCAGCGTGCCCCAATAATCCTTTTCCAGTTCGTCTCTCACGGAGTAAAGTTGAAGTCCGAATTGTAAGCTCATGATTTTACACCCTCCTGAATGATGGTTGAATTATTTCTTTTTCATTTTGTCCCAGGCGGCCTGGAACTCGCCTAGCATTTGATCGCCGTTGATTTTGCCCGCGATATATCTCTGCATCGACGCCCCGAATTCCTGCGCGGCTCCGTCCGGATATTTCGCCCAGTGCCAGCCGAGAACTTTGCCTTGCTCGATATATTGCAGCACTTCTGCGCCGATGCTACCAAGATCGGTTGGGTTCGTCTTGATGTTCGAGAACGCCGGGATGAATTTGAACTCTTTGGTCAAATATTTCTGTCCGGATTCGGAGGAGACGAGCCAGTTCAAAAACTCCTTCGCTTCCTTCTTGACCGGGGATTTATTGTAGATGACCCAGTTGTTGGCCGGACCGACGAACAATTTATCGTTCATCGCCGGATCGTCGTTGATCGGCATCGGGATGATGCCGACATTCATGCCCGGATTGAGCTTGTCGATAACGGGCTGGAGCCAGTTCCCGCCCTGATTCATCGCCGCTTTGCCGGTCGCGAATTGCGTGGAAGCGCTGTTATAATCGGTTGTCAGACTGTTTTTGTTGCCGTATTTGATCATGACGTCGAGCAGATGCGTCCAATCTTTGAAGACGGCGTTCCCGGCAATTTTGGCTGAGCCATCGTTCAGTCCTTTAATAAACGCATTCGGGTCCGGCTGCTTGGCAAACGCGTTATTCGCGCTGTGGAAGCCGAGCGGAAACCAGTTGTCGAATTGGTTGACGAACGGCTGATTGCCGGTGGCTTGAAGTTTTTTGGATGCCTCTTCCAGTTGAGTCAATGTCTTCGGAGTCTCGGTAATGCCCGCTTTCGCGAACATGTCCTTGTTCACCAGCAATCCGATTCCTTCCAGCCCGACGGGCATGCCGTACACTTTGCCGTTCCGGGTCGTCGGCTCTTTGGCAAGCGGGATCTCGTCCTTCACCCAAGGCTGGTCGGAGAGGTCTTCCAAGTATTCGACCCACGCGTCCATCTGCTGGTAGCCCTCGTTGTTGAAAATATCCGGCATCTCGCCGGAAGCGAACCGCGCTTTTAACTGCGTCGCATAATCGTCGCCGCCCAGCAGCGTATCGATTTGCAGCTTGACGCCGGGGTGCGTTTTTTCGTATTCGTCTTTCAGCTTGTTGAATTGCTCGGCAATTTCCACCTTGAAATTCAAAATTTTCACCGTTACGACGCCTGTCGGTTTCTCTTGCCCTTTCGCCGCCTCGTTCCCCGCCTCTTCTTTGCCGCCGCAGCCGCTCAATACGGAGCCTGTCAGCGCTGCGATACCTAAAACCGATAGCCACTTTTTCATCCTGTCTGCCTCCCCCTTCATCAATGTTGTAGTGCTACATGAGCCCATTTTAGGGCAGATTCCACGGCTTCGACACTCATCGCATTGACTGTTTAGGTGGACAAATTTGCGTTCTTTGCTATCCCTTGACCGCGCCCGCGGTAATGCCTTGAATAATATGCCGCTGCAAAACGAGGAAGAAAACGAGAATCGGGACGATGCCCATCACGAGGGCCGCAAGCGCCAAATCCCACTGCTTCATGAATTGGCCGAACAGCGAGTTGGTCGCCAATTGAATCGTCTGGAGCTCCTGCTTTTGCAAAATAAGCAGCGGCAGCAGAAAATCGTTCCACATCCATAAGCTCTGCAGGACGACGACGGTAATGGTCATCGGCTTCAGCAGCGGGAAGACGATCCGCCAAAAAATGCCGTAAGGCGTGCAGCCGTCCATCACGGCCGCTTCTTCGATTTCGAGCGGGATCGATTTCATAAATCCGTGGTAGAGGAAAATCGCGAACGAAACGCCGAGTCCTGTGTAGCATAAAACAATCCCAGGCAAACTATTCAAAAAATGCAGCCAGTTGCCGACCTTCACGAGCGGAATCATCACCGCTTGAAACGGCACGACCATCGCGGCGATGAACAGGGAGAACAAAATCCGGTTCGCCTTGGTCGGACGGCGCAGCAAACGGTAAGCGGCCATGGAAGAGACGACGATTATGCACAGATCGCTGAACACCGTGATCAGCATCGAATTGCGCAAGGCGCGGGGAAATTTCAACACTTCCCAGGCACGCTCGTAGTTGTGCCAGTTGAGGCTTTTCGGCAGCCCGGAGGTGTCCGTCAACAGCTCTGCAAAGCTTTTAAACGAATTCGCAAGCACAAAATAAAAAGGGGAGAGGAACAATAGCGCTGCGAGCAGGATGATCAATTCGGCGGTGAACCACTTCGGTCCGTACGATTCGGCTTTCATTACATCTCGACCTCCTTTTTCTTCGTCATCGTGACCTGAATCATCGTAATGACGGTGACGACGACAAAAAAGACAAATGCCTTGGCCGTCCCCAATCCGTAGCGGTTGTTTTTGAACGCTTCGAAATAAATGTTCATGGCGATCGATTCGGTGGATTTGTACGGTCCGCCCTGAGTCAACGAAAAGTTAAGGTCGAACGATTTAAAGGCCCACGAGATGCTGAGGAACAAACAGACGGTAACGGCCGGCATAATGAGTGGCAGTACGATATGACGCAAGGCTTGCAGGCTTGTCGCCCCGTCGATCGCGGCGGCTTCCAGCATATCCTTCGGCACGTTCGTCAGTCCCGCGATGTAGATGACCATCAGATACCCGGCCCCCTGCCAGACGCTAACAATCACCAGCGCCCAGAATGCTGTCGCCTCCGTCCCCAGCCAGGATAAATTGAAAAAACCAAGCCCGGTTGCCCGTCCCATCGAAGCAAAGCTTTGCGTGAAGATGAACTGCCAAATAAAGCCTAGCAGCAAGCCGCCGAGCACGTTCGGCATGAAGAAGATCGTCCGCAGCAGATTGCGGGTTTTCAGCGGCTTTGACAGCAAATAGGCGATGAGGAAACCGAGCCCATTGCTGATGAGGACGACAGCCACGGTGAAACGGGCGGTAAACCAAAACGCACGGCCGAAATCCGGATCGTCGGTAATAATCGTTCGGTAGTTTTGCAAGCCGACCCAGTCAATCTGACTGGACACACCGTTCCAGTTGGAGAACGAATAATAAAGGCCAAGCAGGAATGGCAGCACCATGACAATGGCATAAACGAGCAGCGCAGGCCCGACGAAGACTGTCTGCTGCACCGCTTGCGAGGTCAGCAATCTTTTCATAACAGGTTCCTCCCTAGTCTAGGATGTGTTGAAAGTAACTTTATTGTATCGGCGGAGCCTAATCATTCCCACTCAGGAATTTGAGAAGATAGGTGGACGATTTTGACTCTGCGGTGTTAGAATGAAAGCGCTGACAACATGAAAAGCGGGATGAGAAAGGCGGAACGACAATGCGTCTGCTGCTTACTAGCGTACGGTACAAGCTGATCGCTCTGATGCTGATTTCGATTGTGATTCCTACGTCCGCGTCGATCGTCGTCACCTACTTTTATACCAAAGAATCCGTGAAGGAACGGACCATCATGGAAAATACGCGGCTGCTGTCCGAAGGGAAATCGAACCTCTCCAATTTCCTTGGCGCCGTCAACAACGCTTCGCTTATTCTGTACTCCAACAAAAAGCTGGACGGCATTCTATCCAACGGCGTAGCCGACCCTGCGGATCAATCTTACGTATACACCGCGCTGCAGCCGTTTCCAAAGCAACGAACAATATTTATCAAGTGTATTTGTATTTGAATAACGGACAAGACTCGTTCTTAATGAACAAGGACAATTTCCTGCGGGGACAAGCGAAAGCTGTGAAGCGAATACCGGGAGATTATTTGTACGGGCATGCCCGCACGCTGACCATGATTAATACCGTCATCGCCGTATTGTCCTTATCCGTCGCGACCGCGGCTGTCTTGTATGTATCGATCCGGTTCACGCATCCGATCAAGCAGCTGATCCGAAGCATGAGCAAAATTCAATCGGGCCAGCTGGAGGAACGGATTGAGATCGTTCGCAATGACGAATTCGGTATTCTCGCCAAAAAGTTCCGCACGATGATGGAGACGATCAACGATCTCATTTTCCGCGAATATAAGCTGAAGCTCGCCAACAAGACGACGCAGCTCAAAATGCTTCAGGCGCAGGTCAATCCGCATTTCATCAACAATGCGCTGCAGTCCATCGGCGCTTCCGCGCTGGATAACGATGCGCCCGAGGTGTACGAGCTGGTCTCATCCTTGGGCCGCATGATGCACTACAGCATGAATACGAAAGATACGATCGTGCCCTTATCGCAGGAGCTCGCTTATGTCGAGCATTCTGCGCAGGGCGTCCACCTGAACGTCAATCCCCAGCAAGCCGATCTGCTCTGAGGTCGGCACCCGAAACAAAGGGCGGTAGATGGAAAAAACAAGCTCCGGCTTCGTTTGCGGAAATTGCTGAAGGCCGTAGTCGTTGCTCCAATGCGTCGGAATTGTTTTCGCGGCATAGGGGGCGATGTTCAGGTCTGCCAGCGGCCGTCCAATCCAAGTAAGGCTGCTTGATTTTATCGAATAAAATGATGCCGTCGTACCCGGATACGTCTTTTTCCATACTGCCTGCGGTCGAGTCATCGCCCAGCATGCGCCGGACCCAGGATTGCTCCAGCTTCTTGCCGATTTCCGATTCGTCCGATGCATAGATCGCCGTCCCGTCGCTGTCCAAAATGTACATGTCCTCGTGAGCCGCATCGTACAATTGAACGCATAATCTTTGAAGATCGAGTACGCGTTGGACGAAGCGGCCGGTTTGGTTCCGATTCCGAAAATGATCATTCAGCCGCTAGTGGAAAACTATTTTAAACACGGATTTCATAAGGCGCATCAGACGGGCGTATTGAAAATCGGCACGGCATTGCTTGACGGGAAGCTGCACGTTGTCGTAGAAGACAACGGAACGGGCATTTCCGAGGAGCGGCTTGTCGCCTTGAACAGCAATTTGTCCGGTACAAAACCCGAGCCGTCCGACAGCGGAGACCGGATTGGGCTTACGAACGTCATGTTCCGGCTTCGCCTCTACTACGGAGAGGAGGCCAGCCTACAGCTTGAATTGAACGAGCCACAAGGTCTGAAAATCACGATGACGGTACCCACTACACATCAAGAGGTGACTGCGCTATGAAAGTGTTGCTCGTCGATGATGAGAAGCATGTCCGCAAAACCGTCCGCAAGCTGATCGATTGGGAAGCCTTCGGCTTTCACACGGTGCTGGAAGCGGAGGACGGCACGGAGGCGGTGGAGCTGATCCGGGAGCAGCGGCCCCAGTTGGTCATTACAGACATTATGATGCCTGTGAAATCGGGCCTTGAGCTAATGGAATGGATGGAAATTCATGCGGCGGACTGCAAAAAGATTGTCGTCAGCGGCTTCAATGACTTCGAATTTGTGCGCCACACCGTCAAGTACGGAGGCACCGACTATTTGCTGAAGCCGATCGACCGCAGTCATCTGCAGGAAGCGGTCGGCAAAGCAGTTACCAGTTGGAACGAAGCCAACCGGGCCAAGCTTCAGTTCCATGAAAAGAACAAGGAAGTCAACCAGCTAAAGCCGATGTACCGCGACAAGCTGCTGTCCCGGTTATTGACCGACGCCGCTTCGGGCAGCGCGCCGCTGCCTGGGGAATCGTATCTTCGCGAATTTCCCGTGCTTGCGGATGTACGTTCCTGCCGTGTCGCCATTCTTGACCTGAATACGATGCAGCGTCCGATCCGGGACAAGTACAAGGCCAGCGTGGACTTGCTTTTCTTTTCCGTGCTGAATATTTGCAACGATTTTGTGCAAACGTCGGGCCAAGGTACGGCTTTCCGCAATTGGAACAAGCCTTACGAAATCGTCCTGCTGCTCTGGGACGAGCCCGGCTCGGCCGCAAGATGGCTGCGGAAAATTTCGGACGGTCTCGATCGGACGCTGAAAGGGGCGGTCGATTTCGGCATCAGCGCGGCATGCGCCTTCCCGGAAGGCCTTGGCCAAGCGTACACGCAGGCGCTGGAAGCGTTAAACGGGCGGAACCTGCTCGACTTCGCTGCGCGTATCCACGAATATCGTCCGTCACCGGCGGCGCCGCGTATCGGTTCGGTGCGCTTCGGCAAATATGAAGAGAAGACCCGGCTGGCGGTCAGAAGCGGAAATCACGAGCAAATCCGGCATACGGTCGGCGAATGGTTTCAAGACATTCGCGCCATGCCTGCGATTACGATGGAGCAGTTGAAAATGTGGTGGGATGAATTCAACGTAGCGAGGGCCGGATGGGTGGAAGAATTTTTCCAAGCAAGCCATGAATCGCCGCGATGGCCTCAGGAGAACGGTCCATTTATCGTTCCGCTCGACGAGGACGGGAGGCTTTCTTTGTCGCAGCTGCAGCAGACGATGACGGATCGGCTGATCGAGCTGTCGCAAATTTTAATTTCCATGCAGGCGGTAAACAGCAACCCGATGCGCGAAATCGCCCGTTACATCGAGACGCACTATACCCAGGACATTACGTTGCAGGACATCTCCGCACAGTTTCATTTAAACCGCGAATACATTTCCCGCAAGTTCCGAATGGAATTTCAGGAAACGATGATCGATTTCGTGAACCGGATTCGGGTGGAGAAAGCGAAGCTGCTGCTCATCAGCCCCTACCTCAAGGTCGCTCAGATCGCGCAAATGGTTGGGTACCATGACGAAAAGTATTTCAGCCGCGTCTTCAAGAGACAGGAGCAGATGACGCCGAACGAGTTCCGGAAGCAAGCAATGAAGGAGCTTGGTTGACGTGTATAAAATTCTCAGCATACGCCGGTGGGGTATATCCCTCCGGCCGCTCTTGAAACCCGTGAACTTGATTAGAATTAGCGGTATTTTCACGGGTTTCAAAGGCGGACGTAAACTCTTACGGGATATACCCCACCTCTATTTTCTGAGATTTTTTACTTGAGAGTTTCTGAAGCCCGCTCCTAGGCGATGGGCTTATTTTTGTTCCCTCCCAAAGGTTTCCACAGCTTTCGACCCTCGAAATCGGGGATGATTTGTTCAAAATCGCTATCCCTCCGCTCGGCAACCAGTTCATTCTGGGGCTGAAGGAATCGTCGCTCGTCGCTTATGTCAGCGTGTCGGATTTGTGGGGATCAGCGTTAAGCGAAGCGGCTGCGAACTTCAAACAGTTGGAGACGTACGTCGTGGCGGGGCTATATTACTTGGCGCTGGTTATGCTCTTTACGTTTGTGGTGGGCAAGCTGGAAGCGAGATTCGATGTTAACGCGAAAGCGAAAAGCAGGGAAGCGAGCGCCAAGTCGCGCGCCCGCTACAGCTCTTCGGAAGAAACGGTCAGCTTGTAGGCCATGATCGCGATCTCCAGCTTCAAGCGGTCTTCTGACGATTGAAGATTGCGCCGGGTTTTCTTCTCGATCTGGTTCAGCCGGTATTTCAGCGTATGGCGGTGAATGAACAGCTCGGCCGCGGTCACGTGCAGGCTCTGGTTATGGTACAGGTACGTTTCCAGCGTTTGAAGCAGGTCGGCTCCCTGGCGCTTGTTCTGCATCAAGGCCCCGAGCTGCTCCTCGGCAAACTGCCGCAAATCTATGCCGAGCTCCTGCATTTGGATCAGGAAGTGATACAGTCCCAGATCGTCGTAATGGACGACGGACTTCGGTTTGTGCAGCAGCTTGGCGAAGACGAGAGCCCGGTGCGCTTCCTGCGCGCTTTTGGCTAAGTCGGCAAGGTCAGTATAGCTTTTGCCGATGCCGATCCGCAGCGGGTATTCGGGGTAGAACACGCTCCATTTGTCGGCGATGTCCCGTATGGCCAGAAGCGAAGCTTCCTCTGCGGCTTCGGGAGCCGTGCCTTTGCTTCCCGTTTCCATGAGGACGACGCAGCCGTCCAACCGGTTGCGCAGCAGAAACTGGCGGTTATGCCTGCTCATCGTCTGGTTCACGACCAGATACAGCCTATCCAACATGTCGTCCAGCGTACGGCGTTCGAGGTCGGGCGGAAGCTTCTCCACCTTGATGTGCAGCACGGCCTGACTGCCGCTCGGATCGAAGCCCAGCTTTTTCCCGCGCTCGATCACTTCGGCTTTATTGGTAACATTTTTGCTTAACACTTGATCGAGAAATTCGCCTTGAAAACGGATTTCCGTATCCAAAATCGCTTTATGCCGCAGGAACTCGATCGCATACACGGTGGCTGCATGCTCGACCGCGATCTGGTCGATGTCTTTCCAGCGTTCTTTCTCCTTGATGGCTGTAATCCAGCCGTAGTTTGTCTGATTCGCCATGACCGGATACAGCGATATCGTGTATTCGCTTTCATGATCGGTTAAGTGAAGAAGCTGCTGTTCAAAAGGCGGCTGCAGCGGCTCGGAAAAGAGCAGGAGCCGATCCTGACCGGTCCGGCGGACCGCGTCATGAACGATCCGGTCCGAGACGATGGAGGCATCCGCATCGAACAGCACGATGCTGCCATCCGTTAGCCGAGACAGTGTCTCGGTGATCGCCTGGATGCCTTGGTTTTCCAAGACCAGACGGGTAAATTCCTTGTGGATGTTGATCGAATGCTCGAACATGCGGAACTGGTTGTTGACGATCTGCTCCAGAATCGCCTTGGTAATGACCGAAAAGTTGATATCCGTCGGAATTTCCAGCAGCGGAAGGGCGGAGCGGTTCGCAATGTCGATGAACGATTGGGGAATTTCGCGCAAGTAAAACCCGGTGTACATCGCAACGCCGGACAGCTTTTTGTTGGACAGCAGCTTGTGGAATTGGTTCCGTTTCTCTTCGCTTTCCATCAGGCCGAAGCCGGTCGTAATCAGGAACTCGCCTTCTTGCAGCCGGTCAATGTCTTCGATGACTTCGACGATTGTGACCCATTTGATGATATTGTTCATGCCGTCGAATCCGGCGACCAATTTCGTCAGCGACATGACGGGAAGCTGAATCGCTTCTTGAATGCTAATTCCCATAGGAATGATCCCCTTTTCTGTGCGGATTGGCTTGAGTCAGTTATATCACGGCCCGTAATTTCGGGCAATCTGGAATTTATACCTGATGTATAAAAAAGCGCGCTCATTTTGGATTCGTCGGTCGAATAGATCGAATGCTTTATCTGGTATAAACTACAAGTAATGGCAGCCAAAATGCCGAGGCCGGAGGTGGAACGATGGCAGTCGAAACGGTACCGCCGCATACGGAACAACCTGACGTTTTGGAGCAAACGCAGCAGCTCATCAAGAAGGCGCTGGAGCATATGGGCTGCGCAGAATCGTTCTACGAGCTGCTGAAGCGGCCCCTTCGCTTGATGACGGTTCGTATTCCTATACGCATGGACGACGGCTCCATCCGGGTATTCACCGGGTACAGGGCCCAGCATAACGATGTGGTGGGGCCGACCAAGGGCGGCATCCGGTTTCATCCCGCGGTGACGCCGGAGGAAGTGACCGCTCTATCGATGCGGATGAGCATCCAATGCGGCCTGACCGACCTCCCGTACGGCGGGGGCATGGGAGGCATCGAGTGCGATCCGCGCACATTGTCCGCCGCCGAGCTGGAGCGGCTGAGCCGCGGGTATGTCCGGGCGATCAGCCGGATCGTTGGCCCGACAAAGGATATTTTGGCCCCGGATATGTACACGAATGCGCAAATGATGGCTTGGATAATGGACGAGTACAGCCGTCTCCGCGAATTCGATTCGCCCGGCTTTATTACCGGCAAGCCGCTCGTGCTGGGCGGTTCGACGGGTGAGGGGGCTTCGACGCTCAAAGGCGTGACGATGGTGCTGCGCGAAGCGGCGAAGGAGGCGGGTGTGCAGATCGGCGGCGCGAAGGTGATCGTTCAAGGGTTCGGCCATGCCGGAGGCTATCTGGCCAAGTTTCTGCACGACGCTGGAGCGAAAATTGTCGGGATTTCGGACGCCGGCGGGGCTTTGTACCACCCGGACGGGCTGGATGTGGATTATTTGCTGGAAAAACGAGATGCGTACGGCGCGGTCACTCATCTGTTCGCAAGCGCGATCTCCAATCGGGAGCTGCTTGTGCAGGCTTGCGACATTCTCATCCCGGCCGCCGCTGAAAACCAACTTACGGAACAGAACGCAGCCGACATTCAAGCGAAAATGGTCGTCGAGGCGGCGAACGGACCGACGACCGCGAAGGCCACGGAAATTCTCGCCTCCCGAGGCGTGCTGCTCGTCCCCGATGTGCTGGCAAGCGCAGGCGGCGTTGTCGCTTCATACTTCGAGCGGGTTCAAAGCAACCAAGGCTGCTATTGGTCCGAAGCGGAAGTTTATCGGAAGCTGGACCACGTTTTGGTCAAAGCTTTTCGCGAGGTCCATCAGATCGTGCTGGAGAGCAAGGTGGACATGAGGTTGGCCGCTTATATGGCAGGTCTCCGCAAAGTGGTGGAAGCTATGCGCTGGAGAGGCTGGGTTTAACACAAGCTTGAGCCTCCAACACGGATAAAGCCGTGGGATTCTTAGCTAGTTAACGCACGCAGGCCATTTCTGTTTTGTGCAGACTGCTAAGTTAAGAGCTAG
>NZ_JANAVJ010000044.1 GCF_024213375.1 Paenibacillus sp. MZ04-78.2 | reverse complement strand
TGGTAGAATCGATTTTATCGAAAGAGTGGCCTTTTTTCAATTTTTGAATACCTTATTTTGGTTAATCAACAGGCGTGCTTTGTCCTTTAATAAATTCTTCGATGAATGCTTTTGTGTCCTCGAGTCTGTTTGGTCCCCAGTCGGAGTATCTACAAACCTCCACATCAGAAGCATATTTGTGAACTTCCTGTAAATCCCCAGGAATAAATTCGCGTAAAATTAATCGATTCGTCTCTATAATCAAGCCCTACACCTACCTTGCGATTTTAATAACAGTATTCAGGTTGAGAAGTAGTTATTCTAGTGGAACACGATAGTTGAATCACCAGCAAAAAGGCCGTTGATTACTTCGACGCTTTCTGTGCAAGATACAAGCTTGAGCCGTAGCTCTTGGATTAAAGGTATAAATTCTTTATAAATAGCGCTAGAACCCATGAAAAAGGACCACTTTTAAGAGCGGCAGTACCACTTATCTATGCTCACTGGGAAGGTTTTATTAAAAATTCTTCAATTGCTTATCTGGACTTTATTTCAAGAAGGAGCCCGGTACTGAATAACTTAAGAAATAATTTTATGGCTGTTGCTTTGCGTGAAAAGATTTTAAGTACTGCGAAATCCCAAAAAACAGAGGTTCATGGGGAATTAATAAATTTTATTTTTGACAATTTAAACAAAAATATATCGTTTAATCCAATTGATGCAATTGATACCGAATCGAATTTGTCATCAACTGTGCTTAAAAATATTATGTACACCATAGGACTAGATTTTGACGATACTTGGGAGAAGAAGATACAACAAATTGATACCAAATTACTCAAACATAGAAACGAAATCGCGCATGGTGAGTTAATTGAAATTACTGAGGGAATATATGAAGAACTGCATAGTTTTGTTTTAAATAGTTTAGAGCAATTTAAAACATTAATTGAGAATGCTGCCTATACTTCAAGTTATCAAAAAACGAGTTGAAGATGAACAATCGTGAAACCTACGACTCTGAATTAGTGTCATAGGTTCGTAGGTTTCCAATTTAAGGTTGTATTAAGTCGTTACCCCCCGTTGCTGAAAACCATCGTCCTGACGATGTACTACCATTCGCCAACCCAAACCGGATTAAAATTTGAATATCCCATTTCCATTAGTAAATCCCATGCATTATTTAAAATATGAGGCTGTCCTTTTGTAAATAATTCTTTTCTTTGTTTCATTAGATATGAAATAATCTCAGCTATATGTTTTGGCTTGCCTAGGTCTATTGTTGTTTCTAAATCATTTTTACGCGCTGTAATTTTGTAAAAAGCCCAGAATGTACGAGGATCTTCATCTGGTGGATTTGATTCGAAAATAAGTGTGATTTTTATATTTTTGTTTTCTTTTGGAGAAATATGTAATGTGAACCTGCTCCCACCTGAATACCAATAAACAAATGCCTGTCGGTCGATGGTAATATTTCTTAGTTCACTCTTCATAAATTGTTCACCCCGATCTAATTGCTCTACATCATGATTATAAAATAATTTTGACTTCGAATCGACCAACTTTAGGCTATCAATGTGAATTTCTCACCTTTTAGGTATGTTCTACTAGTACGTTATATCCTTGTTCTTCCAGAAAAGAAATAGAATAATAGATGAAAACCAAAACGCTAAGCTTGAAAGATCTGGTTAAGACCTATAACGAATATTTGAAAAACCGCGGTTATGACCGTACGGTTGACTCCTCCACTGACAAAACAATCGGCATTACCGCTACCAAAAGCAAAGAGTCTACGGTTATTGAAGGTAAGATCATTGATGCAGAAGCAGGCATTACACAATATACGATCACATGGTCTGCGGTCTAATTTAGATAAAGCCGCAACTGCTTTGTTCAATCAGTTGCGGCTTTTTGCCTTTGTAGATATCCATCTCCATCGGACTGACTCTTCAACCAGAAGGTTTAGTTTTGCTTTCTCAAAGCAATGATTTCAGCCTCAGACAGCCCAGACGCTTTGGATATAATCGATGTATCGACCCCAAGCTTGAGAAGCTCCAAGGTCATCTGAACTGCTTTCTTTTTCTCTCCCTCAGCTAACGCTCCTTCAATCATGGAAGCTTCATCATGCAGATACTTCTGTCTATCTTCATACAATCGGCGGGCCTCGGCATCCTGACTAAGAAATTCCAATGTGTCCATCGCTTTTTTCAACACAGGCTCGTTCATAGTAAGCACCTCCCAATTGGATTTATCGACACCTTTCAAGAAAAGTAACCAATTCACCAAGCAGTTCGTTCATCTGCAATCAATTCCATTCATTATAAGAATATCATGCTTACAGGTTCTTAGACACAGGAAGTAGACACGCAAAATGTGGATTCGCTTGCCTGTGCATGAACAGTTGTGTGTTAAAGTAACGGACTATGGGATTCGTCCGAGTTTACCCTAAAAACCGATATGGTGAATCGTAATAAGTGACAGCGAAAATTGGGTGTTTAGGATTGCCCGCTATTTTCCATAGTGTGGTATGATGAGGCATGGGTGGATAATCGTTTCCCGGCCCGAAATAGGGTATTTGGATGATTTTAGGATGTTTGGGAACCCGTACATATACCATTACCGGAAGTGGCTATTTATCAGTGCGGGCGCAGAGGGGGATCTTGGCGTATGGGGACTCATAAAACAAATGGATAGCCAGTACCATATGTTAGTATATGGGGATTGGGGCTTTCATAAGAATAATGCTTTTGGAGGCAACATCCTGCTACCTAAGCATCAAATTGAGGAATGGATCGAGCAGGCGATGCAGAATAATCGCTACGAGAAGGCAGAGTAACAGGATTATATCAGAAAATCCGTGGCATACTTCCGGTGCGTTTGTTGAAAGTCCCTTGAAGGAGATTTGCCCATGCTTTTTTACATTTCGTTGCCGAAGCCCCCGCCACGAGCGCATACAGAGTATGTACGGAGAATACCGATTTCCGCATCTGCTGGAAATTGCTGGATAAGCAAGCGAAGGAAGCTCGGCTATAATCAACAAGGGGGTCAATAGGTTGTTTTGGAAGAAAGAAACGCAACTTGATCGAATAAAAAACAAACTCGAAGAGGCCATGCGCAAAGATACGGATTTTTTGGTGTTTGGAGCATCCTCACACAAATACAGGGTTTATGAAAAGCTTACAACAAAAGAGCTTGCGGACTGGCAAGCAAAAAATCAGGTCACACTCCCGGAGCCTTATACGCAGTTTTTAACGGAAGTCGGAAATGGAGGCGCCGGGCCGTATTACGGGATTTATTCGATTGAAAAGGCCACTTCCTATACCGATACAAATGCACTCGCTGCAAAATGCGTTCTGCACCCCAGAATGACAAAAGAGGAATGGAACCATCTGACCGAACCCTTGATCAATGATGAGGACATCTCCGACCCGGAATACGACGCTGCCCGTAATATGGTGATGGGCGGCATGTTGTGCATTGGCACACAAGGCTGCGAATACGATATGTATCTCGTACTTGAAGGGGAACACAGGGGGGAAATCGTTTACACTTCAGATTTTTATCCTGATCATCCCTTTTTCTTTGTTTATGAAGACAATTTTCTGGACTGGTATGAGCGCTGGCTGGACGAAATTATTCTGGATTATGATATCGCGTGGTTTGGCAGCAAGATGCCGGGCGATGAAAATGCGTTAATACAGGTTTATCAAAACGCCCCAAACGAAGAAATCAAATCAAAAGCGCTTGATGGAATGTTCAAGTTTAAGAAAATCTCGCAGCCAACCGTTGATTTTTTAAAAAACGTTGCTGATCAAGGACAAAAAGATCGCATCACAGCCATTCAGCTAATCTGCAAAACCTCTGTTGACGCGGGAAGAGGCTATCTTCTGGAGCTGTTGCATTCGGATAGAAATGAGGATTTATTACACGCTTTACAGATTCTGAACTGGTACGGTAAATCTGTTGATTTATCGGAATTTATAAAAGTGATAATGCAAAGTCTCGACAGGGTACGTGACCCGGAAACGTTAAGTCATGTGGGGTATGTTTTGGAACCTTCCGGCGTGATTTCACTCCAAAACTTTGCGCCCTTTTTATGCCAAGCCGACTCGAATATCCAAACCGCCGCAATCTATGCCACACGCAGTTGCAATGACAAATCGGAAGGTTGGGAGATCATCGAACAGGTGTTAATGGGTGGCGACAAGGAGGTTATGAAAAACTCTATTCTATTTTGGGGCGTTATCCCTCATGAGAAGTTGTTGCCTTATTATAAGGCTGCATGGCCGGAATATAAAAGCAATAATAATTTCAGGGAAGAATTTATAGGTTGTTTGAAAGAATTAAATTTGCCAGATGATTATTTTGACAAAGAATAATTTCCACTACACATAACCAGACAATGCGGATAATGGAGGGAGAAGCTTGCTTAAATGGAATAGCGATATATGGGGAAAGCTTACAGGACCATATGGAACTGCGGAGAACGTGCCTGTGTTATTGCAGCAGCTAATGGGGCAATATAGCCAGGAGATTTTTGACGAACTCTTTCAGGAGCATTTGTTCCATCAAAATACGATCTATACGGCTACATACGCGGCGATGCCGTTTTTGGCACAAATCGCATGCTCTACATCTGATGCCGAAGTGCGTAAAGAGCTGTTTATCAATTGCGGTATAATCGAAGCAAGCCGTGATGGACGCGATGAGGCGCCATTTCCAGAGGCTTGGGCGGAACTGGCCCAAGATGCGGGCAGCTCCGTTTGTACAGAATTGTATCGCGAATATATAGAGGCCATTGGCAAGCTTAAGGCGCTTACAAAGGAAGTGTTCGCCTATGCAGCCCATCATTCCATTGATGAGACGGAGAAACGTTATATTCTTGTTGCGGATGCTGCGTATCGGGGGTCGTCTATCCTTGCCAACATGCTGATGACGTTTATTCACGGTGATGAGTATGTAGCCGTGTGTCCGGCCTGTGAAGAAGATGTATTTATATGGCCTAATGAAGAGAATGCAGAAATCCTCAAATCCTTCAAGCTTATGAACACGATCCCGTCTCTCACACTGGCCAGGAATCACATGATATCGTTCCGGCAACGTCATTTGCAGATGAAGAAATACGAACATTAGCGAAGCGGGTAGAAGCGATCGGAGAGCAAACATTGGCCGGGCATCTGCCTTATTTAGCGGGGGAGACCTTATGTCCGTCCTGCCGAGAGAGAATGTCTGTATGGCCGTCTTTACTTAGCACATTTACAATATAGAGCTGCAGGAGCTGTCGCGCCGCGACAAGCTCCTTCTTACTTTTTGCCGATAGACCCGTTAAGCTGAATCGTATCAACAATAAGGCGAAGTTTAGAAATTAAGACTTGCTCTTCACTGTGATGTTTAGCGCTCCAGCTTTCTTGAAGTAAGGCAGCAATGAAACCAAGCCCAGCATCGCCAAAATAAAACCGACCCATAGCGGAGAACGGAGCCCGTATCCAGCGTCGATGGTCAGCCCTCCGATGGAAGAGCCTATGACGATGCCAAGGCTAATAACGGATGCGTGAACGGTCGCAACCAGCGTGCCAGTCCCTGCAACGCGGGTGATGCGGGTCGACATCGCGGGATTCAGGGTCACTCCCGTTAGTCCAATCATAATGACGGCAATGACAGCGACGTACGGACTGTGGGCATAGATTCCGAACATCATCAGCGACGCAGTCAAGAGCATCAATCCTATGGTTAGGATTGGCATCATATATCGATCGGCAAGTCGGCCGGTAACAAGATTTCCTGCGACGGTCGCCATGCCGTAGACCCCTAATAGAAGCGGAACCGTCGTTGTGTCGAAGCCGGAGAGGTCGGTCAGGATAGGCGCGAAATAACTGAATGCGGCAAACGTTGCGCCGATAATGAGAAGGCTGGTCGCATAGGCGGCCCATAGATTTCGGTTTTTGAAACTCGCCAGTTCACTACGCAAACTAACGGACTCCGACTTGGATGCGGCGGGGATCGCTTTCATACTCAAAAGTCCAGACAGCAAAACGAGTACGACAACCACCCAAAAGCTGGAGCGCCAGCCGAAGTATTGGTTGAAGAGTATCGCCACAGGCAATCCGAGCGCGGTAGCAACCATTAAACCGCCAAGAACGATGGAAGCGGCACGACCGCGAGCCTGAGGACTGACGAGGTCAAAGCAAATGCCAAGCGAAACGCCGAAGCAAGCGGCGGAGGAAACGCCGGTAATGATCCGAGCAACCATCATCATCTCATATCCGATGGCTAGCGCGCCAAGCGTCTGACCGAAGAGGAATACGGCCGAAATCAATAAGAAAGCCCTTTTCTTCGACACATTGGACAAACCAATCGCTAACAAAGGACCCCCCACAATCATCCCCGCAGCATAAGCGGATATAAGGTAGCCGACGGAAGCAATGGATACGTCAAATTCCTTCGATAACGAAGTCATGATTCCGGCGACCGTGAATTCGGCAGTGGTCATAGAAAAAATCATCATTCCCAGTACATAAATAGCAAACGGCATAGTAATGACCTCCAGGTCCCGAATAAATTGTAATGAATAGTACAAAATTAGGCGTGACGAGATGAATTGGGCTCCGTTCAGACGTAAAAAAAGCGCAACGCTAGAACAAGACTTCCAACGTTGCGTTGGCCATTTGAACGGCCCTTTCACGATTCTGAGCAGCGGCATTGAGCACTCGGAGTCCATAATAATTACTTAGAAAAAGGCGGGCTAAATCCGAGGCCGGATGTGTCCGCGAGATCTCTCCTGATATCTGCCCCGTCTCAATCGTCTGTTGCAGAGCCTGCTCCAGCAAATCGACGTGTTGTTTGAATAGGCGTTCGACCGCCGGATCTCTTTGTGCGCGCTCCATTGCAGCATTGATCAACAGGCAGCCTCTTCGATTCTTGTTTGAAAAGTCCTCTTCTATAGCCCAATCCAACAAAGCACGAAGCCGGTCTTTTATCGGTCCTTGCCGGTGGAGAATCTCAATCTGGGCTTGGATGCCGGTTTCATGGTAACGCAAGAGGGCTTGTTCATAAAGCTCGTGCTTACTGCCGTATGCATTGTATAAGCTTCCTCTTCCAAGCCCCGTTTGCTTGCACAGATCCTCCGTCGAGCAAGCTTCGTAGCCATTTTCCCAGAACAATTCCATCGCCGCATCAATCACGGCGGTATCTTTAAACTCTCGTGGTCTTCCGCTCTTACTCACCTTATTCAACTCCCTTCCTGCACGCTCTAATAAAACCATAGTAATAATTTTGTACTGACCTGTCAAATATAAGCTTGGAGCGGATTGAAAGTGTGAAAGTTTAGCTTGACAAGATGAAGGGGGTTATGCAAAGTTACTGGTGTCGAAAAGGCTAAAAGAGCGCGAGAAGCGAGAAAAGGTGAGACACGATGAAAGCAAATCGGATGGAAGCGTTCAGCGATGGCGTGCTGGCGATTATCATTACGATCATGGTGCTGGAATTTAAAGTGCCGAAAGGCTATGACTGGTATGCGCTAATCGAACTTGGCCCGAAAATTGTTAGCTACATCTTCAGTTTCGTATATATCGGCATTTACTGGAACAATCATCATCATCTGCTGCACATGGTTCGAACGGTGCACGGGCGGTTGATGTGGCTGAACTTGCTGCTTCTCTTCTGGCTATCCCTTGTACCGTTCACGACAGCTTGGATGGGGGAAAGCCATTTCGCACCTACTCCAACGGCGCTGTACGGCATTATTCTACTGCTATCTGCGTTCTCGTACCGGATGCTTCAGCGCGCGATTATTAAACAGCATTCCGGCGATTCCTCCTTCGTCGTAGCGATGGGCAGAGACTGGAAGGTGAAATTATCGCCTTTTCTCTACTTGATCGCGGTCTTGACCGCCTATGTCAGTCCTTGGATCTCCTGCTTCTTTTTCGTACTCGTTGCCGTCATCTGGTTCGTGCCGGATAAGCGAATCGAGCAAGCTCTGAAAGACCGCTAAGAAATAGCTCTAAGGGACGGCAAGCTTTTCAGACAAAACCAAACCAAAGCCACAACCCCAGTAAGCGGCGGGGTCAAGGCCTTGTTTTTTTGTGTATTAGGGTTTCATGGGGGATTTCTCACTTCTTAACTGCAATCACTGAAATTTTCCGGCTTTTAAATAGCAGACAACTATCATATAATAGTAGATATATGAATCTAGATTTAAGACTGACAAGTTAATATTGATCCCGACGAAGGGTGTGACTAGCAGGTCGCACCCTGACTTGCTATGGAGCTCAAAGCAAGAGAGCCCACAACTTTTCTTCAAATAATAGCGCGTAAGGACGGTAAAAATGAGTAACAGACAAACCACAACAGACGTTATCTTAATTGGTGCCGGAATCATGAGTGCGACTCTGGGAACGCTGCTGAAGGAATTGGTACCGGACTGGAAAATTACAGTCTTTGAGAAGCTCGCAACCGCAGGAGAGGAAAGCTCTAACGAATGGAATAATGCGGGAACGGGGCATGCTGCACTGTGCGAGCTGAACTACACCGTCGAAAAACCGGACGGGTCCATAGATATTAGCAAAGCTATAAAAATTAATGAAGAGTATCAGGTTTCAAGACAGTTTTGGTCTTATCTTGTCAACAACAATCTGATACGTAATCCGCAGGACTTTATCATGCCATTGCCTCATTTGAGCTTGGTAGAAGGGGAGCAAAATGTAGCGTTTCTAAAAAAACGTTTTGAAGCGCTGTGTGACAATCCTTTGTTTGAAGGGATGGAATTTTCCGATGACCCGGAAAAACTGATGGAATGGATTCCGCTGATTATGAAAGGCCGGACCTTAAATGGACCTATGGCGGCCACGAGAATCGAATCCGGAACGGATGTCAACTTTGGCGCTTTAACGCGTATGTTGTTTGACCACTTAAAGAATAAGAATGTCGATATCAGATTCAAGCATAGTGTGGATGATATTAAACGTGCTAGCGACGGCTCGTGGGAATTGAAAGTGCGGAATGTCGATAACGGTACAGTCGAACACCATACGGCAAAATTCGTCTTTATCGGCGGTGGCGGAGGAAGCCTGCCTTTATTGCAAAAATCCGGTATTCCCGAAGGAAATAATATTGGTGGATTCCCGGTAAGCGGACTATTTATGGTGTGTAATAATCAGGATGTTGTCGAGCAGCATCATGCCAAAGTATACGGTAAAGCTAAAGTCGGCGCTCCTCCCATGTCGGTTCCGCATCTGGACACAAGATTTATCGACAACAAAAAATCGCTGCTCTTTGGACCGTTTGCCGGCTTCTCGCCCAAATTTTTAAAAACCGGTTCCATGTTTGATTTGTTAGGTTCCGTAAAACCGAATAACGTCTTAACGATGTTGGCGGCGGGCGCCAAAAACGTCCCATTGACAAAATACCTGATCCAGCAAGTGATGTTATCGAAAGAACAGCGTATGGAAGAGCTGCGCGAGTTTATCCCGAACGCCAAAAACGAGGATTGGGATATCGTGGTAGCGGGCCAGCGTGTGCAAGTGATCAAGGATACGGCTGCCGGCAAAGGAACGCTTCAATTCGGTACGGAAGTCATTAGTGCCGCCGATGGCTCGATCGCCGCATTGCTCGGCGCTTCTCCGGGAGCTTCGACCGCCGTTTCCGTGATGCTTGAGTTAATAAAAAAATGCTTTCCGCAGCAATTAAAAGCGTGGGAGCCGAAATTTAAAGAAATGATCCCTTCTTATGGCGAGTCGTTATTGAAAAACCCGGAGCTGATCCAGGAAATTCATACTTCGACCGCGCGGACGCTTGGTCTAAGCAAAGAACTGCAACCTGCCATGTAGACGGCACACAAAAATAAAAATGAATTAAGCGGCCTTCGTCCTGATTTCCATGGGATAAGGCCTCTTGCTTTGCCTGCAATCTTTTCGTAACTGAATTGCCATGAATAACGGCAGGTTATTGCGGGAAAACTTGCAGCGGGTTTAAAAAAGTGCTACGCTTGGGTTGGACTGGGTGACATTACCAAAGGAATTTGGACTAGCTCCACCATCTTCATCATACCTTCATAATATCCTCATCATAGCTTCATGATCCAAACGCCAGTCTGCCTTATTATTATACATATGCAAAATCTAAACCCCATATCTAAGGAGGAAAATCAGTATGTCTCTTATCGGAACAGAAGTAAAACCATTCAAAGCATCGGCTTATCACAACGGCAAGTTTATCGATGTTACGGAAGCTGACTTCAAAGGGAAATGGAGCGTCGTTTGCTTCTACCCGGCGGACTTCACGTTCGTATGCCCGACGGAGCTTGAGGATCTGCAAAACCAATATGAAACGTTGAAAGGCCTCGGCGTTGAAGTATATTCCGTTTCTACGGATACTCACTTTACGCATAAAGCATGGCACGACAGCTCCGAGACGATCGGCAAAATCACGTATATCATGATCGGCGATCCTTCGCATACGATCTCCCGCAATTTCGACGTATTGATCGAAGCCGACGGTCTGGCGGATCGTGGTACGTTCATTATCGATCCGGACGGCGTGATTCAAGCTGTTGAGATCAATGCAGGCGGCATCGGCCGCGATGCAAGCATTCTGGTGAACAAGATCAAAGCTGCCCAATATGTTCGGAACAATCCGGGCGAAGTGTGCCCTGCGAAGTGGCAAGAAGGTTCCGCAACGCTGAAGCCGAGCCTCGATCTTGTCGGAAAGATCTAAGGAGTGAAAACTTATGGCACTGGACGCAGATATTAGAGCACAACTAAGTCAATACCTGCAGCTCATGGAAGGCGATGTGCAGATTCAAGTGAGTGCAGGGTCCGATGCCGTATCGCATGAAATGCTGGAGCTGGTGGATGAAATCGCCAGCTTTTCCTCCAAAATCACGGTGGAGAGAACCGAATTGTCCCGAACGCCGAGTTTCGGTGTGAACCGTGCGGGGATAGATACGGGAGTTGTTTTTGCCGGTATTCCTTTAGGACATGAGTTCACTTCCTTGGTGCTTGCACTGCTGCAAGCAAGCGGAAGGCCACCCAAGGTGGAACAGCATCTCATCGATCAGATCAAGAACATCCGCGGCGAATATCGCTTCGAGACCTACGTTAGCTTGAGCTGTCACAATTGTCCCGACGTCGTACAGGCGCTGAACGTCATGAGCGTCCTGAACCCTGGCATCTCGCATACGATGATCGACGGTGCGGCATACAAAGCTGAGGTCGAGAGCAAAAACGTCATGGCCGTGCCTTCCGTGTACCTCAATGGCGAATTCTTCGGCGGCGGTCGAATGTCGATTGAAGAGATTCTCGCCAAGCTGGGGACGGCTCCCGACGCATCTGAATTTGCGAACAAGGAGCCGTACGACGTACTTGTCGTCGGGGGAGGCCCCGCCGGCGCCAGCGCCGCGATCTATGCGGCACGCAAAGGCATTCGTACCGGGATTGTCGCCGAACGCTTCGGCGGTCAGGTCATGGATACTCTGGGCATCGAAAACTTCATCAGCGTCAAATATACCGAAGGCCCCAAGCTCGTGGCAAGCCTTGAGGAGCATGTCAAAGAATACGGCATTGACGTGATGAAGCTCCAGCGCGCCAAGCGCTTGGAAAAGAAAGACCTCGTCGAAGTCGAGCTTGAAAACGGGGCTGTGTTACGAAGCAAGACCGTTATTGTCTCCACCGGTGCGCGTTGGCGTAATGTTGGCGTTCCCGGCGAAGCGGAATTCAAGAACAAAGGCGTAGCCTACTGCCCTCACTGTGACGGTCCCTTGTTTACAGGGAAACACGTAGCCGTGATCGGCGGCGGCAATTCCGGCATCGAGGCGGCGATTGATCTTGCAGGCATCGTGAAGCACGTGACGGTGCTGGAGTTCATGCCCGAGCTGAAAGCCGATGCTGTCCTGCAAAAGCGGCTTTACAGTCTCCCGAACGTGACGGTCTTCAAGAACGTTCAAACGAAAGAGATTACCGGCACGGACAAAGTCAACGGGATATCCTACATCGATCGTGATTCGGGAGCGGAGCATCATGTCGAATTGCAGGGCGTGTTTGTTCAGATCGGACTTGTTCCTAATACGGATTGGTTAGCCGACACGGTTGAACGCACGCGCTTCGGCGAGATTGCCGTAGACCGTCATGGTGCTACGAATGTCCCCGGTGTGTTTGCTGCAGGCGATTGCACCAATAGTCCCTACAAGCAGATTATTATTTCCATGGGATCAGGTGCAAATGCAGCCTTAGGCGCATTCGATTATCTCATTCGAAATTAATACATTTTGCGTATACCCAGAAAGGCCCCTATTTTAGGGGCTTTTTTGCGTATAGATTCGGATATGATGAGAGGAAAGGAACGAACAGGCAATCGCCTGAAGAAATCGTCGAGGAAGTTAAAAAAGGGAACGTTCTCCTCAGACAAGGGGATGTCCCCACAAAATATTCTATATCATAAAGAGCATGATAAGCATCTTTTTCACTTTTTTACTAAAAATTTAGTTTTTCGACGGCGAAGGAGAGGCGGTTTTGCTGAAAGATGTCGAAATAACGATTAAATGAGGGTTCGGATATGATTCCAGCGCCTTTAATTCAGCCAGCCACTGCTTTCTCCAGCGTTGTGCGGTAGCTTTACCGATCCCAAGAATTGAAGCGCATTGGCGGGCACTTGATTTTTCAATAAAGTGAAGCTGAAAAAATTTAAGTTGGAGTTCCATCGACTTTTGGCTGCGAAACCGGACTCCGATAGGCTTATTAAAGTGCTTTTTGCAATGATGGCAGAAGTGTTGTTGAATAATAGGGGTCTTTTTTGAGGTTTCTTGTGCGAAGTCCCATACTCTTGAGTACCTTTTGCCGTCTTTTACAGTTTGTTTGGAGTCACAACGCGGGCAAGTTTCAGTCATATATTATCACCCTTTCTTCTATTATAAGGATGCCAATGGAGAAGCATCCAAACGGGAGTCGGCTATTGATCATGTAAATTATGATAGCAAAATAGCTTTGGACTGGTCAATGTAATAGAAATAGGGTACGATTTTCTTAATTGTCAATTTAGGAGAATGGGGGAAGTGCGCGATGCGGAAAATCTTTATCGGCGGCTCGCTGGAATCGGGAGAAAGGGTCATGGAGCTCGCGAGAATCATAGAGGCGGAAGGCGAAGAACCGGTCCCTTGGGATAAGCCGGGTCTGTTTCCGCTTGGTGGATATACTTTGGAGCAGTTAATCAAAATTAGCAGGACAGTGGACGGCGCACTGTTCGTATTTGGAGAGGACGATAAAGTGTGGTATCGGAACGATATGGTTTATCAGCCACGGGACAATGTATTTATTGAATTTGGCATTTTTGCCGGGCAAATCGGTCCGGAGCGTACGGTAATTGCTGTGTCCGGCAACGTAAAAGCAGCTACAGACCTAAGGGGCGTTATAACTTGCAATCTGGACCGACCGTATCAGGCGCGCATTCAGCTTCGCCAATGGTTAAACGGACTGGCCCTCGTTCGCAATGAAGCCGGTGTATAAGCCGAAGGAGAGATAAATCATGTCCAAAAAGCCAGTCCCCCATACTTTTCAAAACATATCTGAATTAAAGTACGTTAATGCCGACCACAATTCCCTGCGGTACCGGGTTATTATGCGTTATATTTATCAGGAATACCAGCGAATGCGATACTGGTTGAAGCCGGAAGAGATATATGCGGGCGTGCAAGAGTGGAACCTTCTGGAGAACTATACGCTTGACATGTGTCAGAGTGACTTGGAACAACTCGTTCAATGGAAGAATCTTTCTCCTAGGCATGACGGCGGGCGGGTGGCCACGGTGGAGGAGTATCTGCGCAAAAAGTTTCAATATTTCCTTACCCCTTATTCCATCGAAATTGAACGCATGCTGGAAGGATTGGAGAAAATTCGCGGATACGGCGGTTCACTGGAGCCCACTCTCTTCGATACGATTGCGGAGTGTCTGAATAAGATCCGCTTGGGTACAAGCGAAGGTTCGGATGATACGTTGACGGCTGCGGAGGCTCACCAGCTCTGGAGCGAGTTAATCGCTGCCTTTACCCGTTTGCAGAAAACCTCCGTCGACTATATTGCCAGCCTGCAAACTTCGAGAGCCGAGGAATTGATGGCGACGGAGGCTTTCCTGGCCTACAAGGAGACGTTGACGGAATATTTGCGTAACTTCGTACAAGCGCTGCAGCGCAAAGCTTATCGGATCGAAGCGCAGCTGCAGCAGATGAGGCCCGGATTGCTGCAGCAGTTTTGGGAAAAGGTTGTTGCCGAGGAGCTGGCTCGACCCACGTTGGAGGAGGAATTCACGGGCGAACAGTTGCTCGCCGATATGCAGGAAAGCTGGGACGGCTTGCACCGCTGGTTTGTAGGGGAAGCTTACGGCGAGAGTGAATTGATGCTGCTGGAAATATCGACCAAGGAGACGATTGCCCGCGTGGTTCGCAGCGTGTTGCGCATTCAGGAGCGCCGCCGCTCCGGCTTGAGCCGCCGCCGCGAGCTGGATTATCTGGCCCGCTGGTTTTATCGCTGTCAGACGCCGGAAGAGGCGCACCGGTTAGCTGCAGCGGTGTTCGGCCTATTCCCGGCTCGCAAGTTGCAAGGGCAGGATGAACGGACAACCGAAAGTACCACTCAATCGATGTGGCAGGAGCAGCCTACGGTTCGGCCGCTTCGTTCCAGAAGCCGGCAGCGTCTGGAGCGGGATGACGCGCCGACCGAGATTGTCAACCATGACCGGCAGAAAAAAGAAGCCAAGCTCAAGCTGTTCAGGCAGCGGCAGGAAGAGCTGGAACTGTTGATGCGGTTGACGGACCGGCCTGTTGTGAAGATGAGCGAACTGGGCATTGTCAACGGAACGACCCGTCTCCGGCTGCTGTACTGGATCGGACGTTGTCTCCAGGCGGGGCGGGGACATGCTTTCCGCACTCCGGAAGGCATCGAGGTCAAACTGATAAACCCCGGGGTTCGCAACCGGGTAGTTCTGCAATGTACAGACGGCCAACTGGAAATGCCGGATTATCAGCTCAGGGTAAGCTGGACGGGGGTCGATCGCGGCGAAGCCGCTTCGCGGAGAGGAGGAGGCCGTTGAGAAATCGAGGATTTGCAACCAGAAGACGCCGTCGGGCGGATTCTGCAAATGAAGAGCAATTAAGGGAGAAGCGGCATGCTTGCTCGCACGCGCTGCTAAATCGGCCTTGGGTTGAGAAGGAAAAGGACCCCGAGCTGTATTATTGGATCAAGGATATGCAGGAGGAGCTGCGCATCTGGTTTCTCGACTTTACTGGCTTCCCGCTGATCGTCACGCGGACAATGGCCAAGCTGGACAAGACGCCGGTTATTCCCCAGAGCTGGATGGGATTTCGCGAGTTTGGCGAGCCGCGGGACTATATGTTTTTTACTTACGGGCTATGGTTCCTGGAAAGCAAGACGGAGCATGACCAGTTTCTGTTGACCAATCTGATCGACGAGATGACGGAGCAGTTGAAGGCGAATGACATTGCGGTCGACTGGACCGAATATCGAAATCGGTTATCGCTTGCTCGGGCGTTGAAAAAGCTGAAGGAACTGGGCGTGCTGCGGTCGCTGGACGGCGAGGAGGACAGCTGGGCGGCTCGCTACAAGGAGGGAGCGGACAACTACAATATTTTGTATGAAAGCTCCCCGTATGCACGTTATATCCTGCGCCAGCTGCCGCGGGAGTTGTTCGCGTACGATACGTTGGAGAGTCTGTCCGATCCGATGTTGTACCCCGAGACGGAAGCGGGAGAATCGGTTCGCCGCCGCCATCGCGTCTATCGCCGCTTGCTGCTGGAGCCGGCTGTCGCCGATTGCGACTGGAGCGATGAGGATAGGTATTATGTAGGGACGCAGCGTCATACGATTATCGACAATATGGATCGTATGTTCGGTTTTGTCGGGAGGCGCTATAAGGAAGGGTTGCTCTTCTTCTACCCGGAACTCACCGGCGAGGAGGAGCTGTTCCCGACCCAGTCGGGCTTATCGGATATCGCGCTGCTTCTTGGCGGCATTGTCCGGGATCGCCTCGATGCCGGAGATGCGGCTTTGTACCTGGATACGGACGGCATCGTCTGGCTGGAGCGAAGCGGGCTGGAGCATCTGCTGCTGGAAATTAGCGAAGAGCATAAGTCGAAGTGGGCGCAGGAGCTTCGCTCAGGGCCTGTCGGCAAGCTGGCCGAGATGGTTACGAGCTTCTTGCTCCATTGGGGGTTGGCAAAGACAGAGCCTGGCAGTGCCAGAATCGGCATTTGCCCGGTGCTGGGCCGATGGAGAGGCAAATATATGACGGATGTCATGAATTAGATAAAGGCAAGGGGGAAGAAGAATGACGGAAACGGCGTTCACGGAGTCGGTTCTGACGGAAGCCGCTGATGAAAGGGAACGTATCGCCGAACGCTGGCAAATGAACAGGGCCGGGCTGGTCAACTTCTGGTATTACGATAATCAGGAGTTTGAGTTGGAGCAGGGCCGGCTTATTCTGCGGGGGGCTAACGGCTCGGGCAAGTCGGTCACCATGCAAAGTTTTCTGCCGCTCGTGCTGGACGGGGACAAGCGCCCGCACCGGCTTGACCCGTTCGGCTCGCGCGACCGGCGCATTGACTATTATCTGCTGCTGGATACGGACAGCGGCTATCCGGAGCGGACCGGTTATTTGTGGATGGAGTTTGCCAATCCGTCTACAGGCAGATTCCGGACCGTTGGCATTGGGCTGAAAGCCAAACGCGGCGGTTCTCAGGTTGCGTTTTGGGGATTTCTGCTGGAGGACGGACGCCGGATCAACCGGGATTTCTGGTTGTTCGATGAACGCCAGAAGAGCGAGAGCGGCAGTCTCATCCCGCTGACGCGCAAGCAATTGGAGGAAGCGATCGGCGAAGGTGGCGAGGTTGTGCAGGATCAGTCCTCGTATCGGGATATGGTCAATAAAGCGTTGTTCCGCTTTCCGGATGCCGATTCATATCAGGATTTGCTCCAATTGCTGGTCCAGTTGCGGAGCCCGAAGCTGTCCAAGGATTTTAAGCCGACCGCGATTTATGACATTTTGCAAGCGGCTCTCCCTCCGCTGCTGGAGGATGAGCTAAGTCCACTGTCCGAGGTTCTGGAGGATATGGACGAAATCGGCGACCGGCTGGAGGAGCTGCAACAGCATCTGAAGGAAATCCAACGCTTGATGGACGACTACCGCTCGTACAATGAATTTGTGTTGCTTCGTCGTTCCCAGGAAATGCTGCACAGCCGGTCGCTGCGGGACAAGCACCATCAGCATGCCGATCAGTTGAGTAAGCGTCGGGAAGAGCAGGAGCTTCTGCTGAAGGAGATCGAGCGGCGGATGGAAGAGGCTCGCGATCGTCTGCAGGAATCGCAGGCGGAGCTGGATGTGCTGGAGAATCACGAAGCGCTAAGTGTGCAGAGAGAGCTGGAAACCTCCGAAAGTCATCTCAAGGAGACGAATCAGCATCTGGAGGCCACGGGCAAAAGACTGCAACTGCAGCGGGAACGGCTGGAGCGCCAGAAGCGGTCTGCCGCCGAAGCCGAAGCTTCTCTGGCGAGGCTGGAGCGTGAGCAGCGGGATTTGCTGGAGGATCTGGAAAGCGTGGCCCGGGTAATCGAATTTGCGCAGCATGATGCCTATTCTTTGCAGTGGTCCCGGCACATTCCGGAACAGGATAGTTGGCGGCAGCCGTGGAGGCGCGATCTTTCCGAGCATCGGCGTTCGCTGGAGGAAGCGCTTGGCACAGCCCGTGAGGAACGGGCCGCGCGCCAGTTGGCCGAGGAGCTGGAACGTCAGGTCGGAGACGCCCGCAGGGAGCGGGATGAGGCGGAAATGAACCGACAGACGGCTGAGCGGGAGACAGAAGAACAGCGTGAAAAGCTCAAGGAGGCATATCTTGCATGGAGCCGTGGCTTGAAGCTGCTTCCTCTCAGCGAGGGGCGGCTGAGCGAGATGTTGCGGGCAGTGACGGCGCTGGATGCGGACAGTCCTGCGTATGACAAGCTGCGGGAGCCCGCGGCCGCCGCTTTTGCAGAGCGGCAGGAAATGCTGCTTGCCAACCAAGCGGAGCTGCGTCAGCGTTTGGAGCTGTTGCGGGAGAAGAAGCGTCAGCTGGAACAGGAGAAGACGGAATGGCAGCGCAGTCGAGAGCCGGAACCGCCGCGCACAGCCGCGAGAAAAGAGGCGCGAGCGGTGCGGGCGACCGGAACGGGAGCGCCGTTCTTCGAGGTTTGTGAGTTTCGCGGCGGTATCGGCGATGGCGAGCGCGCGCTGTTGGAGGAGCAGTTGGAGCGCGCGGGACTACTGGATGCCTGGATCGCCCCGGACGGTCAGCTTCAGTTGGACGAGGGGCAGGAGGACAGCTGGCTGGTGCCCAATCCTCTCTCGTTCGGCTATACGCTGGCAGAGCTGCTGGAGCCAGTGCCATCGGAGTCCAGCGGCCTCTCCTATGCTGTAATAGAAGATGTGCTGCGCAGCTTCGTATGGGGGGATATGGACCATGGAAGCGAGTCGTCCGGCGCGGCGTTGACCTCGTCCGGCGGCTATCGGCTGGGACCGCTCGCCGGCGTCGCGGCTACCAAGCCCCGCGCGGAGTATATCGGCAAGGAGACGCGCAGACGCACCCGGGAGCTGATGATTCGGCAACTGCAAGAGCAATTGGAAGTATGTGAGCGGGAGATGGAACAAACGGAAGAGGCGTTGGCGAATCTGGCGGCCGAGGCAGCCGGTCTCAGGGAAGAGCTGGCCAGCTTGCCGGGGCATGACGGGCTTCAGGCGACTTTCCGGCAGCTGGCGGAAAGCAGGCATCAGCTAGAGGCTGCCGTCAAGCTGGAGCAGCGGCTGCTGAATCGTTTGGCGGAGCAAATGGGCGCGCTGCGGGAGCTTCAGGGGCGGCTTGCTTCCCTGACCGCCGCGTGGTCGCGGCTCAAGCGGGAGTCCGATCTTGCCGAGGCTGTAAAAGATTGCGCCGTTTATGAAGGTCAATTGTTAGAGCTGCACGCCGCCTGGCGCTCCTGGATAGAGACGGAAGCAGCCCGCTCGCGCGCAGAGCAGGAAGGGCGCGAGACGGAGGAGCTGATCGAACAGGACGAGCTGACGGAAGCGGAGCATATCGATACGCAGCGGAAGCTGAAGGCCCAGATCTCCCGTCTGCGGCAGATGATTGAGGAGCTGGGCGTGGCCGATATTTACGAGCAGATCCGACAGTTGAAGGAGGAGCAGGCCGGGCTTCGCCGCGAAATGGAGCTTGGCGAGCAGAAGCGCCGAGAGACCTATGATGTTTTCGCCAGCTTGAGGGCTGAATTGCAGCAGACGGAAACGGTATTGGCCGAGGTCTCGCAGCGCTGGCTGAGCGCATACGGCGCATGGAAGCTCGAACTTGCGTTCGGACTGCTGGAAGACTGGCAAGAGTATAAAGACGTTGGCAAGCGCGCAGATCGAGATGAGAAAGACCTGATTCGTCTGGCCCGGGAAATAGATAAAAGATATAAAACCGCTTATGAAAACAAGGAACGGGACCCCATGTCCGACAAGTTGATCGCGACGTTCAATGATGTGCGGCATACGCTAAGCGAGTATGTGTTGAATTTGGAAGGCGTCTCGGAGGCGGGCGGGCGTCTTCTGATCGTATCGATGCGCGACAAGCTGAATCCGCAGCCGCTATGGATGGTAGCGGAAGAGATCAAGGCGCACGAGGAAGAACAGCGCCATATGCTGACGCAGAAGGACCGGGAATTATATGAGGAAATCATTTTACGAAGCGTCGGCAAGTCCATCCGTCAAAAAATTGTCCGCGCGACGGAATGGGTCGAGCGGATGCGGCAGCTAATGGGTGAGCGCAATACATCGAGCGGTCTTCGTTTGTCCCTTGAGTGGGAGCCGAGCCCTGCCTCGAACGATCAGCAGCTGGATACGGAGAAGTTGGTCAGGCTCCTTATGCGGGAAGCTCACCGTCTGGACGACGAGGACATGGAGAGCATTATTCGTCATTTCCGCAGTCATATTGTTCAGGCCAAGGCAAATGCTCAGGAAGAAAAGGAGTCGCTGCGCAAGCATATTCAGAAATTGCTGGATTATCGGGAGTGGTTCGCATTTAAGCTCTATTACCAAAAAGGCGGCCAGACCGGCTACAAAGAGCTGACGGACTCCCGCTTCAACGTGCTGAGCGGCGGGGAGAAGGCGATGGCCATGTACATTCCGCTGCTGGCTGCTACCTACTCCCGTTATTCGGATGCCGCCGACGATGCGCCGCGGCTGATTTCTCTTGACGAAGCCTTCGCGGGCGTAGACGAGGAGAACATGAAGGATATGTTCCAACTGTTGACGGATATGGAGTTCGACTATATGATGACCTCCCAAGTGCTGTGGGGCTGTTACAACACAGTGCCCAGATTGGCCATCTACGAGATCTATCGCCCCAAAGACGCCGACTATGTGACAGCCTTCCACTATCGCTGGGACGGCAAGGATTTGAAGCTGGGAGAGCCGGAGCTTGAGGCTGCTGCCGGGATGGAAGAACAGGATGGAACGCAGGAAGGAAGCGGCTCTTCCGCAAGCAATGAGGCGAATCCGCTATGAGTCAACAGCGCCATCTGCCGGAGGAGCTTCGTGAATTGGCGGACCCGGCTTACGATCGCTTGTGGAAGGAAGCGCGCAGGAAGTACCAAAGCGCAGGCGGCGTTGGCAAAAGAGTAACCGTCAAGCTGGAAAAGCTTCGCAAGGAGGAATGCGAGAAGCTGCTCACGCTGCTGCCGGAGCATTACAGGCAGATCAAACCCGGGGGCCAGCTCAATGTGTTGCTTCTGGAACTGGAGCAGGAACTGGCCAAGCATCCTTATTACATTCCGAGCTTCCGGGAATGGTTCCGGCTGCTGGATGGCGAACCGTTGTTGACACGAAGGGAACAGGAGGAACAGGCGGACCGGACATGGGAAGAACTGTTCTCATTCGTGAGGAACGCGTCGGACAGAGTTACGCCGGAGACGGCGGGGGATCAATTGTTTTATCCGGAAGCCGTTCGCGCATGGCTGATTCGTCTGCGGGATGGGCAGGCGGCGGGTTATCGCACACTGAAAGATATGCTGCGAACAAAGCCTGACATCGCTCGCACGGCGTTGAAGGAATGCGCGGACGCGCTGGCTGCGTTGGATGCGGAGCAAGCGGGTGCAGCAAGCATGGGTTACAGCGACGCCGGAATTCGGCTGCCTGTTCTGGCGAATGAATATACCGGCGATCCTCATGGCTTTGACTGGAAAGAAAGAAGAGGTCGGCTTCTCTATTATGGACTTCTGGAGATTTGGGGCGGAGGAAGTGAACCGTCCGAAGGGTTGAAGGAGCGTGAAAGCGGTCCGGATATTGACGACACCATGAAACGGACAGCCCTGGAGCAGGAGCTGGAATGGCTCGCAGCCATCTCCGGCGACGCGATAGAACCTGCGGCCGGACAAACCTCCGACCGCCAGCCGGAAGAGATCGAATGGCAGGACCGGCATACATTGGATATTCGCTCCGTTTACCGCAGAGCCGGCATACGGGATGATGATGTCTCGTCACAAGCGCTGGTATGGGGAGCGCCGTTCGCGGAGGAGCGGGCAGCTTCCTTGACGCTTCAGCAAGTGGAGGCATGGACGGTCTGGCCGATGGCTGCATCGGTATATCTGGTCGAGAATCCTTCCGTCTTCAGCAGTTTGATTGATGTTTCATCGGCTTTGAAGTGCAAGGAGGAACACAGAAATTCCATGCGTACTATGCGGCTGCTGGTTTGCTTGAGCGGCCAGCCGAGCGCAGCGGCCGTGCTGCTTCTGGATCGCCTTCATAAAAGGTTGGCTCCGGCGTGTCGATTTTATTATTCTGGGGATTATGACGTCAACGGCCTTGCCATTGCGCACGGCATAGCGGCGAGGTATGCGGGACGATTCTCGCCTTGGCGCATGGACCGGGGGACGTATGACCAGTATGTCCGCCCGAAGGCGTCCTTCAGCGAAAAGGAAAAAGCAAGATTAAGGCAACTGCAGCCCGCTTGGGAGCCACTGCTCGGACAGCATGTGGCCGACCGGGGATACAAGTGTTATCAGGAAAGCTTGCTCCCGGAATTAATACAAGATTGGATAAAGACTTGATAAGGCCCGTATTTTAATGAACGACAAAACAAGGAGAACGATCTTAAAGTCGTTCTCCTTTACGGATTTATGCGCTATAAGGGGCAATTTCCTCTGTCTGCTCTAGACAGGCTTTTTCTTCCTGCCTGCTTCGCTTATAAATGTCGACCCCAGTAACAGGACAGCGCCCAGCATTTGAAATAAGGTCATCTTTTCGCCGATAACAAATGCGGATATCACTAAGGAAGCAAGAGGATCTATATAGCTTAATACCGCGATACTTTGGCCTTCCAGCCCTCTCATTCCGGAAAAAAACAGGTAAAATCCCACCCCTGTATGCAGTACCCCCAATATAAAAATGAGGATCAAGGAATTCCCCGATATCCGAAATAGATCGAATCCCTCTGTCATCAGAACGTAAGGGATAAGCAATACCGCCGATAATAAAAGCTGGGAGAGCGTGCTCTCCAGTCCGTCCATGCTGCGGATAAATTTGTTGGTCAACGTCAGGATGGCATAGAAAGCTGCCGCGATTAGGCCATAGACGATCCCGAGCAGATGATGCCCGGTTCCTTCATTTCCGCCGCTCTGCACAATGAAGAGCAGTCCGAGAAGGGCCGCGCCGACGCATATCATTTTTTTGAGCGAGAGCTTTTCTTTCAGTACAATAGGCGACATGACAATGACCAAGACGGGAGCAAAATAATAGCTTAAAGCCGCATTCGCGATGGTGGTTTCCTTATAGGACTGAAAAAGAAAGATCCAATTGCCACTCAAGGCGATGCTGGAGAGCAGTAGGACAGGAGCATTCTTTTTTATGTTTTTCCACGAAATGCTCCGCTTGGTAGAGATGCAGATGATGAACAAAAACAAGCTGCCGATCAAGCTCATGAATAAAGCGATTTCGCTTGCAGCCAGATCAATATACTTGGCAAAAACGCCGACAGCACCGAAGATGACCATCGACAAAATGAAATAAATTTTTTCTCTCACTTTCTTTTCCCGCTTTCTACTCATATGATGGGGCGACCAAGGTGTCGTCTACGCATGCATACAGTAGAATCTACGGAAAGGACCACAAACCTCATGGAAGTACCTTGACAGTAGATTCTACTGTTGAGGTACTACTGGCGGGGCAATAAAATGATACATCGTTCTCCCTCCTCCGCAATGTGTGACCAATGCATGTAATAAGCTTATTATATAGCTAAGATAGGTACTTTGAAAGTTGAAGGGCAATTTTTACAGTAGCAGAAAAGACTTTAAGAGTATGCTTATGCTACGATATGGAGATTGAAGTACGAATATGGAGGGTACCATGGCTAAATTCATAAAAGTAAAAATGTTGAAGAATGATTCGCTTGGAAAAAAGGATGAAATCATAGTGCTTGAAGAAAGATATGCCCAATTATATCTTTTCCCAAGAAACAAAGCGGTCCTTATTGAAGAAAGCGATAAAAATAAACCAGAGGCGGGTTATCCGATTCCAAAACACTTGAAAGACATTCTCATACCGACGGGTACGGACAATGACGAGAATCGTGTAGATGGGGTTGTTCGATGCCTATGCGGATGCGAAACCTTTTCGGTTTCGGTTTACGGCGATAAAGAAGGCCAAGACATTTATGTAGGCGAGTATAACAATGACTCTGCGTTGATGATTAAAGCAGAATGTACGGAATGCCGTAAAACTCATCTTATATTCGATCTGTCAAAGCACGGTTGGAACGGATTTGTCTGTCATGACGGAGTTACCGTGCCCGATGATGAACTTTTTCCTTGGTCCTGCAAAAAATGCAGCTCGGATGTTCACCGTATCCGGCTGACTATCATTTCCGAGGGTAAAGAGGAATACGTTGACAATCTAGGCGATGATATCGGAGACGGTAAAGAATTCAGCGAGGATGACTGGGTTGAAGCCTTTGGATGGATTACGATAAGTCTCACTTGTTCTCATTGCGGTTTTAACGATGAACGCTGGATTGATTATGAGACGATGTGAATATATGAGTTTGGATCGGGGGTGCTTCCCATAGGGGGCATCTTTTTTCTTTTTCTGAGATCGAGCTTTATTAAAAATAATTCACCTAAATAAACTATATTTTAACTATTGAATTAAAATAAGTATAAAATTACATAAAACGACATAAATCAACTTCATTTGCTATATACACCTCCTGTTGCTAAAGATATAATGCAAATAGGAAAAAATTGGAGGTGTGTTCCAAGGATGGAAAAGGTGTGGAATGTCGTATGGAAAAAAGATAACTATGCGTTGGAGAAAGTAAGGAATAACAAAGCGCTGCAAAAATTTAATATATACGAGAGCTTGGGAGTCAACTTTCATAAATATAAAAAAGTCGGAGATTTTGGGGCGGGCGGGGGCTATATGACGCTGGAATTAATCCACCGATACCCCAGTATTGAAAGCGTAAAATTATACGATTATTCGGAGGATGCGTTGCTCAAGTCCAAAGAAAATCTGGCGAATTACAGCCATGTCAGCTTTAAGCAGCACGACTTGAACGTTCCGATGACAGATCATGCCGAACAACATGATTTTATTATGGCGTTTAGCGTGTTGGAGCATGTTCAAGATTATGAGACAGGCTTACAGACGTTGTTCGACCGTTTGGAGAGCTCCGGGGAAGCTATCATGGTGTGGTCTCATGCGAATTCTATTTTTAAGTGTCAGCGTCAATTGTATGAGAAGCTAAATCTCTGGAACTATGGCTTTCAGAAAGAAATGTCGCAAAAGGAAATCTACAAATTCCTGGACGGCAAATTTGATGTGTTGTGCTGCAAAGTCGTTCCATGCGTCGGAGATAAGGGCGTCTGGACCTTGCTGGATAACGTGATCCACAAATTCAATAAGCAGAGCGGCAGATATCTGTTTCTTCACCTGAAGAAAAAGCAATAGGAAATGGCTAACGCGCGCTTAAAAACGATAAGAAGGTGAAGGTCATGATGATCGACGATATGGAGATTCATTACAATCAATGTCCTGAGAGCTATCAGTATGTTTTGGTTGTTTTATATTATCAAGATCAATTTGTCTTCGTGAAAAATAAAAAAAGAAAGTGGGAATTTACAGGGGGGAAAAAGGAGGACGGCGAAACGATTCTGGAGGTTGCCAAGAGAGAAGCTTGGGAAGAAGCCGGAGCCGTCATCGAAAATATACAGGTTGTAGGCTACTATACATTAGTCAACCGTGAGAATGTGATTATTTCTGCCGCGGAAGTCTTGTATTTTGAGGATATTCCCGCATTCTCCGAAACGACGGAGGTCAGATTGTCGACAACGCTACCAAGCGAAGAGGAATTATCGTTTACAGATGGAATTTACAAATCGATCTTTAGCCATATCAAGGGACATGGTTATGAAAGCTAAAGGCATTCTGCTCAGCGTTGCTTCCGTTCTGGTGATGAGCCTCTCGCCGCTGACCAATATGTTCTCCCTATCCATGATCGATCCGATGGTGGCCAGCTTTTACAGCAGCTTATTTTCAGCCGTATTCTGTTTGTTATTTTTATGGGTCAGGAAAAAAAGCCTGGTGCTCGTCAATGACAAAAGCATCTATCTGCTGGGGGTTACCAATTCCATTGGCGTGGTGTGCCAATATTTCAGCTTATTTATGCTGGGACCGATCGCGTTTGGCTTAATCGGCCGGTTTTATATTATTTTTTCGCTGGCCTTGGCCGTATTCATCCTCCGTGAAAAAATTAAATCGTCGAGTTATTTTCCGATCGTTATTTGTATCTTAGGTTCCTTTCTGGTCGTGAACACGGGATCGTCGAACAACAGTATGATGGGGGTTCTGTTGGGGCTGCTGTATACCTTTTTGTTTGCGTTAACCAATTTGCTGGCGAAGAAACTGGTGGATCGGATCGATTCCTCCATTATCTTATTTTACAACCAGCTCATTTCTACCTTATTGATCGGCGCGTTTATTTGGTTCTCTCGGGGAGATTTCACGGTTTTTTTCGCTGGAGAAAGCTTGTTTTTTATTATGATTGCGGCATTTTGCAGCGGTTTCCTGGGGATTATCCTGTTCTACGAAAGCATAAAATATATCAAATTTTCGATCGCCAATCTGATCCGGTCGTTGAATCCTGTCATTGTTTTTGCATACTCCTATCCCTTTTTCCCGATTGAGATTACGGCTAAGTTTATCGCAGGCAGTGTGATGATCGTCGTTTCGGTCATCTGGTTGAACCTGAAGCAAGAGTAGCTAACGCCTTTCCAAAATGTGTTATGATATGGGAGAGCTCATGGGGACTTCCCTTGTTTGTATTACAACGAGAAATTTTTTGGAGAAAAAACGTGGATAAAAAAGCGAAAAAAATACTCATGAACACCTTCTGGTCCTCCAGCGGTTGGAAGGGTAGACCGTATATCTTTGCCGGCGAGGATTTCCTTTATGCCAAAAGCAAAGGGCTAATGTTCGATCCCATCACGATTACGCATGATTAACTGGTCGAACGGCTGCATGAATTGCATCAAACGATCACCAAAGAACGGGTAGCCGCTGCGTTCCTGCACAGTCTGTCAACGAGAAAAGTTCATCTGCGGAGCGCCCTTTCGAGCTGGGCTCTGACTTCCCAGTTGCCTCTTCATACCTACGGACAGCGGAGTGTCGTGCGGCCGAATTACAGCAGCTGCGGGGATTGCAATTTCCTTGGTCTAATGTCGAAGCGGGATGATGTGAATGAGGATTTAAACGTGCTGAATTTCGAGCGGGTCAAATGGGGAGGCGTTCGCTTGAACTGGCTTCTCTACTGCTGGTTGGATCTCGAATTGTTCAGCGAGGAAGAAGAAGAATTCGAGGTTACCGGTGAGGATGCTGCTATGCTCAACAGGATGACCGAAGCGATTCAGGACTGTGCTGAACATGAAAGCGCCCGGCAGTTGGAGAAGCGCTGGAAGGACGCGTTTCCTTCCAGCAAGCAGGAGCGGGATGTGACGATGGAAATATGGGGATATGCCGGATTGCTGGTGCAGCGCGATACGCCCCGCAAGCTCCGGGGAGGGGGTAATGATTTTAACTCCGTAGCCGGTTGGCAGGGAAGTGACGGGTATTCTCGGGAAGCGCTGGAATTTTACTTCGGCGCGTTTCTGTGAGTGTGTTCTAATCGACGCCAGTGAAGCATGTACCTTACTACTAACGAAAAGAGGCAGAGTATGGAGAAAAACCTATTGGAGCAGCTAAACCTCTGGCATGAAGAAGATGAATTTAAACAAATCATCGATCGGATTTTGGAAATTCCCGAACAGGACCGAGATTATGATGTAATCAGTCATTTGGCGAGAGCCATGAACAATCTGGAACGTTATGAGGAAGCGCTGCAGCAGCTTTTGACGATTGAGAAGCAAGGCGAGAACGACCCTCTGTGGCATATCCGCGCGGGCTATGCCTACTACTATCTGGAACAATACGAGGATGCTGTAAGAGAATTTGAAACTGCGGATCAACTGGACCCTAAGGATGAGACGACGTTGTCGTTTTTATCATGGAGCCGTCAAGAGCTGATCGCAATGAATCGTAAACGCAAGTGGTCGATGGCCATGCAGGCGCGGAATGAGCAGAGCAGCAAGAACGGAGCGGGAAAAGTCCCCTTTGAAGGGTTTGACTTGACGAACTTTTGGAAAGATAGCGATTACGCTTTAAAAAATTACGTCAGCGAGCCGCCTACGGACGAGCTTATTGCTTCAATCGAACTGGAACTGGGTTATACATTGCCGGCCTCTTACATTGCGATGATGAAGTTACATAACGGCGGTTTGCCGATCAACACTCGCTTCCCTACAGGGGAAGCAACGTCTTGGGCGGAAGACCATATTGCGATTGAGGGAATCATGGGGATCGGGCGCGAAAAGCCTTATTCGCTCTGCGCAGAATTTGGCAGCCGGTTTATGATTGAAGAATGGGGGTATCCCGACATTGGCGTGGTCATTTGCGATTGCCCTTCGGCCGGTCACGATGTTGTGATGCTGGATTATCGGAAATGCGGCAGGAATGGGGAGCCCGAGGTAATCCATGTTGATCAGGAACGCGATTACGAAATAACGTATTTGGCTGAAAACTTCGAGGCCTTTATTCGGGGATTGGTGCATGCGGATTTCTATGACACCTCCGAGGAGGATATGCAGGAGGACTTGCGGAAAGTAGCCCATGAGGAATTTTCCCCGCTGCTTTCGGAGCTGTGTGCCCGCGTCACCGAGGTCGATAACATGGAGGAGATCATCCGTGCGATTTGTACCCGAATTGTAGAGGAAAAAGGGTACTTTGCTTTCCATGCGGACGAACTTTCTACGTTGATGTATGACCTGCAATTTTGGCTGTATACCAAGTCTTACCCTCATACAGGCCGTGGACAGTATCTGACGGCGTATGAGAAAATCATTGCTTTTGGCGGGTCGTTTAGCACGGGTGGGTATGCTCCCGGCTTTATCTCGGACTGGATGGACGATCGAATACGGCAAGGCATGATTGTCGGAACCAACGATGCCCTTGCATTCACAGATACGGCAATAGAGCAATTGCTGGAAAAGCTGGGGGCATTCGCTCCTGCGACTTAAAATTCAAAGCCCACCGGACCGAAACCTGCGCGGTGCCGGGGGCTTTCTTACGAACTTCGAAGTGGCTGATTTAGGAACTAAGGCCAACGGACTTCCAACATGCATACCAATCCGAAATGTCAGGGCTAATCGGCGTCTCCAAATCCCGTTCCATTTTCGTTCTCAAGAGGTAATATTGTTCTTCTACACCGATCCTTTCACCAATCGCATCGTAGAGCTTCATCAGCGAGAAATAGCTTTCCTCCCCGTCCGGAAGCAATTGTTGAATACGGAGATAGACTTGAATGACTTTTTTCGGGTTTTCTTGCTGCTCGTAGAATGCACATAATTTTCGCATATGGTACAACCACAACAATCGAAACCGTTCCCGTTCATGTTCGGCCCATAGGTAATCGTATTTTCCCAGATAGTCCCCCATGTACAAATTCAACACATGCTCATAGGCGTCAACTGTACCTGCATCCAAGACACCCAATTGCCTCATGGCGTATTCCCATTCCACGGTGTCTACCCGAGCCTCCCCGATGTCAAGCTTGTACCCCGCCCCCAAATCGCCGCTATTTATGCGAATTGTGTCCATTCCGGAGTTTTTCAAGGTTCGACGTATATAATAAATCGTTGTATAGAGATGCTGCACTGCCTTAGCCTCTTCCAGCTCCGGCCATAGCAGTTCAAGCAAAACGCTTCGATTGATGGTCCGGTCCCGATGATAGAGCAAATAGGCAAATAACTCTTGCGCTTTGTTTGTACGCCATTTCACGTTCTGGGCGTCCATGCCGGGCAGCTTAAACTGAATCTGATTAAAACAGCAGATCATGGGGAAGTTCGCGTCCTGTGTGTTCTTGATGCCTCTGATAGCCAATTTCTCTTCTAACCGCGGAATCGTTTGGCGCAGACGCCCCTTTTGCAGCGGCTTCACAATATAATCTAAGGCGTAAAGCTCGAAAGCTTGCACAGCATATTTGTCGTAACTGGTCACAAATACAAGTTCGGTACCAGGAACGACCGCCTTGATCTGCTTCCCAAGATTTAGACCGTTAATATCCGGCATATGGATTTCAAGGAACACCACATCGGGGCGATGAGCCAATACGCCTGCCAGTACCTCGGTCGAATCGGAATATGCAGCAACGATCTCGACTTCGCTTGCTTCACGCTCAATCGCTTTTTTAAGTCTTATTAATGCCAAATGTTCATCGTCAACCAATATGGCTTTCACAGGAGCATCCTCCTTGACTGTCGGTTCTTGTTGTTGCTTTCGTAATTCTTATATCGGTTTTCATGCCAATATATTGAACAGACCTATGATGAGTTGCCTAGGGTTTGTTTAGGTCGGGTTGGTAAACTAGTAGATAGCTCTTGAAATAACGCTTACATGTTTAATTACCCTTTAGATGCAGACGTCAGGATAAATTGTACTCGAATGGCGAGGATCGCCAGTAATCAATGAGGTGACTTGCAATGACAAGATGCACCGCACCATGTTTGGAGGTGAGTAATTAATAGACTATAGTCGAAAGGCAGATTCAGCAAATGGCTTTTCTTGTTGAAATGCATGCACGGAACAACATCCGTTCCATATTGCCGATGAAGAAATAAAATAATTCAAGCGAAAGCAGAGGCGCTTGAATTAGAAGTAGTCCACAAATTATTTAAAAGGAAGGGAGAAAGCCTGCTGAGCAGAAAGAAATCTGCGAATATAGAATTTCTATATGCTTTCGTTAGCAGGAATGAACAAAAGATGAAATTAAAAAATCGAAGAATGTTATCTTTGCTAATGGCAATCATCATGGTATTGACGATGATCCCTTTTCATCCATTAGAAGCAAGAGCAGCGGCAACACCAACACTTGATCTTGGTTATCCTGTGAAAGTAACCGAGGTAACCTATCAGCTGCCAAATGTCGCATTTGGAAGCACAGGCGTCGTTGATGCAAATGGCGGATACTTTACTGTGGCGGTAAATAGTGGCTCAATTGATGTTGGAGCTCTTTCAAGCGGTATTACCGAGTTAACGAATGGCATAAACATTAGTGGCGTTGTGACTGATAAATCTACACCTACTAATAGAGTGTTCAATTTTTCAAGTGGCAATAAGTATGAAGAAATTCAAGCTGTTATTCGAAATATGACATTTACACAAGTTTCGGGGCAAACCCAAACTGTTATAGTAAATGTAACGCCAGGGGCACCATTGGCCGATGGAAAAACCTCTGTGCGTACCTACAATGGACGGCATTTCGTATATGTGGCAAGACAGAGTACCATGACTTTTTACGATGCTGTGACTATTGCAACGAACAATAGCGGACATCTTGTAGAGCCAGCAGCAGGTGATGCTGGTGCTGTAGAAATGCTTGCGATTGCGAGTTTGTTTAAAGAATTTAAGAGTCCCTACTCAGGAAACTGGAACTTTTTAAGCTTTATAGGCGCTACTCGAACTACAGCACCTAGCTGGAGCGCTTCTAGTTCCATCGTGACAAATTATGTATTAAACGGTCTGCCAACAGGTCTTGAGTCAACGGGTAATTATGTGGATAATGGACCCTACGACCATCTTACACTACTGTTAAACACCAGTAATACTACAGTAGGCTACTTAGGCGTAAATAATACACACGGTGGCACTAGCCCACATAAAGATCCAGGAGTTATTGTCGAGTATAATTCCGGTGTCATTAGCAACATCATCACTGCCACAAAAGATATCGATCTTCCGGTGATGGGAGGCAGCGTAACGATCGATGGCATTGCCAAGGCGGGTCAAACGTTGACGGCGAACGTAACGGGAATCACGTATGCGCCGGACACGACAGGTAACGTACCGACCTACCAGTGGTACCGAAACGGAGTCGCCATCACGAATGCGATGGGTTCAAACTACACGTTAACCGCAGACGACTTGGGCGCGACCATCACCCTGACGGTCACCGCCGATGGTACGCATGCGGTAGGCAGTGTAACGAGTCCGGCAACGGCAGTGGTCACGAAAGGGAATGGACCGGCCGCACCGAGTGCGCCAGTAACAAGCAGTGTGACGCCTACGAGCATTACACTGCAACCAGCCAGCGGTCAAGAATACAGTATGGACGGCGGGTTAACTTGGCAGGATAGTCCAACCTTTAACGGACTGACACCAAGCACCGACTATACGTTTGTGACCCGGGTGAAAGCGACAGCGACGCAGATGGCATCTGCCGTTAGCCAAGCCACTACGATTCGGACTACGGTCGGAGAGCAGGCATTGGAAATCACGGAGCCGGCCAGCGGGACAGTAACGGTATCTAAGCCTGCATTCAAGGGAACAGCAACGCCAGGCTCCAAGGTGACGGTCAACATTGCGGATGGGATTACAGGTACGGTTACGGCCGACACCTATGGCAACTGGAGCTACACACCGGAAGTCAATTTGGCCGATGGCAACTACACGGTGAAAGTAACGGCTACGAAGGACGGGAAGTCCAGCACCGTAAGCAAAGGACTGACGGTTAACACCGCAGATCATTCCTCCTTAACGGGACTGCAGCTCAAAAGCTGGTACGGAACGCCGATCGGATTATCGCCGGCCTTCAATGGAAGCACGACCAAGTATACGGCTTCCGTAACGAATAACGTCTACAGCGTGACGGTAAACCCGGCGGCGCTTGATCCGGGCGCTAAGATTGAAGTCTCGGTCAATAATGGCCCTTGGCAGCAAGTTGCTAACGGGGCGGCAAGCGGTAATCTGCCTTTGAATGTAGGAATGAACACGATTGTTGTAAAGGTTACGGACGCCAAAGGCCATGTAACGGAATATACGTTGACTATTACAAGGGAATCTAGCGACAGCGGAGACTCGGATAGCAGCAGCGGCGGAAGCACCACAACGACTTCAACCTCTACAGGTTCGTCTTCGTCCGGAGCTTCGACAACACCGAATGGCTCGGGAATCGAAACCTCGGTGAACGGCAAAGACGATACGTTTGCAACGGGGAAAGAATCCGCCTCGGGAGATCGCAAGGTGACTTCGGTTCAGGTGGATTTGGACAAGCTGAACAAAGCTTTGTCGCAAGGTAACGGACAGAAGCTTGCGATTCGTTCTTCGAAAGACGGAGATATGAAGGTAGACGGATTGACGGCAGGAGCTGTGAAGCAGCTTGCCGACAAAGGAACCAGCCTCGAAATCAGCAACCCGTTGGCCATCTATCCGGTTCCGGGCGGAAAAATGGATTTGAGCGCGGTGTCGAAGCAGTTGGGCAACGCGGCGCTCGGCAATATTGCCGTTCATATCGATATCGCCCGTTCTTCGGACACGTTGATTAATAACGCCAAGAACAAAGCGACAGCGGAAGGCTACGAACTGTTGGTAACTCCGGTCGATCTGGATATGACTTTCTCGCATGACGGCAAGATGGTAAGAGTGGGGCAATTGAACGGATACGCGGAGAAATACATCGCGCTACCGGAAGGCATCGATCCGAACCGCATTACGACAGGCGTCATCGTCAATCCGGACGGCAGCGTGTTCCATGTGCCAACGGTAGTAACGAAGATCAACAGCCGTTATTATGCATTAATTAAAGACTTGCGCAGCCAAGGTTCCTATTCGGTCATCTGGAATCCGCAGGATTTCGATGACGTGAAGAGCCATTGGGGCAAAACGGACGTGAACAATATTGCGGCGAGACTCGACCTTGCTGGAACCGGGAACAATACATTTTCGCCGGATCGCAACGTAACGCGCTCCGAGTTCTCGGAGATTGTCGTGGCCGGTCTCGGTTTGAAACGTCAAAATGCACCGCAAAACAAGTTCCCTGACGTTTCGGATTCCGCTTGGTACCGCAGCGCCGTAGCGATTGCGAACGAATTCGATATCGTCCGCGGCTACGAGGACGGTAACTTCTACGGTGATCGACAAATCACGAGAGAACAGGGCATGGCGATGATTGCCCGGGCTTACAAACTGATCGAGCCAAAAGCCGCGCTGAGTCAGGAGCAGACCGATTCTCTGCTGGCGAAGTATGAAGATGCGAAAAAGGTATCTGCTTGGGCGAGAGAGGATATCGCTCTGATGATTGAGGCGGGAATCGTGCAAGGCAACGGGCCACAGCTTCTGAGCCCACAGTCGAATATGACACGCGCCGAAGTGACGGCATTAATCGCAAGATTACTCAAGACCACCAATCTGATCGACAAATAAACATGGCGATAGAGCGGACGAATAACGAAAAAGCAGGGGACATACGCTCCCCTGCTTTTTTGCTGTCTTATTCCTTATAAAAGCCGACTTTAAACATTTGATACCAATCTTCCAGTTTGTTTTCTGGCATTACCTGCAAATATTTCAAAATTTCTTTAGCAAATTCAACCGCTGATGTGCCGTTAGCTGTAATCAATCCGTCTTTTGAAACAACTTGCTTTTCAATAAAATGCTTCGAGCCTTTATAGCTTGGTGCAAACTTCTCTAAATAGGCTACTGAATTGCCTGTATGCTCTTTATCATCCAAATATCCTTTATCTGCCAAAAATGTACACGCATCACATATCGCTGCAATCGGAATACCTTTTGTAATGCATAAATCAACAACATGCTTAACAGCTTCATTCTCACTTTTCTGCCATGAAGTTCCACCCACCAAGATAAGCATATGAAAATGTTTTGGAACTTCTGCAATTGAATAGTCTGGAACAACCGTGAAACCACCCATTGATTTTATTGGATTTTTATTAACTGCCAATGTTTTAATGATGAATCCGGTTTCTGGTTTATTCAGCTCTGAACAAACGAAAGCACTTTCCCAGTCTGCATAGTTTTCCGAAATAAACACAAGTATTTCTTTTTTCATGCTTTTAGACTCCTTCATTGTTTTTTTATTTCCAGATACTATTTTACAGGTTAATAGCTGACAGCTATATGTCAGCGTTATAGAAAGAGAACATGGTTTCAAATTTACCACTTAAAAGAGTTTATCGTGCATGCTTATGCTTCAATATCATTGAAATGTAGAAGGTATCTTTTTCTACAATCAGCTCGGTATGGACTACAGCGTAATTAATTCCTTCCATGGTGATTCCGTTCACCAGTTTTGTCAGACGAAGAAATTCTCCAATGTCGGTAACGTAAATATCTGCCACTGTGTCGTCGGGGTATATGCATAATACTCTAATGGTGTTCAGTCCTTTCTTTTAGAAAATGCTTGTTTAGATTCAAGCGAATTAATACCGATGGCCTCCCTTTGGAAAAAAGGATCAGTCTTATTATACTAAAAAATATCCCTTTGGGGTATATTTTAAATGAAATAAGCTCTATAGTCTCTTGGAGTAACTGACTGGCTGGTCTATGGTTTGCTTAGGGTGATTACCGTGAGCGATTTGATGAAAAGGGTAGGGGAAGGCATCCGGCACTTTCGAAAATTACGTGGACTAAGTCAAGAAGAACTTGCAAATAAGGCTGAGGTACACGAAACTTACATTGGTAAGCTGGAGCGTTCCGAAAAAGTCTGTTCCGTTGAAGTGCTGGATAAAATTACGAGTGCGCTCGACCTCTCGATGGTTGAGTTCTTCAGTTATATCCAGCCTGTGAGTGGAAAGGGAAGCGAGTCCACGCTCGAAGAAATTGTGAACAAGCTCCGAAGCAGAAGTGTAAATGAACAAAAGAGGATATTAAAAGTCATCAACGCTATGCTGGACGATTCTTTGGATTGAGAGGGGGAACCGTAAGATCGCGATAATTTTGTTTTTTCTTAAAAGAAAGGCTCAAAATCGAAATCAGTGCTTGACTTAAACTACTACTCAAGCTATGCCCTGCTTTTCATGAAAAAGCAGGGTTTTATGGGACGCTCGGGGGCTGAATCTCGTTGATACGAGCTGTCAAGCACTGATTATTGTGTTGAGCAAAAGAAATAGAGAAAAGGCCCGTATCCTCCTCTGAAGATACGGGCCTTTTCGCAGTCTAGCGTGGCAGATTACCTGAAGTAACATTAAACTTTCCATTGGCATCTGGCTTAGAGATAAAATAGAACTTATCTTGATAGGAAATATAAATCCACATTTCACCATTTTGTGTCACTGATGTATAGACTCCACCTTGATTCAAAGAGAAGTCCCCCCGCAAAGTTGAAGCTGGAACTGGAGGAGTTTCATTTTTCTTCTCGTGGGTTATGTTGGAAACCACTAACCAGCTACTTATAATCAAACTTAACAAAGATAACAGGACTGCATAATTTTCTTTTTTCATTCTTCCTCCCAGTAATTGTATTCATGATGCATTATGTAAGGGAGAATAGTTAATTGTCAACAAAAAAGAAAAAAATATCAATTAGTTATCAACAGAAAAGTATAGCCAAACGGGAACGTATATTCCGCCTAATTTTGCACTTACCTCATTGCCGCTCGGAACACCATAAGTTTTGACTCCCCATCCATAAAGAGTATAGGAAGCTTGCATATAAAAAAACCGACTGTTTGATTTGCTTGATTCAGGAGGCCCGACTAAAGTAGTTTCATTAGTAACCGTAGATTTAACAGTGCCCTGATATGAGCCAGTTCCTTTTACATTGAGGAGTTTTTTAATCTCTCCCGAGACTTCAGTCGTAAAAGTGGTTTGCGTTGTTCTTTCCATGGATTCTGTAGTTTTTATTGTTTGTCCCTTTGCTGCTGATGCGTAGAGAATATACGGATCCCTTTTGCTATCATTTTGGATTAGTGTAAAGTGGTCTAGTTTATCTTTTGTCCACAAGTCAAAACCAAAATATGGTGTTATTTCGTGGGGATTTAAACGAGAATTATTAGAATCCATTCTCTGAATTGTAATCTGTTTAGCATCCGGGAAGTCTTTTTTCAGTTGTTCTAAATAAGATTGGCTTATGTTCCCCTTAACACCGGCACCAATTATAATGTTGGGAGATTTGTTGGCACCAGTTTGAGCTTGAATACTAGACGTTTCTTTGCTAGAAGCCGCTGTATCATGGGCAAAAACAGAAGTAGAGAAGGAACAAACCAGAGCAATAGCTACAACAGTCGATGCAAGTTTCTTTTTCAAAAAAATCCCTCCTGTGGTAATATTGATAATACAATTATATTATACTATGTTATAGAAATAAATTACAAGTAGTTACATAAAAAAATACTAGAATTCTTGATTATGGATGGCATTCTTCGTTATCGCGATACCAAAAGGGTATCGACTGGCAGTTTATCACCGACGAAGCAAGAATCAAATTAAAACGTCTTTACCCACAATATTAAGGATTGATGGTGTACTAGTACGCCTTCAACGCTTAATCTGTGAGTTGTGAACGACGCATTTCCATACATCGAAGCCGCGGCTGACCACTATTTTAGTATTGACGGCGTACTAGTACCTTGACCGCCAAATCTGAGGACTGCTTTTTCTGTTAGACGATGTAAGGTAGCGTTAGGAAGTTCACGCAAAGCCTTAAATTTATTTCGGTCAAGGTACTAGTCGATTGGAACCTCTTTTATATTTCTCTAACTCAGCATTTAATTTAGTATTCTCTTCCAATAACTTTTGTACCATTCTTCTTCAATGTGAAATATGGGGGCTTTTTTCAATGTGGATTGCTTAAACTCTTGGTACTTCTGATAGTCTTCTATTACTACAAAGTCGTATGGCTTTTGTCATCGGTTAAAACAAGAGCGAATTCTTGGTTTACCTAGTTCTCCGGCATAATCATATTCCCAATGCGTATAACTCTTGGATTCATCGGGAAGCATTGTTCCATAGATTCCTCCGAGAATGAGGATATATACATAGACGATATGAAGATTTATAATTTTTTTCTCATAGGCCACCTGTATTAAATTAAATTGGTTTATATGTCGATATTTGCCGAGATTTCGATGCTCCTAGGATTGCAGCGCGGGGGGCTGTTTCTTTGCTAATCATCCTCTTTTGTATGATACAATAATAAGCTAATAGTCCTTTTATTAAAATTCAAACTAGGATGATGATCCAATGAACATTTTGCTTGTGGAAGATGATAAAACTATCGCGTCCGGCCTTGAGTATTCTCTACAGCAAGACCAGTTTTCTACGGTTCTGTGCCATGACGTCGCATCTGCGAAAAAGGTTATAGCCGAGCAGTTGGATCAGTTCGCTTTATGTCTGTTCGATTTGACGCTGCCGGATGGAAGCGGGTACGAATTGTGTAAAATGGTGAAGGAGCAAAGCGATATTCCTGTTATTTTCCTGACAGCCGTTGATGATGAAGTCAATGTCGTGATGGGGCTTGATATGGGAGCGGACGATTATATTACCAAGCCGTTTCGAATTCGCGAGCTGCTCTCACGGATAAAATCGGTTCTGCGAAGATATCAGAAGCAGCCGCAGACCAAAGCCATCATCGAAGTAGATGCTATCCAGATCAATACACTGGAAGGCAAGGTATATAAATATGGCGATGAAATTCCACTGACGGCTTTGGAGTACCGCTTATTGCTGATTTTCGCGAACCATATCGGGCAGATCCTCTCCAGAAATCAGCTTTTGGAACAAATTTGGGATGTGGCCGGGGATTTCGTCAACGACAATACGCTAACGGTGTACATTAAAAGACTGAGGGAAAAACTAGAGGATGATCCGAAAGATCCAACGTTCATTAAAACCGTACGCGGTTTAGGATATAAGGTCGGTGAGTAGCATGCTGCGTAATCGCGAGATCCGCCTCGTCCTTTTGTTGATGTTCACGATAAGTCTGGTTATGCTTGCAGCCGCGGCTTTGTTTTCGCTCGCTGCCGTGGTCCTTGTTCTAATGACTTCCATTTTGCTCATTGGCAGCACCTTCCTGTTTACGAGATTGAGATATCGCGAGATTGAGAAGTTGTCCGGCTATTTGCGGCGTATTAGCGGCGGCGACTATTCCCTTGACGTCCGGGATAATCGGGAAGGGGAATTCAGCATTCTGAAAAATACGATGTATAAAGTAACCGTCATGCTGTCGGAGCAGAGCGCCCTTTTGCATAAAGACAAAGTCCATCTTACCGACGCGATTTCGGATATATCCCATCAGCTCAAAGCGCCTCTAACCTCCATGATGGTCATGGCGGACTTATTAGACGACGCCAAACTGCCTGAAGCGAAAAGAACGGAATTTACGCGCAATATTCGTATCCAGCTCGAGCGGTTGGATTGGCTTGTTTCTTCGTTATTAAAGCTATCGAAAATCGACGCAGGCACCGTACAGTTCAAGAAAGATCAAGTCAGGGTGACCAAGCTTATTGAAAAAGCGTTACAGCCCGTTCTCATTCCGATCGACATCAAAGAACAGACGGTTTCGGTAACGGGCGATGATAGCGTCTCCTTTCTGGGCGATCTGAACTGGACAACCGAAGCCGTCATCAATATTTTAAAAAACGGCGTGGAACATACGCAAGCAGGCGGAACCATCGCGATTTCCTTTTCAGAGAACCCGCTATTTACAGAGATTCGGATTGAAGATAATGGCAAAGGCATCCCCAAGGAAGAGATCCCTCATATTTTTAAACGTTTTTATAAAGGAAAGAGTGCCGGCGAGGGCAGCAGCGGCATCGGTCTGTCGCTGGCTCATAGCATTATAACGAAGCAGAATGGAGCTATAGAGGTGCAGAGTGAACTCGATAAGGGAACCCAATTTCAGATTCGCTTCTACAAGCAATTCGTCTAACAAGGGCCAAGTGACCAGACTGTCACAATTCAAGTCATGGTAAAGTCACTTCGGGCAGATATACTAAATCTATCGACAAACGGTTGGAGGGTTCAGCATGGAAATTCTAAGGATCGAACATCTGTCTAAAGTGTATGGAAAAGGTGATACGGCGGTAAAAGCGCTTGATGACGTATCCTTCTCGGTGGACAAAGGGGAGTTTGTCGCCATCGTCGGTCCGTCCGGTTCGGGGAAATCAACGCTTCTACATATGCTAGGCGGCGTAGATAGACCGACAAGCGGAAAAGTGTTTGTGGACCGTACGGACATGTACAGTCTGGATGAAACGCAGCTGGCGATTTTTAGACGGAGACAGATCGGTTTGATTTATCAGTTCTACAATCTTATTCCGATTTTGACGGTTGAAGAAAATATCCAGCTGCCGCTTTTGCTCGATCAGCATAAGGTGGATCGGAAACAGTTTGAGGATATTGTGAAGACGTTAAATTTACAAAACCGCTTGAATCATCTGCCCAATCAGCTTTCCGGCGGCCAACAGCAGCGGGTCTCGATCGGCAGAGCGTTGATGAATCAGCCCGCTATCATCCTGGCAGACGAACCAACCGGTAATTTAGACAGTAAAAACGGCAGCGAAATCATTGACTTATTAAAAATGTTCAACAAAAGCTTGCATCAGACGCTGATTATGATTACCCATGATGAACGAATTGCTTTGCAAGCCGACAGAATTATCGCCATCGAAGATGGAAAGATTGCCAAAGACGAGGTCATTCGGCCATGAACATTATCCATAAGCTAACGCTCCGGCATTTAATGAAAAATAAGAAGCAAACGCTTGTGACCGTGATCGGAGTTATAATTTCTGTGGCCATGGTGACGGCGGTTATAACGCTTGGTTCCTCTTACTTGGTGTTAATGCAAAAGCAAACGATTCAAGACTATGGAGAATGGCATGTCCTGTACAAAAACGTCAACAAAGATCAGTTCGAAGCGATCAAGCAGGATACAGCAACCCAACAATTCATCACTTCCAAGGAACGCGGCTATGCCCTGTTGCCAGGAAGCCAAAATATCAATAAGCCTTA
>NZ_JANAVJ010000043.1 GCF_024213375.1 Paenibacillus sp. MZ04-78.2 | reverse complement strand
GCAACCTCCCGTTCAAGATGCCTTCATTTTCTCATGAGCTTGAGGTTCTTGAAAGGTGGGGAGTATTTGACGCTCACTTTTAAAGTCAGTTTGGATTGGTTAGTTACTGGTAAAGACCGACCCGCAAAAGAGGGTGACTCGTTGGGGGAAAAGATCCAATCGGTCGGTGCTGTTCATGAGCTCTCGGAGGATGAAAAGGCGTTTATCCGTGAGTATATTGAATTTACTGCTTATCGGAAGCAGGGTAAGAGGGAATGAGGAGTTTGCGGGAATTTTGCACAATTTCACTACTGCTGAAATGAAAGGTTTACTGCACATTTTGAGGATTATGCACGGTGAACCGTACCATAGTAGCGGCAAAAATATTTGATGGCGTGCTAGATTTGAGTTATGCCCAAATGACATAAACGGAGAGTAAACGCTCAATCCATGTATTTTGCATTATCATCATGCTATAATAAAAGTCAAATATATATTAAAGGAGCTACTATGTCTACTGAACTTAACCAACAAGCTCGCGATATAAAAACTAAGATTGAACAATTAGTTGAAATTGATAAATTAGATGAGGCGCTAGATATTATAAAAGCCTATAAACAAGTAATTATTAACGACCCAGAAATATATTCTATTGAAGGCGTCGCTTATGTAAAATTATTAGATTTTGAATCTGCAGAAGCAGTATTAAAAAGAGGTCTGATCGCAGATATTACATATTTTGATATTTTATATAATTTAGCAATAGTGTATGATCACCTGGGGCGGTTTGAAGAATCCAAATTATATTACACAAGATCTTTGCAATTTGTAAAAGACAACACACTTGCTGAAACGATTAAAGGTATGTTACTAAATAAAGCACGACAGATTCAAAAAAATAATGAAATCACGCCGGAACCTTCCAATGATTTCATAGATATTCTTTTGAATGAGTTGTTTTCATCGCTAATGAATAACTATCATTTTAACATAGACATCATTGCTTATGAAATAAGAGGTTTGCCAATAGTCGATCAGAATTATGTTAATACAGCTTTTAATAAAGAAAAAATTTTAATTAACTTTGATGGAATTGCTAATTTATTCAATCATCTTCGTGATGAATATTCACGCAATCTTCTTATCAAATTAATAGCTTATCGGATTCTTGGAAATCAAAAAGTAATGCTCCCTACAAATCAGAAAGAATATTGGGGTAATAGAGAAAAAGCACACACATTAATTAACTCAAAGGATACGATAAAAACGACTTTCTTGAATTTGGAATTAGATTATTTTGATCTCTCAGAGATTGGGTATGATTTACGGCTATATTTTAATTCAATTGGAGTAAGTAATACGTTTATAGAGAAACAGTATGAATATAATAAGCTAGAACAAAACATTAAAGTTAAAGAAGGGGATACAGTTATTGATGCAGGCGGATGTTGGGGGGACACGGCCCTATATTTTGCGCATGAGGTAGGTAACAAAGGGGCGGTTTATTCTTACGAATTTATTCCTAGTAATTTGGAAATTATGGATAGAAACATTAATTTAAACCCATCTGTGAAAGAAATAATAAAAGTTGTAAAAAAACCAGTTTGGAGTTCTTCTGGGGAAACTGTCTACTATCAAGACCTTGGGCCGGGTAGTAGGGTGACAAATAACTTGACCCCCCAAACAACAGGTAAGAGTGAAACCCTGTCAATTGACGATCTTGTTGAACTTTATAAAATTGAAAAAGTAGATTTTATCAAAATGGATATAGAGGGTGCTGAACTGTCGGCTTTAATAGGTGCTAATCAAACGATAAAGAAGTTCAGGCCGACCTTAGCCATATCCCTTTATCATAAAATTAGTGATTTTAGTGATATAGTCAAATATATCTCAGAATTAGATTCAAGATATGAGTATTACCTTAATCATTATACGATCTTCGATGAGGAAACTATACTTTTTGCAAAGCCAATAGCTACAGTAAAATAGGAAGAAAATGGTATATTTTTCCTTTTGTGAGCGTTTTTATTAGTCTCTGATCAGTCCGAAAGCTAAACTTTCAGATTCTTTGCCACTAGCGATACTACGAGCACAACTGCGAAGGAATATCTAGCTAGGGGAAACCAGATTGGATTTGCAAGAGTGGTAGGGCTAATGCAATCTATTGATCATCCACAGTTACAAGGACTACGTAGATTCGTACTTGTGACCGAAGATGCAGGTGGATTGTACTGTAAGTTTGACTTTAAACCGCTTGTTTTGGAAACGAATTTTGCATGCTTAAGTAAGGTTGATTTTATACTTCATACATATAGAAAAGAGATGACGCCATTCCTTTCACAGTAGTGAAAGAAAAGGCGTTTCTTTTTATTTTGCTCCTGCGACACTTCGATAGCTTCTTGATAGAATCTCGTAGTATTTTGGATCAGCCTATCACTTATGACTTATGAAGTACGTGCACAGCTTTTTAAAAATACCAGTATTTTCACATCCGATAGTTTTCATATCCGATTAACTATTTCTCAGGTAAAGCCGATAATATTATAGAGTAGGAGTGAAGGATACATACAAGTACTTTCGAAACTTTGAGTGGGAGATAGTATATGAACAATAATATTTTAATTAAAATCGAAGAGTATATTGAAAATAACGACTTAGAAAACGCTTTATCTCTCATTTTATCTAACGAAATGGAATATGAAAATAATGCTGATTTTTGGAATTTAAAAGGTGTGCTTTGTTTTAAAGTGGATGAGATAGCTTCAGCTATATCTTGTTTCTCTAGGGCTGTTGAGTTAGACTCTGATCATCAAGGAGCCGGAGAAAATCTTATATATATCAGAAATCAGCTTATAGATAGCACAAACGAAGATTTATCTGCTCTAAATGATGAGAATTTTGTTATTAGGATAGTTGATATTTTGGGAACCATGACTTCAAAGGTCGAATCTTGTATTAAAAGTCTTAATGAAGACGATTTAAGTACATGTATGATTATTCTTAAGGACATACAAAACGTTATGACATTATGTAGTGGAGAGGTCACTAGGTTAAAGAGAATTGTATCCTCACGTTTTATGTCAAATGTATTCGAAAATATTTTGTTAGTCTTAGAAGACTGTTTTCAAGATTACAATCAAAATTACGGCAAAAAATTAACACTATTAGTAGAGTTTACGCTACATCCGTTGTTAAAGGAGTTGCGAGAAGAGATCTACTTTTTTGGATTAATCTATCCCCATACTGACAAGATGGAATATTACTATAAAAACGAATTTGCTTTAGCAAATGCAAATCAATATGCAAAACAATCTCTAAAAACCGGGGAATATAAATTTGCAGTTTCAATATTAGTACCTGCGTACAATAAACTTGAATACACTAAGCTTTGTGTTGAATCGATATTAAAATATACAAATGAAATTGATTATGAGCTGATATTAGTTAACGACGGTTCCAGTGATGGTACAAAAGAGTATTTTGAAAATATTCCGCATGCAAACAAGAAGGTTATTAATTTCCACAAGAATACGGGTGCGATGCTTGCTTATTTTATAGGTGTGCGAGCAGCGCAAGGACAGGTTCTTGCTTCTGTTTCAAACGATGTTATCGTAACGGAGAATTGGCTTAAAAATCTTTTAATTTGTTTAAAGTCAGATAGCCAAATAGGGATGGTTGTACCAACCACAAATATCATATCTAACAATCAAGCTATTTCTGTACAATATGATACGATAGAAGAAATGCAAGATTTTGCGAAAAAATATAATAAATTTGATTCTAACAAATGGTTGGAGAGAGAAAGGATTTGCCCGTTTGTGCACGTTGTCCCAATGAGCGTCTACGGTAAGGGGATTTGTCATGACCGAATATTTCAATACGGCGAGTTCTGTGACGATGATATATCATTACAACTCCGTTTAAATGGGTATAAGCTTGTACTTGCGAAAGACACATTTTGTCACCATTTTGGAAGTGTGTCATTAAGTGAAGCACAGCGGGAAAGCAATTCACTTCAAATAAGTAGGGGAATATTCAAACAAAAAAACAAAATCGATGGTTGGCATGATTTACAAAACAACGTCAGTTACTTATTATCGAATATCGAGCATAAGAAAAACGAATCTATAAATGTTTTATGTATTGACCCGGGCTTTGGAATGATACCATACAAAATACGAAACGAATATAAAGAAAATGGTCATCCTAATGTCACATTATATAATTTCTCGACTGATAAAGATTTTAGGGATATCTCCAATAAAATATTTGATCATTTTATTTCAGCTGATACTACTGCGGATCTACTAGAAATATTTTATGGGAAGACATTTGAATATATATTATTTTGTAAACCCTTTGAAGAATATGCAGATGGGGAATTGCTTCTTAAGGATATAAAAAAATTATTATCTGACAATGGTGAAATTCGTTTCTTGATAAGCAACCCATATAGTGCAAATACTATTGTTAGCTTGCTTTCAATTAATCAAAATTTTATGGGTGATCATGTATTTAAGAGGTTTGCATCTCACGTAGCTATTGAGAAAAAGCTTTCGGATGAAGGATATACCCATATTAATAAAATTGTTATACCGTCGGGGAATAGCCAACTAGCTCTTGATGCCGTCAAAAAAATGGCTTCCAGTATTAATATGGAAATTAACAGTGCCAACGATATACTTTATAGCTCTGATGCATTATTATTCATTGTTAAAGCCTGGCTAGAGGAGCAAAAATGAAAGTAGCAATTATGCAACCATATTTTTTTCCGTATATCGGATATTTTCAGTTAATAGATTCAGTAGACGTGTTTGTCGTTTATGACAATATACAATATACGAAAAAAGGATGGATCAATCGAAATCGTTTCTTACAAAACGGAAAAGGTGCATATTTTACGATCCCCCTCCAAAAGAGTTCTGACTATTTAAGCGTAATTGATCGTACAGTTGCTTTAGAATTTAACAAAGAAAGGCTACTTAACCAGCTCAATGCTGCATATAAAAAGGCTCCGAATTTTCTGCAATTATTTCATATCTTTGAGGATTGCATATTGCATGAGGAGACTAATTTGTTTAAGTATATCTATTATTCAATTAAAAAAATGGTTGACGAATTGGATATTCATACGAAAATGATTGTTTCATCTTCTGTTAATATCGACCATTCCCTTAGGGGACAGGATAAGGTTATGGCAATTTGTAAAGAGTTAAATGCAAACATCTACATCAACGCAATCGGGGGAGTAGACTTGTATTCAAAAGAGGTTTTTGCGGACAATGGAATTGAGTTGCGCTTTATCAAGTCAAAACAAATAGAATATAAGCAGTTTAACAATGGGTTCGTACCGTGGCTTTCTATAATTGATATTATGATGTTTAATGACTTCAACATAGTTAAAGAGATGTTGAAGAATCATGACGTCATTTAGGTGGATCTTGATATGATTAGGATTTCTTCTGCAACTGAAATTTTTGAGGTATTGAAGCGATTTAATGATTGTTTTCCACTTTCAATTGATAGCCGGGTGGGAAATCTAGGTTCCTATGCAATAAAACTTGCAGAACATGCTTTTGTCTATGTAACACAAGATAATGGGGAAATTACTGGAGTAGTTGTATTTTATGCAAACGATTCATCGACAAAGGTGGCATATCTTAGTCAAATCGCAGTATCAGTACTACATCAAAACAAAGGAATAGGAAGTTTATTATTACAATTTAGCTGCGATCTCTCTAAGGAATATGGTATGACAAAAATGAAGCTAGAGGTTGATAATTCAAATTCCAAGGCAATATCCCATTATGAAAAACATAAATTTACGATAATTGGTCAAGCATCATTAGACTCTCAGTATATGATGAAGGAGCTAACATGAAAATGTATAAATGGATTAAAAAAGGAGTAGTTTTTGATCCTTCAACAATTGAAAATAGACCATTATGGATGAATCAATTCGCACAGGCACCTAATGTAATAGTGTTCGAAAAGTTTGTTCGAGTGTATTTCAGCTGCAGACCATTACCTGATAAGAACGAACAGTATGTGAGCTACAGTTCTTTTGTGGATTTAAATAGAGAAAACTTGTTAGAAGTTATCAACATCGCTACAAATCCCTGCTTGACTTTGGGCAATATCGGAACTTTTGACGAGTTTGGTATATATCCAGTCTCAGCGATAAGAGAAGGAAATGAGATATTAGCTTACTATGGAGGTTGGACAAGGTGCGAGTCTGTACCATTCAATGTTGCAATTGGTTTTGCAAAAAGTACAGACGGTGGCCATACGTTCGAAAGAGTTGGTGAAGGTCCTATATTATCCTATTCACTAGATGAGCCTTTTGTTATTGCTTCTCCGAAAATAAGGAAATTCCATAACATTTATTACTTATCTTATATAGCTGGTCGTAAATGGTTTGTGGATAATGGTAAAAAAGAAATTATTTACAAAATAAGAATGGCAACATCACAAGATGGCACGAATTGGAGGAAAATTAACAAGGATATTATTTCAGATAAACTAGGGGAAGATGAAGCTCAAGCCTGTCCAGATATTATTTTTCGTAATAATAAATACCATATGTTCTTTTGTTATAGGCAGGCAGTTGATTTTAGAAGAAATAAAACAAATAGCTATCGTATCGGCTATGCGTATTCCGATGATTTAATAAATTGGACTAGAGATGATGACAAAGTAGGAATCGATGTTTCTAATAATGGTTGGGACTCAGAAATGGTTGCCTACCCAAATGTGTTCGAACTTGATGGCAAAATATACATGTTTTATCTTGGTAATGAAGTTGGCAAATTTGGGTTCGGATTAGCTGAGTTGCAGGGGGATTTAACTTAAATGAAATGGAAAAAAGTTGGGAAAATTTTTGACCCTGCGGATTATGGTTTAATATTCGCGCAATCACCGCAGACATTAGTATTTGATGACTTTGTTCGAGTATATTTCTCAACTAGAAAAAAAGACAAAGATAAATATCTGAGTCATATAGCATTCGTAGATTTTGATAAGAGCTTTAAAAAGGTCATTAATATATCCCAAAATACAGTAATTTCTTTAGGTAGATTAGGTTCATTTGACGAGCATGGTGTTTTTCCAATGAATGTTGTGAGATATGATAACGACATATATGCCTATACTTCGGGTTGGAATAGAAAATCATCCGTTTCAGTAGATACGAGTATCGGCTTAGCAGTTTCAAATGACAATGGGCTAACATTTCAAAAATTAGGTGATGGTCCTGTATTAACTTCTTCTATACATGAGCCATTTCTAGTAGGCGATCCCTTTGTGAAAATTATTAATAATGTATTTCATATGTGGTATATATATGGTGTAAGTTGGAAATTTTTTGGTAGTAACACTCAACCGGATCGTGTCTATAAAATAGGTCATGCAGTCTCTAAAGATGGAGTTGACTGGGTTAAAGATAACAGACAAATTATTAGCGACAGTTTTCATGATGAAAGTCAAGCTCTTCCTACAGTAATATATTTCAAAAATAAATATCATATGTTTTTTTGCTATAGACAATCGTCAGATTTTCGGAAAAATAGTAGCAGAGCTTACAGAATAGGGTATGCTTGCTCGAATGACCTAGTTAATTGGGTAAGAGATGATGAACAAGCAGGAATAAATGTTACCGAAAACAGCTGGGATTCTGATATGATGTGCTATCCTCATGTATTCAGTTTTAACGATGATGTTTACTTGCTATACAACGGCAATGAGTTTGGTAGACATGGTTTTGGATTAGCGAGATTAGAGGGGGAAATATGACTAAACAACGAGATTACAATAAAGAATTAGAAAATACTCCTGAGCGGAAATATGCTTACAATTTTGATATTGATGTCATGCATCCATTTATGCTAAGATCATTCGAACCATTTTTCAGGCAAGGTAATTGTCTTGAAATGGGTAGCTTTAAGGGTGACTTTACTAAAAGATTATTGTCTTACTTTGATGATATTACTTGTTTAGAAGCATCTGATGAAGCTATTAATGTGGCACAAAAACAATTAGGAGAAAAGGTTAGTTATATTAATTCATTATTTGAAGTGGCAATACTACCTACAAAATACGACAATATCGTTTTAACTCATGTGCTTGAGCATATTGATGATCCTGTTTCACTACTCAAAAAAGTGAATACGGAGTGGTTGTCAGACGAAGGACGCTTTTTTATAGTTTGTCCTAACGCGAATGCTCCATCAAGACAGATAGCTGTCAAAATGGGACTTATTAGCCACAACAGTGCCGTAACTGATGCTGAGGCAACTCATGGACATAGAATAACGTACTCGTTGGATACATTAGAAAGAGATATAAGACGGTCAGGACTTAAAATTATTCACCGTTCAGGAATATTTTTCAAAGCACTTGCTAACTTTCAATGGGATCAGTTGCTTAACACAGACATTATTTCAAAAGAATATTTAGATGGTTGTTATGAACTAGGACAGCAGTATCCCGATTTATGTGCAAGCATATTTTTTGTGTGTGAAAAAGGCCGCATGTAAATTGACTAATTGAGGTGTTCTAATGATCAATGTGACTAAGTCCTCATTACCTCCATTTGAGGAATATATAGATGAGATAAGGTCTATATGGGAAACTAAGTGGCTTACCAACATGGGAGAGAAACATGATAAGCTTGAAAAGGAACTTGAAGCTTATTTGGAAGTCCCAATTATCTCACTGTTTAATAATGGTCATGTGGCACTTGAAATGGCGATAGAGGTTCTCAATTTAACAGGGGAAGTTATTACTACCCCTTTTACATTTGCTTCAACAACTCATGCGATTACCAGGAAAGGTCTGACTCCTGTTTTTTGTGATATTTCAGACGATGATTATACAATAGATGTCGATAGGATTGAATCTTTAATCACTGATAAAACATCTGCTATTATGCCAGTCCATGTGTACGGAAATGTTTGCAATGTGAAAGAAATTGACAGAATTTCGAAAAAATATAATTTAAAAGTTATTTATGACGCAGCTCATGCATTCGGTGTTACTGTAAATGGTCAAGGTATAGGGAACTTTGGTGATATATCTATGTTTAGTTTCCATGCAACAAAGGTCTTTAACTCAATTGAGGGTGGAGCTTTGACTTTTGCAAATGAAAATTATAAAGCTCAACTTTACCAAATTAAAAATTTTGGAATCGTATCTCCTGAAAGTGTGGTCTTTGCAGGTGGTAACGGTAAGATGAATGAATTCTCTGCTGCGATGGGAATTTGTAATATTCGCCGTATAAATGAAAATATTGCAAGCAGAAAATGGGTTGTAGAGCTTTATAGAGAGCGATTATCTGGGGTTAAGGGATTGACACTGTTGCAATCGCAGAAGGGAGTATCTTCAAATTATTCCTATTTCCCTGTTGTGTTCAACGAGAAAGAATTAGGGAAAACCCGTGACCAGATACACGCTGCTCTCGCCAAAGAAAACATAATAGCACGAAAATATTTTTACCCACTAACAAATACCTTTGAATGCTATAATGGAAGATTCAATTCAAACGAAACACCCGTGGCAAAATATATTGCTGAGAGGGTTCTTACGTTACCCCTATATCCAGAGTTGACGCAGCAAGACGTTGATAGGATATGCAGTATAATATTGGGGGAATAAAACACATCTACCATCTTCCAGAGAATGTAAAAGTATAGTTTTTTCTCTGGAGGCGATCACGTGAATACTCCGCTTAAAACGTATTCGTATACTTCCGGCCCCGCCGTGTTGGTGGATCGACTTTGTCGTGAAATCGAGTTTGAGCAGACTTTGAATGAGCTGCTTCCATGGGATGCGAGCCGCTGCAAGCTGTCGCCCGGTGCGCGAATCAAAGCCCTTGTCATCAATGTACTTAGCGGCAAAGATCCCCTCTGCCATGTTAAGCGATTTTACCGTGATCAAGACGTTGAGCTGTTGTTCGGTGACGGTGTAACCGCTGATGATTTGAATGATGACGCGCTCGCTCGCGCACTCGACAAGCTGCATGAGGCCACGCCGTGGAAGGTATACTCCACGCTCGCCATTCGTGCCATGCGCAAGCTTGGCCTGCCGATCGGTACACTGCATAACGACACGACATCGGTAAGTTTGCACGGTGCTTACGAAGGGGAGGCCGATCTTCAGATCGTACGTGGACATAGCAAAGACTATCGGCCTGACCTCAAGCAGATTATGCTTGGGCTAGCTGTTTCGCCGGAGCGCATCCCCATACTCGCGAATGTGGAGAACGGGAACACCTCGGACAAAACGTGGAACTTCACGTTCATCCGGAAGCTGCGGCTATGAAAAGGATGCACAACAGGCGTTTGCCGTTATAGAATGGCTCTTGTCGAAAGGGTGCGAAACGATTTCATAACATAATAGATGATCGATCATATCAGAAAGGGGAATGAATCCTTCAAAAACGGGGATTCGTCATATGCCTATGGAAAGTCACATGACTATTTTAGTTGAGAGAACAGACTGTATTCTTTATTGCGCGGTACCAGACCTATCGAACGAACAGGGTACAGGCTTTTGCGATAGAGGCCCGGAAATTTTATGGGAGCGAGCGCGATAAGTGTATGCCTGATGATGGTGCCGCGGCTTGACCCGGAGCCTCTGGCGGGCCCGATGTTTCTGCGATGGGCGAAGTGGCCTAAATGGCCTTGTTCGCTCCGGCATCCAGCCTATCAGGCCCGCCCCCTCCGCCTCAAGCTGCTGAACTGTAACTTCAATCTTGCATGGTTTCGCCGCATTCATTTTGGTTCTGCTAATGACCATTTCGCGGCCTGCATGTCCTTTTAAAAACTTCCATGAGTTTATTACGTCCCCGCTTGCGATCTTCCAATACCCGCTTGACTCCCTGGATCAGAAGCTTGTATCTCATTTCGTCGTCGTGGCTAAGTTTGCGCATCTCTTCGAAGTAAGTCTTCACGTGTAAGCTCACTGTCCTTTCTAATTTTGTATAAGCGTACCATGTTGTTCTGAACATTTTCTAAATAACGAACAAACCATTTTGCAAGGACATGCGACCGACCTTTAGTAAGGCCGCGCCGCGGCAGGCTACTTTCGCATTTTTCGTCGATGAACTACAAAAAAATTCCACGATAGAACGGAACAATTATGCTTGCACCTTACGTAACGTAAGGTTTTATAATGAAGCTACCGGTATAAAGCTAGCGCCAAAGAGTGGAGATGATGATGAAGACATATTGGAAGATCGGAGACCTCGCCCATCTGACGGGGCTTACCGTACGAACCTTGCGTTTTTATGATCAAATTGGGCTGTTCTATCCGTCGGAACATACGGAATCCGGCCACAGGTTGTACAATGAATCGGACCTGTCGCGTTTGCACCAGATTTTATCGCTTAAGGAGCTGGGGCTATCTCTTGAGGAGATTAAATCGGTTTTAACCGGCGGGCAAATCAGTCCGCTTGAGATCGTCAACTTGCAGATCAACCGAATCAAAGAGCAGATCAAGCTGCAGCAGAAATTATTGGAGCAGCTCGAACATGTATCCAAGCTTATGCAGGGCAAGGCGCAAGTAACGGTGGAAGATTTCACGAGCCTTCTGCAAGCGATGAAAATGTCATTTGAGAAGCTGGTCATTGAGCGGCAAACGATTTGGGAGCGAAACCTGGATCTGTTGGGGGACTTTCTTGCCGAGGAGAAGAGGAATACCGAAACCTAAGGAGGAAAATCAATGAATGAACGATTTGTCAAGCATGCGACCTTCGTTGTCGAGCGGACTTATGCCGCCTCGCCGGAGCGGGTTTACCAAGCCTGGGCCGACCCGGTTGCCAAAGCCAAGTGGTTTTCGAAGCCGGAGATCTTCGACTTTCGGGTTGGCGGGCGCGAGTACAGCAGCGGCGGGCCGCCGGAAGGGCCGGTCTTTACGTTCGACGCCAGTTACCAGGAAATTGTTCCGGAGCAGCGCATTGTCTATACGTACACCCTGGATTCCGGCAGCACACGCGTCTCCGTCTCGAATACAACGGTCGAGCTGATCAAGCTGGAGGGCGGCACGAAACTCATTTTTACGGAGCAAGGGGCATACTTTGACGGACACGATACACCGGAAATACGGGAGCACGGCACCACTCTCATGCTGGACGCGCTCGGCAAGGTCTTTGAAGAGGGGAATGGTCATGACCATGGGTAAAAATGAAATTGTTTCCACACGCGACTTCGATGTACCGCAGGAGCTTGTATTTCGGGCTTGGACAACCCCCGATTTGCTCGCTCGTTGGTGGGGGCCGCATGGCTTCACGAATACATTTCATGAGTGCGATATAAGGCCAGGCGGCACGTGGCGATTCATCATGCATGGACCGGACGGCACGGATTACCCGAACCATAACGTCTTTGTTGAGATCGTACCGCTTGAGCGGATCGTGCTTGATCATCTATCCGGTCACGAATTTCGGGTAACGGCTACTTTCGAGAACCTGGAAGGCCGCACCAAAGTTATTTTCCGTCAGCTTTTCAAGCTAACCGAGGAATTCGAACGAGTCAAGGCATTCTGTACTGAAGCTAATGAACAGAACCTCGACCGGTTAGGCAGGGTGCTGGAAGAAATGACCTCCTAGCCATGCGGGATGAATTAAAAATATCGCCGTTCACTCGCTCTGTCGGCGTTGGACGGCGATATTTTTATACTCTATCACTCAGCGCGGCTGACGGTTTCAACTGCCTCTCCTCTTGCTTATTCGCCACGTAACTATGCAGAATCATGCCAAGAACAACGACAATCATCCCGCACCAAGATAAAGGCGAGGGCAGGGGGATCGACAAAAACAACAGCTCCCCAGCTAAGGCGAAAAGAACCTCCATCGACTGCGTGGCTTCAACCGAAGCTAGCTTCCGCATATTTCCCCGCACCATATCCGTTGCTTTGAAGAAGAGGACTGTGGCCACGACGCCGGAAAACAGGGCAACCAGCAAAGCTTGAAAGCTCTGCTCCTTACTCGGCAATCCTACAGTAGACAAGCCATACAAGGAAAGGACTAGCCAGAAAGGCAGACTTGCAATCGTCATGCCCAACACCCTCTGAAAAGTATCCAAGCGCCCTTCGCAGAGCTCCATCATTTTCCGATTACCCAAAGGATAGGCAAACGACGCGATTAGCACAGGGATCACTCCGAGCAGCAGGCTTTCCAAGGAAAGGCGCTTGGCATGTTCCATCTGCATGAGAATGATCCCTAGCAGGATGAGGAGCGACATGATCAGACCTTTAACGGGAATTTTCCCTCTGGTTCGCAGGGGGCCCTTGTCGGTGTGTACCGTCTCCCAAAATAACGGCGCAAGCAAAGTGCCCGAGATAATCGTCATTTGCCATGTGCCGGCGATTAGCCAACCGGGGGAATAAGCGGCTGCAAAGCATAAGGGAGCATAGAATAACCCGAATCCCACAGTACCCCACAATAACCACGTTCCAGGTTGTTTCCTCATTTCCGTTAACAGCGGACGCAGGTTTTTTCTAGCCAGTACCACGCCCAAGAGCAGTGGAACCATGAAGAGGTACCGCAGCGAAGCGCTCCAAATCCAACTTCCGCCGGACAGCTCCATTGAGGCATTGAGAACAAAAGTAGAAGCAAAAAAGAAGGCCGAACATACCCCGATCCAAATGGGCTTCAACTAAACTCACCTCGGCTCCGGGGATTGGGTTAGCAGTTCGCCGAGACTTAGCCAGTTTTCTTCGACAAGCCGGACAACCTTCTCATGCTCCCCATTTCGGCAAGCGGCAATCATGTGATTGTGCTGCTCCACGGAATGTAACCCTTTCAAGGTATTAAATTGGGAAATCTCCAATCGTCGAATTTTGGGGATGCTGCGCTCTAACGCCAGCACGATCTCAGGATTCCCCGCCACGTCCAAGAACACCTTGTGAAAATGCGTATCCGCCTCGATGGCCTGAATCACATCGCCTTGTTCAATCGCAAGCTGTAAAGCGTTATTGCTCGCTTCCAACGTTTGAAGATCCGTTTCCGTTAAAACAGGACATGCGAGCCTTGCCGCTAAAGCGTGCAAGACGGCGACTACCGTAAACGCGTGCTTCGCCTCCGTTACATTTAATGGTGCTACGTAAGTGGACGATCCCGGGAGGGATGCGACCAGGCCTTCATCTTCGAGCCTTTTGAGCGCTTCCCTAACAGGCGTGCGGCTAATGCCGAATTTTTCCGCCAGTTCTTTGTCGCTCAAGCGTTCCTCTGGATGCAATTCCAAGGTGATAATCCACTTTTTCAAAGTTTGATACACTTCATCTCTTAACGACAGTCGTTGAATGGGTTTAATCTGATCTTTTTTCATAAAACCAATATATCGGATATTGAATTTTTGGGCAATAATTATTTGTGATCCGGTAAGGTCGGCGATTTATCAGCAAAACTAATAAAAGCTATAAAATCCTTTTAATTGATCCGTTTACCCGGCTGTGATAGCTTGAAGGTATGAATAAATTAATTATATAAGAATACTAGGAATTATTTTCATCCTATGCGAGGTGCATATTGTTGATATTACAGGTGATGAACAGTCCTTTTGACCAAGAGCAGGTGGAGCTTCTCAATCGCTTGCTGCCTACGCTGACGGAGGTGCAGAAGATTTGGCTGAGCGGTTATTTGACGGCTCTGCACAAAACCGAAGCTTCGGCGGCTGCTCCGGCCGTGAACCAACCGGTCCTCTCGAAGGAGGTTACGGTGCTGTTCGGGTCCCAGACCGGCAACAGCCAGAAGCTGGCCAAGAAGCTGAGCGAAAAGCTGAAGGAGCAGGGCCTCCAGCCAACACTTTCCTCCATGAGCGACTTCAAGCCAAATACGCTTAAGAAGGTTGAAAATCTGCTCATTCTGGTGAGTACGCACGGGGAAGGCGAACCGCCGGATAACGCGCTGTCTTTCTATGAATTTCTGCACAGCAAGAGAGCGCCGCAATTGGAAGGCTTGCGGTTTTCCGTACTGGGTTTGGGGGATACTTCGTATGAATTTTTCTGCCAGACGGGCAAGGACTTCGACAAGCGTCTTGAGGAGCTCGGAGGCAAAAGGCTTACCGCACGCGTCGACTGCGATGTGGATTTTGAGGATTCCGCGGCGGAATGGATAGATCGTGTCGTGGCCTCTCTGAACGAGGCCCCGGCGGCCTCGTCCTTGGCAAGTGGCAGCGGTGCAACCGTCCGCAGCGAGACGCAGCAGACGGAATATTCAAGGTCTAGCCCGTTTCAAGCCGCAGTGCTTGAAAATTTGAATCTGAACGGCCGCGGATCGGACCGGGAAACCCGTCACCTGGAGATTTCGCTGGAAGGGTCCAATCTCCAGTATGAGCCGGGCGACAGCTTGGGCGTGTATCCGAACAATCATCCCAGACTTGTCGATGAACTGATTCAGGCGCTGGATTGGAACCGGGAGGAGCTCGTTCCGGTCGATAAAAACGGCAACGAACGCCCGCTGCTTGAAGCGTTGACCAGCCACTATGAAATTACGGTTCTGACCAAGCCGCTGTTGGAGCAAGCGGCCAATCTCTTCCCGGATAGCGGCCTGCAGGAGCTGCTTGCGCCGGGACGTGAGCAGGAGCTTCGAACGTATATCAAAAACCGGGATGTGTTGGATTTGGTGCAGGATTACCAGCTAAAGGGAGTATCGGGCAAATCATTCGTATCGATTCTTCGCAAGCTGCCGCCGCGTCTTTATTCCATATCCAGCAGTCCGAAGGCGTACCCGGACGAGGTGCATCTCACGGTCCGAAAGGTACACTACGAAGCACATGGACGAGAGCGATACGGGGTTTGCTCGACTTATATCGCCGAGCATTTGGAACTGGGCGATTCGCTGCCGGTATTTATCCAGCACAATCCGAACTTCAAGCTTCCGCAAAATCCGGATACGCCGGTCATCATGATCGGACCCGGCACAGGCGCTGCTCCGTTCCGGGCCTTCTTGGGCGAACGAGAGGAAACCGGGGCGCAGGGCAAGACGTGGCTGTTTTTCGGCGACCGCCATTTCTCCACGGATTTCCTTTACCAGGTCGAGTGGCAGCGTTGGCTGAAAGACGGCGTGCTGACCCGTATGGATGTCGCGTTCTCCCGCGATACGGATGAGAAGGTTTATGTGCAGCACCGCATTCTTGAACATGGCAAGGAATTGTATCAGTGGCTGCAGGAAGGGGCCAGCGTCTACGTGTGCGGAGACGAAAAGCACATGGCGCATGACGTTCATGCCGCTCTCGCTTCCATTATTGAGCGGGAGGGCGGACTTAGCTCAGAGGCCGCTGCAGAGTATTTGGCACGATTGCAACAGGATAAACGTTATCAGCGAGATGTCTACTGAGTTCAGGCTCCAAAGATAACGAGAGGGGATAGGGACATGAGCGAAAATAATTTACTTTCAGCCAATAGTGCGCCTCATAGCGATGTAGAGGAGATCAAGAAGCGAAGCGACTACCTGCGGGGATCGCTTGCTGCAACGCTCCATGACAGAATCACGGGCTCCATTCCCGAGGACGATAACCGCTTGATGAAATTTCACGGAAGCTATATGCAGGATGACCGGGATCTTCGCAACGAGCGGAATAAACAAAAGCTGGAACCGGCCTACCAGTTCATGGTGCGCGTGAGGGCTGCCGGTGGGGTCGTTTCGCCGGAGCAATGGCTCATGATGGACCGGGTCGCACAGCAGTATGCTAACGGAACGATTCGTCTCACGACCCGTCAGTCGTTCCAGCTTCACGGCGTGATCAAGTGGAACATGAAACAGGTCATCAAGGAAGTCAACGAAGCGCTGTTAAGCACGCTTGCGGCATGCGGGGATGTCAATCGTAACGTGATGAGCAACCCGAACCCGTACGTTTCCGAAATTCACGAGCAGGTGTACGAATGGGCCAAGAAAATAAGCCATCATCTTGATCCGCGAACCAGAGCCTACCATGAAATTTGGCTGGATGAAGAGAAGGTTGTCGACAGCCGCGACGGAGAAGAGCAAGAACCGATATATGGACCGGTATATTTGCCGCGTAAGTTCAAGATCGGCATTGCCGTGCCGCCTTCCAACGACGTCGATGTCTTCTCTCAGGATCTTGGCTTCATCGCGATTCATGAGAAAGGGCGGCTGCTGGGCTTCAACGTGGCTGTCGGCGGAGGCATGGGGATGACGCACGGCGATCCGCAAACATATCCGCAGCTGGCGCGGGTGATCGGTTTTGTCACGCCGGAGCAGGTCGTCGACGTGGCAGAAAAGACAGTCACGATCCAAAGGGATTATGGAGACCGTTCGGTGCGAAAGCATGCCCGGTTCAAGTACACCATTGACGACCGCGGCTTGGAATGGTTTATCGACGAGCTTCATCAGCGGTTGGGGTGGAAGCTGGAGGAAGCGCGACCTTATCATTTCGACCACAATGGAGACCGTTACGGCTGGGTGAAGGGAAGCAACGGCAAATGGAATTTCACCCTCTTTATTCAGAACGGCCGGGTGAAGGATGAAGACAATTACCCGTTGATGTCCGGGTTGCGGGAAATTGCCAAGGTGCACAACGGGGATTTCCGTCTGACGCCGAATCAGAATCTGATCATCGGCAACGTATCGGCCCAGAAGAAGAAAAAAATCGAGGAACTCATCAAGGAATACGGGCTGACCGACGGCATTCACTATTCCGCGCTGCGCAGAAACTCGATGGCCTGTGTTGCCTTTCCGACCTGTGGTTTGGCGATGGCCGAATCGGAGCGCTATTTGCCCACGCTGCTGGACAAGATCGAATCGATCTTGGACGAGGCGGGATTGCGCGAAGAGGAGATTGTCATTCGGATGACCGGCTGTCCGAACGGATGCGCCCGGCCTGCGCTTGCAGAGATTTCCTTTATCGGCAAGGCCCCTGGGAGATACAACATGTACTTGGGCGGCGGCTTCTCTGGCAACCGACTCAATAAAATGTACCGCGAAAATATTGATGAAACGCAGATTCTTGCGGAGCTGCGGCCTATCTTGAACCGCTATGCGAAGGAACGCGAGGAAGGCGAACATTTCGGCGATTTCGTAATTCGCGCCGGGTACGTGAAAGAAGTTCGTTCGGGACTGGATTTTCACGAGTAAGGGTAACGGAATATTCTTATATGACAATTCGTGAGCTGTCTTTAAAAGTAGATTTCTACTGCAGAGACAGCTCTTCTTTATGGATTGGCCACGCTGGACCTTGCCGTTAAACTCCCGAATTTTTCCCATATAAGCACCCCAAATCATTTGTCTTCTCAAGGCCCTGCCGTTGTTCCCAAAGCTGCTGCCCTCGATAGAAGAATGGAAATGCGATAAATGCCAAAAGCATAAGGATGGCGAATAGGACAGGACCTTGTCCGAAACCTAATATCTATTTTTCGCGAATCTGACGAGAAAGAACGCCAGAATAAACTGGTGGATATGGAAGATTTGATACAGAAAACATATTCTGTCCTGTACCTTGTCCATAAGAAAAACAATACTTCGTTTCATAGATCGTTATGTGGAGTTACAGTTAACGCTTCAGGTTGGCTTGACTTCCATAAGATTTGGTTTCATCCGCATATCTCGCCTTGAGCGCCACGATATAAAGCAGGCGGATCCTTCACGCTACGTGAGCTAAGGATCGGCCTGCTTCTTTGGAATGACAAAGGATACCGTGGTTCCTTCCTTCGGCTTGCTGCGAATAAACAAGCCTTGACCGTACAATTGCGTCAAGCGCCGATTCGTATTGGAAAGTCCGATTCCGCGCCTGCTTTTTGCCGGCGGATTCAACAACTGCCTGACCTTGTCCGGCTCCATACCCTTGCCGTCATCCGCGACTTCAACATGGATGAACCCGTCCTCTCGGGCAATCCGGATACGAACCGTACCGCCTTTGGTTTGGCTAAGAAGGCCATGTTTGACGGCATTTTCGACCAGCGGCTGGATCGAAAGCGGGGGGAGAAGCAAGTCGATGCCCGGGTCAACCTCCCATAAGACCGACAGCCTGCTGCCGAACCGCTCTTGTTCAACAAACAAGTAGGCTTCCACAAGTGCCAGCTCATGGGACAGCTCGACAAGCTTTCCCTTATTGAGAAAATCAAAGCTGATCCGCAAAAAGGACGCAAAGGCATTGCCAAGCTGACGCATTTTTTCCGTGTCGATCTCGCTCAGCGCCATAATGGAATTCAGCGTATTGAACAGAAAATGAGGATGAATCTGTGCCTGCAGATAGGCGGCTTCCATTCGCAAACGTTCTTGGATCGATTGCTTCAGCGTGATCAATGCCCTGATCCGGTATTGCAGCTCCAGCGCGTCGACCGGCTTGGTCACGTAATCATTGGCTCCCGACTTGAAGCCGGTGTAAATGTCGGCAGGCTGACTGCGCGCGGTCAGCAGCAGTACCGGAAGCTCGGATAAGGAATACTGCTCCCTTACCTTCTGCGTCAACTCGTAGCCGGACATGTGCGGCATCATGACATCGGCAATCAGCAGATCCCATTGCTGCGTATCCAGCAGCTCCAGCGCCTCTCGGGCGGATTGGGCGGTCGTGATGCGGTACGGCTCCGATGAAAGGATGCCAACAAGCACATTCAAGTTGACGGGATCGTCATCCACGGCCAAAATATTCGCCTTCCCGCCATTCTCAAGCGGCGGGACAAGTACGGAAGCGGCCAATTCGCCGATGGAGGCATCCGAAGCCATTACCCCGGCGCGTACTTCTTCCACGGTGTCCATGATCTGCGGAGGCTGGAGCGGACTTGGCGGCAGCAGCGGGTTATTTGACACGCTGGCTAACGGCAGGTTAAAGCTGAATACCGAGCCCTTCCCAAGTTCGGAGCGAACGGTCAGCGCGCCGCCGTGCAATTCCACCAGCTGCTTGCAGATGTTTAACCCAAGTCCGATGCCCCGTCCGTCGCTCATGCCGTAAGAGCCTTGTTCGTAGGGGAGAAACACCCTCGCTTGGGCCTTCTCGTCCATGCCGACCCCGGTGTCAGAGATATGAATCAAGGCGTGCCCTTCCCGGGTTTCGGCGGAAACGGAAATGGTTCCTTCCTCCGTATATTTGAGGGCGTTATGCACCAGGTTGTATAAAATTTGCACCAGTCTTTTCTCATCAGCCATGACCGGCGGCATCGATTCCGCAATGTTCATGTGCAATCGGACAGGCCTGCCCTCAATCATAAATTGAAGCATGCCGATGACGCCGGGTACGACGGATTGAATCTGCAGAGGCTCTTGCCGCAGCGCGATGCGGTGCTCCTGAAGCCGTGCGACATCAAGAAGATCGCCGAGCATATGCGACATGCGGCGGCTGATGGTGACCAGCAGCTCCATGTCTTTCAGGCTGCGCTCGTTCAGCTTCGCTTTCTCTTTGACCACTACACTCTGGGCGATATTAATAATGCCGTGCAGGGGCGTTCTCAGCTCGTGCGACGTATTGGCCAGAAATTGATCCTTCAGCTTGTCGGCTTTCCTTAACTGATCGTTGAGGACGGCGTTTTCTCTGGCGTTGCGGAAATATTGTTTAAACCAGTAGGTCGAAAAACCGATAATCGCCGCAATAATATCGATCGGATAATAAACGGGAGAATAGGAGCTCCACAGGCTCCAGAGAAGACTCGATATAATGCCGGTTGCAGACAACACTAGGAAGACGCCGTCGTTGACGGCTTGCTTCCTGAAGATCATGGTTCCTGTTGAATAAGCAAACAAGGCGAAAGGGAGCAAATAGAAGCAAGAAAATATCCCCCATTCGACCGAGCCGTTAACCCATGCCGCATTTGCAGCGAGCAGAAATCCCGTATAACCAAGGAGCGCCGCGGTGAGTATCCGTAAGCCAACACTCTTCGGAGGAGCCGAAGAAAAGCGTCTAAAGACGACATAGATAAAATAAGAATGCCATACGAGGGCGATCAGTCTGATCTTCAGCGCCCATGTATAGTTGATCGGCAGCCGTAGCAAAAGCAGGTTATCATGGCCGATCATAATCGAAATACCGGTTGTCAGCGTCAGCAGAAACACAATGATCAGCGTTCGTTCATGCAGGCTAAACGAATAAAGGATAAAGGCATACATCCCGTGAAGCAGCAGAACGATAAACGTAACCAGCTGAAACCCCATGGAATACCAACGCGCATAGTCGATCGCTGCCTGAGAGCCGAAATAGATGGAGCGCAGGATACCGCCGTTATAAGGATCGTCGAAATTCGCCACCCGAATAAGCAATTCAAGCTCAGTCGCTCCTTCCGCATCGTACGAAGCCGTGTAGGAGATATTTTTGGGCGTGTACTCATTCGCGTTTTTGGCAGGCTTTCCGAAATCGGGTTCAACCTTCCCGTTAATTTCCACACCGGACGAGGCTTGTATGTCTCGCAACCAAAAAGCGACAGGCTGCTTCAGCGGATCGACCAGAATGCGCAGCCGATACGTTCCGTACCCGTACGAGGAGTCCGAGCCATTCGTCAGTTGGCTGCTCCAATCTCCCGGAACTTGAATCGGGCGAGATTCGTTTTCCATCAACGGTATGTCCTGGTGAAAGGCTAATTTGCCAGGGTAGAACTGCCACTCGCCATCCAAGGAGATGGTAGGGGATTGATCCAAGTCCACACCGCGCAAATCAAGCACGCCATGGATTGCGCGGGGGTGCTCCAATGTAGGGAAAATTCCGGTCCAAGTCCAGCGCAGGCCGAGGAGGATGCCGAGAAATAATATAATGGTCACTATATACTTCGGAGTGGTGTTATATTTCATTCGCATCATACGAAGAAGTTCGACGGAACCAGTGCTTATTCCTTTTTAACACGGCTATGAAGGAGACTGCCTTAGAATGAAGGGCGCTGCATCTCTCCGGTTAGCCGGTTTCATGGCACTACAGGGGCCACTTTTCTTTTGTATTGAAAAGTATAAGAAAAGAAGCAGTAGCTTTAGCCGACAACATGCAGCGGTTTATTGTTGATCAGGTTCGGCAGAGTCGCTGATGGTGAGCTTGTGAGAATTTTGAGAGAAGCGTCTGATAACATGAAGGGGGGTTATACCTATGAGATAAGCTTCGGAGGAGGAAAGGACAAGTGACGAATCGAGGGGAATTCCATTCGTTTGCAGGGAGGCTGTGGAGCAAAGAGGCTGTCCAGTTGGGACAACCCCTTGCTTTGCTTGCAAAACTAGCCTAGTGAGCCCCCTTATATTCCTTGAATATCGGATTATGACCACAAACCATAAGCCCTTGCCCCCAGTTCACGTGAACCTCTTCCGTCGGCAAATCCTCAGGATCGCGGTATTGAACCAGCACGTTTCTTCTCGGCCGAGTGCTTCGATTGACGTCGGAGCCGTGAATCGTCAAGTAATTGAAGAACAGAACATCTCCCGCACTTGCCGGGCAAGGCGTGCCCGACGAGATCGGATACTCTTTATGGTTCAGATAGTGGGCTCCTACGTGCGGCATCGGGCCATTTTTATGCGTTCCGGGAATGACGCACAGACAGCCGTTTTCCATGTCGGAATCGTCCAAGTGAATACTTGCCGCGATCATCGAATGCTTCGCATGCGGGAAATACGGATAATCCTGATGCATCGGGAACGCCGCGCCTTTTTCCGGGGGCTTGACCAGCATCTTCGAATGATGGACTTGCACATTTGGGCCAATCAAACTGGATAACACGGCTGCCATGTTAGGATGGCATAGCGCCCGGGTAAATACCGCGTCATGATAATGTACATCGTGGAATCCCTTTAATACGAGCTTCTTCAACTGCTCCGGCGGCAAATAATCGCCTTGCCACGTGTCGCTTCGATCGAACTTCGATTTGGCCGCACGGTCGATAATCGCATCGGTTGCGGTTCGCATTTCTTCCACTTCCTCGCTGTTGAATACGCCTTTCACCAACAAATATCCGTTTTCATGATAAAAATCAACTTGCTCCTGGGTAATCATCCTGTCAGCCTCCCCCAAATTGATGGATCGCTATCCATGATGTTATTGTAGAGACAAACGGGCTGGTTGTATTTGATCAAATCAGTCAAGTCGTTGCACATTTCGGACATTCATGCCAAGGGGGAGCCGGATCATGTTTGATCATCCGCATAAAATTCAAGCCTATTTAAACGAAATCGTCCCGCGTCTCCAGAACCAATCCGCCTCCTTCACCATCCATTATTGGGGAATCGAACCCGCTCATTTTGACAACCCCGTTCATCAGCATTCCTTTTTTGAAATCTGCTATGTCTTGGAAGGAGAGGGGATGTATATGGACGGCGACGATCTCTTTCCCTTGGACAAGGAAACGTTATTTTTATCGCGACCTGGCATCCGCCACCAAATTCGCAGTAAGCAAGGCATGTTTCTCCTGTACGTCGCTTTCGAAGTCGATGAAGAGAACACGGACCCTGCCATTGTCCGGCAGTTTCGGCAGCTTGCGGTTGTCGATCGCATTGTGATCTACGATGCATACGCGAATCCCGCGACACTAATCTGGACCGCGCTTCTGAAGCATGTGCAAGAACCGGTCCCCATCACGGAGCACTACGTGAAGAGCGCTGCCCTGTCGCTATTATTCTCTTTCTGCTCCACATTTCAAGCTGAAGCTCCAGCTTCGGGCTTTGGCGCTTCCGGTTATAAGCCAGCCGCCTATGCGTTGAATCGGGCGATCCGGTTCGTGAAAGACAATCTTTCGCACTCGATGACGTTGGCGGAAGTGGCAGTTTATCTTCATCTTTCCAGCCGCCATTTGTCCCGATTGTTTCAACAGGAGCTCGGCATGAGCTATATCCATTTTGTTCAACAAGAAAAAATTCGCCGAGCCGTGTATTTATTGAAGCACTCCGATTTATCCTTGATTGAAATTGCCGAGAAATCCGGATTTTTCAGCATTCACTACTTCACAAGGTCGTTTTCCCGGAAAATGGGCATGCCCCCCGGCAAATACCGAGAGGCCATGCATGAAAAGAAGGCTTCGGAATGATGGCACGGGCCATTCCATATTCGTTATACCAATGTCGTGCCGCCGTCCACCACAACGATCTGTCCGGTGGAATGTCTTTAGCGCATCAAATACAGGAACGCCTCCGCCGCATCCTCCGGGTCTCAGGTTTTTCCGAATCCACTACGAAACCAATCCAAAAATTGTATTAAACGTAAAAACCCCGCCAGTATTATTAGGCGGGAATTCCGCTCATAATTTGCCAACCAATGTTTAATTAATACAAAAGAACTACTTCAATTTTTTTACCTCATATGATATATTTTACATGTCGTTAAGAAACAACGGTAAACGGTGTTTGATTAAAATCCCCATTGTTCAGCGTGACTGACGTTCATTGGATGTGGCTTCTTGGTATGACTAAAGCGCTTTTTTAAATCCTGTACGAGAAAACAATTTGCAAGCGCTTGCAAGACCGGCATGTGTAGAAAGAATGAGCTCTCTGGAGCAAACAAATTGATTTTCATCATGCGTCTCCCACCTCAGACTGTATTCCCTTCTATATTATCATGATCTCAATTTTTTCAAAAAGCTCACTTCACGGATTCAGGTTCCATTATGACATCATATTTATTCTAAATAGTACATAACATGGGGGTAGAATGCCGTTTCATCGTAAGTCCCTTTGCAGTTCAAAGGAGAGATTTCATGAGGTTCGAGTTTACGGAAGAGCAGGAAATGATCTGTGACATGGTGCGCGATTTTGTCGCCAAGGAAGTGGAAACGAAGGCCGAACAGCTGGACGAAGCGGAAGCGTTTGACCGCGGAATGTTCGACCGGATGGCGGCGCTGGGCTTTACCGGCTTGCCTTGGCCCGAATCGGACGGCGGGGCCGGGGGAGGCTTCGCAAGCTACGTCCTGCTGCTGGAGCAGCTGTCCGGAGGCTGCGCTTCGCTAGGGGCGGCGCTGTGGACGCATGTTCAGCTTGTGACGTGGCCGGTGTACAGGTTCGGGCAACATGGCGGAGCGAAGCAGTTGCAAGCGCTGATCGAGGGCCGGAAGCTTGGGGCCGGAGCACTTCCCCCAAGGCCCGGAGGGCTTCCTCCGCTTGCCTTCACGCTGGCGGCGAAGCCGGATGGGGACGGGTACGTTCTCGACGGGACGCAGGAGTTCGTTATTAATGGCACAGTAGCCGACCTGTTCCTGGTATATGCGAATGTGGAAGGCGAGGGGGAACCCGAACGAACCGCCGCATTTCTCGTTGAGCGGGGGATGGCCGGTTTGCAGGTACGGCCCGTCACCCAAGCTCTTGGCCTCCGCTCCTCCGGTATGGCTCATCTGACTTTTGACCGGTGCCGTCTTTCCGAGGGACAGCTGATCGGCAGTGTCGGACAAGGGGCTGCCATCGCCGGGGAGACGTGGGCCAGCGCCCGATACGGCTTGGCGGCGCTGGCGGCCGGGATTGCACAAGGAGCTTTGAAGGCGTCGCTGGCGTACGCCAAGGAGAGGACGCAGTTCGGCAAGCCGATTGCGCGGCATCAGGCGGTGGCGTTCATGCTGGCCGAAATGTGCGCGGCTGCCGAGGCTTCGAGCCTCCTTGTCCGTCAAGCCGCGTGGAATGAGGACAAGGGGCTGGGTCATGCCGAACCGTCCGCTCGAGCGCTTGCTTTTGCGGCCGATGCCGCCGTGGGTTCAACGACGAATGCGGTGCAAATCCTCGGGGGCTACGGTTATATGAAGGAGTACCGTGTCGAACGGTACATGCGCGATGCTAAAGCGCTGCACATGCTCAAAGGCATGGGCGTATGGGCTGGAAGCGGATGACCTTCGTAGCTGGAAGGCGGGAAATTTTTTAGGACTACGCGGCTTTCTTGCGGAAAGCCCGGAAGGAGAAGCCATGAGAAAATCTGTGATTGTCGGGGGAGCCCGTACGGCATTAGGGAAATTCGGGGGCGCATTGAAAAGCAAGCAAGCCGTCGAGCTCGGCGGCATCGCCATCGAAGGAGCTTTGGACAAAGCAAAGGTGGCTCCCTCCGAAGTCGATGAGGTCATTATGGGCATGGTGCTGCAGGGCGGGGCGGGACAAATTCCGTCGCGTCAGGCGGCGCGGCTGGCCGGATTGGACTGGGGCGTGCAGACGGAGACGATCAACAAGGTATGCGCCTCCGGCATGCGCAGCATTACGCTGGCCGATCAAATCATTCGGGCCGGCGATGCGGAGACGATCGTAGCCGGCGGGATGGAAAGCATGAGCAACGCGCCGTACGTGACGGCCGATGCGCGCTGGGGCTACCGCCTCGGGGACAAGAAGGTGACGGACCTGATGATACGAGACGGGCTGCACTGTGCATTTCAGCATGTCCACATGGGAGAGTACGCCGAAAGAATCGGCGCCGAGAAAGGCATCAGCCGCCAGCTTCAGGACGAATGGGCGCTGCGGAGCCATAGGCGAGCCGTGGAGGCGATACGGCAAGGGCTGTTCAAGGACGAGATCGTGCCCGTCGCTTGCGGGGCAGGCTCTTACGCGGATGTCGATACGGATGAAATCCCCCGCGCCGATACGAATGCGGAGAAGCTCGCCAAGCTGCCGTCCGCTTTTGTGCAGGGAGGCACCGTGACCGCAGGCAATGCTTCAGCCATTAGTGACGGGGCGGCCGCGCTGGTCGTCATGTCCGAGGAAAAAGCGGTCCGCGAACGCCACTCGCCGCTTGCCTCGATTATCGGGCATACGACCGTTGCTGTCGAAGCGCCATATTATACGATAACGCCCGGACTCGCCATTCAGAAGCTGCTGCAACAAACTGGCAAGTCCTTGCAGGAGATTGACTTGTTCGAAGTCAACGAAGCGTTCGCTGCAGTCATGCTTGCCAGCGGCAGTCTCGTCGGCTGGGCCGAGGATAAGGTCAACGTCAACGGCGGCGCGATCGCGCTCGGGCATCCGATCGGGGCCAGCGGGGCCAGGATTGTTCTGACCTTGATTCATGCGCTGAGACGTCGCGGAGGCGGGCTTGGAATTGCGGCCATTTGCAGCGGGGGCGGACAAGGGGATGCGATTTTGCTTCGGGTGGATGAATAAGGGGGAGTTGACGCCTGATGGAGCTGTGCCTCACGGACGAACAGGAGCGCTTCCGGAGCAAAGTGCGCGAATACGCCATTAGCCGGATCGCTCCGTCCGTCCCTGCCATAGAGGAGTCCGATGCTTTTCCGCGCGCGCTCGTTAACGAAATGGGCGGTTGCGGCCTTCTGGGGCTGCCCGTTCCCCGGGAATGGGGCGGAAGCGGCGCGGATATGATTTCGTATATGATCGCCATCGAGGAAATATCCAAAGCAAGCGCCGCGGTTGGCGTTATTTTGTCCGTCCACACCTCGGTAGCGACCTTGCCTATTCTGTATTACGGGACAGAGGAGCAAAAAAAGAAATACCTTCCCAAATTGGCCTCGGGAGAATGGCTTGGGGCGTTTGCCCTGACGGAGTCCCATGCCGGCTCCGATGCGGCCAAGATCAGGACGTCCGCCCTTCGGGACGGCGAAGACTACATCCTGAACGGATCGAAAGTGTTCATTACGAACGCGGGCGAAGCGGACGTGTATATCGTTTTTGCCGCGACTCATCCGGGACAAGGGTCTTCCGGAGTCAGCGCCTTTATGGTCGAGAAAGCTGCGCCCGGCTTCCGGGTGGAGAAGAAGGAAAAGAAGATGGGGCTGCGCGGCTCCAATACGTGCGAGCTGACCTTTGACCAGGTACGTCTTCCTGCCGCACAGCGGCTGGGGCAGGAAGGACATGGATTCCTCATGGCCAAGTCGATTCTGGACGGGGGGAGGATCGGCATCGGCGCACAGGCGCTCGGCATTGCCAGAGCCGCCTTGGAGCATACCGAGCGCTTCGTGAAGGCGCGGTATCCGACAGAGCGGCAGCGTGCGGTGGAGCCCGTTCTGACGGAACTGGGCGCCCGGGTCGAAGCCGCAAGTCTGCTTGTGTACCGGGCTGCCTGGCTGCGGCAGAACGGCAAGCCTTGTACGAAGGAAGCTTCCATGGCCAAAATGTTCGCCAGCGATACCGCTATGGCGGTCACGACGGAAGTGCTGCAGCTGCTCGGCGGCAGCGGATGGACGAACGAGCATCCGTTGGAGCGATTGTTCCGCGATGCGAAAGTGACGCAAATTTACGAGGGGACCAACCAGATTCACCGGATCGTCATTTCTAACGAACTGTTGAAGTCGTAAGCGGCGGAAGTCCTGCGACAGTATTTGGATTTTTCGCTATGAGGAGAGATTGGTTTGGAAACTGCGCGAGTGTATCGAACAAAGTACAAGGCCAGATTTGTTACCGCTTCCGCTTTGTTTGACGGTCACGACGTCTCGATTAACGTGATGCGTCGAATATTGCAGGCTAGCGGCGCGGAGGTCATTCATCTGGGGCACAACCGGTCCGTGGACGAGGTGGTGCAAGCGGCGATCCAGGAGGACGTGCAGGGCATCGCCATTTCCAGCTACCAAGGCGGGCATGTTGAATATTTCCAATACGTAATCGATCTATTGAAGGAGAGGGGCGCAAGCCATATCCGCGTATACGGAGGCGGGGGCGGCGTCATCATTCCTTCGGAAATGAAGCGGCTGCACGACTATGGCGTTGCCCGTATTTTTTCGCCGGAGGACGGAAGAAAGCTGGGACTGCAAGGCATGATCGATGTCATGCTGGAGGAATGCGATTTTTCAACGGTTGCGGGCTACGTGCCCGATCTGGAGGAACTGAAGCAGGGGAATCACCGCGCCATCGCGCAAAGCATCACGGCCGCCGAGAGCCTGAGCGGCGCGTCTGTTTCCTCCAGCCCCGAGCTGCATGCCGTGTTCGAGCAGATGAAGGGCTGGCCGTCCGACGCCCCGGTTGTCGGGATCACCGGTACGGGCGGCGCGGGAAAAAGCTCGCTCACGGACGAACTGGTCCGCCGGTTCCTGCGGCATTATCCCGACAAGAGCGTCGCCATCCTGTCCATCGATCCGACCAAGCAGCGGACGGGCGGCGCTTTGCTGGGAGACCGTATCCGCATGAATGCGGTGCATTCGGATCGCGTCTATATGCGAAGTCTGGCGACGCGCAATTCGGGCAAGGAGCTGTCGCAGGCGATTCGCGAAGCGTTGGCGGTGGTCAAGGCGGCGGGCTTCGATTGGATTTTGGTGGAAACGAGCGGAATCGGGCAGGGAGATCACCAGATTACGGAAATTTCCGATCTGACGCTGTATGTCATGACCAGCGAATTCGGCGCGCCTTCGCAGCTGGAAAAAATCGAGATGCTCGATTACGCCGATCTGATCGCGATCAACAAGTTTGAACGAAGAGGCTCGGAGGACGCGCTGCGCGAGGTGAAAAAGCAGGTACAGCGAAGCCGCGGATGGTTCGAGCAGCCCTACGAAGCGATGCCGGTGTACGGGACGATTGCGAGCCAGTTTAACGACGCCGGAGTCAACAGGCTGTTTACCGCGCTCATCTCCGAGATGAGCCGCAAATGCGGCGGCAACTGGCCGGTTCCGGATTTCTCAACGGAGAAAAGCTTCAAGAGGCAGGTCATCATTCCCGGCGAACGGATTCGGTACTTGGGAGAGATCGTGCAGACCGTTCGCAGCTACAAAGCTTTCGTCGACAAGGAAGCGGAATTTGCGCGCGCCTGCTACCAAATCGAAGGAACGATGCAGGCGCTGAAGCGGGAGCACGCGACGGAGGACAGCATCACCATGCTGCAGGAGCTGAAAGAAAAGTACGAGCAGCGCCTGCACCCGGGGACCCGGACTCTCTTGGCCCGCTGGCCGGAGCTGCGCAGCCGCTATGCGGGCGCGCAACTGGTCACCAAGGTTCGGGACAAAGAGATCGTCACCGAGCTTGCGACCACCAGCTTGTCCGGGCTCAAGATTCCCAAGGTATCCCTGCCCGGCTTTCACGATTGGGGCGATCTGGTGAACTGGCTGTACCGTGAAAATGTCCCGGGAACGTTTCCTTACACGGCCGGGGTGTTTCCTTTTAAACGGACGGAGGAGGACCCGAAGCGTCAATTCGCGGGCGAGGGAACCCCGGAGCGGACGAACCTCCGGTTTCATTTCCTGTCGAAGAACGACCCGGCCAAGCGTCTCAGCACCGCGTTCGATTCGGTGACGCTGTACGGCGAGGACCCCGACTACCGCCCGGACATCTACGGCAAGGTTGGGGAGAGCGGCGTCAGCATCTGCACCTTGGACGATATGAAGAAGCTGTACGCCGGGTTCGATTTGTGTCATCCGCTGACCTCGGTCTCGATGACGATCAACGGCCCGGCGGCCATCATTCTGGCGATGTTCATGAATACGGCGATCGACGGCCGGGCGGACCAATTCCGTCAGGAGCAGGGGAGGGAGCCGTCCGACGAGGAAAGGCGGCAGCTCGCCAAGGAAGCGCTGAAGCAGGTTCGCGGAACCGTGCAGGCGGATATTTTGAAGGAGGACCAGGGGCAGAATACGTGCATTTTTTCCACGGAATTCGCGCTGCGGATGATGGGCGATATCCAGCAATATTTTATCGATCACGAGGTGCGGAACTACTACTCCGTGTCGATCTCCGGCTACCATATTGCGGAGGCCGGGGCGAATCCGATCTCGCAGCTCGCCTTCACCTTGGCGAACGGCCTCACCTATGTCGAATACTACTTGTCCCGGGGCATGCACATCGACGATTTTGCGCCGAACCTGTCGTTCTTTTTCAGCAACGGGCTCGATCCCGAATACACCGTGATCGGCCGGGTGGCGCGACGGATCTGGGCCACGGTGATGCGTGAGAAATACAAGGCGAACGAGCGCAGCCAGAAGCTGAAGTATCACATCCAAACCTCGGGCCGGTCGCTGCATGCGCAGGAAATCGATTTTAACGATATCCGCACGACCCTGCAAGCGCTGCTTGCGATCATAGACAACTGCAATTCGCTGCATACGAACTCCTACGACGAGGCGATTACGACGCCGACGGAGGAATCGGTGCGCCGGGCGATGGCGATTCAACTGATCATCACGAAAGAACTCGGGCTCGCCAAAAGCGAGAACATGCTCCAAGGCTCCTTCGTGATCGAAGAGCTGACGGATCTGGTGGAGGAAGCCGTCTTGCTTGAGCTGGAGCGAATCAGCGACCGGGGCGGCGTGCTCGGGGCGATGGAATCGCAGTACCAGCGCGGGAAAATCCAGGATGAATCGCTGCTGTACGAAACGAAAAAGCACAACGGCGAGCTCCCGATCATCGGCGTGAATACCTTCCAGAATCCGAACCCGCCGGTAGACGATCTGCCGATTCCGATGGCCCGCGCCACCACCGGGGAGAAGGAGCAGCAGATCGCCAATCTGCGCGCGTTTCAAGCGAAGCATCAAGACGAGGCTCCGGCCGCTTTGGCGAGGCTCCAGCAGACCGCTTTGGACGGGGGCAACATGTTTGCCGAGCTGATGGAAACCGTCAAAGCCGCTAGCTTGGGGCAAATTACGCATGCGCTTTATCAAGTGGGCGGGCAGTACCGTCGAAATATGTGATCGACGTTCGGCCAGCCCGATTTATTGCATTACACAAAAATGGAAGAATGGGAGGCGTGGAGCATGACGATACAGACGGTTATGGTGATTGGCGCAGGGCAAATGGGCAGCGGCATTGCCCAGGTCGCCGCAGCGGCAGGATTGAACGTCCTGCTGCACGATATTGCCGAAGCGTCCCTTCATCAGGGCATCAACAGGCTGACGAAAAGTCTTGCCCGGAGCGTGGAGAAAGGAAAGCTTGCCGAGGAAGAGAAAACAAGCATTCTGGCGCGGATTGTCCCTTGTGCCCAGTTGGATCAAGCGGCGCAGGCCGACCTGGTCATTGAAGCGATTATTGAAAGCATGGAGCATAAAACGACGCTGTTCAAGCGATTGGACGACCATTGCCCGCCGCATACGATCCTTGCTACGAATACGTCCTCGCTCCCGATTACGGAGATCGCCGCCGTGACCGGGCGGCCTTCGCAGGTAATTGGCATGCATTTCATGAATCCGGTTCCGGTGATGCCGCTGGTTGAAATTATCCGCGGCTTGGAAACCTCCGACGAGGTATTCGGGCAAATCCGCGATTTGGCGGAGCGCATGGGGAAGACGCCCGTTGAGGTGAACGATTTTCCCGGCTTCGTATCGAATCGCGTCCTGATGCCGATGATCAACGAGGCGATTTATACCGTCTACGAAGGCGTTGCGGCTCCGGATGCGGTGGACAAGGTGATGAAGCTGGGAATGAACCATCCGATGGGGCCGTTGGAGCTGGCCGATTTCATCGGGCTGGACACGTGCCTGTCCATTATGGAGATCCTTCACCACGGCTTCGGAGACAGCAAATACCGTCCCTGCCCCTTGCTGCGCAAATACGTCAAAGCCGGCCGACTCGGCCGCAAAACGGGCAAAGGATTTTATACCTACGATTCATCCTTGTAACGCATTCCCTAAACCGCAGCTTTCTCTTATAATAGAAGCAGATAGGATACTTAACTAAGGAGAGGAACAGAGATGAAGCTGCGGTTTGAAGGAAATTTAAACGTTTTATTGCCGGGAATTCGCGCATTATCACAGGAACTTCAGATTGTTGAGGCGGAAGACGGCATCGTCGTCCGGGTCGAGCCGTCGTCCGGCGAGCTGGAAGTCGGCATGGAGCAGGGGAAGGCTTACATTCGCTACGGTCAAAAGCATCAGTTCTATCGCGGGCTTGGGCTTCTTGTTCAGCACGGCCTTCATGGGGAGCCGTTTCACCTTCGGGAGAAGCAGCAGTTCGATACGATCGGACCGATGTTCGATTTGTCCCGCAATGCGGTGTTGACGCTCGACAGCTTCAAATTTATGCTTCGCAAGATGGCTTTAATGGGATTAAACAGCGTCATGCTGTATTTGGAAGATACGTACGAAATTAGCGAGGAACCTTATTTCGGCTATATGCGCGGCCGGTACACGCAAGCGGAGCTGAAAGAGATTGACGATTACGCTGACCAATTCGGCATCGAGGCGTTCCCAAGCATCCAGGCCCTGGCGCATCTGGAAGAGTTCTTGAAGTGGGAGCCGGTGAAGCATTACAAGGATACGAAAGGCGCGCTTTTAGTCGGGGACGAGCGGACGGACCGGCTGGTCGAACAGATGATCGAGTCCGTCAGCGCTCCGTTCCGCAGCCGTAAAATCCATATCGGTATGGACGAGGCGGAAGAGGTCGGCCGCGGCAAATATTTGGACCACAACGGCTACACGAACCGATTCGAGATTATGATTGGACATCTGGACAAAGTGCTGGACATGACGCGCCGCCGCGGTTTGAAAGCGATGATGTGGAGCGATATGTTCCTGAAGCTCGCTTCGCAGAACGGCAGCGATTATTATGACATGAAAACGCAGATTCCGGAGGAGATGGCGCGCCGCATTCCGAAAGATGTGGACATGGTGTACTGGGATTATAACCACATGGAGCAGGAGGACTACGAGAACCTCATTGCCAAGCACCGTCCGCTCGGCTGCAATTTGGTGTTTGCCGGCGCCGTCTGGGTGTTTAACACGTTCGGGGTCAATTACGGCTTGTCGTTGAATGCCTCCGATGCCGCTCTGCAGGTGTGCAAAAGAGAAGGCATCCGCGAGGTCTATGCGACGATGTGGGGCGACGACGGCATGGAGAGCAATCCTTTTGCGGCGTTGCTCGGCTTGCAGCTCTATGCGGAGCACGCGTATTCGGAAGCGAAGCCGGATGAAGCGAAGCTGGCGGAGCGAGTCAAGTTCTGCACCGGCATCGAGGCCGACGCCTTCCTGACGTTCAAGGATTTGGACGAGGTGCCCGGCTCCGAGCCGAACAACCAGGCGCAGAGCAATCCTTCCAAGTTTTTACTGTACCAGGACGTGCTGCTCGGGCTGTTCGACAAGCAGATCGAAGGACTGGACTTGTCCGCGCATTATACGAAGGTGGAGCAGGATATCCGCAGCCGGCGCGTCAAGGAGGCCGAGCTGGATTACTTGTTCGAGGTACCGGAGAGGCTGTGCGGCGTGCTGAAGCGGAAGAGCGAGATCGGCATCGAGCTCAAGCGGGCGTACGACGATAAGGATACGGGGACGCTGCGGCGCATCGCGACGGAAGTGCTGCCGGAGATTGCGGAAGCGGTCCGGGAGCTGCGGGCCGCCCATCGCGCCCAGTGGCTGCGGATGTTCAAGCCGTTCGGCTGGGAGGTCATCGATATCCGCTACGGCGGAGTCGTCAACCGGCTGGATACGGCTTCGTTAAGGCTGCTCGATTATGTGGAGGGCCGAATTGGGCAGATCGAAGAGCTGGAGCAGGAGCGGCTCGTGTACAGCTCGTCCAACCGGTTCAACAACCGCGGCGTCGGTTGGTGCAGCTACTATTACCGGATGGCGTCGCCCAATGTCTTTTTTCATGTAATGAATCCTTTTTAAACGAAACGAAGCAAGGGAAGCGCTCGCTGCTACAGCGGGGCTTCCCTTTTTTTACTTATTGCGTTAAAGGTTACCGGCGTTAAAAATCGCGTAGCTCATTGAACGTGTCGAACAGCTTATCCACGTCCACTTCGACGCCTGCGGCAGACAACTGCTCCTGTGCCCCGCTGAGCAGATCCTTCAGCACCATATATATTTCCTCGCGCTCCACCGTTTCGATAAAGCCGCTTCTGCGGTCCATTTTATTGAACGTTTCGGTGTAGGCGGACACTAATGTGTCCAGCGCAGACTCCGCCTCGGCTGCCGTCATGCCGCCGCCCCGAATTTGTTCCGCTAATGCCGTTATGGCCGCAAGTGTCTTTTTGTACAGATTCATTGCTTTCTTGGCCCGAGCCTCCGTGATGTTGTCCCGTCCGTCCCAGTCGCGGAAAGGATTATTGAAATTTTCGGCCAGCCATTCGGGCTTGCGCGGCTTGGTGATCGACAGGTCCAGACCTTTGGGAGCTTCTTTCTTGTACTTGTCCTTAATTGCTTTGGCGGCGTCGGCGGGCAGGCTTTCCATCCACAGCCAAGTAAGGTTGGGCAGCCGTTCCGGGCCGGGAAATGCTTCGCCGGAGAAGCCGAACATATCGTAGGTGCTGAATAATCTAAGGTTCGTTAATTGTTCGAGTTGTTGAAGATTAACGATGTTGCCGGGTTTGCCCTCCAGGAGCAGCTCCTTCAACTGAGGGTAGCTTCGGACGAGCGGCCCAAGATCCAGGTCTTTCACCTGTTTCACGTGCAGCCCCGACAAACGTTCGAGACCGCATACCGGCGGTACGTTATTGGTAAAGGCGGCCGTCAGACATTGACCGCCGTCTTCGGCATGGATTTTCAGCTTGGGCGAGGGGGTACCCGTTAACGATAGAAAGGTTAACCCTTTATTTAAAAACAGCTCTTCCAATCCATCCGCCTGAAGGATCAGGCGCGCCAAGCTGCTGCTTCGGAGGTCGATCGACGTATAGCCGTGGTTCTCCAACCGAAGCTCGTATATAAACGGATTGTCGTTAACATACGACAGCAGTGACTCATAGGGACGGTCGGCGGCGATGCGCGTCAGGCAGGGCAGCTGTTTCAGTTCGGACAAGTCGGAGAGCTGCTGGAGCGTGGCGTCACGGATTTCGCTGGTCGAGCGGGCCATCTGCACGCCACCCACGACAACCGGCGTATTGTCCCTTTCCGCTTCCTTGAACGAACGGCGTCGGTCTTCGGGAATGCCCCGCCACTTCAATTGGTAGACCATACTGCTGCCTGTATGCCAACCGCTGTATCTGCTTGTATCTTCGGTGACGAGCGGAGGCCGGTTTCCCGCCAAAATGTAATGTTTGGGGACCTGCGGGTTGACATACCAATGTTCAAGCTGGTCGTTCGAAAAGTGGTCGCAGTACAGCGGTTTCATCTTATCGAGCTCTTCTTCCGTAGGCAGCTTGTCCCCGGTCCAGTCAAGCTCCAGCACGGCGGCCAGCGGCTTACCCCACTTTTCCTTGATTCTGGTGACCTGACACGCGGCATAGCGCTGCAACTGCTCGACGTATACGCAATATATATCCCCGATATTCGGCTTCAATCCGATCATCCTTTCCATTTGTGGGTTCCTCTGCCCTATTTAAGGATAGTATACCTAGGGCCATTCCGGCGCGCAAGAAAAAATCGCCAACCTTTGGAGGCTGGCGATTTCCCTCAGTGCCCTATTACTCCTGAATGATGCAACTGCTTGGAGTACTTGCTCAGAAACGATGTGAGTGCTGGTTTGAACATATAACCTATGACCAAAAAAGAGACGAAAAATCCGACCAACGTCCAGACGTCCCTCATCAGCGTCGGGTAGCTTACCCCGGCGAGCGCTTCGCGCAGCCCGCTGATCGCATAGGTAAACGGCAGCATCGAATGAATCGTTTGAAAGAAAGCCGGTGTCACCTGAATCGGGAACGTGCCCCCCGAGCCGGCGAGTTGGAGCACCAGCAGAACAACGCCGATCGATTTGCCGATATTGTTAAAGAGCGAGACCAGCGTGTATATGATCATGGAAAATACAACACAGTAAAGCACCGTGAGCCCGATGAACAATCCGGCCTCTTGAATGCCGATTTTCAGCAAAAAGATATCTCCAAGCGCTACGATAAGCCCTTGCAGCACGGACAAGGTAGCAAACAAAAGATATTTGCCCAGGTACTCTTCATGCGAGGTAAAGCTGAAATCCGCCGGTTGGAACTTGACGGTGAGCAGAGACATCAGCAGCAGACAACCGACCCACAAGCTCAGCGTCGTATAGAAAGGGGTCATACCTGCTCCATAGTTCGAGATCGGGAATAACGGGTGCGTGCTCATCGTCACTGGAAGAGCAAGGAAGTTGTTGTCTGCAATGCCCCGGTTTTTCAGCAGCTTGATCATGTCCTTGACATCAACCGTGCTGTCGATTTTTTGGAAGACCGCCGTTAGGTCACTCAGGCGCTGCTGAAGGTCCGGCACGCGCTCTTTGAAATTTCGGATATCGTCCACCGCTATTTTGCCCCCGGATGCCATGCCTGCCATCAAGTCCTTCGCCGCGGCCAAATCCTCCTGCGTGTTGCCAAGTATCACGTTCACATCGGCGAAAAGGTTCGAGCCTTTTTGCAAATAGGATTCCGTTTTCGGAAACAGGGTTTGGTCGAGCTCAAGTGACAGTTTGCCGATACTTCCCGCAATCGCAAAGTTCATCCGGGCCAGATCCGGCAGTAACTTCTCCAGGTTTTGGTTCTGTTCGATATTTTTACGAAGATCGGCTGTCTTGCCCTTCCACTCCTCCAGCCTTTGAGCCAGGCTTTTCAAGTCCTTGCTAAGCTGAAACGAGCCTTTCGCGGAGGATTGAGCCAACGAATTTGCATTTTTCAGAAGTCGGTTTATCATGTTGCTAATCGAGTCGATGCTTTTGGACAGCTTGCCGTCCACATTGGCCTTTTTATAGGCCAGCGTCGTACTTAAGTTTCTGGTAAACGAGCTGATCCCGGAAGACAGCTGCCGTATGTTTTCCAGATTGTCGCGGAGCCGGGCAAACGTCCGGATGTTCAAGGCTTCATCGATCGGGGCAAGCAGCTCATTGATGGCGGTCTGAAATTTGGTGATTTTACCCAAAATCCGGTCATTGATCGGCTGCAGCTTATTTAAAATCTTCTCAGCCGCGCCAACATCCTTGATATTCGCTTTTAAATCCGTCAGCAGCCCCCGGAACAAGTTCAGCTCCATTGCGATATCGGATGCTAATTCGAGGGTTTCTTTGGGTAAGGTTACGCCCGCTTTTTCCAGCTGTTCCGAAGAATCCTTCACCCGCTGCTGCAGCTGATCGAGATCTGTGACGGCATTATCAAGCTGAGTGAGCACCTCCGGTTTGTACAGCGTCAGCTGTTCGTTCACGTCCTCGGTCGTCTCGGCTAACTTGTTGAAAATCGTCTGGAGCAGATACAGGTTCTCTTTTACATCCGGCGCGATTTCTTTAATGTTGCCGCTGGCTGTGTACATATCCTTGCTTAGTCCGTCGTTCAGCTCCATGAGTTTGCCGAGGGTATCCTGAACCGCAGGCACATGATCTGCCGTCTTATTCAGTTTAGTAAACCCGTTCTCTGCCCGGTTCAGCATCTCATCCAGATTTTGATTCAGCTTCGGCATATTTTCATTCAGGACGTAGAGCAAATTTTTGTATTTTTCGATTTGCGGGTACCGCTGATCCAGCTCGGCGCCAGCTTGATTCAGTGTTGCGAACACTTTCTCCGTCACCGTCTTGACAAAGGTGGTGCTGATCTCCCGCTGGATCGTCGAGGCGCCAGCATCCGTCATTTTCGAGGCGATGGCATTCTCTTTTTCATTCACATAATATTCCAGATCGGGCTTGACCGGCTGGTCGCTAAGCATCGTGCTCATTTTCAGCGAAAAATCGTCGGGAATCACAATGGTGGCATACACCTCGCCATTTTTCGCCTTGGCTATGCCCTCGTCTTTCGTATTGTAGAAGGTCCAGCCGAGCTTCTCGTTCTGCTTCAGCGAGTGAACGATTTCGTCCCCGATGTTAAAGGTGAGCCCTTTGAGCGTGCCGCCGGTATCGTTATTGACGACCCCGACCTTGATGCCCTTCGTATTGGCGTAGGGGTCCCAGGATGCATAAATGTTAATCCAAGCGTAAAGCGATGGCAGCATAATGAGCCCGCAGACCACCGTCAGGGTGACCCAATTCGTAACAATACGCCGGATATCGTGAGTATATATGCGCAAAACTGTTCGTAGAGAAACTTTTCGCATCGCGTTCCGTACCTTTCACTGTGTTGGGAGAACAAGGCTCTTTAGATTTTACGTATAGTATTATACAATATTCCAGGCGCATTTGAAGCGATATAATTTAGGGAAAATCACCGCGCCGCCATTAATTTGTTCGATTTTTTTGCTGTGAAGAGTGCGGGTAAAAGCAGTTCATTATGTCCTTCAAGCAAAAAAACGACAACCTCGAAAGGCTGGCGTTCGTATCCGAAGATGGGTTACATCGGTTTCAAGGCGTGAATCTCTTCTTCCGTTAATCCGGTCGCTTTAACAATCAATTGAATATCGAGGCCCATCGACAGCATGTTTTTGGCGACTTCACTTTTTGCTTGCGTTTTTCCTTCTAATATTCCTTTGGCTTTTCCCTCCGTCTTCGCTCCTTCAATCATCGAAGCTTCGTCGTGCAAATATTTTTGCCTCGCTTCGTACAGTCTGCGGGCCTCGGCGTCCTGACTCAGGAATTCGAGTGTCGTCATCGCCTTCTTCAATGTCGGTTCGTTCATGGCCAGCACCTCCCAGTTGGATTTGTTTGCGCCTTTCAGGAACAACAGCCAGTTGACCAGGCCGCCTTCCATCGGAACAGCGTGATCGTCAAGCTTCGGCAGCTCGATAAAATGCACCTCGATGTCGTCGATCAGGGGAATGAGCGTATGATCTTCCCGCAGGTGAAAGACGCTGTGATAACGGTCGTTGGGCAGGAATGAAAAATTTAAAACATTGATTGTGACGCACTTCTTCAAGGCTTTGTAGGTCTGCCCCTCTTGAAGCTGATTGGAGTAACGTTTCCCCCAATAGTACAAGGTGCGCTTTTCATTGTCATATTTGTTGAACAGCTGCATTTCGACATTAATCAGCTTGCCCTCGGCAGTTTTGGCCCAAATGTCAAAGATGGATTGCTTGTCGTATGGAGCGTCTTTCTCGGTATAAGGATTGAGCAGCACGATCTCGGTCAGCGGCGGCTCGCCCGCCTCCATGAACGTATGATTCAGAAAGGCCAGCAGTACATCTTTATTCTCTTCGGTGCCGAAAATTCGTTTGAAAACAAAGTCGTTCCGCGGGTCCAGCAGTTCCGTCATTCGGATCATCTCCAATCACTAACATTATACCACGCTGCGATTCGTTAGACACAGGATTTAGAAGGATGGAAAAGTCGGCCTCGCTCTTTTTGGACCTTGGCAGCATACACTACTCCCATGGGAGGTGGAGCGGGTATGCCGTCAAAATCGATCATTCGGGCAGGCCTTGTCATTTTCGATGATGAGTGTAGGGTTCTTCTGGTGCGTCATGCGGACGGGAAAAGGAAATGGGGGCTGCCGGGAGGCCGGCAAAGGGAAGGAGAGGCGGCATGGGAAACCGCCATCCGCGAATGCCAGGAAGAAATCCAGGTGGCGATGCATCCTGCCGATTTTACGCTGTCGAGCATCTATTATTTATCCGGGCGGAATGCCTATGTTTTTAACTTTAAAGTAACGGAATGGGAGGGGACGCCCGTACCGGATGGGAAAGAAATCGATGAAGTCGGATTTTTTTCATTAGATCAGCTCCCTTCGCCCTTATCCAAATTTACCTTGCTGAGGATAAAAGATGCCGCTCGGAATCAAGGGAACGTGATCTTACGAAAATATTGCGTCAAATCCTAACCTTATTTCCGGTAAAAAACTTGTCTTTTGGATCTAATTATGGTAAGCTAAAGTTAATCATAAATTTGACCTGTTAATTCACATATTGTAAAGGGTTATCATTTGTGTGATGGAACCTTTTTCAATATGTGAATTTTTTATTTCTTTAATGGGTAAAAAAAACATGTTAAATCAAATTTTGGAGGTAATACGATGCAAACAGGTACAGTAAAATGGTTTAATGCTGACAAGGGTTTTGGCTTTATCGAAATGGAAGGCGGCGGCGACGTATTCGTGCATTTCAGCGCGATCACAGGTGACGGCTTCAAATCGTTGGATGAAGGCCAGCGTGTCCAATTCAATGTGGTACAAGGCAACCGCGGAGCGCAAGCCGAAAATGTTGTAAAGCTGTAATGTAATGTAAGTCCAAGCAAACTGCCCTTAACTTGTGTTGAGGGCAGTTTTTTTAGGATCAAGGTTTTTTTAAATCAAGGGGGGGTTAACTGTGAATTTTCAAAAGAAATCGTTAGAGGATATCCCTGAGGAAAACACGACGATCTGGTCTTGTAGCAAGGAAGGATGTAAGGGGTGGATGCGGGACAACTTTGCGTTCGAGGATGTGCCGGTATGCCGGCAGTGCCATTCCCCAATGGTTCGTAGTGTGAAGATGCTCCCCTTGCTGGTCAATCCGAATGGCGACCTGAAGTCGCTCAAGAAAGGCATACAAATCTCGTAGCCCGTGCCCGCATATCCATGTACAAGCGTTCCTCAAGATCTGAACGGTCACGGTTCCCTTTCCCATTGTTTTAAGAGCAAGGACGACCTTTTTTAGGTGGTCCTTGTTTCTTTTGCACTCATCTTTTAGCGGTTGTTTTGGGAAGGACGAACAGCGGTATAACCGAAAGTTGACAGCATGCAAAAAAGCTGCTGACAATGGCTGTCAGCAGCGGTACTCACCGCCCTTTAACTTTCCTCCGAAAGAAGTCTCCCACTTCTAAATCTTGCGAAGCTTGATGAAAGTGGGAGATGAATTTCGGTAGGCGAAGCC
>NZ_JANAVJ010000042.1 GCF_024213375.1 Paenibacillus sp. MZ04-78.2 | reverse complement strand
AAGTGGCCAAACGCAGCAGACTGTAAATCTGTTCTCTGACGAGTTCGGTGGTTCGAATCCATCAGCCTCCACCAGTTTTAAGATTATGAGCCATTAGCTCAGTTGGTAGAGCACCTGACTTTTAATCAGGGTGTCGTAGGTTCGAGTCCTACATGGCTCACGTTATATGCGGTTGTGGTGGAATGGCAGACACGCTATCTTGAGGGGGTAGTGGGCGTACGCTCGTGGAGGTTCGAGTCCTCTCAACCGCACCAAAATTAAATATGCGGTCGTGGCGGAATTGGCAGACGCGCTAGATTCAGGTTCTAGTGGTGTAACAGCCGTGGAGGTTCGAGTCCTCTCGACCGCATCTTTACGCGGAAGTGGCTCAGGGGTAGAGCATCGCCTTGCCAAGGCGAGGGTCGCGGGTTCGAATCCCGTCTTCCGCTCCATTTATTGAACAGATTATGTGCCCTTAGCTCAGCCGGATAGAGCGTTTGACTACGAATCAAAAGGTCGGGAGTTCGAATCTCTCAGGGCACGTACTTTACTTACCAATAATAAAGCAGGCTAAAAAACTTAGAGCTTTTTTGAAGAAAGTAGAAATACTTGCTTCGAAAAAAGCTCTTTTTGTCGTTGAGGTTTGGCATTGGCAAAAGAGATTCTGCGGAGACTTATCGAATCTTTTACTTTTTTGCGTTTATTTATAACAAAAACTAAATATACAATACCTATTTTATTTGGTAAAATGTAGGTTACGGTAGCTGTACAAAATGTAAACAAGGAAGGTTAGAATGAGGATTATATTTATTTTGCCGTTTTAAGCAAAACGATTAACGCAGAATACGTTCTATCAAACGGATTGGGGTGCATTCATTTCATGAGTAAAATTCAGTTATTTTGTCTGCCTTATGCCGGCGGATCGGCTACGATTTATTCCAAGTGGAAAAGATTATTGAATGCGGATATTGAATTATATCCTGTGGAGTTGGCCGGAAGGGGCCGGAGATTTAACGAGTCTCCTTATGCTAATGTAGAGCAAGCGGTCGAAGATATTTACCGTGAGATCAGCGGAAGGCTTCATGCCCCGTTTGCCTTGTTCGGGCATAGTATGGGAAGCTTGCTGACGTATGAGCTCTGCTGCAAAATTAAGCAGCAAAAGGGCGTGGAACCGGTGCACATCTTTGCATCCGGACGCCGGGCGCCGCAGTGTCCGAATGACAGGAAGGTGATGCATCTCCTCCCCGAAGCCGAGTTTATGACTGAGGTTCACCAACTCGGAGGAACACCACGCGAACTGTTCGAAAACCGGGAACTGGCGGAGATCTTTATTCCGCTTTTAAGATCGGACTATAGGCTGGTTGAAAACTATGTTTACCACGGGAAAAATACGAAGTTCGATTGCGGCCTTACCGTATTGAATGGAAAAGAAGATGACATGGTTCCTGAGCATCTGACTGCTTGGAGTGACCATACCAACGGCGCCTTCAAAATTATCGAGTATGATGGCGGACATTTCTTCATTCACGATCAAACGGAGCCTATCGTGAAGCTGATTAACGAAACATTAAGCATGGTAGCATTATCATCGGGCAGATAGCATAGGCTTACAGAGGCGGGGGGCGTCAGCCATTCCGACGGTCCCTTGGATGCCTTACACAGAGAATGGCTCCCCGTAGGCTCTCGCGTTTCTAGTCCCTAACAACGCGTCTGGAGTCGAAAGAAGGGCGGAGAAAAGCTAATATTCCCAATGCCTTCCGGTGTTTTTCTTAGGAGAGAAAGCTGTCAAAAGAAAGACTAGATAATATGAAACGAAATATGATAGAATGGGTAGGCATATTGTTTAGATTTTATGAATAAACCTAAGAGCACCAAGTAGTCGCATACAGGTTGCGGCTTTTTTTATGCCTTACGAACCATTGAAAGCGCCATAAAAAAATTTTTGATGAGGGTGACCTTAACATTTTCAGAAGGAGTAGCGATCTATGAATTCTACCCAAGTGGAGAAATCTTTATCCCCGAATCAGTTGAAAAGAGGGCTGACAGCCCGGCACATGACAATGATTTCGCTCGGCGGTTCCATCGGCACCGGTCTGTTTCTGGCCAGCGGCGGAGCTATTCATTCGGCCGGTCCGGGCGGGGCGTTCCTTGCGTATTTGGTTATCGGAATCATGGTTTACTTTCTGGTGACGAGCTTAGGCGAAATGGCTACTTACATGCCGGTATCGGGATCGTTTAGTACGTATGCGGCCCGCTTCGTAGACCCGTCGTTGGGGTTCGCACTCGGTTGGAACTATTGGTACAACTGGGCGATTACGATAGCCGCCGAGCTGACGGCAGCGACACTAATCATTAAATTTTGGCTTCCGGACAGTCCTTCTTTGCTCTGGAGCGCGTTGTTTCTCGCCTTGATGGTGGGGCTCAATCTGCTTTCGGTAAAAAGCTACGGAGAATCGGAGTACTGGTTTGCGTTAATTAAGGTCGTCACGATCATCGTGTTCATCGGAATCGGCATTCTGATGATTATCGGCATCTGGTCCAGCGAAGCCGTCGGCTTGCGTAACCTTACGATTGGCGACGCGCCTTTCCACGGAGGGTTCTTGGCTGCGATGGGCGTATTTATGGCCGCAGGGTTCTCCTTTCAGGGAACAGAGCTGGTAGGGATAGCCGCGGGGGAGAGTGAAGATCCGCGCCGCAACGTGCCTAAGGCGATTCGTTCCGTTTTCTGGCGCATTCTACTGTTTTATTTGATTGCTATCGCTGTGATCGGTCTGCTTGTTCCGTATACGAACGAAAATTTGGCCAGCAGCGACGTGGCGATGAGCCCGTTCACGATGGTATTTGAAAAAGCTGGCCTTAGCATCGCCGCATCGGTGATGAATGCCGTTATTCTTACATCGGTACTGTCAGCAGGAAACTCCGGCATGTACGCGTCGACCCGGATGCTGTGGGTGCTGGCGAAAGAAGGGAAAGCACCGCGTTTTCTCACCAAGCTAAGTAAGAGAGGCGTTCCGGTTTATGCGCTGCTGGCGACGAGCGCTTTGGGCATGTTCGCTTTCTTGTCCTCCTCGTTCGGGGACGGTGTCGTCTACACTTGGCTGTTGAATGCATCCGGCATGTCGGGCTTTATCGCTTGGCTCGGCATAGCGATAAGCCACTACCGTTTCCGCAAAGCCTATGTCGCTCAAGGCCGGGACATCAACGATCTGCCGTACAAAGCCAAATGGTTTCCGTTCGGGCCGATCCTGGCTGGGGTATTGTGCGCTATCGTTATCGTCGGTCAGTGTATTAGCGGGATTAAGAACGGTACGATCGATTGGGCTTACCTGTTCGCTTCTTATATTGGCATTCCGCTCTTTTTGGCGATATGGCTGACGTATAAGTGGAAGCATAAAACGAAAATGCTGAAGCTGGAAGAATGTGTGTTCGAGGATACGGTTGTGGAACGGTCGAAATAGGAAATAATGAAGCAGCCGCCCCGGTAAGGGGACGGCTGCTTTTTTGCACGTTAATTCGTCGTGAGGGCCTTGGGTTCTCCGCTTACATAAGCGCCTTCTTCCGAAGCAGGGGATACCGCAATCGTCTGATTGTCGAATTGCTTCTCGCTTTTCGCAATAACAACGGTGGCGACGCTATTGCCGATCAGATTCGTGATGGAGCGTGCTTCGGACATGAAACGGTCAACGCCGAGCAGAAGCGCCATGCCTTCGATCGGGATGACGTTGCCCGGGATTGCGGCAAGTGTGGCTGCCAAGGTAACGAAGCCGGAACCGGTAACGCCTGCCGCGCCTTTGGAGGTGAGCATCAGCACGCCGAGCAGCGTGGCAATTTGCAGCAACGTCAGTTCAATGCCATAGGCTTGCGCAATGAAAAGCGCTGCCATCGATAAGTAGATCGATGTGCCGTCCAGGTTGAACGAGTAGCCGGTTGGGACGACCAAGCCAACGACCGACTTGGAGCAGCCGTATTTCTCAAGACGTTCCATTAAGCGCGGCAGCGCCGATTCGGAGGAGGACGTGCCAAGCACCAGCAAAATTTCTTCTTTGATGAACTTCAGCAGATTGAAGATGCTGAAGCCGTAGAACCGGGCTATTGCGCCGAGAATAACGATGACGAACAGAATCATGGTGATATAAACGGAGCCCATCATTTTGCCAAGGGAGAACAGGGAGGCAATCCCGAATTTCCCGATCGTATAAGCCATGGCGCCGCCAGCGGCAATAGGGGAGAAGCGCATAATCATAGCGACCAATTTAAAGAAAATGTCGTTCAATTTCTCGAATAATTGCGTGACGGGTTTCGATTTCTCGCCCAGGGAGGCCATAGCGAGACCGAACATGACGGAGAATAAAAGCACCGGAAGCATGTCGCCTTTGGCGAGCGCGCCTACGACGCTGTCCGGAATGACGCTGAGCAGAAAATCCGTGAAGCCGTGCGGAGATTCCGTCGCTTGCTTCGCATATTTTGCCACGTCGGCCGCGTTGGCCCCGACTTTGCTGACGTCCATGCCGGAACCGGGGCGGACGAGATACATGACGGCAATCCCGATCGACATCGCAAAGGTCGTGATGATTTCGAAATACAGCAGCGCTTTGCCGCCGATCCGGCCGATTTTTTTCATATCTCCCATATTCGCGAAACCGATTACAATTGTGAAAAAGACGATAGGGGGGATGATCATTTTGATCAGTTTGACGAATATATCGCCGAGCACTTTGAGCTGCACCCCGAACGTTGGGAAAAATTGTCCGATCAAGATCCCGAGGACAATCGCAATCAAGACCTGAACCGTAAGGTTTTTGAAATTGATTTTCATGAAAATTCTCCTCATTTCTACATGGCGTTCTCTTTTCGTGTTTTTATGTTATCGCTTTCATAATGACTTGTGAATCATTTGGACATATTGGTTGTTTTGGTCTTTTTGGTCTTCGGAAAGGGCACAAAAAAAAGCGGACCGCGTTGTTCGTTAACGCGATCCGCCAGGCGGAGGGGATAATCTGTATTTATTGACGGGGCGGCCAACCCCATATTGGAGATCGAGACGGAGTTGACCGCTTTTCTCCAAAAAGTCGAGATAGCGTCTGGCCGTCACTCTGGCGATGCCGACACCTTCGGCGACCTCCTCCGCTGAAAGCGCCTTCGATTGCAGGACTAGAAATTGCACAATCTGCTTGAGGGTTACAGCCTGGAGCCCTTTGGGCAATTCCGATGGCTCTTCCTTTTGCCTGTCTGATGAAGACGCATCATGCGTTCTTCCGAAAAGCAGCCGATCCAGCTCGGATTGGGAAGCGGGTTGTTCGCTATCGAGCGCTGCCTTCATCTGGCGGTAATGCTCAAGTGCCTGCTTCACCCGTTCAAATTTAAACGGTTTCATGATGTAATCGACGGCCCCGTTCTGAAGCATCCGCTCGATGGTGCGCATATCGTTGGCTGCGCTGATCACCATAACATCGACAGGGGTTTGATTTCGGCGGAGCTCCAGAATCGTCTCGATGCCGTCCCGCACCGGCATGAAAATATCGAGGATGACGAGATTGGGCTGAAGCTCCTTTACCATGCGCAAGCCTTCATCCCCGCTGGAGGCAATGCCTGCGACACGAAAGCCTTCCACTCGCTCGACAAATTGACTGTTGACTTCCTGCACCATCGGATCGTCTTCGATCAGCAGGACGCGGAGAACGTCCCGCTTCGTTTCGTTCATACCGTCTGCCATGTTGCCTGTCATCCCCCTCGCTTTCACTGTAAATGAAGAGCATCGGACTGCAAAAAACTATTGCATCGGGAACGTAATGATAAATGTGGTTCCTTCTCCCGGGGCTGATTCGATCTGAATCGAGCCGCCGCCTTTCCGCACGATATCGTCGATCAGGTGAAGGCCGATTCCGCGTCCGTCGTCGCCTTTGGTCGTAAAGCCGTGCTCGAATATGCGGGTTTTGACGGACTCCTCCATGCCGCAGCCATTGTCCTCGACGAGGACGGACAGCACGTCGTCATCTTGTTCGAGGCTGATAAAGATGTGTTTGTTATCCTTGGTATGGTGATGCAATGCGTCAAAAGCATTTTCCAGAAGGTTGCCGAGCAGGATCACGAAATCGTGATGATCGAGCCGTTCGGGAAACCGTTCCAGCCGGCTTTGCCGGTCGATCGTTACTTCGATCCCAAGCTCCCGGCCGCGGCTGATCTTGCCAAGCAGCAGACCGGTCAAGCTTTCGTTGCGAATACGGCTGTCGAGGAAACGGGTCAGCTCTTCTTTTTGCTCGGTCATCTCGAACAAAAAATCAAGCGCTTTCTCGTTGCTGCCGAGCTGAATTAAGCCGCCGATCGTATGCAGCTTGTTCATGTACTCGTGGTTTTGCACGCGCAGCGCATCGACGAAGGTCCGGACGCCGGTCAGCTCTTCAGCCATCCGCGTCACTTCCGTCCGGTCTTGAAAAATGGCAACGGCGCCGACGGTTTCCCCGCCTACGGTGATCGGCACCCGGTTGCTCATGATCGGCGTTTCTTGAATGACCAGCTCTTGATTGAAGATCGGATGATTGAGCTCCAGTATTTCGGGCAGCCGCGTATCGGGGAGCACTTCCCAGATCGACTTGCCGACGACGTCGCCCGATACTTTGAGCATTTGTTTCGCCTTCTCGTTGAAAATCGTGATGCGTTCGAACTTATCGATGGCAATAACGCCTTCATGCATCGCGTTGAACGTCGCCGTACGTTCGACCAGCAGCGCGGCGATTTCGTGCGGTTCCAGCTCAAACATCTGCCGCTTGATATGCTGGGCGAGCTTCCACGACCCCCATAGCCCGAAGAGCAGGGAAATGAACAGCACGACGTAGGCTTGATTCGACAGGTCCAGCAGCACCTGCCCTACGGTCGGCTGGATGCGGCCGACGAGCGCGACGCCGACCTGCGCATGGTCGGCGTTCATAATCGGCACGAAAGCGCGCAGCGCCGTGCCAAGCTCGCCTTTTGCCTTGGACACGTAAGTGTGCTCGGCAAAGGCGGGGCCTTCGTCGGCACCGGACGAAACGGTGCCGATCTTGCTCTCCACCGGATGCGACAGCCGCAGCCGGTGCATATCCATCACCACGACGTAGGTCACGTCGTTGATGATGCGAATGCGCTCGGCGGCAAGCTGGATGCCGTCGCGCATGTTGGGGTCCGCAAGGCCGGAGACGATCTCCGGCATCTGCGCCACGGTGCGGGCGGTGACAAGCAGCCGCCGCCCAAGCTCTTCCTCTTTCAGCCGGACGATGCTGCCAAGGAGAATCGTCCCTCCGATACAGAGCGAGAACAGGACGATACCGAACGACAAAATCGCGATTTTCCAGTTGATTTTTAATCGCTGCAGCAGCATCCGTCCCGCCTCCTTTCTACGATATATTATCATACAACAGGAAGCGGCGGATGGAAAACAAAACAGCCCTGTCTTCCGCAACCGGGATGGAGCGGGGACGGGCTATTGATAAACGGATACGTATGGAATCGAGAGGATTATCCTCCCGGCATCTTCTTTTTCTCTTCCTTCTCCTTGCCTTGCTTTTGTTCCGGGGATTTTTTCTCGGACGACTCTGTCTTCGTCCCGGCTTTGCCTTGCTGCTTGGACTGCTGCTGTTCCTTTTTGCCGCCAGCTTTGCCGCCAGCCCACGGGTTGCCCCCCATACGAACTTTTTCTTGAAATTCGAGTTCCCGCTTCAGCATTTTTTGCTGGTCCTTTTGCAGCTTTTTAAGCTGCTTTTTTTCTTCCTTGCGGATTTTTTCCTCCTGCTCGTGCTCGTTCTTTTTTATATCCTGATACATCTTCAACTGCTGTTGAAGCATCGTATCGCTCGGCTTATTTTGCTGCTGTTTTTTACTCTGTTGCTGCTCTTGTTTTTTTCCGCCGCCACAGCCCGTCAATACGATCGGCATCAGCAGAAGGCACCAAAGCAGACCCCGTACGAATCTTGCCGGCATCTCGTCTGAAACCTCCTTCGTTTGCGAGGGGATCGTCCGCGTTTTCTTTAGTTTAACCGTTTCTTCAAAATTCATGTTCAGGTGCGGTCTTCATTGAGTTAGGCGGCGACATATGTTATTGTACATCATGATCATGACACTCCGGAGGTGGACGAACGTGAGGCCTTTGCTCGGAACGCTGCTTGTAGTATTCATCGGACTTGCCGCTGCCGTGGCGATCGGTTTTTATCCGGGGTTCTCGACGACATCCGACGTGGCGGATGACGAGCAAGAAGGCTTCGATCAGGCGCTGGTCATTAAATTCAGCCATGTCGTTGCCGAAAATACGCCCAAAGGCCTGGCGGCTCAAAGGTTTGCCCGCCTGATGTCCGAAAAGACGGACCGCCACGTAAAGGTCGAAGTGTTTCCGAACGCGGTTCTCTATAACGAGACCGACGAAATGGATGCGCTTATGCGCGGCAACATACAAATGATAGCCCCTTCGTTTGCCAATGTGTCCGAGCATGTTCCGGCTTGGCTGACGTTTGATCTGCCGTATGCGTTTTTAAGCGACGAAGCGGTACAAGAGGCGTTTGACGGCGAGCTGGGGAAGCTGCTGTTCGATAAGCTGGCAAGCAAAAATTTGGTCGGCTTGTCCTATTGGGGCAATGGCTTCAAGCAAATGACTTCCAATCGGGGGCCGCTGGTTCATCCATCGGATTTCAAAGAACAACACTTTCGCATTTTGCCCAGCAAAGTGATTGAAGCGCAATTTCGACAGTTTGAGGCAAAAACGACTCCGATTCCGTTTAACGAAGTGTATCGCGGTCTGGAATCGGGTGTCGTGGACGGCGAAGAAAATACGATCTCCAATATCCGTACGAAGAAGTTCTACCAGGTGCAAAAATATATGACCATCAGCAACCACGGATATCTCGGGTATACGGTGCTGATGAACAAATCGTTCTGGGACAAGCTGCCGGGCGATGTGAAGAAGCCCTTGGCAGAAGCGCTGGAAGAAACGGCGCGCTGGGCCAATGAGAATGCGATTGAGATGAACCGGCGCCAGCTGGATGAGCTGCGTCATCAGGGAGGGCTGCAAATTCATGTTCAAACGCCGGAGGAACGCCGCGAGTGGATGCAGCGATGGGACCCGATCTATCAGGAGTTCGAGGGAACGATAGGAAAAGACGTCATGAGCCGCATTCGCCGGCTGCGGGAAAAATACGGCGGTTGAGGGACGGCCATACAATATCCTAGGCCGTACCTTCAAGCACGTATACCTTCACATTTTTCTTCACGCCGAAGTGGCGGGCCTGCTTCACGTCGTCCATGAACAAGTCGATTCGCGTACCGCGGATGGCCGATCCGATATCTTCGGCCTTGCGGACGCCGATACCGTCGATGAACACGGTCGAGCCCATCGGGATCACCGAAGGATCGACGGCAATCGTACGCCCTTCCTCGGCTTTGCTGCCACTGTACGTGATGCCGTAATCCGGATGGGACGGCTTCTTGCCGGTCGATTCGACTCCCGCGGTATAAGCTGTTAGCGTCGAAGTCAGCACTTGCCGGATGATGCCCCCTTGTTCTCCGGGCAGCTCAATCCCGGCTTGTTCCGACGGAATCTGCAGCTGCTGTCCTGTCTGGAGCGATCCCGGATCGTCGATGTCGTTTGCGGTAAGCAGCATCTGCAAGGGGATTCCGAACGATCTTGCGATCCGATAGAGCGTATCGCCCGAGCGCACTTTATAGGAGACAGGGGAAGGCATGGTCATCAAGGCAGGGCTTTCCGTCTGTGCCTTAGCCTCTGTGTCTCTTTGCAAGATCGCACCCCATTCCTGGGATGTCATGGTCGTTTCGGCCAGATCCGCCGATGTATGGTAGGCATAGGCGGCCCGCTCGGCTGCCGCTCCCAAGGTGACGATTAGAATGAGGCAAAGCGTGAGCCGTAAAATACTAGCGTTCAACATCCTTACAACTCCTCCTTTGAAAAACTAGAGTGATAGTACTAGATTTGCCCGCTATCCCCGAATTTAAACGGGCAGGTAAAAATTCGTTTCTCCGAATCTATTGATTGAACGGCAATCTTCCAGTATAGTACGAACTATATGTCAGATATGGTGACGCATTGCAGGAATACGCGACCGGCAGAAGATCCGCACAAGGGGGCATCGGGATGAGCAGACTTGAAGGAAAACGAATTGCGCTAACAGGACCGAGGAAAGCGGCGGAGCTCAGCGTCATCGTGGAAAAGCTGGGCGGGGTGCCGATCTTGCGGCCGGCCCAAGGAACCGTTGCCGTTGAGCGGGAGCAAGTGGAGGCGGAAATCGCCCGGCTGATCGAGACGGGGATCGATTGGGTGATTCTTACGACAGGGATCGGCACGGAGCTATTGGTGCAAGCGGCCGAAAGCATGGGCCGGAAGGAAGCGTTCGTGGAAACGTTGAGCCAAGCCCGAATCGCGGCCAGAGGCTACAAAACGATCAATTATTTGAAAACATTGGGGCTAACCCCCACCGTGCGGGACGAGGACGGAACGACGGCCAGCCTGATCGCGGCGATGACACCTTACGAGCTTCAAGGGCAAAGGGTGGCGCTGCAGCTGTACGGCGACCACGCGCCCCGGCTTGTCCAATGGCTGGCCGAGCAGCAGGCGTCGTACCGCGAAATTTTGCCGTACCGGCACGTTCAGCCCGCCTTGGAGGTAGTAGACACGCTGCTGAATGAAATCGTGAGCGGCGCGATCGATGCCGTGACGTTCACCAGTACCCCGCAGGTCCGGTTTTTGATGGCCTATGCGCGGGAGCAGGGGATGGCGGACCGGGTGAAGGAAGCTTTTGCGAGCGGCGTCGTCGCCGTGGCGGTAGGCAAAGTGACGGCTGAAGCGCTTCGCGAAGAGGGCATTCAGCGGGTCGTTGCTCCGGAGCAGGAGCGGATGGGCAGCATGATCGTCAGTCTGGCTCATTATTACGAGCAAAAACCCGAGGCGTAAAGCATGGGCCTGTGCCGAAATTTGGTCCGGGATTTCGGGTATGGTATACTTTCCGTGTCAGGAGGGTATACCCTATTTTTTACATGTGGAGGAAATATGGAAGCGACTCCGGTAGTACAACTGCATCAAATAACCAAGCGAATCGGCTCCAAAACGATTGTGGATGGGCTGTCCTTCGAAGTGAAGCCGGGCGAAGTGTTCGGTTTTCTCGGACCGAATGGCGCGGGCAAAACGACAACGATCCGAATGATGGTCGGCTTAATGGCCATCACGCATGGAGAAGTGCTGATTCAGGGACACAGCGTAAAAACAAGGTTTGAGCAAGCGATGCTTCATGTCGGCGCGATTGTGGAAAACCCCGAGTTTTATGGGTTTATGACCGGGTATCAGAACCTGGTTCATTTCGCCCGGATGACGCCGAATGTCCCAAAGGAACGTATCGACGAAGTGGTCCGGCTGGTGAAGCTGGAGAACCGTATTATGGATAAGGTCAAAACGTATTCGCTCGGCATGCGGCAGCGTCTCGGCGTAGCCCAGGCGATTTTGCACCGCCCGTCGGTGCTCGTGCTCGACGAGCCGACCAACGGTCTGGACCCCGAGGGAATTCGCGAGCTGCGCGATTATTTGCGCCGTTTGGCTGCGGAGGAAGGGCTGGCGGTTATCGTTTCGAGCCATCTGCTGTCGGAGATGGAATTGATGTGCGACCGGGTAGCCATTATTCAGAACGGAAGGCTGCTCGATGTCCGGTCGTTCAAGGAGGCTCCTTCAGAGACGGAGGCCGTCGAGGTCCGGTTTGAAGTTGACCGCCCCGATGCGGCTCTGGAGCTGCTGGGAGAAGCGGAACGCGCGAAAGCGGAAGGTCCGGAGCTCGTCGTATGGCTGCCGAACCGGCGCGAAGCGACCGCTGAGCTTAACGCCCGCTTCGTTGCGGCGGGAATCCGGGTTTACGGCATCCGGACGCTGACCAAAACGCTCGAGGAGCAGTTCCTCGAAGTGACGGGAGGGAACCGGATTGTCTAGCGTAATTCGCCTCATACAGAACGAACAGATGAAAATTTATACCCGCCTGCGGACGTGGATTATGCTCGCTTTTGTCGTCTTGGCGGTTATTTCGATGGGCGTGATGATGAAGTATGTCCTCGAATCGGAGATGAATCACGTCCTTCAGTTTATGGGCTTGGCGGCGATTCTCACCCCGCTTGTCACTATTTTTTCCGTTATTGTGGCGGGTGACAGCGTAGCTTCCGAATTTACATGGGGCACCGTGAAGCTGCTGCTGATCCGCCCGGCCTCCCGCGGCAAAATTTTGTTGGCCAAGTACATCTCCGTGCTGCTGTTTATTGTCGAGCTGCTGCTGATTATGCTGATCATCTCTTACTTTACGGGGCTTGTGCTGTTCGGCGTCAGCGGTTCGGTTTCGCCCGACGGGACGATGCCGGTCATCCTTCAAGGATATGGAATCAAAGCCGTAGAGATCATGATGACGGCGACGCTGGCTTTTATGATTTCAACGGTTTTCCGGAGCAGCTCGCTGGCGATCGGACTCTCCATCTTCCTGATGTTTATGTCCGGACCGATCGTGGCCGTTTTGGTGCAGTTAAGATATGACTGGGTCAAGTATTTATTATTCGCCAATACGGATTTGACTCCGTATCTACACGGGGGCAAGCCTGTTGTCCCCGGGATGACGCTAGGCTTCTCTCTGGCCGTCCTGGCCGGTTATTGGATTGTATTCTATGCCGTTTCTTGGCTGCTATTTACGAAGAGGGACGTCGCAGGCAGTTAGCAGCGATAAAGAGACATCATCAGCCGACAAACCACTAGCAAACGCGACAGCCGTCTTTGTTCCTGCGAATCAAGCGTGCGGTCGCGTTTTTGGCTTGTCTGGAAAACGGAGGAGGGGGAAGCATGGTCGGATCGGTATGGCTCGTATTCGCGCTGACCTTGATCATTCACGGCGTGGAAACGCTATCATATGCGGTTAGGCTGGCCGGTATCCGCACAGGAAAGCTGGCGGTCGCCTTGTCGCTCACAGGCATCATTGTTCTGATCTCCAGAACTTCGAACATGCTTCAAGGCACGTTATTCGGCAATTTGATCGATAAAGCGAAGAATGACCCGGGCATTGAGCTCGGGTTTCAATTTCATCTGATCTTGATCGGGGCTTCCGTCGGGACGCTGGCGGCGCTTCTTGTTTTTCCGACAATGGTGTTCGTGGCCGCTCGGCTGATCGCCCGGCTTGAGGTTGTCGGCTCGCTGCCGGTTCTGATCCGGGAGTCCGTGACGATCGACAAGCTGAAATCGGTCAAGCGCGTATTTCGGCTGCCCCGTCTGGAGATGCTCAGCCGGCTGCGGGTCGGCGGAATTCCGAAGCGGCTGTTGCTGATGAACACCTTGGTCACGGGCATTTACACGGTCGGCGTATTATCCGCGCTGTACGCGTCTTATCTCGCTCCCGAGCATGGGACAAGCACCGCGCAATCGTCAGGTCTGATCAACGGGATTGCCACGATCCTGTTGACCATCTTCATCGATCCGCGAGTAGCGCTGCTGTCCGATAAGGCGATGTCCGGCAAGGTGAAGCAGGCGGAGCTCCATAAAATGTTCGGCATCCTTATGCTGTCGCGGCTGGCCGGCACCTTGCTCGCCCATCTGCTGCTCCTGCCGGGAGCGAAGGTCATTGCGTTCATTTGCGGGTTGTTATTTTAAAATCGCAGTCAAGTCCTATAGGTAAGAAGTGTTAAGTTTTCATTAATCTAGGTCATTTGAGGTGAATTGGAAAAGGAAAACCGCGATTCATGTCGAATTACAAGCTGGTCAGTTTAATCTAGCTAAAGGGGACTTTCATTAGACTATGATTGAATTCCAGAATGTGTCCAAGGTATATCCGAACGGAACCGTAGGTCTCAAAAATATTAATTTGACCATGGACAAAGGCGAATTTATTGTAATCGTCGGTCTCTCGGGAGCCGGAAAATCGACGCTGCTGCGATCAATTAACAGGCTGCATGAAATTACCAATGGCCAAATTCTCATTGACGGGCGGTCGATTACGACGGCCAGGGGAGCCCAGCTTCGAAATTTGCGCCGCGATATCGGTATGATTTTTCAAAATTTCAACTTAGTCAAACGTTCCTCCGTTCTTCGTAATGTTCTCTCCGGCCGTGTGGGCTATCATTCGACGCTGCGGACGCTGCTCGGGCTTTTTCCGAATAGAGATGTGGAGCTTGCGCTCCAAGCGCTTGAGCGCGTCAATATTCGGGAGAAGGCGTATGCCCGTGCGGACGAGCTGTCCGGCGGACAGCAGCAGCGCGTATCGATCGCCAGAGCGCTTGCCCAGGAAGCGAAAATTATTCTGGCGGACGAGCCGGTCGCCTCGCTGGACCCGTTGACGACACGCCAGGTGATGGATGACTTGAAACGGATTAATCAGGAGCTCGGCATCACGACCGTCGTTAACCTTCACTTTATCGATTTGGCGCGGGAATACGCGACCCGCATTATCGGGCTGCGCGCGGGGGAGGTCGTGTTCGACGGTCCCGTATCGGAAGCGACGGATGAGGCCTTCTCGGGTATTTACGGACGCGCAATCAAGAAGGATGAGCTTCTGGGGGTGGAGGCGGAATGACCGGGCCCGAACGCCGCGACATCCTGAAAAAGCCGTCGAATATGAAGTCGTATATAACGACGTTCGCTTTAATTTTTCTATTATGGTGGAGCGCCGATAAGACCGACTCCAGCATTGCCAAGTTGATCGAAGGCCTTCCGGAGATGGGCAAGCTGCTCGTTGAGATGGTTCCTCCTGACTGGAGATATATCGATGTCGTCTGGAAGCCGATGGCGGAAACGATCCAAATGGCTGTGATCGGTACGACGCTCGGTGGGCTGGCCGCGATTCCGATCGCTTTGCTTGCAGCCAGCAACGTAACCCGCAACCCGTGGATTTATCATCCGGCGCGCATTATTCTCAACCTGATCCGGACGATTCCGGAGCTACTTTTTGCCGGATTGTTCGTGGCGATCTTCAGCATCGGCGTGATGCCCGGGGTACTGGCGCTCGCCTTCTTCTCCTTCGGCTTGATCGCCAAGCTGACCTACGAATCGATCGAGGCGATCGATCCGGGCCCGCTGGAAGCGATGACGGCCGTCGGGGCCAACAAGCTGCAATGGATTCATTTTGGCGTCGTGCCTCAGGTGGCGGCGCAATATATCGCGTATTTTTTGTACACGTTCGAAGTCAATGTCCGGGCTGCCGCCGTGCTCGGCTTGGTCGGCGCGGGCGGGATCGGGCTAACGCTCGACCGGACGCTGCAGATGTTCCGTTATGACCGTTCGGCCCTTATCATTATTTTGACGCTGGCGATCGTGGTGTTGATCGATTTCGTGAGCACGAAGATAAGGGAGAGGCTGCTATGAATCAGACGACGACTAAAAAACCGTTCCGCATCCGCTTCTGGCTCGTGGCAATCATTATTTTGGCCATATATCTTTGGTCTTTTCTCGGCCTTAAATTCGAAGGCTTAACGGAAAACGCCGGCCGGGATTTTGCCGCCATTCTCCGCGGCTTGTTCAATCCCGATTGGGGTTACGTCTACATGCCCGAGGGCGAGGACCTGATTCGGGGACTGCTCGATACGCTGGCCATCTCCATTATCGGCACGTTTATTTCGGCGTTTCTGTGCGTGCCGTTCGCCTTCTGGGCCGCCAACAACATGAGTCGTTTCCGCTGGGTATCCGGCAGCGGCAAATTCATGCTGAGCTTTATCCGGACGTTCCCGGAAATCATCATGGCGGTCATCTTCATTAAAGCGGTAGGCCCGGGCGCTTATGCCGGGGTGCTGGCGCTCGGCCTGCACTCGATCGGGATGCTCGGCAAGCTGTATTCGGAGGCGCTCGAAAATCTCGATCTCGGGCCGACCGAGGCGCTGACCGCCTGTGGCGCCAACCGCTTGCAGGTGCTGTGGTTCGCCGTCATTCCGCAGGTGCTGCCGCACTTCTTCTCGTTTGCGCTGTACCGTTTCGAGATTAACATCCGTTCCGCTTCCATCCTCGGCCTGATCGGGGCGGGAGGGATCGGGGCGCCGCTCATTCAGGCGCTGGACGGCCGCGCATGGAACCGCGTCGGCGTTATTCTGCTCGGGATCATCGTCATGGTCACCATTATCGATATTATTTCTTCCGCCATTCGCAGACGTCTGGTGTAGGTGTAGACCACGAAGCCCGCTCTTCGGATCATTGGGCCGAAGGCGGGCTTTTTTTGCACGGGACGGGACCCCGATGAAGCGTTGAAGAAATCCCCGTATCTTCGGCGCTGGAGATGGATCAAGTCAAGGAACGTCTGTAAAGCAAAAAGGAGCGCCGCTGCGGAAAGCAGGGTGCTCCTTTTTGCTAAAAGCTTAGATTTACTTCTGGCCGATGCCTTTGGAATATTCGCGAACGACGTCGAATTTCTTGTCATCGGATTTCACGTAGCCACGGTGGGAGTATACGTCGAAAATGATTTTTCCGCCTGCCGGATCTTTGCCGATATCGATGAACGCTTGAGCGATTTTGTCTTTCCACTCTTGATCCATATCTTTGCGAACGGTGACCGTGTCGTTCGGAATCGGAGAAGTGAAGGCGAGCACGCGCGTTTTTTCATAGATGTCAGGAAAGTCGGTTTTCATCTTGTAGCGGGCGTCCTGGAAGATAGCCGCGGCGTCAACTTGTCCGTTCAGCACGGCGATAATGCCTTTGTCGTGACCTTTTACTTCGATGCCCGTTACGTCTTTCTCCGGATCGACGCCGGCTTTTTTCATTTCGTTGGCCGGCCATACGAAGCCTGCGGAGGACGTTACGCCCTGCCAAGCGATTTTTTTGCTTTTCAGGTCTTTCATTTCTTTGATCGGGGAATCCGCTTTAACGATGATCATAGCTTTGTAGAAGTCGACCAGGTCTTTGGTATCGGCGCCCGTTTTGTCGTCTACGCCGTACCGTTGAGCTTGCAGCAGCAGGTCTGCCGCTTTCCTCTCGTCATGCGCCAGCACATAAGCGTTCGGAGGCAGGAAGCCGATATCGACTTGCTTGGAAGCCATCGCTTCGATAACGGTGTTGTAGTTGGTCGAGACGGATACTTTGACCGGAATGCCGAGCTTTTCGCCAAGCAGCTTCTCCAGCGGCTTCGCCTTCGCTTCCAGCGTCTCCGCGTTTTGGGATGGAACGAACTGCACTTTCAATTCTTTAGGCGTGTAGCCTTTCGCCACAGGCGCTTCTTGCTTTTTGTCGGAAGGAGCAGGGGCTGCCGATTTGTTATCTGTTTTCGTACCGCAACCTGCTGCAATCCCGGCGGAAAGCACCAGGGACAGACTGGCTGCTGCAAACTTTTTAAACATGGGAATGACCTCCTGTTAACTTGTTAGATCAAAATCCATTTTCTACTATACCATAGATTAGGATAACCCATAATAAATTTTTTGTGAAAAACACCCAAATATGTAGAAAATTATTTTCGATTCTGATGGATGGTTCTCCGGCGTTAAATTTGATATAGTGGATTCAATTCATGGAAAAACGGAGTTGAATGCAAGGTGGTTCAAAAGCTGACAGTCACGATCTTGGAAACTAGCGACATTCACGGGGCGCTGCTTCCGATTCAGTATGCCAACAACAGTCCGACGGAAACGGGTCTGGCCAAAATCGCATCGATCATTCGCAAGGAGCGCCAGAAGGGCGGACCGCTGCTGCTTATCGATAACGGGGATTTGATTCAAGGGACGCCACTGGCGTATCATCATGCCAAACTGAACGTCGGGGAGCCGAATCCGATGATTCAGTGCCTGAATGAACTCGGGTACGACGCGGCCGTCATCGGGAATCACGAATTCAACTATGGGATGGAGCTGCTGCGCAAAGCGGTCGGGGAATCGAGCTTCCCTTGGCTCAGCGCCAATATTGTCGATGAGGCGACGGGCGAACCGTTATTCGGCAAGCCCTATCTGGTGAAGACGCTTGAGCAAGGGCTTAAAATCGGCGTGCTGGGGTTGACGACGCCTTACATCCCGCATTGGGAGAAGCCCGAGCATATTGCGGGCCTGCGTTTTGACGATGCCGTAGAGACGGCCAAGCGGTGGATAAAGCATTTGCGCGAGCAGGAGGGAGCGGACGTCGTGATCGTCTCCTATCACGGAGGGTTCGAGCGGCACCTGGAGTCCGGCGAGCCGACAGAGCCGTTGACGGGGGAAAATCAAGGCTATGCGCTCTGCCGCGAGGTGGAAGGCATCGACGTACTGCTCACGGGTCACCAGCACCGTTCGATCAGCGGAACGAGCATCAACGGGGTGACGGTCGTGCAGCCTGGCAGCGCAGGCGCGTGGCTTGGCAAAGTTACGCTGACGCTGGGCTTGGAAGCGGGAAGCTGGCGCGTTCTGGAAGCCGTGTCCGAGCTGGTGTCCCCGCAAGGCGAAGCACCAGATTCTGCGGTGCTGGGCATCGTGGAGCCGCACGAACGCCTTGCGCAAGTATGGCTCGATCAGCCGATCGGGCGTCTGCTTGGCGATATGCGCGTCACCGATCCGATGCAGGTCCGGCTGAAGGAGCATCCGCTCATCGAATTTATCAACCGGGTGCAGATGGAGCTGTCGGGTGCCCCGATCTCGAACACCGCGCTGTTCGACAACATCTCGCCGGGATTTCCCGAGCATATTACGATGCGGGACATTGTCTCCAATTATATTTATCCGAACACACTGCAGGTCATCCGGGTGTCGGGGCAGGATATTCGCGCCGCGCTGGAGCGTTCGGCCTCGTATTTTGCCCAATATGACGGAAACGGTCCGGTGCAAGTCAGTGCGGGATTCAGCGATCCGAAGCCGCAGCATTACAATTACGACATGTGGGAAGGCATCGACTACCGGATCAACATTTCGCGCCCGGTAGGACAGCGGATCGTCGAGCTGCGCTATAACGGCAAGCCGATCGACCCGGAGGCGGAATACGACGTCGTCATGAACAATTACCGGGCGGCGGGCGGCGGAAACTACCTGATGTTCCAAGGGAAGCCGGTCGTAAAGGACATTCCGACCGATATGGCAGAGCTGCTGGCCGGCTATATTATGGAACGGGGAACGATTGAAGCGTCGCTGAACCGGAATTGGGAAGTGGTTTGGGACTAAATCATTAGGAAATGTGGCAAAAAAAGAAGACTGCGGTCCTGTTCGCATATCACAGGGCAGCAGTCTTCTTATACGATATCAAGCGTTTATCTTCGATCAGTTCGCGGCGCCTTGCGGCTGTGAAGCGTCGGCAACCGACGGTTTCCGCCGAAGGTTGAACACCAGATTCAGCACGATCGCGGTAAAGCTACCTGCGACAATGCCGTTGCCGGTCAAAATTTGCACGGCTTGCGGCAGTTGGTTGAACAGCGTCGGAACGACCGTCACGCCAAGGCCGATGCCGATGGAGCAGGCGATGATCAGCAGGTTCTCATGGTTGTTCAGATCGACCTGCGAGCCGAGCATGCGGATTCCGGAAGAGACGACCATGCCGAACATGGCGACGGTCCCGCCGCCGAGCACGGGGGTCGGGATCAGCGTCGTCAGCGCCGCGACTTTCGGGATCAGGCCAAGGACGATCAAAATGCCGCCTGCGGCCATGATCACGTCGCGCGTCCGGACGCCGCTCATTTGGATAAGCCCGACGTTCTGCGAGAAGGTCGTATACGGGAAAGCGTTGAACAAGCCGCCGAGGATGATCGCGAGCCCTTCTGCGCGGTAACCGCGGGTCAAATCCTCCGAGCGGATGTCTTGGTCGCATATTTTGCCGAGAGCCAGAAAGACGCCGGTCGACTCCACCAGGCTGACCGCAGCAACCAGAATCATCGTCAGTATGGAGGTGATTTCAAACGTCGGCATACCGAAGTAGAGCGGATGCACCATATGAAACCAGGAAGCTTCATGGAACGGAGCGAAGCTGATCTTGCCGAGCAGCGCCGCGACAAGCGTCCCGGCGATCAAGCCGAGCAGAATCGAGATGGCCCGCCAAAAGCCGGTGAAAAAGCGGTTCATAGCAATAATCAGCGCGAGCACGCCGAACGAAAGCAGCAGGTTGATCGGCGCGCCAAAATTCGGATTGCCGACCCCGCCGCCCATATCGTTCAGCGCTACGGGAATGAGCGTGAGCCCGATGATCGTGACGACCGAACCGGTCACGACCGGAGGGAAGAAGCGGATCAGCTTGCCGAACAGTCCGGCGAAGAGGACGACGAACAAGCCCGCAGCCAAAATGGCGCCATAGATGGTCGAGATGCCGTGCTGGCTCCCGATGGCGATCATCGGGCCGACGGCCGTGAACGCACAGCCGAGCACGACCGGCAGGCCGATGCCGAAGAACCGGTTGCTCCATACTTGAAGCAAGGTCGCGATACCACAGGCTAACAGGTCAATCGAAACCAGGTAGGCGAGCTGCTCCGGCGACAGCTTCAGCGCGCTGCCGACAATCAGCGGCACGATGACGGCGCCCGCGTACATGGCCAGCACGTGCTGCAGGCCGAGCGAAAACCGCCGCATCGGCGGCTGGCTGGTTGTTTTGGCATTCATAGACACGGGAAGGATACCTCCGGGAATGGATTGTTGGGCATGGAATTATACCGGATTTGTCTGCGGCTCAGGCTTGTCCGCGAATGTGACCCGTCCGTCCGCCAACGAAGCGACGGGCGCGAGCGACTCTAAGCGATAGCCTGCGTCCAGAAGCTTCCGCCCCCCCGGCTGAAAAGCTTTCTCGATCACGATGCCGATACCGGCCACCTCGGCACCCGCTTTCTCGGCAATCCGGGCCAAGCCGAACGCCGCTTCCCCGTTGGCGAGGAAATCGTCAATCAGCAGCACCCGGTCGCCGGGCGACAAAAAATTTTTGGAGACGGATACTTCGCTTTCTTCCTGCTTGGTAAAGGAATACACCTTCTCCGTAAGCAGATCGTCCCGAAGCGTCAGCGACTTGCGCTTGCGCGCGAAAATGAGCGGCACGCCGAGCTGCAGCGCCGTCATGACGGCGGGAGCGATGCCGGATGATTCGATGGTCAGCACTTTTGTAATGCGCTCGCCAGCGAAGCGGGCGGCAAATTCCTTGCCGATCTCCATCATCAGGACAGGATCGACCTGATGGTTCAGAAACGAATCGACCTTAAGCACCTGTTCTCCGAGCACGATTCCTTCCTGCATCACTTTGTTTTTAAGCAGTTCCATAGCTTTTTCCTCCCGAATGTCAACAAGATCCTAAGCCCGATAAATACAAAAAGCCCGACTCGTCCGTTTCAACTTAAGAAACGGGCAATCGGGCGATACGCAAAAGCAAGAAAAGGCGCAAAACGGTCGGCCGGGCTGCAAGCAGCGGCGGTCTTCCTTTCTGCGTCCGCGTGTGTACCGCCCGTAGTCCTGCCGTTGCGGAGGCAGGGTAGAGACTCGCAGGCCGATTTATCCTGCAATTATACGAGCTTTTTTATATTCGTTTCCGGTGCTTTACTGTATGCCATTATATACGATGCGAGCGGTTTGCGCCAGTTCAAAAATACGGGAAACGGCGTTTTCCCGGCATAAGCTTCCGTGAGGCGCAGCAGCGGACAAAATAAGGATAGAATCGTTATAAACGTTTTCCACCTTGCGGCACCACAGCCGATATGAGTTAATAGGAGATGTAGCCGGCCGGCTGACGCTTAAGGAAAGGAGTGATCAGATACGATGATTACAGTAACCGAGGTGGTCTTCGCGTAAGCGGAGACGCCAGTCAAGGGGGCCTTCGGGCCCCTTATATATTCGCGGATGGACAATGCAAGAATCGATGGGTTATAATGTAAGAGAAATTCGGTGTCATCCAAAATTCAGGTGAAGGGAGTGTCGTGCAATGGTAATAGTACTGGACACAACGAAAAAAGGAAAAGGGTTTGCTAACAAGTGAATAAGCATTTTTCTCCTTCACCGTCACCTGAACCGTCATTGAATGATACATGACATATAGAGGCATTCAGGCACGACATGGCGATCGTGTTTTTTTGTTGATAAGGACTTATAAGTTAGCGCAACTTATAGTTTCGCGTCAACCTTGATAAACGCGCTTATCCTTAAATGATGACAAGGACGGCGCAGCTGTTTATCCTGGATTTCATGCCCCTAATGCTTGCGACGTCAGTTTTGCTTCGGCAAAACTCAGAGGAGGTGTAAAGATGAAAATGCTTATAACTTTCGAGGCTTTGGCCAACATGGCGCGAAAGGAGGCTTTCATCGGTGGGGTACAAGAATGGGAAGGACATTTTGCCGCCTAGCCTGCTCAAGCAGTTGCAGGACTATATTCAGGGCGAAATCATTTATATACCTAAAAAAGAACAGACCCGCGCAGGCTGGGGGGAGAACAACGGCACCCGGCAGTCGATTCTGCGTCGGAATTTTGAAATTTTCCGGCTGTATGAGAATGGACATACGGTCACCGAGCTGATCCGTCAGTTTCATCTGTCGGAGGACAGCATTCGGAAAATCATCGTGAAAACCCGCGGACTGAATGCGCGGCAGCAGGAAACGGCGTCCACCAGGCATTAGCCGGAAGGATAGCGAACATAATCGCAAACGGAACAAGCCAGAAGTGGACGCTTTTGGCTTTTTTCTATTGTCTTCAACCCCTTATTGTTCCGGCTGTCCGGAAGCTTTGCGCAGCTCGTTAGCCAACCGGTTAAACTCTTCATGCGCCTCCTCCGAGTCGGTGCAAAAATACGCCGCGGACAAAAAGCGGATAATCTTGTTCGCATCTTCGGGACTAAGCATGGCGCTCCCCCCTTCCCCCTTAAACTTCGGCTTATGGACAATGTATGCTAGTCTGACTTTTTCGGACAGGGCATGCGGTCAAAGATAGGGCAAATCACCCGATTCCCCAAGCTCGGCTTATGGTATGATAGGAGAAAATGGAATTTCTGCCAACCGGTAACCTTCACCGTGAAGCAATTCGCCGGTTGGTTTGAAGGAGGGAACCGATCTGATCCGGGTTTTCGTCTATGGAACGCTGTTGGTCGGCGAATCGAACCATCGTATGGTGGCGCCTTACGTGCTCTCGGTCCGTCCCGGACGAGTGCGTGGCGCATTATTCGATGCAGGAGCTTATCCCGGACTCGTCCTGTCAGGCTGCGGCGGCGAGACGGACATCGAGGGCGAATGGCTGGTCGTTACGCAAGAAGGTTTGCATCGGATGGACGAACTGGAGGAATATTACGGGCCCGGCGCGCGGAATGATTATGAGCGCATCTGGGTGCGCGACAGCCGGCGGGAAGAATGCGAGGGATGGATCTACTTGTGGAATGATTCGCGGGGATATCCGCGCATTGCCGGCGGCTCCTGGCGCGAGTATGTCCGCAGGAAGCTAGAGTCCGGCAGCATGCTTTAAAACTATCGCGTCGATCAACCATACGACAATCATCCGTGCTATAATGATTTCGATAGAGCATGCACCATGAAGGAGCGTTCGACGGCTTATGGCACCTTATAAAATTTTATTGGCCGATGACGAAGCGGCCTTGCGGTTCTTGTTGACGGAGACGCTGGCCGAGGAAGGATATGAGCTTACCGAAGCGGAGGACGGGGCGCAGGCGCTTGCCTATTTGCAGGAGCAGCCGTTCGATTTAATTATTCTGGACTATATGATGCCCGAACGCACAGGAGTGGAAGTTTGCGAATGGCTGCGCGGCCATGTGAACCCGAATGCGGATACGCCGGTTATTCTTTTGACAGCCAAGGCGCTGGATAAGGACCGGGAACGTGCCAAAGCGGCGGGCGTTACGCAATATATCGTCAAACCGTTCAGTCCGCTGCAGCTGCTGGATACCGTAGAAGAGCTGATCCGGCGAGATGCGCGTTAATCGATAAAATATATACCGGAGACGGGAAGTGAAGGCTTTGCATCAAACACCCTCTGACGACCGGATGAAACGAGAGGCCCGGCTGCTGAAGGAAGGCCGGAAAAAATATATTCGCGAGTTGAATAAACAGTTGCAGCAGTTACGGCATGGGACCGAGGATACGGAGCCGGAGGATGCGTTCGAGTCGGCCCGCCGGTTTTACCGGATCGTGCATACACTGAAAGGCAGCGCGCCGATGTTCGGTTTTGCCCGCATCGGAGCGATCGCCGAGAACTTGGTCCAGCACTGGGAATGGTCGCAGGACGAGGAAGTCGTGGCATCGCCGGCAGTTCAGGCGCGGTTTCGGCGGTGCTCGCAGGCTTCCCTTGCGCTGGTGCTCGAATTAGAGTTGGAGATCGATACCATCGCACGCGAGCTGGAGCTGGATGAGCAGCAGGACCAGCTGCAGATCAACATCACGCCTCCGCAGGGCGAACGGCTGCTTGTCATCGATGATGACGAAGTGCTGCGGACTTATCTGGTCCGGCGTCTGAAGCTGGACGGCTACGAGGTGGATGAGGCCGCAGACGTCCAATCGGCGCAGCGGCTGATCCGGGAGCGTTCGTACGACTTGATTTCGCTCGATCTCATGATGCATCCGGACAGCGGTTATGAGCTGTTCGAATTTTTGAAGGAAGATCCGAATTTGAAGCTCGTGCCCTTGATCGTGCTGTCCGGGCGCAGCGACGTGTACGACAAAGTCCGCTGCTTTTACTTGGGAGCAGACGACTATGTGGTCAAGCCGTTTCAATACGAAGAGCTGGCCGCCCGCATCTACAGTCTGCTCAAGCGGACCAAGACGTTCGAGCAAATGGCATTCCGCGACCCGTTGACGGGGGTGTACAACCGGCGGTATTTCGACCACCAAATTCTAGTGGAGCTGCAGCGTGTTGCACGGTATCCCGGGACGATTTCGATGGTATTCATCGATATCGACCGGTTCAAATCGATCAACGATACGTATGGGCATCCAATTGGGGATTTGGTGCTGCAAGGGCTCGCCCATCTCTTGCAGGCGAACCTGCGCGCTACGGATCTGATCGCCCGCTTCGGAGGCGAGGAATTCGTGGTAGTGCTGCCCGGCACGTCCGCCGCCGACGCCAAAAAGACGATCGAAGGCATCCTGCGACTGACGCATCAAGGCCCCGTGGCGCAAAACGAGGGCCAGTCATTTCACATTACGTTCTCCGCCGGCGTGTCGGAGTGGCAGCCCGACCTTACGCTGAACGAGTGGGTCCGACGGGCGGACGATGCGATGTACGAGGCCAAGCAAAGCGGCCGCAACCGGGTGATGCTGTATACCGGCGACGCTGCCGGTACGGAGACGGACAAGGCTGTGCGCAAGACGGTGCTGATTGCCGATGACGACAATATTTTACGCTCGATTCTAATGGCGAAGCTCAAGCACCTGCCGATCGACTTCAAGGAGGCGGCCGATGGGGAAGAGGCTTATTTGACGTTGCTCGGCAGCCCGGTCGATCTGTGCATTCTCGACGGCGTGATGCCGCGTCTCGACGGGTACGGCATGCTCGAACGGATGAGGGACCGCGGCACGCGGCCGCCCCATACGAAAGTGCTTGTGCTTTCGGGGCGCAGCCGGGAGGAGGATACGAGCCGGGGGATGCAGCTTGGAGCGAATGCGTATATGCACAAACCGTTTTCCATGGTTGAGCTGGAGCTCAAGGTGAAGGAATTGCTGGAATTAAACTGAGACCGTGACGGCGACCTGTCACGGTTTTTTCGTTTTTTACTATAAAAAATAGGACTTCCGACCGATATAATATGTGATAAAGAGTATAGCTTCGACCTTAGTGAATAGGATGTGAGCTTTTTGTTATCCACGAAGCCCGATGTGTTAGCGATTAAAAACCGGATGTCCTTGCCGGTGACGTTCGGAACGTACTTGCTGGCCGTGCTCGCATGCGCTTTGTTCCGATGGGTGCACGTATTTCAGTCCAAGCACGATTTGCAGGCTTATGAAATGCTTCTGAATGTGTTTTTGGGGGTTCCGCTGCTTCTGTTAATCGTCGCCGGGTTATTATTTTGGCGGGGGCATCAACGTTACGTTCCGCTGTTCAATGCGCTGTCCATGACATTTACGAGTATGGCGATGATCGTCGGATCGGGCGGGATGGTCGAATTTTATTTCTCGATCTTCATGGTTATCGCTTTGATGGCCTTTTATGAAGATACGAGGCTGATTTGGCTGATGACGGCTTTGTTCGCCCTGCAATATGTCGCCGCCTACTGGCTGTATTCGGAGCTTGTTTTCGGCAAGGAAGGGTACGGATTCAAAATGCTGGCGATTCATGCCGTGTTCCTTCTGCTGACAGCGGGAACAACCGTATGGCAAATCACAAAGAAAAAGGAAACCGTGGCGTTGCTTGAAGCGGATAAGCAGGAACAGCAGAAGCTGCTCGACAATATTTTAAACAAGCTGACGGACAGTTCCGAGCAGCTCGTCGATTATGTGGGACGGCTCAATGAGAACACCGAGCAGACGCTGCTGGCGAACCGCCGGATCATGACCTTGATGGAAAACATGGCGACGGGAACGGAAGAGCAGGCGCAGACCAGCAAAGACAGCGCGCGTGCGATGGAAGAGATGTCCATCGGCGTACAGCGCGTGGCCGAATCGTCGGCGACCGTCTCGGAGGCGTCCCTCAACATGGTGGAGGAAGCGGAGAAAGGCAACGATACGATCGGTCAAGCGGTATCGCAGCTCGGCGCTTTGCAAAGCTCCTCGACGGAAGTGTCTGCCGCTTTGCAGCGACTGGAGAAGCAGTCCGTCGAAATCGGAGAGATCGCTACGCTGATTTCCGGGGTAGCATCCCAAACGAACCTGCTGGCGCTGAACGCGGCTATCGAAGCGGCCCGGGCGGGAGAGCACGGAGCGGGCTTCGCCGTGGTGGCGCGCGAGGTTCGGAAGCTCGCGGAGCAAGCGGAGGCGTCGGCGGGTCAAATCACGCAGCTGATCGAAGAGATCCAGCAGGCGACGGTATCGGCCGTATCAGTGATGCGAGCAAGCGCCGGTCAGGTCCAAACGAGTCATACGTCAGTGAACGAAGCCGGGGACGTATTCCGGCTCATTGTAGATGAAGCGAAAAAAGTAAGCGATCAAATCCAGGATATTTCGGCGGCTGCCCAGCAAATGTCGGCAGGGTCGGAGCAGGTGACGGCGGCCTTGAACGAGGTGGCGCGCATTTCCGACGACAGTGCGGCAGGGGCGAATCATGTGCTCTCCTCGTCGCAGGAGCAGTTGTCGGCGATGGAGTCGATCACCGCTTCGACGGAAGGGCTTACACGGCTCGCGAAGGAGCTGGAGACGATCTGCCACGAGCTGCAAACGGAACGGAAAAAGCAAATGTCTTCTTTATAAAGTACATGAATTACAACAAAAAGCATCCCGCTTCGCTGCCGTCAAGGCAAAGGAAGCGGGATGCTTTCATTAGTGGGTAAGCACACGGGTGATCCGGCTTACAGATCGTCCCAGTTCAGGTTGGACGATTTGCTGTAGTTGGTCACCTTTTGCTCGAAAAAGTCCGTTTTCATGCTGTTCATGTTGCTGAACGTCTCGACCCATTTCATCGGATGCTCGACGACTTCGGGGTACAAAATTTCTAAACCGAGCTTGCGCAGGCGCTCGTTGGACAAATATTTGATGTACTGGTCGATGATCTCGTTGCTCAGGCCGTGAATGTTGTTGTTCGTGATGTATTGGCCCCACTCGATCTCGTGCTGGACGGCCGTCTTCATCATCTGGCGCAGGTCTTCGATCAGCTCGTCTGTAAACAGCTCCGGATTTTCCTTGCGGATTTCCCGGAAAATGTTCTGGAACAGCGCCAGATGCGTCAGTTCGTCGCGCTGAATGTACTTGATCTCCGAGACGGTGCCGAGCATCTTGCCTTGGCGTCCAAGCGCATAGAAGAAGCTGAAGCCGCTGTAAAAATAAATGCCTTCGAGAATGTAATTGGCCATGATGGTGCGCATCAGGTTTTCCGTGGAAGGCGTCTCGATGAACCGTTCGTACAGGTCGGTGATGAACCGGTTGCGGCGCAGCAGATGCTTGTCCTCGCGCCACTGGTTGTAGATGTCGTCGCGCACTTCCGCCGAGCAGACGCTGTCGAGGATGTACGAATAGCTCTGGCTGTGCACGGCTTCCTGGAACGTCTGCACCGTCAGGCACAGGTTGACTTCCGGGGCCGTGATGTACTCGTTGATGTTCGGCAGGTTGGCCGTTTGCAGCGAATCCAGGAAGATCAGGAAGCTGATGATCTTGTCGTAGCTTTGGCGTTCTATAGGCGAAAGGAATTTATAGTCCTTCGCATCCTGCGCGAGCGGGATTTCCTCGGGAATCCAGAAGTTGTTCATCATCGTGCGGTACATCTTGGTTGCCCAGTCGTATTTGACGTTGTTCAGCTCGATCAGGTTCGTCGTGTTGCCGCCGATCATGCGGCGCTTGCCCCAATCGCGGTCGCCGTTCTCGTTAAACAGCTTTTTCTTTTGAAGCTCCATAAGTGATTTCTACCCCCTAAATCCCCCTGCAAGGGGGACCCCAGGGGGCGTTGCCCCCTGGACCCCCAAAGCTGTCGATGGTTCGACAACGTGCAGGAGATGTATGTTTGATGGTGGATCGCTTTCGTACCTAAGACTCTTTGCATCGGCAAAGAGTCTTAGGTACACGCTTTACGTTTAGAGCGTTGGAGTTCATTGGGCGGCGCGCTTCGCTGCCGCCCGCGAACTCCGGGTTTTTTCGTTGGGGAGGCGTGCTTAAGCGCATCCGGCACTAACGGATTAGGATAGCGAAAATCTTTGTCTACGCGCTGCAGCTTACGCAATCCTCGACTTCGAGGCTTTTGTTGCGGCAGTAGTAGACGGTTTTCAGACCGTGCTTCCAAGCGGCCATGTACATGTCCAGGAACTCACGGGCGGACAGCTCCGGCGTGATGTACAGGTTGAACGATTGCGATTGGTCGATATGGCGCTGACGGGCGCCTGCGGCGCGGATGCTCCAGTGCTGGTCGATCCGGTGCGCTTCCTTGTAGAACCACATCGTCTCCGGGCCCAGGTTCGGCGCGGTTTGCGGGATGACGGCGTTCTTCTTCTCTTCGACGAAAAACTTGTTGAAGATCGGGTCGATCCCGGCCGTCGAGCCGGCGATGAGCGACGTGGATGCCGTCGGCGCGATGGCGAACATCCAGCCGTTGCGGACGCCGTGTTTTGCGACCAGTTCCTTCAATTCGAGCCATTCGGGGCTGTTATAGCCGCGGGCTTCGAAGTATTCGCCGGTCTGCCATTCGCTGCCCTCGAATACGGGATAGGCGCCTTTTTCTTTGGCGATTTCCATCGACGCTTTGATGGCGTAGTAGTTCATCCACTCGTACACTTCGTCGGCTTTTTGCACGTGCTCGTCGGATTCCCATTGAATTTTGAGCTGAGCCAGCATTTGATGGTAGCCGCTGGAGCCGAGGCCGACGGCGCGGTACTTTTTATTCGTAATTTCCGCTTGCGGAATCGGATAGTAGTTCAGGTCGATAACGTTGTCCATCATCCGCATCTGCGTCGTGACGACGCGCTTGATGTCTTCTTTCGTATAAACGTGGCCAAGGTTGGTCGAAGACAGGTTGCAGACGACGAAATCGCCGCTTTTCACCTTCGTCGTAATGATGCCGTCCTCGTGCTCCGTTTGGATCATCTCGGTGGCGCTCATATTTTGGCAAATTTCGGTACACAGGTTCGAGCAGTAAATCATGCCCTTGTGCTTGTTCGGGTTAGTGCGGTTCACCGTATCGCGGAAGAATACGAACGGCGTGCCGGTTTCGAACGAACTGGTCAGGATGCGCTTCATAATGTCGATGGCCGGAATTTCGTCCTTCGAAATTTTGTCGTCGTTCACGCAATCCCAGTAGCGGCTTTCGAATTCCTCTCCCCACGAATCCTCGATCGAATAGCCCTTGATCTTGCGCACTTCGTGCGGATCGAACAAGTACCATGTGCCGCGCTCCTCGAGCGTTTTCATGAACAGATCGGGGATGCAGACGCCCGGGAAAATGTCGTGGGCCTTCATCCGGTCGTCGCCGTTGTTCGTCTTCAGGTTCAGGAAGTCCAAAATATCCTTATGCCACACGTCAAGGTAGACGGCGACGGCTCCGGAACGGACGCCGAGCTGGTCGACGGCGATGGCCGTATTATTGTAGTTTTTGATCCAAGGCACGACGCCGCCGGCGACGCCCTTGAACCCGCGGATGTTGGAGCCGCGGCTGCGCACTTTGCCGACGTAGATGCCCATGCCGCCGCCATGCTTGGATACCTGCGCGAAGCTTTGGTCTACGTTGTAAATGCCCCACAGGTTGTCGGGCACCGTATCGATAAAACAGCTGGAGAGCTGATGCAGCGGCTTGCGGGCGTTCGCCAGCGTCGGCGTCGCTACCGTCATCTCCAGATTGCTGAGCACGTCGTAGAACTGCTTCGCCCAATGCAGCTTATCCGTTTCCTTCATGGCCAAGTGCATCGCCACGCCCATGAACAGCTCCTGCGGAAGCTCCAGCACTTCCTTGTCCACTCCCTTGATCAAGTAGCGGTCGGTGAGCGTCTTGAGGCCGATGTAGTTCAGCAAGTAATCGCGCTCCGGCTTGATGTAGACGCCAAGCTCCTGAATTTCTTCCCGGCTGTAGTGCTCGAGAACGTATTTGCCGTACAAGCCCATATCGGTCAAATAGGTGATCAGCGAATACAGATCGCCATATCCGAAATGGCCGTATTTGCGGTTTAAACCGGCTTCCTTATAAAGATCGTATGTGAGGAGCTTGGCGGCAACATACTGCCAGTTCGGCTGCTCGACGCTTGTTTTTTCTACGGCCACCTGAATGAGCAGGCGCTGGATTTCCTGGGTCGTAATCTCGTTGCGGAATAAGGGCAGCAGAGCGGTTTCCAGCTCCAGCGGATCGCATTCCGGATAAGTTTCGCACGCGAAGTCGATGACCTTTTTCATTTTGGCGAACACGAGTTCTTCCTTCGTGCCGTCCCGTTTTACGATGATCATGCATTCAGCTCCTTTGGAATGTTCAAAGAAAAAGCATGCCGCCGCCTCGCAGGCAGACGCATGCCGCTAACGCTTCGTACGAAGCGTTAAAGGTGTGGTCACAGGCAAAGTTCGCCATGCGAAGCTTCCTGTCGTTCTGCGGTTCGCCCTCGATCGGGCTTGGCGAACCGAACGGGTGCAGCTTCGTTGCCATGGCGGCACTTTGCAAGTTTTCCACAATATGTCGTAGGTATTGGTTATTGCACCTACAATATGTAGTTGTTTTTTAAGAGCAATATTATGAATTTACCGCATCGTCGCTTCGCTGTCAATCCATTCATTCGGCCGATAATCGCCATTTGATTGGGACAAAATCGCGAAAAAACGCCGAATTTGGTTTGTTATTGCGTTTTATAATTCAGCACCGAAAAACCCCTTGCTTTAGCTATGGGGATGAAAGGCGCTTCTGCTGCCTTAGGCATCCGACAAGTAGATGGTGTTGAACTATCGATTAAAGGAGTTGTTTTTGGAAAAGCAGAGGAGTTGAAGGCGGAGATCTTGCAGATGGAAGTCATGCCCGACCATGTGCATTTGCTAGTCAAGTGTGATCCTTCACGGTTGCCGTCTTTGGACAAACTCCTATTTTGTTGCTACTGTAGTACATAGAAGCACAAAAAGGTAGGTGAGAAAATGCACAAAGCATTCAAATTCAGGTTGTATCCAACACCAGAACAGCGGACGTTAATCAACAAAACGATAGGATGCGCCCGGTTCGTCTTCAATCACTTCCTTGCCCGCCGAAAGGAAGTGTATGAAAACGAACAAAAGACACTGGGCTACAACCCCTGTTCAGCGGAGTTGACCGTACTGAAAAGCGAAAAAGAATGGCTCAAAGAAGTCGATAGCACCGCTTTGCAGCGGAGTCTACGGGCGCTGGATGAAGCCTATCAAGCGTTTTTCCGGAAGCAGAACGACTTCCCGAAGTTCAAAAGCAAGCACCATGCCAGCCAAAGCTATACATCGGTTAACAACGGAACGATTCGCGCTGAAGGGAACAACTTGCGGTTGCCTAAGCTTGGGGAGGTTCCATTCGCCAAGTCGCGGGAAGTGGCCGGCCGGATTCTTTCAGCGACGATCCGCCGCAATCCAAGCGGTAAATACTTTGTATCCTTGCTTTGCGAGACGGAAGCGAAGCCGTTGCCGGAGTCTCTTAACGCTGTGGGGATCGACTTGGGCGTGAAAGATTTTGCGATCCTGTCGGACGGCCGGAAAATCGAAAACCCGAAGTATTTACGAAAGTATGAGAAGCAATTGGCGAAAGCGCAGCGGGCGCTATCCAGACGAAAGAAAGGCGGCAGGAATCGGGAGAAAGCCCGCGTCAGGGTAGCCCGATTGCACGAAAAAATCTCCAACACCCGTCATGATTTTCTCCACAAACTGTCAACCAGGCTGATTCACGAAAACCAAGTCATCGGTTTGGAAGACTTGCAAGTGGAGAATATGGTCAAGAACCACAAGCTGGCAAAAAGTATATCCGATGCAAGCTGGGGGAAGTTTCGCGCCATGATGGAGTATAAAGCGAAATGGTATGGGCGAGTGGTGACGATCATCGGCAAATCGTTCCCATCGAGCCAACGATGTTCATGCTGCGGACATAGAAACCCGGAAGTAAAGAATCTGAATTTGCGGGAATGGAACTGTCCGGAATGCGGTATAACCCACGACAGAGACGTGAATGCGGCGCGAAACATCTTGCAAGAAGGACTACGATTGCTCGCGTAAGCGGGCAAACTGTGGGACACACAGGGATAGCTTGGATATGAAGCTGGCGGTAGCTGGCTGCTCCCAAGAATCCCCTGCCTTTAGGCATGGGGAGTTGTCAAGCTACATTTACTATGGGCTGCGGGAAACCTGCCTTTTTTTGCTGAAAACATTGAGGTCATGGGATGATGACACCGGGTCTCCGGTGAACGATAGGAGGAGTAACAAATGGCATGGAGAGGCAATTGGGGAGGGACGCACAGAAGGCTCGCCTTATGGCTGCTGATTGTCTGGCTCGGCTTCATGTGCCTGCTTGGGTCTGCGGCCCCGGCCGGAGCTCACGCCTCCGTCGTGCAGACGGTTCCGGCAAACGGCGCGGAGCTGGAAAAGCCGCCGGAGCAGGTGGTCTTGACGTTTAACGAACGTCTGGAGGAGGGGCTGTACTATTTAAGGGTCTACGACGGCAGCAAGCGCAAGGTGACGGACAAAGCGGCTGTGATGAACGAGTCCCGCACGGCCTTGACCCTGGACCTGCCCGGACTTACCAAAGGCATCTATGTGGTGACTTATCACGTTATCTCGGCCGACGGGCATCCTGTGGACGGCACTTATTTGTTCGCGGTCGGCCAAAGTCTGGATCAGCCGTCCGGTGTCGGCGGCAGCGCGCCTGCGATGGAGCATTTGCACCGTCACGACGGTCCGATGAGTACGTTTGGAGTGAAGGATGTACTGCAATTCGGCTCGCGTATTTTGTTTTATTTGGCTTTGCTCGGCTTTACGGGCTGGCTGCTCTGGCTTCGCTGGTTCGTTCCCGGAGAAAAAACAGATCCGTCCCGCGTCCGGCTGAAACAGTGGGCGGAACGGCTGCAGCAGCTCTATTTGATCGCATATATTTTGTTCATGTGGGCGCATATGGGCGATCTGATCGGCGACGGGGGAGCGGAAGGTCTGCTGCGTTTGTTCACCCAAACGACGGTCGGCTACGCCTGGCTCGGCGGACTGCTGCTGGCGCTGCTGTCCTTTGTCGTTCTGTACCGCAGCGTCTTTTTCGACTATATCTGGCTTGCGCTCGTCTGGTTCGCCAAAAGCCTGCTCGGGCATGCGGCCGCGTTCGAACCGAAAAGCGAAACGCTGGTGCTGGACTGGCTTCATCTGGCCGCCTCTGCGGTATGGGTCGGGGGCTTGCTGATGCTGCTCGTCTTATGGCGTACGGATAAGGAGCTGGGCAAACGGTTCCTTCCGAACTTCTCTACGGCGGCGCTGATCAGCATGCTGCTGCTGACCGTCTCCGGCGTGCTGACCGTGTTCATTTTTCTCCCGGACGTACGGTATATCGTGGAGACAGGGTGGGGCAAGCTGCTTCTGGCGAAGACCGGGCTCGTGCTGCTGGTCGTCGTGACCGCGGCGCTGATCCGCTTCTTGTTCCGCAAAAGCAGCGAACGAAGTGCAGGCCGTCTGCTTGGCGTCGACGCCGTGCTGATGGCGCTTATTGTCGGCGTCGTCGGCGTATTTACTTATTTAACCCCGCTTCCGGCCAATGAACCGATGAACTGGCATGTGATGGGCGAGAAGATTCATATGACCGCGCAGATCAGTCCGAAGGTGCCGGGCGTCAACGATTTTACCGTAAAAGTGTGGCTGCCCGAAAAGCTCGGCAAACCGAAGCAGGTGATCATGAAGCTGCAGGCGACGGACAATCCGGAAATTGCGCCGTTACTGGTGCCTGTCGAATATACGGAGGATGTGAGCTTCGAGGAGTCGTTCGGGTTAAAAAGACATACGTACAAAACGCGCGGAGCTTATTTGCCTTATCCCGGCCATTGGAAGCTGGAGGTACGGGTTCTTGACAGCAATGACGACGAAACGGTATATGAACATAGGTTCCGCGTCTATTGATCGTCATTTTAATCTCGTTTGATGTCGATGAATATGGGTCTTTATGACTAAAGTCCTGTTGTTCTTTTGGTTCTGGAGAATTAGAATAAAAGAAAAACCCTTCTTTATGAGGAAGCAGAGGAGTGACATGGAAAAAAAACGGAGTCTTGCAGGTTCGGGGCTGCTGCGGGAATGGCGGTATAAACTGCACCGGCACGCTGCGCTTCTGCATTTGTTGTGTGTGATGGCCGGCGTGGAAATCGTACTGCTTTCGCTCAAACCGTTGCTTGGTGCGTCGAATGACCCGTTGGACTTTGTGACGTCGGGCTTGACCGTGCTGTTGGTTGCGCCGATTCTTAATTCGGCCGTTCGAAACAACAGCGTCAAACCGATTCGGGCGTTGGCCCCGGCCGTCGTGATTATGGCGCTCGCAGAGATTGTGGCATTGGCGGTGCGCTATATGTTGTGGCAAACCGCCGACTTGATGCGAACTACGGTCGATCTGGCGGGCCTCGCTCTGCTTACGACGCCGATCCTTTATATTGTACTGACGGATATCCGCAACCGGGAATTAACGGTACGCCAGCTTACGTACCTCGCCTATCACGATATGCTGACCGGGCTGCCGAACCGCCAGAAGTTCCAGCAAAGCGTCGGCAAGTCGATCCGGGCGGCAAAGCTGTCGGGGCGCAAGCTGTCCGTGATGTTCATCGATCTGGACCGGTTTAAGAACGTCAACGATACGTTCGGTCATGCGTTCGGCGATCTCCTGTTGGCGGAAGCGGCGGAACGGCTCAAAAGCGGATTGCAGGCAGGCGATTGCGTGTCGCGGCAGGGCGGGGACGAATTTACCGTGCTGATCAAGGATGCGTCGCAGCCGCAAGACATCGAAAAGACGGCGCAGAAAATCATCCATCTGCTTAGCCAGCCTTTTCCCATAGACGGCCATGAGGTTCGTGTGGGCTGCAGTATCGGAATCGCGATGTATCCGCAGGACGGGGAAGATCCCATTACGCTCATGAAAAATGCCGATACGGCCATGTACCGGGCCAAGGAGCTTGGTAGAAACGGCTACCGGTTCTACAAGGCCGAGATGAACGATACGGTCATTCAGAAGCTGGTAATGGAAGAGTGGCTGAACAAGGCGCTGGAGCAGGAGGAGTTTGTCCTGTATTACCAGCCGCAGGTCGATATTTTCACGACCCGCATGAACGGAATGGAGGCCCTCATCCGTTGGAATCATCCGCGGCTTGGCTTTATCTCGCCGGGTGAATTTATTCCGCTGGCCGAAGAGACGGGATTGATCATTCCGATCGGACAATGGGTGCTGCGGACGGCCTGCAAGCAGAATAAAGCGTGGCAGCTTGCCGGGTTTCCGCCGCTGAAGATGGCGGTGAACATCTCTCCGATTCAGTTTCACCAGCACGATTTCGTCCAGGTGGTTCTCGACGCGCTGCAGGAAAGCGGGCTGGAGCCGCGGTATTTGGAGCTGGAAATTACCGAGAGCATTGCGATGTACCACGTGGATCAAGTGATTCAAAAGCTGCAAACCTTGCGCGATCTCGGCGTACATATCTCGATGGATGATTTCGGCACCGGCTATTCGTCCCTCGGTTATCTCAAGAAGTTTCCGATCGACAAGCTCAAAATTGCGCAGCAGTTCGTCCGCGACATTACGGTCGATCCGGACGACGCCGCCATCGTCCGGGCAATTATGGCGATGGCGCTCAGCCTGAAGCTGAATGTTATTGCCGAAGGGGTCGAGACGGAGGAGCAGCTTTCCTTCCTGCTCGATATCAAATGCAGGGAAATTCAAGGCTATATTTACAGCAAGCCGGTTCCGGCCAACGAGTTTACCGATCTGATCGCTGCGGCCTTCGGCTTGACGGATCAAGCAACAAACAAGCGTTCCAGCCTCGCCTAATGCGAAGCTGGAACGCTTGTTTGTTTTTTGGCTGCAAGGGGAGACCGCCGCTTCCTAGAGGCATGTAGCGACCGATCGGTTCGGGCGATCAGGCCTTCGTTTCCTGCCAAGCTTGCGGGTGACCTTCGCCGACATACTGTGCAGCCGCGGCGTTGGCGATGACCTGCTGGCGGCTTTTGCAGCCCGGAATCACCGCGCTGACCGCAGGATGCTTCAGGCACCAGGCCAGCGCCCAAGTCGCCATGTCCATGCCTTCCGGCACTTCGTGCTCGCGGATGCGCTTCACTTCCTCCAGCTTCAGCCGCGTTTGCTCCGGGTCGTGCCGATGGCGGACGTCGTTCTCCGTGAACGAGGCGCCGGGATTGTATTTGCCGCTCAGGTAGCCGCTGGCCAGCGGCACGCGTGCCAGCACGCCGAGTCCTTGGCGCTCGCAGGACGGGAAGACCCGCTCCTCCGGCTTGCGGTCAAGCCGGTTGTAAACGACTTGAATGACCTTCGAATTCACGCGTTCGGAGGCGTCCGTCTGATGGAGGTTGTCGTTGCTGCCGATGGACGTGCCGAGATGCCGTATTTTTCCGGCCTGTACTTGTTTATCCAGCAAAGTCCACAGCTCGTCTTGATCGAAGACTTCGTCTGTGCCCGAATGAAACTGATAAAGATCTATGTAGTCCGTCCGGAGCGCTTTGAGCGAGGCATCGAGCTGTGCCAGCACGGCCTGCGGCGACCATTCCTGACTCCGGTCCAGATGGGCGTGAAATTTATGCCCGAACTTGGTGGCAATGATCCAGTCTTCGCGTCTTCCCCGGGAGATGTAGCTTCCGATGAGCGATTCGGACGTATGGTCCCCGTAGCATTCCGCGGTGTCGATCAGATTGATGCCGCACGCTTTGGCTTCGTCCAGAATCGCATCCGCTTCCTCTTGGGTAAACGGCTTGCCCCATTCGCCGCCGAACTGCCATGTGCCGACCCCGATGACGGACACCTTCATGTTTGTGTTGCCCAGCTTTCGGTATTTCATCGATAACCCCTCCTTGAGCGATTGATTTTGCGCTTCCCCCTGATTTTACCGAATTCGCTAGCTTGCTTCAAATGTGTGATAGACGGCGGGGGAGGACTGTTCAAAATATGTATTTGGTTTATTATTCAATACCTCATAGCCTCGCGTTGGAGAGCTTCTGCTTTTTGTTCTGTAAAATTTGATCTCGCCACTATTCCAATCGCTACTGACACTAAAGTAGCTACAGCAGCTATTCCATATATTACCGTAATGCCGAAAGTATCTGCCACCCATCCAAGAGAAAGCAATGAAGTGCTAAAAACTACATTGTTGACTACTTCAAGGCAAGACATGACCTTGGGTAGTTTTACTTCTTGGACATTTTCTTGTAACAATGTTTTTCTAATGACAGCGGTAACTTGTATTGGCGGCCCCATCAAAAACATCAGCGCCATGGCTACGAAAGGGTTGATGTTAAATGCGAATATTCCTGCAATTGTAGCGTAAATCCCAAGTCCCCACAACATTAACGGGAACTTTCTATTATTAAAAAACTTAGAAATTGAAACTACAAGCATTCCACCTAGGATTGAGCCAGCAAAGAAAGAGCCATTCATCATCCCCCACCAACTCTCATCTTTGTGGAGGACTTGAACGCAAAAGGCCAGCACAAAAGCGCCAATCCAAGCTGTTCCCCCAATGGTATCGATCGCATCGACCATAAAAACAGTTCTGGTTTTCTTGTCCTGAAAAGAGATCTTCCATCCTTCCGCAAATTGCGACCATTTTGAAACTTTATCGTTGGATATCTTGGAGTCAATGACAGTATGATCCTTGATCCAAAAAGCAAGAAGCATAGCAATAAACAATGCGACCAAAACGATAACCATGGAATTAAATGTGCCTAGCATAATCACCAAGACACCGCTGAAAGCCCAACTGGAACATTTGATGATTTGGTCGCTAGTAGATACCAATCCATTTACTTTGACTAAAGCGTCTTTGGAAGCTAGTCGAGGAATCAAGGAATTTCTACAAGGTTTTACCCATCCGTCAAAAAATGAGATTAAAAAAATAAGTAGAAACAAAATAGTTAAAGGGATTGATCCGCTAAAAAAATAATAAATCATTAAGCATGAAAAGATGGAGAATTGAGAAAGTTGGGCGATGACCAAAACTTTGCTCAGTCTAAATCTTGAAACCACGAACGGAAAAACTAAACCACTTATTGCCTGGGAACAAAATCGAATCAATGGTACGATAACAGTGGACAGCAATGAATTGGTGTTCCCGAATACAAAAGAAATTACTGTCATTAAGTAAATGATGTCAGCGATGTTTGAAATGGTCTGACTTCCCCACAACAGATAAAAAGATTTCTTAATCATAAGCTATCCCTTTTCCTACCTTCACTGTTTGATTGTGTGAAATGTAACATAAAAACACACCAGAAGGAAACCCCTCTGGTGTGGAACTTCTACTAGGAGACTCGAGGTGAATACATTTTAAATAAGTATAAACTGACGAGAAACCCAAACACTAGAACTGCCACTAGAACTGCCACAACAACAATGACAAGAACATATTTCTTAGGAAGTCTATTCACTGACTTCAGCTTTTCGAAAATGAGGAGTCATACCAACCATTAGAATCACCCCAAATTTTGTGAGTGGCTGTTCCCATAAGTAATCCAAGCACTTTGTAGACAAAATTCCATGCAAAATAAGAAGTCTGATATGCTACATTGTTTGAGATATACGGAGTATCATTTGTCAAATGTCAACAACAGGAATCCAATTCCGAAGCACTTTACCCCCGCTATTATGGATTTTTGTAACCTTGGAATTCTCTACTTCCCACTCAAGAGAAACCTCAGATTTGATGAGATCAATACCAAGCACAGAAGTTGTCGCTTCGGCTTTTGCAGAGTATGTTTTTGCACCAGCAAACGCAGCAAATTCGTTATGTTTTTCTACGCTGTTACTGGTGTGATCCTCCAATTCATACTTTAAAATCTATATAATGTGCTTTTCAACTCTTTCTGATTTCCTTACTCTTCCATTTCATTAAGCTCATCAAGTGAAATCTCTTCCGGCTGATAGTTTTTTAGTGAATAGTTGTTCCAATACCAGAAAAAAGCACCTTGGCAAACAATAAGTCTTTCAAACCATACTTCGAAATTAAGATTAATTGCTTCGTAATCATGGCCGATAGTTGCACCTTCGAATAAGTAGTCTTCCCTTCCCTCTTTGACCCGCGACGAATCAATAAAAATAATGATTTGGTCATACTTCGCAATGGCATACAGGTTAGGAGGCAGTTCATTTTGTTCCGAGTATTCCATAATTTCCTCCAAGCCAAAAATATACCAAGGAGAATCAACATACTCGGACTGGTCTTGAAATAAGATAGCGCCATCGTGCATTTTCAAGAAATCGATGTAACTCGTTGGCAAGAAAAAGCCTGTTTCTTTGACAAAACTATAGATTTGATCTGGCGTAGCAGCTTTGTAAAAGGCGCATGTACAAGGTATAACATAACCCGACTCTCTTTGAACCCATAGGATCGGTTGTTTCGCCAAACGAGCCTTTAAGTTTTTCAAGGTCATATATATAATTTTGTTCATTTGTAGTAATTCCACCAGTTAGTAAATTGATAATGCAAAGCTTGTCGCCTTCTGATGTCGATGAAACAGTTCGCTTGACAAGCGTTTTCGAGGACAAGTCAACAGTGTTTGTCAGATTCGAGGTTTGTTCAGGCCCTTTGGGAGCTTCTGCAAATACTGAACTTCCAAATCCAGAAATCAAAACTGAAAGGGCTAAGAGATGGACAAAATGCTTTTTTTGATCAAATTAACGCCTCCATATCTTAAATAATTTTGATCAATTCGTCGCGACCTCATCATTCAAACACAATTTATCACAATAAAACAAAATATGGGATAGGAATTGATATCTATTTTTATTTCGCTAATTTCTTCAAATTTCCAAAGTGGTTACATAGATTACCAAATAACAGTTATACTTTGTAGAAATTTAGCGAATCGTTGTATCACAGACGAAATTAGATGAAATATCATATAAATCAAATAATTGTAAAATGGAATGTGCTTTGCTATAATTGACCAATGTAAAAACTTAAACAAAAAAGGAAGGTTATGTATTATGGTGGATATTAAGCATCGGAATAACACCATCGCAGATTTCATCTTCCAACTTAGAAAAGAGAAAAACTTGACATACGCGAATCTTGAGGAGCTTACTGGACTTAGAAGAGGAGTCCTTCATAAAATTCAAACTGGAGAGACGAAACATCCAGAATTTAAAACAGTGAAGGCAATTGCCCCGGTACTACTCGTTCCATATAAAAAAGTCATTGAATGTTACATTGAACATGAAAACCGAGTCGATACTTTGTTAGAAATTCTAACTGAAGTTATCACCTGTGAGGAAACCGTTGACCTTGCGCCCAAGGTAGCCTTACGTTTGCTTGAATCTCCAAACAATGAGACGGAAGATTCTTTAGAACGATTGTTTAATTTTACACAAGAAATGAAGGGTGCTTCCCTGAAAGTAGCACTATTTGATGTTATTATTCAATATTCAAGATGGCACGGCACGATACCATACTTAGCAAAAGGATTGTTCCGGAAGTATTTAATCATACGACTTGATTTAAAACGGCTGGAACAAACGTATCAAGAAGGGCAAGAGATACTACATTACACGGATTTTTTGTCCAGAGAGGAAAAAATAACTTTTTATTTTAGAATGGGATTACATGCTCATAATACAAAGAAATATACGGACTGTATTAAACATTGCATTACAGGTATTAACTTAGAAGATAGAGAAACTGAGCTAAAAGCTAGAGCTTATCTGGCTATGATTAATTCACACTCTCAATTAAAGCAATATGATACAGTAGAAAGATGTTTGGACGTGTTCGAACGGTTTGAGTATGCTTTTGTTTCCGAAGCAGCTAAAATTACACGAGCCATAACCAAAGCAAGAAAAAAAGAATATGATATTGCCATTCCCCTGCTCCGAAGCTACATGAATGAACTAAGCAATAACTATAAAATAAGCATTGCAACCGAGCTTATTGAAATTTATCTGAAAACTAAAGATATGAAATCAATTGCCGAATTGCTGGAAAAAGAACGAGAATTTTTGCCAGACAATCACGAAAGTCCGCATACAAACTATGGAATTGGAGTGTATTACCGTCAAAAAGGGGCATATCAACTTGAAATTGGAATGGTTTACGAGGGGATACAAAGCTTTGTTCTTAGTATGCACGCTTTTGGAAAAATTAATGAAACTAAAGAGAGAGAGGAATGCATGAATCAAATTTTTACCTATTTTTTGAAATCAAATAAACAATTTGATTTACAGTATGTAAGCATATTGCAGGAGGTGTATAATATATAGTATCCCAATTTAACCCAATTGGAGGTGAATGATATGAAAAAGCTCGTCTTGATGGCAGTTCTGTCTTTCATCTTTTTTGGAACTGTTCCTAATTTTCCTCCACTGCCAAACCCCGGTTCTGTTGTCCAAAGTATAGATGTTGATCCTGGACATTAACAAATACTTGAAAGTAGTTTGAAAATTCATTTAGTTTCATACAGTGCTGATAAAACGTCCGGACTTAGTGTTCGGGCTTTTTCTATTTTAACTTATGACTGTATCAACAATAACCTAAAAATAATAAGTTGCCATACGTCACAGTATACTCGAATCAGTAAATCAACGGTAAAAAGGAGAAATTTACATGACGCAACAAGCATTTGGAGAGGAGGCTCCCAAGCAGTATAAAATTGATCCTCTAAATGACCAAGCATTACAGAACGTAATGAAAAACATCCTGAACCAAATGGAAGAGGCCGTACAGCAAGGTGAGAGTTTAACGAGTGAATATATGGTCCAATTGAGCCAACAATTAGATGCCTACGTTTTAATTGCTCAAATTAGGAAAATGCGGTGTGTAAACTAGAAATCGTTATTGTTTGAGGTGTGATTGATGCAAGATGGCAGAAGAACGGGAATTGTCAGGGTTGTAGACAATTTTGGGAGAATAGTAATCCCCACGGAGCTTAGGCGTGTTTTGAATCTTGATCCTAATGTCAGGACAGAGTGTTTCTACGATGACGAGAGAAAGGCGATTATGGTTTATAAATATCCAGCAGAAGAATGTTTGTTTTGTTCAAGCAAGCAACAACTCATTTACTTCAAACGGTTTTATGTTTGTTCGCCATGTATTCAAAGCCTTCCGGCGCTTCAGGTCTTCATCGAAGGACTAGAACGTGAACGAGCTAATGAGACAGAAGAGCAAAAAATTTCTATAAGAAGGAAAAAAGCATTGGATCGTCTGCATCAAGCGATCAAGGAAAACCCTGAAGCCTCACAAAAAGAGTTAGCCAAAATCTTAGGATTTTCAGAGGCATGGGTTAGTAAGTTGCTTAGGAATATGTAGATCATCTTACTTCAAGTCCATAAGGATACGGCAAATATCGTACCCCCAAAAATTATGAATTAAGGTATTTTGATTTGTAGTTCATTATCATCGATATTCCTTCCAATAACGAACTTGAATTGGTAGATACCCATTTGTATCAATAATCATATTTTCAATCTTTCTTGTTTCCTTATTCGTTCTATAAATCATTGTTTTAGTTACCCCTGAATCTGGCGCACTACCTAACAAATTGTCTGTTAAAATTGCTCCAGTTCCTCCCGAACCCAATATTACATACCATGCCTTACCCATTGTCAGATAACTACCCGCATAGAAGCCAGCCAACGCTTTAGCAGTTTTACCATGCCATTCTTCTGTCATTGTAGGTTTATGAACTTGTACATCATAAGTATAGTTTGAATCTTTCAGAAAATAAACCGTACCACTTTTTTTAGCTTTTGCCAAAGCAATTTTTTGATCGTTGATTCTTTTATTATACTCCCGGTTTCTGACTCTCTGCCCCCCAAAATGCTATTTTCGGAGTACCTTTTAGTGTTGTAACACGACACATATTTGTTGATGTACACAATAACAGTCGAAAAGATAAGAGTTATCAATCTGAAATATGGCGATATCGTCTAAGGCCTAGAAATCTTAAGGATATCACAAGATCGTTTGATTGTTTTTTTTCATCCAACTATTTTTCAACAAGAACTTCTCATTGTCAAGTCTATACAAGGCGATGGATTTAATGTATATATAGGGTAATAATGGAATCGTGATATAGAGGTGAAAAAGATGGCTCGTGTGTTGGTTGTTATTACTCCGGCTGAAGGTCACGTTAACCCGTCGCTAGGGTTAGTAAAGCAGTTGACGGAGAACGGCGAGGAAGTTGTCTATGTATGCACGGAGGAGTATCGTTCCAGAATTGAACAAACCGGAGCTGAGTTGCGGACGTATCCTTTTCCCGAAGACGCTTTTTCCCATGATCCGGAGTTAAAGCCGGCGGAGTACAAGCATCCGTATCAGTTCGTCTATATGATGGTTGGCGGGATTATTCGGAAGATCGTCCCGGAAGTTCTGCGGGTTACGGCGAATGAGACGTTCGATTATTTGATTTTCGACTCCTTGATGGGCTGGGGAGGCACGATCATCGCAGAAAAGCTAGGAATCCCTGCGGTATGCTCCATTGCTTCCTTTGCTTTCGTAGAACCTTTGGGGACGGACCAAGGCTTGGATGGGAAAAGTGCGGACGTACAGAAGCTGTATGAGGCCACGATGAAATTGACACGGCAATTATCCGACGAATTTCAAGTGCGTGCCCCGGCTATGGACGAGATATCCAAACCTGCGGGGCGATTAAAGCTCGTTTATACAAGCCGCTATTTTCAACCGCAAGCAGAAAAGCTGGACGATCGCTTTATTTTTGTCGGTCCTTCGATCATACCGCGTAAAGATGCTCCGTCTTTCCCGTTCGAACAGCTGCGTGCCCGACATCATCGGATGGTTTACATTGCAATGGGGACCATTTTAAATAAAGACTTGGATTTCTACAAGCTTTGCTTTGACGCTTTTCAGGATTTGCCAGTGACGTTTGTCTTATCTTCAGGCAAGTATACGGATATGGAACCGTTGAAGGATCGGATTCCCGCTAATTTTATTGTAAAACCTTATGTTCCGCAGTTGGAAATGCTGCAGCATGCAGACGCCTTTATTACCCATGCAGGAATGAACAGCACAAGTGAGGCTCTGTATTACAATGTGCCTCTGGTGATGATTCCATTAACCTCGGATCAGCCTCTTGTGGCGAAGCGGGTGGAGGAACTGGGAGCGGGCATTGCTTTAGATAAAAATAACCTCACCCCTGCTGCTTTGAGAGCTGCTTTGGAAGAAGTGCTGAGCAATCCCGCTTATAAACAGCAGGCTCATGTGATCGGCGAATCTTTACGCCAGGCGGGTGGCTATAAACGGGCTGCCGATGCCATAATGAATGAATTTGCCAATAGGAATAGTTTCAATGCAGGAGGTTTTACAATTTCATGAGTATGCAAAAACACACCTGCCTTATGCCACAAGGTAAGTGTGTTGGTTTTTTGGATATTGGGTTCGCCTGATCACTAAACAAAGAGTGATACAAAGCGGGTGATGGGAATCGAACCCACGCCACCAGCTTGGGAAGCTGGAGTTCTGCCATTGAACTACACCCGCAGGAAGTTGTATTGGAATTATCGCACAGCACTGGAGAAAAATCAAGCAGTTATTGAACCGACGCATGTATAATAAATCATGCACATTTAACATACATATAAGTACAAAAAGTCACGCCTGTTGATTAACCAGAATCAGGAAGCCGAAAATTGAAAAAAGGACGCTCTTTCGATAAAATCAATTCCACC
>NZ_JANAVJ010000041.1 GCF_024213375.1 Paenibacillus sp. MZ04-78.2 | reverse complement strand
TCCGTTTGGTGGTACAAACGATTCTACAGCAAAGGCGATCTTTTTTCTACCATTTAGTGGTTAATCAACAGGCCTGATGGTATAGGTGAATAAGAACAGGGGGAGGACAGAGAATGGGTCTAAACGAGAATCAAAGAAGGAAATATGAGGAATATGTGAAGAGGAATAGTTTGGTATTTTCAGATCGTGTGGTACAAGACTTTTTTCAAAAAGAAGATCATATCCACCTTTTACTAAGAGTTCTTGATGGTGACTGCCACGGACAGCGTGTGTTGGAGGAAAAATTCCGTAAATTCTTCTTCAGAATTCGGTTCATAAAATTTCTCGTATCTACAATAAGATTTTGCACCATTGACCAACTACGACGTTACCAAAAACAAGAATCTCGTTACCAACTCATATTTGACCACCCAGTGTCTGGGGACGGAGACGGAACTACGTTTGGTGAGATTCTTTTAAGTACTCAAGAACTGACAATCGACGTGCCCAACACCCCAGATCTGGTTCAATTCCAGTCCACATTTACGAATGAGTTACTTGTCCATGCCTTTTCTAGGCTATCCCATAAACAAAAAGTTATTACAACCCTTAGATATGCTTTATGCTATCAAGATAATGAGATTGCAAGGATCATTGGTGTATCACCCCAGGCTGTTTGCAAAACGCGAAATTTAGCATTGCAAAAGTTGCGCATTTTACTTGCAGAAGGGGGTGATTCAAATGGATAATACAAATGCTCTCTCATACTTCATTACGGCAATTAGTCAAGTCGGCTTTCCAATTGTTTTAACAGGCTACTTACTTCTTCGATTTGAAAAAAAGCTTGATATTTTGACTGAAACCATGTTGCGTTTGATTGATGTAATCCATAATAAAGCGAGCGAGGGAAGCCAAGGGAAATGAAATGTTCGATTTAGTAAATCGGGCACAACAGGGTGACAATGAAGCACTGTATGAGGTTATTGCTGTTTTCTTACCGGCTATTCGAAGTGCCCGACAAAAAATTAAGCGTGATCGGCGGGATGATCTAGAACAGATTCTCGTTGAAACCATGATCAATAAAATACTGTCATATGACTTAAGCCAAACGCCAGATTTTTCTGCATTTTGCAGGCAATTGCATGAGGTTGAAAATCAATCCTAGGAATAGAAAAGGAAAGAGGCAGAAGGAAAAAAGCTGTGTGTACCTTCGCCTCCATCATTGATTTTTTTGTTCCATCCACGATCGTTTCAAAGGCGACGAATAGAACCTTGTTCGACAATCAGCTTGGTCACATGCATCTTGGGCACCCAAAAAAGCGGTCTATACTTTTCCATCGTGAACGAATAATGCGGCCGTACGCTTTCAACTTATCACGGGCCGGGAGGCCCTGCTCATACAAATCGCTATGGTCACCCCATCCGGCCAAGCCGATTCGGATCATGAACGTGTGCCTCCTTGCCTTGTTGCGCCGTACGGCTTACCCCATTTCCGACATAATAACTGAAATGACGATACCTGCCGCAGCGATCCAAAACAGCTTCGATTTAAAATATCTTTTCACCACGCTATCCTGTCGTTTGAATACTTTACCAGGGTCTTGCTGCATCTGCAAATCCGTAGCGTAGTGCGCTTCCGCGGAGCCTCCGTTATAAGTAAATCCGCGCCCTCCTCCGCCCACGAACACAAAATTCACAATAAGCGTCAGCAATGAGGCGATAAACAAATAGTCCGCAACAGTGTGCATTTGAACTCCTCCTCGACATCCTGAATTTTGTACAGCCATCCATCACTTCTACTTAGCGTCTCTGGAAGCCGCAGGCCTTACCAGCTCCAGCACCCGCTTCACCGCTTCCTCCACGGTAATCTGCTCCGCCTCCGGGGCTTGGCGCTCCTTGTACTCGACCACCCGTTCGCCTGCTCTCTTGCCGACGACGATGCGGACCGGGAGGCCGATCAGATCGGCGTCCTTGAACTTGACGCCCGGCCGCTCCTCGCGGTCGTCCAGCAGCACCTCGACGCCCTGCGCCTGCAGCCGCCCGTACAGCTCCTCGGCCAACTCCCGCTGAGCGTCGTCCGTCACGGCTACCGGAACGATATGCACGTGAAACGGCGCCAGGGATAGCGGCCAGACGATGCCCTGCTCGTCGTGGTGCTGCTCCAGAACTGCGGACAACAGGCGGGAGACGCCGATGCCGTAGCAGCCCATAATGATGTCCTGCTTCGTGCCGGATATACTCGTCGCCTTTGCGCCCAGCGCTGTGCTGTATTTCGTGTCGAGCTTGAACACGTGACCGACCTCAATCCCCCGGTGCAGCGTCAACGGTTCGTCGCAGCGTGCGCAGCGGTCGCCGAGCCGCACCTCGCGGAAATACCCCGTATGCGCCAACGAGAAATCCCGGCCCGGCCGGACATGGCGGTAGTGGTAATCCCGCTCGTTCGCGCCAGCAATGCCCTTGCCCAAGGCGGAGACCTCGCGGTCGACCAGCAGTGGAACGTTCAGCCCAACCGGTCCGGCAAAACCGACCGGCGCACCGGTAACGGACTGCACCGTATCGGCATCGGCCAGCTCAAGCTGATCCGCACCCAAATATCGCTGTACCTTTACTTCGCTCACTTCGTCGACGCCCCGCACCATGACGGCCACCGGCTTCCCGTCCGCCAGATACAACAACGCCTTCATCAGACGCGAAGCCTCCGGTCCGAGCAGTTCGGTCAGCTGCACAATCGTGCGGATGTCCGGCGTATGCCATCGCTCCAGCGGCGGCGCGGCTTCCCCATCCGCCGCAGCTTGCGCCTGCTGCGCGGCGGCCGCTTCCGCCTTCTCCAGATTGGCTGCGTAGCCGCAGCTGCCGCAGGCGACGACCGTGTCCTCCCCGATCTCCGCCAGCGCCATAAATTCGTGCGTCTCGCCCTCGCCGCCGATCGCGCCCGCATCCGCTTCCACCGCCCGGTAATTCAGCCCACAGCGGGTGAAAATCCGGTGATACGCCTCGTACATCGCCCGGTAGGTCGCGTCCAGCCCTTCCCAGTCCGTATCGAACGAATACGCGTCCTTCATCAGAAATTCCCGCCCACGCAGCAGGCCGTACCTCGGACGCCGCTCGTCGCGGAACTTTGTCTGAATCTGGTAAACCGTCAGCGGCAGCTTGCGGTACGAGCTGATCTCGTCCCGGACGAGCGCCGTAACGACCTCCTCGTGCGTCGGCCCAAGCGCGAATTCCCGGTCGTGCCGATCGCGCAGCCGGACGAGCTCCGGTCCGTATACGTCGTACCGGCCAGACTCCCGCCACAGCTCGGCAGGCTGCATGGCTGGCAGCAGTACCTCCTGCGCGCCGATCCGGTCCATCTCCTCCCGGACGATCGCCTCGGCCTTGCGGAGCACGCGGCGGCCAAGCGGCAAATACGTATACACCCCCGCCGCAAGCGGCCGGATCAATCCGGCCCGCAGCATCAGCCGGTGGCTGGCAGCTTCGGCATCCGACGGGATTTCCCGCAGAGTAGGCATGAGCAGATTTTGTTGTCGCATGGAAATCCCTCCAAGTTCAGATATAAACAAATAAACACGTCTTCGTCAGGGACGAAAACGTGTCGTGGTACCACCCTTGGTTCAACCGCATATGCCTCGGACTCCGGGCATGTACGGTCCTTCACTCGGATAACGGGGGAGGCCCGGCAGCGGATACGTCCAGCTTAGTTCCCCGCTGCAGCTACAAGGTGGGTGAAGCATACGGCGGTTGGGGGTCTCTCAGCCTCGGACGCCCTCTCTGGCGCAACCGGTCGCACGTTCCATGTCCTTGATCATTGCTTTTCGATTCTTGAATTAGAGCTACTGCAATGTTGTGTATTCCAATTTACATCAACTGTACCAAAATTGCAAGTGCTTCCAATCATCTCCTTCCGCGCTAGGAGCAACGAGCGGCAAACCGCCGCTGCTTTTATTTTGCTATTATTTGAGAAAAAGTATCAAAAAGCTACCCCGACTATACACAGTTGCCCTTTGTTATCGGAGGAATGATGCCGCCGGTATGGAGTTCTGTATAGCATATTCCCACATATGCGTCTGCTCTTTTAATCTATCTTAAATAGCTTTTTTATTAAGGGCTTAGTCACAAAATGATAGATTGTGATTGAAAGTATTAAACCAATGCCAAGGCTGCTGATGTTAGTACAAACGATATAAAAAAGTAAAACCATAACAACAAGATCAACCACGAAAAAAGGGATTTTGTTTTTTTCATCCACTATATTATTTCCGCCTTTCTTAGGTAAGGGTAAGGTTTCCTAAACAAGTACTACATCTTACAAAATGTTACAAAGTATTTTTAGCCTTGCAACTCGCTATAAGGGACTGGATCATGCACCGCAGGCATGCGATCCGGTACGGTTCCGTACTGTTCTAGTGCTTCGGCGGTAAAGCCGTCAGGCCGCCTTGGCTGGACGCAGATACGGAGGCTCAGCACCATTTCCTCTTTGGACTTCCATGCTTCCGCGGCTGACCTCATAGATCATCTGATATTGGCCATTCTCCTCTCCCTTACGCCAACGTTCCGTGAACAGCACTTTATAGACTTCCTTCTCGGCCGTTTCCTCTACCTTCGTTTCCCGCTCAACGTCATAGCCGTCAATTTGCAACTTAACGACTCCTTCTTCCTTGGGAAATCGGTCAATAGTAGTACCCCTGCCGGAAGTAGCAAATTGCACAGCATCTTTTGCGGTAAACGGCAGCTTCGGCGGCTTCGGCGGCGATGTGGCATCAATCGCACCCACTATGAGAACAAACAGTAGCATGGGAGCAATAAAAGCGATCACTCGGATCTTCCTCTTAAGAATCGGGATAGCACGAATGAGAATTCGATCGAAACTATAGAAAAGTATCGCCGCTCCTCCCCCCATGATGCCAAATAGCGAAGACTGAAGCACGAAGCCAAAGCAAAGTCCAAAGATGGCATGGAGAAAACCGAATATCAACGCCCCACCGGGACCTTTCACTTTTAACTTAACCGATAATGCTTCGAGGAGCGAAGAAACGAGAACTCCGTAGAGAAAAATAGCGGGAACTGCGTACAACGCAATAATGAACGCCAATAACAAATAATTTTCAGCCGCGTTCCAGTTGCTTCCTCCTAACGCTATACTAGGAAAGGTAAGCCAAAGGACGATTGCCCAGGAAGTGAAATAAGCTGCTGCCAGCTTTCGGACAAGCATCCGCCGTACGTTCAACAGCGTCAAAAGATATCCCCCCTGTGGGTTTGTGGTTAACTGAGATCTATATAAAACATTGCTTGGCTACCAAATCTAAAATGGAAAAAATTTATATAAATATGTTGAGTCAAGATGGGAAGGTAATAGGCTCATTTTTCTTTGTTCTAGATAAACCGCATTATTTTCATAAGAGTCCAATTACACAGGAGCTGTTTAATCTAGAATTATCCGGTGAATTCTGGTCAGAACCCTCTGTATGAAGCGATGGAAATTTGGAACAAATGGATGATCTCGAAACCAACAATAAAAAATACATGGTCAAGCCTGTCACAGAGACGAAGATTAGGTTGGTTAGAAGTTGTTCGTATATATCATGTCACCTATTGGGCCGGGTGGGTATTATGGTTCTTGTTTAGATAGTCTTAAAGACTGTTTTTGTGGAGGTTTTGGAGCCACGCCACCATTTGTTCTTCGCCTTTGTAATGGGAATTTTAACGAGCTGATGCATCAAGATAAAATAAAAGAATCTGAGAGAGTAAAATTACGAAAAATCCAAGATTTATTAATTTCAAGTCAAGTAACACTGGTTTATGATTAAACATTGGCGAAAAGATGGATGAATGGGTCTTCATGCGCGGTTTCCCACTTTTGCGGCGATAAGCGCGTATTTTTCTCATGGTAGCTTACGCGCCGCCAGCGTGTCAATTTGCGTACGGCCCGGCCCTCTCCGGCTTCGGACGCCTGCCCGCGGGTCGCTGAAGGAAATAATGGAAAATTAGGGTTGACGCCATCCTTGAAAACGTTTACTATAGGCATATAAAACTATAAACGTTTATAATTTTAAAGCTTCGATGCCATCCGCAATCCCCCCTCGTTTCAACAACATCCGAGTTTAACCGGCATAACTTTTTCAGACCCTTATTCATAAAAATCAATTCCATGTTGCGCGGAACCGGGCGCACAGCTTCGCATCGGTCGGTAGGGGGTGCGCCTTACTTCGACGAAAAATATAAACGCTTATACTTTAAGGAGGGATTGCCCATGCGGCAGGGGGCACGCAGACGGGAAACCAAAACTTTTTACCTGTTTATTTCGCCGTGGCTGATCGGAGCGGCGGTATTCACGCTGTACCCGATTCTGTATTCGCTCTACATCAGCTTCACGGAATACAACATCATCAGCCCGCCGAAGTGGGTCGGTCTGCAGAACTACGCCAAGATGCTTCAGGACGATCTATTCTGGCGCGGGGTGAAAACGACGGTGCTATTCACAATATTCAGCGTACCGCTCCAGCTTCTGCTGTCGCTGTTTCTGGCGCTGCTAGTCAATCAGAAAATTCCGTTCAAGCGGTTTTTCCGGACAGCGATTTATTTTCCCAGCATGATCTCCGGCGTGGCCATGTCGCTCGTCTGGCTGTGGGTGTTCAACTCCAAGATCGGCATGTTCAACTGGGCGCTCGGGCTGCTCGGCATCGACGGGCCCAAGTGGCTCGAAGACAGCAACTGGGCGCTGGCCGCCATGGTCATCATGACGATGTGGAGCGCCGGGGCCGGCATGGTCATCTTCCTCGCCGGTTTGCAGGGCGTGCCCCCGATTCTGTACGAGGCCGCTAAGATCGACGGCGTCACCCGGTGGCAGTCCCTCTGGCGCATCACGCTGCCGATGATTTCGCCTGTCGTACTATTCCAGCTCATCATGGGCATTATCGATTCGTTCCAGGTGTTTACGCAGGCGTTCGTCATGACCAAGGGCGGGCCGCACTACGCTACCCAATTTTACGTGTACTACCTATGGCAGAACGGCTTCAAATTTTTCAAAATGGGCTACGCTTCGGCCATGGCCTGGCTGCTGCTTATCGTGATCATGCTCATGATGTTCCTGATCATGAGGGTATCCCGGAAGCTTGTTCATTATGAAGGAGGCGGCGTATGAGTACGACAACCGTAACGCAGAAGCGTCCGGGGCAGCAAGCAGGTGACAAGCGCAAAACGACCCCGTTCGAATGGTTGGTCTTTCTACTGCTGATCGTCGTCGCGGTCATCATGATTTTCCCGACGCTCAACATGTTCTCGACCGCGTTCAAGTCGCAAGCGGAAGTGCTCAAATTCCCGCCCAGACTCATCCCGGAGCAGTTCGCCTGGGGCAACTTCAAGAGCCTGTTCACCCAATACCAGTACGGCTTGTGGTACAAAAACAGCCTGCTTATTGCCGTCTTCAGCGTCATCGGGACCGTGCTTTCGTCGTCTCTCGTCGCGTTCGGATTCGCACGCTATAACGCCCGGGGGAAAAACGCGCTGTTCCTGTTTCTGCTCAGCACGATGATGATTCCGTACCCGGCCCTGATGATTCCGCAGTTCATTTTGTTCAAAAATCTCGGGTGGATGGACACGATTCTGCCGATTACCATCCCTGCTTTTTTCGGCTCGGCGTATAACATCTTCCTCATCCGGCAGTTTTTCGCTTCGCTGTCGGGTGAGTTGTACGACGCGGCCAAGATCGACGGCTGCTCCGAATGGCGCCAGTGGTGGAACATCGCGCTGCCGCTCTCCGGCCCTGTGCTGGCGACCGTGGCGATCTTCGCCTTCATGTACGGCTGGAACGATCTGCTCGGGCAGGTGCTGTACCTGAACTCATCCGAGCATTTTACCCTGACGATCGGCATGACCGCGATGTATTCGTCCGCCACCCGGCTGGTGCCGTGGAATCTTGTCATGCTGTCCGCCGTTCTGGCTCTCGTTCCGATTCTGGTTTTATTCTCCGTCGCACAAAAATATTTCGTAGAAAGCATCGTGCTGACTGGAGTGAAATGAATAACCCTCAGGAGCCCGGTGGATGAACTAGCGGAGCAAGCGGAATCGTTCTGGAGAAGCGTCAGCGGTCGCCTTTGGCCCCGGATTCTCCCCACCTGATGGGTTATTGAATCAAAGAATCCGGGGACAACAGCGATCGGAAGAATGATCCGCTTGCGCAGCGACCTGTTATTCACCGGGCTCCAATGGTCACCAAACGAAGGAGTGAAGAAAGATGAAAAGAAACAAGACGGCTTGTCTCGGCGCGATTCTGCTGACAGGCGCGGTACTGCTGCCGGCTTGCTCAAGCGACACAAAAGATGGCGGGGCCAAGGGGGACTCCGCGGTCACGATCACGCAGTTCGTTCCCGACGTTCCAGATAAAATCTTTGTCGAGAAGCTCATTCCGGAATTCGAAGCGAAGCACCCGAACATCAAGGTCAAGATCATGAAGACGCCTTACGAGGAATTCGATTCGAAGATGCAAGCGATGATTGCCGCCGGAACGGCTCCCGACGTCACCTCGCATTGGGGCGAGGGCGGCTTCATCGAGTATTACGACAAGGGCTTGCTGCGTGACCTGACCGACCTGATGAAAGAGGACAACTTCAAAGCGTCCGATTACGGCATTCCCGACAACCTGCTCGATATCTACAAAATCGACGGCAAAAACTACGGCATCCCGGTGTACAGCTATGTGACGATGCTCCTCTACAACAAGGACATGTTCGACAAAGCAGGCGTTCCGTACCCGCCGTCGAGCTACGAAGACAAGTCTTGGACGTTCGACAAAATGATCGAAACCGCCAAGAAGCTGAGCAAGCCAAGCGACGATTTTGAAAAAGTGGAGTTCGGCGTGGACTGGGGCTGGGGCGATAGGGATATGCGTCCGGTTTATTTCGGAGCGAAGGTATACTCCGACGATACGTGGACGAACGGTGGCCATGCGACGTCCTTCCATTTCAATTCGCCGGAAAGTCGTCAAAATCAACCAGCGCTTGTCCGACTTGATTCTGAAGGATAAGGTGATGCCGTCGCCGGAATTCTCCAAAGCCGTGGCCGGGCTGGGCGGCGACCCGTTCGCCACCGGGCGCGTAGGGATGTCCGTCGCCGGGGCCTGGATTCTCGCCTCGGTCAAAGATTACAGCTTCAAGGTCGGCGTGGCCGCCGTCCCGTACAGCGGCAGCGACAAGAACCGCAACGTACTGTACGTCGACCCGCTCCTCATCCTGAAGGACTCCAAGCATCCGAAGGAAGCGTACGAATGGATCAAATTCCAGCTCGGCAAAGAAATCCAGGAAAAGTCGATTCAGTTGAGCGGCGGCACGCCTCCGGCCAACCAGCAGGCGGCGGAAAAGTATTTCAATCTCTACGCGCCGGCGATTGACGCCAAAGACATGAAGAACGTCGTCGAGGGCGGCCTGAAATACGGCGTCGAATCGTATAACCATCTGATCACCCACTACTCCGAGATTTTGAACATCGTCAAGAACGAGCTGGATCTCGTGGACAACGGGCAAAAATCCGTGGCCGAAATCAGCCCGCAGCTGGAGAAAAAGGTGAACGACCTGCTGAAGGAAAAAAACGCGGGCAAAGCCAAACAATAATCGAGCAAGCCTTCTGACCCCGCCGCGTAACGACTCCCCTGCGCCCCGGCCTCTCCTCGCGGAGGGGCCGGACGGAGCTATGGTATACTATTGCTTATCTATACGAATACCGATCCGGGAGTTTGATCCAATGAAAAAAGTAAGCATATGGGACGTCGTAAAAAAATCGGGACTGTCGCTCGTGACCGTGTCGAAGGTGCTTAACAATTCGCCTACCGTCCGGGAGAGCAACCGTCAGAAGGTGCTGCAGGCCATTCAGGAGCTGGATTACCGCCCCAATGCCGCCGCCCGCAATCTGGCGCGGGGGTCGACGGGACTGATCGGCCTGACGCTGATCACCCTGCAAGATTCGGTGTTCGACGGCATTGTGCATGCCGTGAACGAAGCGCTGGAGGAGAACGGCTATTTTTTGGCGCTGAACGTGTGCTCCTCTCCGGACGGCGGTTTGAAGCCGACCAACTTTTTATTTCAGGAGGACCGGGTCGACGGCATCATCGTGCTGTCGCCGATGGAAGAAGAGCAGTATGTGCTGGAGCTCAAACGGAAGAAAATCCCGTTTGTCATTATCGACAATCAGATTGAAAAAACAAATGCCACTACGGTGAATGTGGATAATTACATGGGCGGCTATGAGGCGACCAAGCATTTGATCGAGCTGGGACATACCCGCATCGCGCACGTCAGCGGACCGGAGCTGTTTCTCAGCGTCCGAGAGCGCCGCCGCGGATTCGAAGCGGCCATGGCCGAAGCGGGACTGACGCCACTGGCCGTGGCCGGAGCCGAATTCAACATCCGCAGCGGCTTCGACGTCGCCAAGGCATGGCTGCGCAGCGGGAACGTGCCGACCGCCGTCTTCGCCGGGGAAGACGGCCTTGCGCTCGGCATCATGGATGCGTTCCGGGACGAAGGGTACCGCATTCCGCGCGATATTTCCATCGTCGGGTATGACGACCAAGTGTTCGCCGCCGATATTCATCCGCGTCTGACGACCGTCAGACAGCCGATGGAGCAGATGGGACAGCAGGCCGTCCGCCTGCTGCTCAGGCTGATCGACGGCTCCTTGAAACGGAATACGTCGGTCTGCTTGAAGCCGGAACTGATCGTGAGAGAATCCACGTCGCCCTATTCTCCCGCACCGTAGCTGGCTCCAAGGACGGGAGTGGAGTACATTGAAATACTACTTGGGGATGGATGCCGGAGGCAGCAAAACGTATGCCGTCATTACCGACGAAACGGGTCGGCTGGTCGCAGTCGGCAAGGGCGGCCCCGGCAATCATCAGATTGACCGTGATACGGCCGCGCAGAGCATCCGCCAAGCCGTCGCGCAAGCGCTCGGCCAAGCAGGCCTGCGCGAGCAGGATATTGCCGCCGCCTGCTTCGGGCTGGCAGGCGCCGACCGCGAAGCCGACTTCCGCATTTTGCGCCCGATGATCGCCGAACTGGGACTACCCGGCTCCGACGTCGTCTGCGACACCGTCATTGCCCTGCGCGCTGGCACGTCGAAGCCGTACGGCGTCGTGGCGATTTGCGGCAGCGGCACGAACTGCGTCGGCGTCTCCCCTTCGGGCGAGACGTACCAATGCGGCGGCTTCGGTTATTCCTACGGCGATTTCGGCGGCGGCGGGGACTTGGCGACGGAGGCGTTCCGGGCCGTCATCCGGGCATGGGAAGGCCGCGAGGAAGAGACGCTGCTGACCGCGTTGGTCACGAAGGAGCTCGGCTACCCCTCAGTTGAACACATGTTCCATCACTTTCTGGACCATGCGCTGCCTGTCCCGCTTGGTTTGACCCCGCTGCTGTTCGAAGCCGCCGCCCAGGGAGACCGCGTAGCGACCCGCATCCTCCGCGTACAGGGAACGGAGCTCGGGCTGGCGGCCCGGGCGGTGATCCGGCGTCTGGGGATGCAGAGCGAGACATTCGATCTGGTGCTTGCGGGCAGTGTGCTGACCCGGGGAGACGGGCAATTCATTCATCCGTATATCGTAGATATCGTGCAGCCGGAGACGCCGGGCTGCCAGCTTCAGGTACTGGATGTCGAACCGGTGGCCGGGGCGATCTTGCTGGCCATGGAATCAGACGGCACGATCGTCTCCGAGCCGGTGCAGGAGCAAGTCCGACGCATATCCGATTTGAAGGGAGCGCTTGCAAATGACTGAAACCAAAGGACTGAAAGTTGTCGTGATCGGTGGCGGGTCGTCGTACACGCCGGAGCTGATCGAAGGATTTATTATGCACCATGACCGTCTTCCCGTCATGGACCTGTGGCTGGTCGACATCCCGGAAGGAGAGCACAAGCTGCGCGTCGTCGGACAGCTGGCGCAGCGCATGGTGGAGAAATCGAAGCTGTCGATCACGGTCCGCTTGACGACCAATCGCAGAGAAGCGCTGGCGGCCGCCGATTTCGTCACGACGCAGCTGCGTGTCGGTCTGCTGGAAGCACGCATCCGGGACGAGACGATTCCGCTGCGCTACGGCATGATCGGCCAGGAAACGACCGGTCCGGGCGGCATGATGAAGGCGCTGCGCACGATTCCCGTGCTGCTGGATATCGCCAAGGATATGGAGGAGCTGTGCCCGGACGCCTGGATGCTAAACTTCACGAATCCGGCGGGGATGGTGACGGAAGCGATCCTCAACCATTCGAACATTCGGGCCGTCGGCATCTGCAACTCGCCGATCGGGGTGTACAAATGGCTGGCCGGTCTCTACGAGATGCCGATGGAGCGCATCTACGCCGAGTTCGTCGGCCTGAATCATCTGCACTGGGTTACGCAGGTGCGGATTGACGGCGATTCGAAGCTGGAGGAGCTGCTGGCGAACCGCGACGGCTATTCCGCCAAAAACGTCCCTCAGTACGAATGGAACGCTTCGTTCATCCGTTCGCTCGGTGCCATTCCGAGCTATTACTTGAAATATTTTTATTTGACCGAAGAGATGCTGGCCGACCAGATCGAATCGTCCGCCCGGGAAGGCACCCGCGCCGAGGTGGTGAAGCGGCTGGAGGACGAATTGTTCGAGCTGTACAAGGACCCGGAGTTGGCGGAGAAGCCGAAGCAGTTGGAGAAGCGCGGAGGCGCATACTACTCGGAGGCCGCGGTCATGCTGATGACCTCACTCTACAACGATACACGCGACATCCAGACGCTGAACGTCCGCAACCAGGGCATTCTCGACTTCCTGCCGGCCGATGCCAGCATCGAGGTCAACTGCGTCGTCACGAAGCAGGGGCCGATTCCGCTGCCGGTTTCGGTCGTGCCGGAAGCCGCCAAAGGCTTGATCCATGCGGTGAAAACATACGAGCGCCTCGCGATCGCCGCCGCCGTCTCAGGCGACCGCGGACTTGCGCTGCAAGCGCTCGCCCACCATCCGCTCGTGACCTCGGTCAACAAAGCGGAGCCGATGCTTCATGAGATGCTGGAGCAGAACAAAGCGTATTTGCCGCGTTTTTTCGCCGCGCAGACCGTTTAAGCCGTTCTAACGCTTAAAGCCTTTAATCGCCTTGCAGCAAGCCGGCATCGGTCGCCGAACCGATAGCCGGCTTGTTCAATAGACACGGCAAAAAAATCCATGTTTCAACCCGGCCGGAAACGGGTAATGAACAAGCAAGCGTCCGCCCACTCCAGACTACCGACAGCCCTCCGTTCGCAAAAGAAAATAAGACGAAGGTGGTGTTTTTCTAATGGTAATGGGAGGCTTATTGTTCCTGTTGGTTATCCTTTTCACGATGTACCTGCTATACAGCCGCTCCGCGCAGTGGAAGACGGTGATGTCCGCTTCCGGGCCCGAGGCCCGCGACCTTCAAGCGAGGCACGCCTTCTTAAAGTCGAAGCAGGTCAAATGCCGGGTGCAATCCGATACCGATGCAGCGTTGAGCGCGATTCAGACGGCGGCCGAAGCCGTCGATCTCCATCACCCTGAACGCTTGAAGCTCGATGTGCACGCCAAAGATTTACACAAAGCCGAAGCACTGCTGCAGCAGTATGAGGAGAAGCAGCCGGAAGCCTCGGCTCGGCTCTAATCCGATATCCTCGCCAGTCATCCCCTGCGACCTGCGGCCTCGCGCCCGGACGCAGGGGATTTTCCGTCATGCGGACCATTTGCCGCCATCAGGGCTCGCCGCCAAAGGTCAGGTTGTCGAAGCGGAACGGGCTCGCCGCGTATTTGAAGCTGAGCCGGAAGCCTGAGCTTTCGATGGAGACGGAACGCAGATGCGGGGTCTTGACTATGCTGCGGACCAGCCGGTCAAGCAGCGCGCGGTTGCCGCTGCGGATCGCCCGGACGACGATGCAGGCGAGCGGCCGGTTGGCGACAATTTCTTGATAGAACGGCAGAATCGCCTTGGCGATAGCGCGGTGAACCTTGGAGTTGAAATAAAATTGCGTCGTTCCCGGACGAATCGTGGTGGCGTTCGAATACAGCACGATCGGCTTCGGCGCGTAGAAATCGACGAAATAGCCGATGCCGTTCGTGGACAAGGAAGCATACCTCCGTTCGGGTAAGCCAACTTGTCGAAGCAGCCGAAGCAGCGTATCCAGATCCGCGCGGCGCACGCCCCGGGCCCACGCTGCGGCATAAGCGGGGTCCGCAGCAATCCGCCGGTAAAACGGAAGCATGGCGGCCAACGTCTTCCGCAGCACCGGCACCGTTACGAGACGGTTCGTTTCTTTTACATGGTTCTTGTTCACAATGAATCGCTCCTTTCTATGCAATTCCCCCTTCTTTCCACCTTATGTTCTCTTGGCCGCAAGGTGCGGATTTTGCGCCGTCTCTTGCATAAAGAGAGAAAAGCCCCTCATTTTCATAGATACCGCCCAAGGCTCTGACGGAAAACGCAAAAAAGTCCGCCAAGTAAGGGCTTTCTTCAAAGAAACGTATAGAAACCCATTTATAATTGCCCTCCATTTTGTGTATTATAGAGAGTAATAGATTTTGACAGCTAACTTGTGAGAAAGGTTGATCCCATTGGACACGACGAAACCGGCTTCTGCATCATCCTCCAATTACATCAAAAACATCGTAATCGAAGACTTGAACACGGGTAAAGTGAACACCATCGTCACCCGCTTTCCTCCGGAGCCGAACGGCTACCTGCATATCGGGCACGCGAAAGCGATCTGTCTGAACTTCGAGCTTGCCGACGAATTCGGCGGACGTACGCATTTGCGGTTTGACGATACGAACCCGGTGAAGGAAGACGAAGAATTCGTACGCTCGATCCAGGAAGACGTCAAATGGCTTGGCTTCGAGTGGGAGCAGCTGTATTTTGCTTCGGACTTTTTCGATGAAATGTACGAGCGCGCCTTACGCTTGATCCGCAAGGGTAAAGCTTATGTATGCGATTTGACGGCGGAACAAATCCGCGAAACGCGGGGCACCTTGACCCAGCCCGGCCAAGAAAGTCCGTACCGCAACCGCAGCGTGGAGGAAAATCTCGACTTGTTCGAGCGGATGCGCAAAGGCGAATATGCCAACGGCGAGAAGGTGCTGCGCGCCAAGATCGACATGGCCTCCCCGAACATCAACCTGCGGGACCCGGTGCTGTACCGGATCGCCCATGCGCATCACCACAATACCGGCGACAAGTGGTGCATTTACCCGATGTACGATTATGCTCATCCGCTGGAGGACGCGATCGAAGGCGTCACGCATTCCGTCTGTACGTTGGAGTTCGCCGACCACCGTCCGCTGTACGATTGGGTTGTGCAGGAGTGCGAGATGGAGAACGTGCCGCGGCAGTACGAATTCAACCGGCTCAACCTGACCAATACGGTGATGAGCAAGCGGAAGCTGAAGCAGCTCGTGGATGAGAAGGTCGTCGACGGCTGGGACGATCCGCGGATGCCTACGATCTCCGGTCTGCGCCGCAAGGGCTATACCCCGGAAGCGATTCGCACGTTCTGCCGCGAAGTCGGCGTGGTGAAGACGAACAACAGTGTCGTCGACGAGAAGATGCTGGAGCATTTTATCCGCGAGGATCTCAAATTGAAGACGCCGCGCACGATGGCTGTGCTGCAGCCGCTGAAGGTGGTCATCACGAATTACCCGGAAGGGCAAGTGGAGATGCTGGATGCGGAGAACAACCCCGAGAACGAAGCGATGGGCCATCGTCAAATTCCGTTCTCGCGGGAAATTTATATCGAGCGGGACGACTTTATGGAGGAGCCGGTCAAAGGCTATTTCCGCCTGTTCCCCGGCAATGAAGTGCGTCTGAAGCACGCCTACTTCATCAAATGCGAGAACGTGATCAAGGACGCGGATGGCAACGTTACGGAGTTACACTGCACGTACGATCCCGAAACGAAGAGCGGCAGCGGATTCACCGGCCGCAAGGTCAAGGGGACGATACATTGGGTAGAAGCGACGCAAGCCGTCCCGGCGGAATTCCGCCTGTACGAGCCGCTCATCCTCGACGAGCAAGCGGAAGAAGGCGAATCGTTCCTCGACAATATTAATCCGAAGTCGCTCGAAACGGTGCAAGGCTTCGTCGAAAACAATATGCGGGACGCGCAGCCTCAGGACAAGTTCCAGTTTTTCCGCCACGGCTACTTCAACGTCGATCCGAAGCATTGGGCGGAGGGCCGCCCGGTGTTCAACCGGATCGTGTCGCTCAAGAGCTCGTTCGACCCGAAAAAATAGCTGCAAGCTCAAAGAAGCCTTATCGCCGGACGGTTCATCCGCTGCGAAAGGCTTCTTTTTTGCTTTCCTCTCAGGGTTCTGCGCTAAGACCGCGGAGCGTACAGCATGACGGCGACGCCGGCCAGACACAGGCTCATCCCGAGCCAGTCGTAGATGTCGGGGGTTTTCTTGTCGATGCCCCATCCCCTCTATGTATACCGATTCCCCAATGCCAAACATAAAAAAAGATCCCGTCAACGGGATCTTCAGGAAACTGCTCGCAATTAGATGAACAAAGAACGGGAAACGATCACAAGCAGAATGAAGAGAACGAGAATGACACCTATGCTAGTAAACCCGCCACCAACTCCGCAGCCGCCGCCGCAACCTCCAAAGCCGCCAAAACCCATTGTTCGGTCCCTCCTTTCGTTTACATGTTACATCGTATGGTCTTGCCCTTCCGCACGTTTGGACTATGCTGCAGAATGTGTGCTTTTCTCCGTCCATTTTATTCGTACCGTGAGGTCAACCGACTTGGAGTTATCGAGTATAAATTTTGAAATAGTGCGATACGGACACCATATCGCAGCGCTATAGTGTGATCTAAATCATAGGCGGGCGGGCACGGCTGGTATACCCTTGGTACAATGGGGCTGCTTCACCTCCGGACGAAAACCCATATTACTACAAAGGTGGCAGATGCTATGAGATCCGCCAACCGGGGCAAGCTGCCCGTTTTGGACTCCTTGACGATGTTTTTTATCTTATCGAATTTCATTCTCATTTTTTTGACCGATCTGATCGTCGACAAGGTTTCGGGCTTTCTCGACGCTTTGGGCTACGGCATACCGGATGTCCGCTGTTGCTGAGGTGGGGGCTGTTTCTTCTGAATTCGGTCGTGTTCTACTTCATTCTCCTCCGCTACAACGCCCGGCTGCTGCGGGAGGCGAACCGGCGGAGACGCTCGGAGAAGCATCTGCGGCTGCATGCGCGGGTGTTCCAAGCGGCACAGGAGGGCATTGTGATCACGGATGCCATGAATCGGATCATGGATGTGAATCGGGCCTTCACCCGCCTGACCGGGTACGAAGCAAGCGAGATCATCGAAGCAACGCCGCGAATCCTCCGATCGGACAAGCAGGACAAAGCGTTCTACGACGACATGTGGGCATCGATCCGCGAACAAGGAAGCTGGCAAGGGGAAATTTGGAACCGACGGAAAGACGGCAGCATATTCCCCGAATGGCTCATCATTAATGCCGTCAAGGACGAGACGGGCAGGATAACCAACTATGTAGGCATTTTCTCGGATATATCCGAGCGCAAAAAAGCCGAGCAAACGCTCCGCATACACGCCAGCGTGTTCGAATCGTCCCACGAAGGAATTATGATTACCAATATGGAAGGCACGATCTTGGCGGTCAATCCCGCATTCATCACGGTGACCGGCTACACCGCCAAGGATGCGATCGGCAACAAGCCCAGCATGCTGCAATCGGGGCGTCAGGATCGGGCGTTTTACTTGAGGATGTGGGCCTCCATCCGGGAGACCGGCAGGTGGCAAGGCGAAATCTGGAACAAGCGCAAAACGGGCGAAATTTACCCGGAATGGCTGACGATCAAAGCGGTCAAAGACGACGAGGGGAACATCCGCACCTATGTCGGCATGTTTTCGGACATTTCGGAACGTATTCAGGCGGAGGAGAACCTCCGTTATTTGACCTACTACGATATGCTGACAGGGCTGCCGAACCGCCGTCATTTCCAGAACAAGCTGAACGCGGCGCTGCTGGATGCGAAGCAAAGCGGCACGATGGTCGGACTGCTCTTCATCGACCTCGACCGGTTCAAAATCATTAACGATTCGCTCGGCCATGAAATCGGAGACCGGCTGCTTGTACAAGCGGGAAACCGGCTGCGCCGCTGCATTCAAGAGCCTCAGTTCGTATCCCGGCTCGGAGGCGACGAATTCACGGTGATCTTGCCCGGGCTGCTGGACCCGAAGGAGGCGACCGACGTCGCAGATACCGTGCTAAAGGAGCTGGCGCGGAAGTTCCATGTGGACCCGCACGAACTGTACATCACCGGCAGCGTCGGCATCAGCTTGTATCCAAGAGACGGAAGCGACTTGGAAACGCTCGCGAAGCATGCCGACTCCGCCATGTACGCGGCCAAGGAACAGCGCAACGGCTACCGCTTGTTCGCTCCCCATTGGACCGAGACGCTGCCCCGCCGGCTGGTGCTGGAGAACGGACTGCGCGCCACAACGCTGAACGGCGAGCTGGAGGTGTTCTACCAGCCGCAGATGGACTGCCGCTCGGGCCGCCTCGTCGGGCTGGAGGCGTTGACACGCTGGAACCATCCGGTGCTGGGCCTGATCAGCCCGCAGGAGTTTATCCCGGTGGCCGAAGAAATCGGCATGATTGCGGATATGGACGAATGGGTGCTGGAGAACGTATGCCGGCAGCACGTCCGGTGGGAAGAGGTGTTGGGCTACCCGGTCAAGGTGGCCGTCAATTTATCGGCGCGGCAGCTGCACCGGCCTCATTTGCCCGAACGCATCCGGCAGCTCCTGCAGCGGCACAAGGTCGATCCTTCCCAATTAGTGATCGAAATAACGGAAAGCACCGGTCTGACGAAGGCCGAGGCGACGATCCGGCTGCTGAAGGAGCTGCGCCGGATTGGCATCGGGACGGCCATCGACGATTTCGGCACCGGTCATTCTGCGCTCGCATACCTGAAAAAGTTCGATTTCAGCGTGCTCAAAATCGACAAGACGTTCATCCGTGGGCTGGATCATGATCCGGTCAACCGCGCTCTGGTCCAAGCGATCGTCGGTATGGCCCATGCGCTCGGACTCAAGACGGTCGCCGAAGGCGTGGAGACGGAGGCGGAACTGGAGCGGCTTAAGCAGATCGGCTGCGATGCGGTGCAAGGCTATTTGCTTAGCCGGCCCTTGCCCGCCAGCGAGATGGAAAAGTTTCTGGCCTCGATCCGGCACAGGGACAAGGACGCTGCGGAAGCTTAGCTCAATACAGCACCCTCCACAAATAAAAAGTTGCATACGCTTCAAAGCCGCTCCACCCAGCCGCAAGCCGATGCAGCTCGGCCGGCTTCGGCTTGCTGTCCATGCCTAACAGATGCTTGACCGCATTCTGCAACCCGACATCTCCGGCGGGAAAAGCCGACGGCAGCCGGAGACAGCGCATCATGACGTAATGAGCCGTCCATGGCCCGATGCCGCGTATGGCGGTCAGCTCGCGTTCGACCGTTTGCGCATCACCAAGGCGCAGCAGCCGCTCCTTGGTCAGTCGGCCGTCCGCCATGCGCGCCGCCGTTTCGAGCACATACTCGGCTTTTTTGGACGTGAGCTGCAACGGCGTGAGGTCGCTCACCGATAGTCCCGCAATTGTTTCAGGCGTCGGAAACGTCCAGTACGTCCGGCCGTCCCAAGCCATGGAAGCGCCGTACGACTCGACGAACCGCCGCTTGAGCGTGTAGGCGAACGCCAAATTGATCTGCTGCCCGAGAATGGCCCAGCAGAGCGCCTCGAACAAATCCGGAATGCCGATACATCGGAGCCCGTAAAACCGGTCCGTTAACGGCCCTAGCAGCAAGTCCCTCTCGGCCAGCCGGTAGAACGCGTCGAGATTCGTCCCCAGATCGAACCATTCCCACACATAGCGGGCCGCCGCCAGACGAGCCTGCGGCTTCTCCTGCGCCGCTTCGTCAAGAAACCGCAGACGCACGGTATCATCCTCCGGACCGCCGAAGATTTCGACGAGCATCCGCTCATTCCCGGCTTCGATCCATTTGTATACGCGGTCCTGGTCGACGTAATACAGGCATTCGTTCTCCGATCTCGCCATATAGTCGAGAGCCACGGAAAACCGGAAAGGCCCCCGCGGAACAAGCTCCCCTTCGTGTCCGCCGTCCTTCCATCCTTCTTGAAATGCAAGCTCTGCCCCATGCTGTGCTTCGTTCATCATCCATTCTCTCCTTTGTCCAACCAGCGTGCGCTATTTTTCCTCATGATCCCTTTGTACCATACTCCGGTCTTCTGCGCTTTTGAAATCTTGCGCTCTCACTCGTCCCCCTTACATCGCAAACACAGCAGGGGTATACTGAACTCGTCAGATGATCGCTATGACTGACATGCATGAACGGCCGGCGGACCGCGAACGAGCGGAGCCGGCGTTAACTCGACCGTTTTTCATAACCGAACCGGGCTCTCGCCGACCGCCTACCGGGACCGGGGATTGGATGCCGAGGAGCGCGGCCTGCGCAAAAATTAACGCCAAAAAAGCCGGCACATGCCTAATCGCAAGGGCCGGCTTTTCCGTTCGTTTCGAATCACAATGAAGCTTCCGCACGGTCTTTCTTCGCCGATCTGGCTTCGCGAACGGCAAAGACGGCGACGAGCACAAACGACAGCACCCCGTACAGCAGCACCATGAGCTGCAGCCCGATCGAATCCAGCAGCAGCCCCGTACTCAGCAGGACGACCTGAAACATGACGCGGTCAAGCATGCCGCGGAACGAAAAGAATCGGCCGTGGTACGCTTTCGGAATTTGCTTCTGGAACAAGGTCGACGCCGCCGGGAAAAATCCGCCCGCCGCCAAGCCGAACAGCCCGAACGCAAGCAAGGCGAACAGCTTCGAATCGGCAAAAAACAGCAGGCACTGCGCCGCCGCTACGATCATCGCAAACAGGAACAGGCGGTTCATCAAGCCGCCACGGTCGGCCATCCACTTAACCAGAAAGCCCGCCAGAATGAAGCTGACCCCTTCCACGGCATAGAGCAGCCCTTTCACCTGCGCATCTTGCTGCAGCTCGCTGATGTTGATGACCATCAGGTTGAAGCCGCCGATGAACAGCGTCGGCACCAGCGTCAGCCAGAGCACCGTCAGCACGGTCGGCTCCGAACGGAGCAGCGGCAGAAGCGCCTTGAAGCCACTTTGCTCCACAAGCGGCACCTGCCCTGCCGGATCGCTGCCGCTCTTACCGCTTTCGGCCCGCTCCGGCTCCCCACCCGGTACGGCCGTTGCCCTTTCGTCGGCCCCTTTCGCCCGCCGCAAGCCGGGCTCGGGCACGTTCAGGAAAGCGGTCGACGCAAGCAGCACCGCATAAGCCACGAAGGAGGCGACATACAAGCTTTGCAGGCTCATCACTGTCAGCATCAATCCGGCCAAAGTCGTCCCAAAAATACGCGCGATCGTACCCGCGTTCATATGGACGCCGTTTAAGGAGAGCAGATCCCGCTCCTTCACGATCAGCGGAATGACGGACTGCAGCGCCGGAAAATAAAACGCGGCCGATATTTGCAGCGTCACGGCGAACAGCACCATCCACCAGATGGAATCAAAATACAGCGCGACAAACATAAAGCAGACGCTGACAAGGCGTCCGGCGCCCGAGAGCAGCAGCACCTTTTTCTTCGAGGTTGTATCGATGACCCGCCCGGCCAGCGGACCGAACAGCACGCCGGCGAGCAGCCCGACGAATAAAATAAGCGACTTCATGAAGTCCGAAGGCACTTTCTGCTGCATAAACTCCAAATTGGCAATAATCGACATCCACAAGCCAAGCCCGGCAATAAACTCCCCTGCCAGGACAATCCATACGTTCCGGTTCGTCCACATAAACGCTTCTCCCTTACATTTCAAGCTGTCTCTGGATTGTATACCGAACCGGCCGAAATTGAAAGACTTGTCCGGCAAAACCAAACACAAAGCCCACTCTCTCCGGGTATGGAAGGGAATGGGCCTCATACGGCATATTTAATCCAACGGCTGCTTCGGATGCTTTTTCATCGATTGGTTGAGCTTCTTCCACCGGTCCTTCTCCGCCCGCTGCAAGCCCTTGTCTTCCTTACGGGCTTGGAACGCCAGCTCCTTCTGCAGCTTTACGTAGTTATGATACCGTCCCCGGTCAAGCGTGCCGTTCTCCAACGCTTCCTTGACGGCGCAGCCGGGCTCCTCCCGATGCGTACAGTTGCCGAAGCGGCAGCCCACGGCAAGCAGGTCCACGTCGCGGAAGGCGGCGTCCAAGCCGGATTCCGCCTCCCACAGCTGCAATTCCCGCATTCCCGGCGTATCGATCAGCAGCGAGCCCCCAGGCAGCAGCACAAGCTCGCGGTGGGTCGTCGTATGCCGACCGCGCCCGTCTCCCTCGCGGATCTCACCGGTGTCCAAGATGGCCTCGCCGTACAGCAGATTGGCCAGCGTGGATTTCCCGGCCCCCGAGGACCCGAGGAGCGCCACCGTCCGCCCCGGCTTCAGATAGGCGGCCAGCGCATCGAAGCCTTCGCCGCGCGCGGAGCTGATCGCATGCACCGGCACGCCCGGCGCCACGGCTTCCACCGCGGCTAGTTTGCCCGGTACGTCCTCGCACAGATCCGCCTTGCTGAGCAGCACGACGGGCGCCGCGCCGCTCTCGTAGGACAAGGTCAAGTAGCGTTCCAGCCGCCGCACATTAAAATCCGCATTCAGCGCATGCACCAAAAACACCGTGTCGATATTAGCCGCGACGATCTGCTCCTCGACGGCCGTCCCGGCTGCTTTGCGCGAAAACTTGCTCTCCCTCGGGAGCACCGCGTGAACAATCGCGCGTCCGTCCTCCGCCCGCACCTGTAGCGCCACCCAATCGCCGACGGCGGGATAATCGGCCCGGCCGGCAGCTTGATGCCGGAGCCGCCCCGCCACTTCGGCCAGCAGCTCTCCGCCAGCCGTCACCGCGCGGTAAACGTGCTTATGCTCCAAAATAATGCGTCCGGGCTCATGCCCGGCCTCACGGTAAGGGGCGAATGCCTCCTCCCGCTGGTCGTTCCAGCCCCAATCATGCAGATGGCATATGGTCAATTGGTTTCCTCCCATTCTTCAAGCCGACAAAACTGTTGTACCATTTAGTGTAACGAACCGGAACGACCGCATCAAAGTAAAAAAAGACTTCTAACCAACCTTTACCGAAAATAACCGCCGCAGGAGTTTGTAACCTTGTTGTAACTTTCTTGCAAGCCATTCGTCCTATAATAAAAGCATCAAGTCATTTATAACCCAGGAGGGATTTTTATGAAAACCCCGTTCAAATTACTGACTCTAAGCATCGCAGGAGCTTGCCTGCTGACCGCAGGCGTCCCCGGTTCCCGGGCAAACGCCGAGCCTTCCTCCGCGAGCGTGCCTGTTCAAGCCGTCCCGATCTCCACGCCCGTTCAGCAAGGCGCCGTCAAAGTATCCGCCAAGGCCGTACAAGAGAAAACCAACCTGTACTCCGCGGACCTGAGCATCCCGGTAATCGAAGGGCTCAAAGATAAAAAGTACCAAGACCAGTTGAACGATATCCTGGAGCGTCATGCGATGAAAGACTTGGAGCTGATGAAGAAGCAAGTGGCAAATGACGCGGCCGAGGCCAAAAAAGACGGCTACGAATTCAACCCGTACGAGGTCATCGTAAAATACGAAGTGTACGCCGGAGGCGGCACAGCCGATGGGGGTATGTTTTCCATCGCCGTGGAAACCTACGTGTATACGGGAGGAGCCCACGGTATTTCGCGAACCGATACATACAACGTACTGAATCAGGACGCCGCGGAACGGATCGAGCTGAAGGACCTGTTCGGCGCGGATTACAAGCAGACGATCGACAAGCATATCAAGGATGAGATTGCCAAGCATCCCGACGATTACTTCAAAGACGGCTTCGAAGGCATCGCCGATACGCAGTCGTTCTATATTCGTCAAGGCAGCGCCGTCATCATCTTCGCGCCGTACGAGATCGCGCCATACGCCACAGGCACGCCGGAGTTCATCATCCCGCTGCCGAATCAAGCACAGACACCGGGTGCCGACGCGAGCAGCAAGCCGCATACGCTTGTTGTGAACGGCAAGAAGCTGTCCATCATCGATGCAACCATCAACATGGACGCCAAAGGAACCGTGACCGTGCCTTTGCGCAGCGTCGCCGAATCTCTCGGCTTCGAGCTGAAATGGAACGCCGAGCAGCAAGCCGTGGAGCTGCAGAAGGGGGCTCAGTGGACGACCGTGCGGATGGGCAAGGATGAGTACGTCATGAACAAGATGGCTCCGGTCTCTCTGGGCACCGCCCCGGCAATCAACAGCGAAGGGAAAATGTACGTGCCGCTGGCCTTTTTCTCGGATATCCTGAAAGCGGACGTGAAGTCCGAAGCCGGGACGATCACGATCCGTTAGTTCCACCTATCGACCAAGAAAGAGCGCTTAACGGCGCTCTTTTGCTTTGCTTAAAACGAAATAATCGTACTCGCCTTGATCCGACAAGGTGACCCTTCGCCGATGCTCGAAGCCCGCTTTTTCAATCACCCTCTTGGAAGAGACGTCCATGGAAATATTCGTTAAAAAGCAACTTGCCGCCTTTATGAAAAGGATTCGGCTGACTGTATGGAGAATTAGGCATGAACACAAACTGACATCAAATCGGGAATAAAGGACGGCTGCAATTTTATGAAACTCGACCGGCTGTTGGCCATCACCATGCTGCTGCTTAACCGCAAACGGGTAAGCGCCAAGGAATTGTCTGAGCGCTTCGAAGTGTCGCTGCGGACGGTGTACCGGGACATCGAAGCCATCAACCAAGCGGGGATTCCGATCGTTTCTTACGCCGGTCTGACCGGCGGCTACGAGATTACGGACCGCTACCGGCTGGATCGTCAGCTCCTGTCCTTCGACGAGCTTCAGTCCGCCGACAAAGAAAAGCTGGAGACGCTGCGGCAAGCGATCCGCGATAACCGGCTTACCGCCTTTGCGTATACGAACGGGAAAGGAGAGCAGGCCGAGCGTCAGTGCGAACCGATGAGCGTGGTGCTTAAAGGCTATGTGTGGTACATGTACGGCTATTGCCGGCTGCGGGAAGATTTTCGGATATTCCGGCTGTCGCGGATGCGGAACTTGCAAGCCGGAACAGAGACGTTCGAACCTCGCCAGCTTCCGACGGAAGCATTGGATAGCCGCTGGACGTGGCGCGATTCTCCCCATTCCGTGAATCTCGTGCTGCAATTCACCTCGAAGGTCCGGGTCCCGGTGGAGGATTATTACAAGCCCGAGCAAATCGAGTACGGCCCGGACGGGACGCTCATCGTCCGCGCTTCCCATCCGGACGCGCCCTGGATGTACGCCCATCTGCTGTCCTACGGCGCTGATGTGAAGGTGCTGGAGCCGGAAGCTGTTGCCAGCCGGGTGCGGGAGGAGGCGCTCGCCATCGCGCGGCTCTACGAGCAACCCTGACATACAGCTGTCAGGGAATACATGTTATCGTAAAGTGGTAACGCTAAATTGCGAGCGCAGGGAGGAATTCGAAATGTTTATCGCAACAACCGATTTTATCGCCGAATGGCAGCAAGAGGCTGCCGCTACACAGAGGGTCATGGATACCTTGACCGACGAAGCCCTGGATCAGGCGATCGCTCCGGACCATCGGACGCTTGGGCAGCTTGCCTGGCATCTGACGACGACGATGCACGAGATGCTGTCGCGGACCGGCTTGGAATTCGCATCGGCGGGAGACGACCAACACGCACCGGCCTCGGCGGCTGCGATCGCGGAAGCTTACCGGAACGCCTCGCAAGCGGCCGGGAATGCGGTCCAAACCCAGTGGACGGACGCCAAGCTGGCAGAAACGACGGAAATGTACGGCAATACATGGCCGAATGGCCTGACCTTGCGGATTTTAATCCAGCATCAGATTCATCACCGGGGCCAAATGACCGTCCTGATGCGCCAAGCCGGGCTCAGGGTTCCGGACATCTACGGCCCGACACGGGAAGATTGGCTGGAGAGCGGTATGCAGCCGCTTATCTGACGAGGCTAATGCCGTGACGCCGAGCGCTTAGTGCGCCAACACTACACGGCTCTTTGGATAAACGAAGCTGTGGTCTACCCCACGGCGCGCATAGTTTTTAACCTAAGCGAAAAAACCACCGGTCAGGGGCCAACCTAACTACGGTGGTTTTTTTGCTTGCTTAGCTTCCGTTTGATCAACTTGAACAGCTTCCTACCGCTCAACCATAAGCTGAGTATAGTTGCAATCCATTTGGCTACATCCAGCAGCGCCACTCTCCGCTAATGCACATTTTCCCGCCCACCCAATCAAGGGGCATATGACCATCATAAGGTATACTAGGCCAAACGGAAGGAGGATATATACATGAGCTTCGTAAAAGGGTTCGGCGGCTTTACTTCTACGGGCGTAATCCTCGTATTGTTTATCTTGTTGGTAATCGTATCTTGTGCTCTCTGGATCTAATCCGGGGCACAAGCCAAGCTCTTTTCTTCAAGCACAGGCATCCGGGAAGGGGGGGTTCATTGCGAACTCCCTTTTTGGGCATTTTCAACTACATAGATTCGCTCATGGCTTCAGCAGACGGATAAACGCAAGCAGCGGCTGCGACATCCATTTTTTGGGATGGAAAAACATCTGCAGGTCGAACCGGATATCGGGGTGGGCAAAAGGCAGCGCCTGAAGGCGCCCGCGCCGTACCTCGTCTTCAACGACGATCTGCGGAAGGAGGGCCACCCCGAGCCCGTTCATCACGCACTGCTTGATCGCCTCGGGGTTGCCCAGCTCAAAACGGATGAGAAACGAGACGTTGTGCGCTCTTAATACGTTCTCGAACATGCCCCGGTAATTGCAGCTTTCCTCCGACATGATCAGCTCGACTCCGTTCAGATGATCCACGCCTACACCGCCGGATAACTGCGTGAGCGGATGACCGGGCGGCGCGATCAGCACCAGAGGCTCTTCCCGGATCGTCTCGCAGCGAAGAGCCGGGTCGGCTGGCTTGCCGTCGAGCAGCAGCCCGATATCGAACTCCCCCTCCTTCACTTTGCTGACGATCAACGATTCGCGTTCCGCTTGGATATGGATGTTCAATTCAGGAAAGCGTTCCTTCAGATGATGCAAATAGGGAGGAAGGTAATAGGCCGCCAGCGAATCGATCGCGCCGATCGTCAATGTCCCGCCAACCTGATTCCCGACGATTTCTTTGGATTGCGCGTACAAATCCAGCATCTGCCCGGCGAGCTTCAGCAGCACTTCACCGGGCGGCGTAAGCCGAAGCTGACGGCCGTGACGCTCGAACAAGGAAACGCCATATTCCCGCTCCAGCTTCTGAATTTGCATCGTGACGCTGGATTGCGCATAGCCGAGCTCCTCGGCCGCCCGGGTAAAGCTATGACGTTTAGCCACCTCGCGAAACGTCTGGAGATACGTCAGCTCCATGTGATCTCCGCTCCTATGATCAATATTATTGATGACGACTATCACTTATTATAGCTAACTCCGATGATCCAAACCATGGTAAAGTAGAGCCAAACCAAATTATTTAAACCCATGGAGGAATGTAAAAAATGCTAACCCAAGAGCAGCTAACTGGTGTTTACGTCCCGATCGTCACCCCGTTCGACAGTAACGGCGCCATAGATTTAACTTCATTCGAGCGGCACGTTCGTTGGCTTGCGGACCGCGGTATCCATGGTCTGGTCGTCAACGGGACGACAGGAGAATCGCCGACGGTAGCATGGGAAGAAGTCGAAGCTTTGGTGAAGGCCGCCAAAAACGCAGTCGGCGGAAAACTTCCGGTCATCGTCGGCACCGGAACGAACGATACCGCTTCGACCGTGAAGCGTACGGAGCTTGCGGGACGGCTTGGCGCGGATGCTGTGCTTGTCGTTGTCCCTTACTATAACCGCCCGTCGCAGGAAGGCATCGCCGCCCATTTCCGCAAAGCGGCGGAGGTAGGCATTCCCGTTATCGCCTACGACAACCCGTCGCGTGCTGGAGTGGGGCTGACGGCGCAGACGGCCGGAGCCATTCTGGAGCTGGACGGGGTGATCGGTCTGAAGGACAGCTCCGGCGGCATTCAGCTGCTTACAGAATTGTCCCGCTTGAACAGCAAACCGTTGCTGTGCGGCGACGACTCCTACGCTTACGCCATGCTTTGCTGCGGGGCCAAGGGCGGCATCCTCACCGCCGCCAACGTGGCGCCGGAAGCTTTCGTCGAAGTGCACCGGCAGTTCGCCGAAGGAGACTTGAACGGAGCGAGACAAACGTTCGAAGGACTGCTTCCGCTCATCCGGCTTCTTTTCCGGGAATCTAGTCCGGCGCCGGTCAAGTGGGTTCTGGCTCATCAGGGCATTATCACCTCGGAGGCTCTCCGCCTGCCGATGACCGGCATCAGCGCAAAGCTTCAGCAGGAGCTCGGAGCGTATTTAAGCCGGTAAGCCGGTACAATAAACCGACGGTCCGGACAAAAACAACCGTGAGACGTACCGAAAAAGCCCTCCGCTTGAAGCGGAGGGCTTTTTCTGACCCAACCTGTTGTTACATACGGAAAAACAATTGGATAAACGCCCCGCCAACGAGCCAATAGCTAACGATGCAGCTGAGCACGATGAGGATAACGTTTTTCAAAAACTTCATCTCTTCAACCCCAATATCCTTTAGGTTCACCCATGATCGTAGCGCCGAGCTTCCTACCCGTTTTCGGCGTACAGTGCCTAAGTGCGGCTCCAGATGTCATTGGACAGAAGGACCCTTATATTGTAGACGAATGAACCTGCGAATAGGTTCAACTCCCTATTTTCACAGAAGGAACCGCGCTGCCCCATGAACGCCAATCGCCGCCAGCGCTTCTGTACCAAGGCAAGGTACTCGGCCGCCGGCGGCGATAGTTTATTGAAATTCGATTCAGCCTGTGCGCTTACACCCAGCCGCGGGCTTCCATCGCTTTGGAAATCCGCTCCATCGAGATCATGTAAGCGGCCGTGCGCAGATCGGTTTTGTATTGGGTTGCCAGATCTTGAACCGCGCGATACGCTTCCGTCATCGCCGTCTCGAGCTTGGAGTTTACCTCTTCTTCGCCCCAGTAATAGTTCATCAGGTTCTGAACCCATTCGAAGTAGGAAACCGTCACGCCGCCGGCATTCGCCAAAATATCCGGAATCACCTTTACGCCATTGCCGAACAAAATTTCGTCCGCTTCCGGCGTCGTCGGTCCGTTGGCCGCTTCCGCTACGATATTTGCCTTGATCTGAGCGGCATTCGCCGATGTAATGACATTCTCAAGTGCAGCTGGCACCAAAATATCGACATCCAGCTCCAGCAGCTTCTCCGGTTGAATAGCGAACGATGCGCCGTATGCGGACAGACCTCCCTGATCCTTCAGCTGCTCCACACGGTTCAAATCCAGTCCTTGCGGGTCGTAAATCGCGCCGCGAGAGTCGCTGACGGCCACAATGCGGCAGCCCAGTTCCGACAGCAGCTTCGCCGCAATCCGGCCGGCGTTGCCGAAGCCTTGAATGGCTACCGTCGCGCCTTCCGGCGTCTTGCCCATATCCTTCAGCGCCTCTTGAATCGTGAAGACGCAGCCGCGGGCCGTCGCTTCGTTTCTTCCCTTGGAGCCCCCGATAATCAGCGGCTTGCCGGTAATGACGCCCGGGCTGTTGAAGCCCTTCAAACGGCTGAACGTATCCATCATCCAGCCCATAATTTGCGGGGTCGTGTACACGTCCGGCGCCGGAATGTCTTTCTCCGGTCCGACGATATCGGCGATCGCTTCCATGAATGCCCGGCTGACACGCTCCAGCTCGCCCTTGCTCATTTCGCGCGGGTCGCAGATGACTCCGCCCTTACCGCCACCGTACGGGAGGCCGACAACGCCGCATTTGAAGCTCATCCACATCGACAGCGCCTTAACCTCATCCAGCGTCACGTCCGGATGGAACCGGATACCGCCCTTCGTCGGACCGATCGCATCGTTATGCTGAGAACGGTAGCCTTCAAATACGCGGACTTGGCCGTTGTCCATCTTCACGGGAAACGTGACGGACAGCACCCGTTTCGGTTGCTTCAAAATTTCTACAACCTCTTTGGGCAAGTTTAGTAGAGTAGCCGCATGCTCGATTTGCCTTTGAGCAATTTTAAACGGGTTTAGATTTTCTGCAGTCAATGTAGTAACAGTCATTGATTCTCTCCATCTCCTTCTATGCTTTAACGTAATACTGAAATAATGAGTTGTTCTTTATTTTATAGGGATCGACTTCCACTTTCAACCGTTTTTTTTGACAATATTCGCAAAAATATCAGAAAACCTCAATAAACCTTTCATCATATGTTATTTTTATTTTAATAATGATGTATAATATAGTTGACGTATATCCAAAATTTGTATGATGGGATGAAGAAATCATGCTGACGTTTGAGGAAAAGATTACCCTGATCGAATCGTTTGCAGAGCTGGAGAGAAAAAACGTGTCCTTGGGCCGGGTAAATTATCACTATGAGCAGAGCGCTTATGACAAGAAGACGGTTGTCTATCATTTGCATCCGAACGGCAACGGCTTCGTCTATGCCGGCCATTTGTCCGGTTACGATACCGATGAGCGTGGGATGGTGAACATCCGGGACTTCACCGCAGATGCGCTCCGCTCGATTGTCGAAGCCTCGATCCGCTCCCTTGCGCCCAAGACGGTAAAGGAACAAGTCGTTACTGGCGACGCGGAAATCGAAGAGCGCTGGATCAGTCCGGATAAGCAGACCTTGATGCTGCTGTATGAGAACGAGCTGTGGTGCGTCTATGCCGGTTTAAATCTCGAAGCGGCCTTCGAGGCGTACGAGGAAGCCGAAGAGTATTTAACGGAGGAAGGTTTCTCGCGGCAATAGCCCTCGTCCATCTGCGAGGGCCATGTCTGCCGGGGATGGACATGTTCTTATCACGGCCGTCGGATGACAGGCAGCTTACGCTTCAAGTTAAGACGGACATCTTGGATCTGTCAGCTCCCCTCCTCCGGCCGTGACCCGCCTGCCGCCGTGCCAGTTTCAACCGATCTTACGACCACCCGTCTCAGGTCCTCCACGAACAAACGCATAAGCCCCGGCCTGCGCCGGACGGCGAGCGGATGGTAGCTGACGGTCGTCGGCAGCCCGTCGATATCGTACCAGCTTCCCCTGAGCCGCTTGACCTCCACTTCCGGGTCCTGAAAAAACGCCTGTACCGCCACGTTCCCCAAGCAGATCATGAGCTTCGGCCGCTTCTGCTCCAACTGGGAAAGCAGGTGCGCCCGGCAGCTATTCCTCGCGGCCTCTTTGTCGTATTTGCGAATCGGCCGGCATTTCAACACGTAGGTCACATAAACGTCGTTCATATCGAGTCCCGCTTCTGCCGCACCGAGCTGCAGTGTGGCGCGAGTACCGCAGACAAAAGTGCGGCCCTCCCGGTCTTCCCGCGCCCCAGGGTTATCCAGCAGCATGATGACCCGGCCTTCCGGATTGCCTTCCCCCCATATGACGCGAGTCCGCTGGTTCGCCAACTCGCATAGCCGGCAGGAGGCCGCGTACAGTGGTGCGGCTTCCTCCGGCAGAGTGATTGGATCATTGTCGGTCATGGATTCGGCTTCCTTCCCGATAGGATGTCGGTTTTTTTACAGGATGTTCCGGAAGCCCTGAGTTTATGCATGGCGCGTGGTACAGTCTTCCATAGCTCCTTCCGACGAAACCCGGCCATGGGAAAAAGCCGAAGCAGCGCTCCGGCTTTTTCTTTCGCCTGTCGTTTCCGCTACATCCGCTCCACAATGGACCGGGCAATCCACACTCCGGCTGCGCCCGCTTGGGCCAACCCCCGGGTCACGCCCGCGCCGTCGCCGCCACAGTACAAGCCGCCGATCACCGTTTCAAGCTGCTCGTTCAGCTTCGGCCGGGCCGAATAGAACTTTGCCTCCACACCGTAGAACAGGGTATGCTCCGATGCGATGCCTGGCGTCACTTTGTCGAGCGCCTCGACCATTGCGATCAGACTTTTCATCGTATTGTACGGGAGCACGAGGCCCAAATCCCCAGGCACGGCCTCCTTCAGCGTCGGCTCCAGAAACCCTTCCTGAATGCGCCCTGCCGTCGAGCGCCGGCCGCGAATGATGTCGCCATACTTCTGAACGATCACGCCGCCGCTTGACAAATCGTTCGCCCGCTTGCAGATTTCCCGCGCGTACTCGTTCGGCTTGTCGAACGGTTCGGTAAACCGGTGGGAGACGAGCAGCGCGAAGTTCGTATTGAGCGAGCCGAGCGCCGGGTCCTTGAAAGCATGCCCGTTGGCCGCCATAACCCCGCTGTGGTTCTCGACCACGACATGGCCCGACGGATTGCTGCAGAATGTCCGCACCCGCGTGCCGACCGATGTGTTGAAAATAAATTTGCCCTCGTACAAGTGCTCGTTAATCTCGCGCATGACGACATCGGACGTCTCCACCCGGACGCCGACGTCCACCTGGTTATTGAACATCGGGATGCGCCGCTTGCGGAGAATTTCCGTCAGCCATGCCGAACCGTCCCGTCCCGGCGCGACGATCACAGCATCCGCTTCCAATTCCTCGCCGCTGGACAGCACGACGCCTTGCACCCGGTGCCCTTCCGCTTCTTTCACCGTCAGCACGTCGGCTACTTCCGTCTTGAACCGCATCTCGATATGCTGCTTCAAATAGTCGTTGATCGATTTCAAAATTTCCAAATTTATCTCAGTGCCCAGATGCCTGACCTGCGCCCGCAGAAGCTTGAGTCCGGCCGCATAGCCGCGCTGCTCGATGGAGCGCACGACCTCGGTCATCGGGTCGGTGATCGTGTCAGGAGCGCCATGCTGCAGATTGAGACCGTCAACGTAACGGATAAGGTCCAGCACCTGCGACGGGGGCAAATAATCGGTCAGCCATCCGCCGAATTCCGTCGTAATGTTGAACTTCCCGTCGCTGTAAGCGCCCGCTCCGCCGAACCCGCCCGTGATCGAACAGGCCGGCAGACAGCCCGCGTACTCCTTCTTCCCCGCCGGGGGAGGACAGAGCCGGATCTTTTCCTCCAGAATCGGACACCGACGGCTGGCGATATCGTGTCCTTTATCAATTAACAAAACGCGCTTGTGAGGCGCTTTCAACGTCAGCTCATAAGCGGCAAAAATCCCCGCTGGTCCGGCTCCTACAATAATCACATCAAAGTGCTTGCCCATCTTCGCTTTCCCTCCATAGAACGAATAGTCTCGTGCCTACCCGCCAGAAGACGCAAGAAATCCCGGCCTCGAACGGGTATGGAAAACCCGCCGCTCGTAGCCAGGAATTGTCGGTTCCTTGTAGAGACCTCCGGCCCGTCATGCCGAAGATATACGAACAGTCTCATCTGTGACGCTTATTCAGTTTACGTTATTTAGGGTATCGAAATTTCAGATCGCTGTCAAGGGACTATCTTAATTTCGTTCGTGTTTTACATAAAAATTATACGTTAACCCTGTAATCTCGTCCAATATAAAATGAAATCACGAACATTTCCACTATTCCCCGCTTCATGTTCCATCGTTCGGTAACGATTCTGAATCCGCTGACGAGCCTTTTGCTGCTTACGGGGCGTCTACAACTAACTTAACTCATCCTCGGAGACCCGTTACTTTGCCTGAACATGTCGATATGCTCGCGCAGAAAAGCATCCAGCGTGCGCGGCTCTCTACCGAGCAGACGCTTCACGGTGTCCATAGGCTTTTCCGGCAGCGCTAGTTTCGTGTCAACCGGTTTTTCTTGATCCTAAGCTTGATTCCGAGAAACCCACACACTAAAATAAAATCGGCTTGCAACTTGCAGTCCGGCAAGGTTATCGCACGCTATCATCACATGCAAGACATTCGGAGGAAACTATGGGACTGGATATCATCCTATACGATGATAAAAACGCCAAGGCAGGATTCATTGAAATCCCGAGCAGTTTACATGAAGCTATATTCATGGGCACACCACAATGGAGCAGTTATCCCCATTTAAGAAAAATCAAGGATTACTACAAGACGAACGTCCGGCTTCACCAACCCGATCTGCACCATTTTGTCGAAGACTTAAAACAAGTCAGACTGTTCATGGATTCTGCGCATCATGCAGCGCTGGACAGTTTAATCGATGTCTTGAGTCAAAGCCATGTTCAAGCGATCCATGTGGCCGGCGATTGAGAGCCAGTCGCATTGTAGTGGAATAGCTAGGATTGATACTTACTATCTTGTCTAGCTTGCTCAAGGTTGACATGGAGCAATTCGACCCGGAAATCCATCTCCATCTGGTGAATGAGCGTGAGGATATCTTCCATCGTCAACATATGCATTGATTTTCCACGCTGACGAACCATACTTTTGAGTGTGAAAATAACTTCTTGGCATGTTTGAATCTGCAATAGCAACTTGGCTTCTTCGCCTAACAAGATCTTATACTTGGCTGCATCTTCCATACTTGTACCTCCCGCTAATTTGTTTTTGTTACTTTTATAGGTCTTACTCTTAAGAGTATGAAAATATTATATTACTTTTAAGCGTAAGTTTCAATGATAACTTTTGATTCTTATGCTATAGTATTTGTGATTTATACTGTCAAACGTAACTTCTCTTTAGTGGAGGGAATACCATATGAGAATCAAAATCCGATTGAAGGAACTGTTAGAGGAAAGAGGAATTAGCCAGCGGCAGCTCTCACTGAGAATGAATATGCGTCCCGCAACCATCAACCATCTCTGTTCTAATTCCGTAGACAGAGTTTATATTCGCACGTTGGAACAAATCTGCGAAGCCTTGGATATTACCGTAGACCAACTTATTGTCTCGGTAAACGAGAAAGAAGACGTGGCCGATAAATAGCACTGTGGCGCTGTGGATGTAGTCAAATGGATTGCAGCTATTCTTATGGCTGAGCAGTACGAAGCTATTCAAATTGATCAAACGGAAGCTAAACAAGCGAAAAAACCACCGTCAATAAGGTTACAGCCCTGACCGGTGGTTTTTTCGCTTAGATTGAAAAACTATGCGCGCCGTGGGGTAAATCACAGCTTCGTTTATCCAAAGAGCCGTTTAGTGTTGGCGCACTAGCGGCTCTCTTTATCGACCGTTTCCTTCCGATACCGCTGCGTTTTTTACGACGTAACTGGCGTAATGTTCCGTGCTTTGAACACTTCGCCGACCACATTCAAGGCCCCGCATGCTTTCGGGAACCCAGCGTAACCTGCGCAGTGCAGGACGATCTCTAAAATTTCCTCCGGCGTCAAGCCAACGTTCAGCGCCGCATGCACATGGAACGGCAGCTGCTCCGTCGCCCCTTGCGTGATGAGCGAGGTGATCGTAATAATCTCCCGCTGCTTCAGGTCCAGCGTCTTGCGCGAATACAAATCACCGAATCCGAAGGATACGATCTGATGCGCCATATCCGGAAAAAAAGCGCCGATATTCCCAATCGTCTGCGCCCCTTCCTCTCCGACCATCTCCAACAACGTCTTCATACCCCGTTCGTACCGTTCGGCGTTCGTCAACCGGTCTTCGCTTCCCATCGTATTCACCTCTGCTTATGTATTTATGACCCTCTCCAGTTACCCGCGCGCCATCGTCGGCGGAATTTCCAGCGGGTCGGCCATCACTTCGATCACAGCCGTACGCCTCATTGCCAGCGCCTGCGTCACCGCAGCATACAGCTCGGCTTCGGTCGAGCAGCGGGACGCTTCCGCTCCCATCGCTTCCCCGAACTTGGCGGCGTGCACCGGCACCGTGTAATTCGTTCCGATCGCGCGGCCCAGATGCCGGGCCATCCCTTTCTCCACCATATCCAGACAGCCGTTGTTCAACACAACGAAAATGACCGGAGCGCCAGCATTCACCGCCGTCGATATTTCCGTGCCGTTCATGAACAGGCATCCGTCCCCGGTCAGGCATACGATCGTTTTGTCCGGCTCCGCGAGCTGAGCGCCGACGGCATACCCGATGGCGCGGCCCATCGTCGCATAGACTTCTTCGAAGTAGAACGTCCCGGGCACCTCAATATCAAAATGCTTTACCGCATAAAAGGAATGACTGCCCGCGTCGCCATACACCACAGCCTCCCCCGGCAGCGCCGACCGCAGAACACGCATCGTCTGCTGACCGGTCAGCCAGCGGCTCTCCGACGACCCCTCCGCTTCGGCGGCCGGTTCCGACGCAGCTGCAACCTCGGCATAAGAGCTTGTCAGCTCTACCCGACGGCCATCTGTCAAACGAAGCAGCTCCTGAAGATTTCGCTTCAAGTCCCCAAGCACCGGAAGCACCGGCACGGGTACCGCTTTACCGATAAACGTCGGCTCATAGTCGAAATGGATCATCCGCTGCGGGTACATGGCCGGCGTCAGTCCGGGCAGCTCCAAGTCGCTGAGCTGGCTGCCCACGACCATCATCACGTCGACGCCTTCGCTCATATAGGCTTTGGACGTGTCGTTGCCGCCCAGACCGAACGGTCCGAGTGACAGCGGATGCCCGGACACGAACGCGCCCTTGCCTCCCGGCATCGTCATCACAGGAATGCTCCATCGTTCGGCCAACTGCCGAAGCTCTTCGTAAGCCCGGCAAGCGTGCACGCCGCCGCCCACGAACAGCACCGGACGTCTTGCCGCATCGAGCCATTCGATCACTTGGTCGAGGTTGGCGGAAAGAACGGCCGGATAATGCGTCGGCAGCGGAATTTGAAAAGGCCGGACTTCTTCCGTCAAAACGTCCAGGGGAATGGAAAGATGAACGGGGCCTTTCACCCCGGTATAGGCTTGTTCGATCGCATGGCGCAGGTACGTATCCAGCAGCTCGCCGCGCTCGATGCGCGCACTGAATTTCGTCACCGGCTCGAACATCTTGACGAGATCGGTTCCGAACGGCGTGCTGTCCTGCCCGAGCACCTTGCCGATCTCTTGGATCGGCGGCTGGCCGGTCAAGAACAGGACCGGTACGCCCGTCGCCTTCGCTTGGCCCGCGGCGGTCAGCATGTTGACGCCGCCCGGCCCCGCCGTGCCCAGCGCCGCGCCAAGCCGCCCGCCTTCGAAAGCGTAGCCGGCCGCTGCGTACCCCGCTCCGCCTTCATGCTTGCTCAGCACGAAGGCGATGCCCTGCCGGTCCATCTCTATAACCAGAGGCGTCACCGGCTTGCCTGGAATGCCGAATACATGGGTAACGCCCCATTGAATCAAATGCTCCACTACCAATTGAGCTACAGTTTTCATGATGATCCCCTTTTTTGAAAGCATCAATATTTTCTTTTGACCTTCTCCTGCAGCTCCTGAAAATGCAGCTCAAATCTCTCCGCCGGAATCGGCTCGCTGAAGTAGTACCCTTGCACTTCGTTGCATTTTTGGTACTGCAGGAAACGGAGCTGGTCTTTCTCTTCGACGCCTTCCGCAATAACCTCCAGCCCCAGATTGTGCGCCATCGCGATAATGGTGCCGACGATGTCCGAATCATGGGAATTCGTTATAATATCCCGCACGAACGACCGGTCGATCTTCAGGCGGTCGATGGAAAACTTTTTCAAATAATTCAGCGAGCTGTATCCCGTTCCGAAATCGTCGATGCTGATTTGAACCCCAAGGTCATGCAGCTGTCGCAGCGTCGGAATCGTATGCTCCACATCCATCGTCATCGTTTCGGTAATTTCCAGCTCAAGGAATTTCGGCTCAAGCCCGGTCTCCTCCAACATGCCCTTGACCATCTCGGCAAGATATTCTTTGGAAAATTGTTGGGAAGACAAATTCACAGCGACGCGCATCGGCGGCAGCCCTTTTTCCTGCCAGCTCTTGTTCTGCATGCAGGCGGTGCGCAGCACCCATTGATCCAACTGGATAATAAGTCCGGTTTCTTCCGCTAGCGGAATGAACTCAAAAGGAGACACAAGCCCGCGCTCGGGGTGGTTCCAACGAATCAGCGCCTCGGCGCCCTTGATATCCCCGGTTTTGATATCGATTTGCGGCTGGTAATACAGCACGAATTCATTGTTGTCGATCGCGCGGCGCAGCGACGTTTCCATCTTGATCTTTTCGTGGGACTTCGTCTGCATGTCGTCCGAATAGATGACATATTGATTTTTGCCGCGCTGTTTTGCCCGGTACATCGCCGTGTCCGCATGAATCATCAGCATCTCGATGTCGAGACCGTCGTCCGGATAGAACGCGATGCCGATGCTGGCCGTAATATGAAACTCGTACCCGTTCATGTTGAACGGATGCTGGAACAGGCCCAGAATGCGCTCGGCCCGATGCACGACCTGCTGTTCGTCCGTCACGATCGGGAACAGGAACATAAATTCGTCGCCGCCCATGCGGGCCACCAGATCCGTCGATTCGAGACTGCTCTTCAGCCGTTCGGCAATTTGCTTGAGCAGCAGATCTCCGTTGGAGTGTCCTAACGTATCGTTGACCAGCTTGAACCGGTCGAGATCCAGATACATAATGGCGATTCCAGACGGATGCAGCCCCCGCTTGGCCCGCTCCAGCAGAGGGACAAGCACTTGCTTGTAGTACCTTCGGTTGGGCAGCTTGGTCAAATCGTCGTGATTGGCCAAATAGTTGTATTTTTCCTCCGCCTCGTACCGATCCGTAATGTTCCGGAACTGGCCGAAGGCGCCGATGAGCCGTTTGTGCTCGTCATAGATCGGGAACGCGTCGAACAGACACACCGTACGCGCCCCGCCCCTCTTGCGCTCAAAGCTGATCTGAATATCTTCGTACTTCTTCCCATGGCGGATGACATCGTAGATGTATTGCCCCATGGGTTCAAGACATAGGACCGACCTCCCCAGAGTTTGCTCTTTGGACAGACCTGTAAGGTCTTGAGCAAAGTGATTAAAATCCGTAATTTCCCCCTCTTTATCGGTAATAATAATGCCGTTGCGTGTATTGTCCATCAGAATCTGATTCATAATGTCCAGCTTGCGGTTCTGCTTTCGAAGCATCAGTTCCCTCTCGATCGAGTCCACGGCGGTCGACAGCATGGTCACCATCAGCGGATTCTGGTATTCGATCGCCGTCATAATGATGATGCTTCCGAGCAGATTGTTGACATCGGAATAATGAAAAGCTACGGCGTAGCATGCGGTTTGATGCAGAACTTCGTGGTAATGATCGGGGCCAACCAATTGGATAGCGTTGCCGCTGTGCTTCAAAGAGAGGCTCACCACATTGGTGCCCATCACTTCCTCGGAAAATTGAATGCCGATACGGATGCCGAGCTGATTTATCGTGTTCCTGATGGCTTCATCCCCCATCATATGCAGGATAAACCCCCGTGCGTCGGCAACCGCCAACAAGATCGGCATGCCCTTCATCAAATCCATCATTTTGTTTCCAAAAAACTGGATGACGGACAAGATTTCTTCGTAGTCCTGCCGCTTGTCCTCCAGCTCTCTCGGCGTCATCACGACTCTGGGAAACGGAATCTCTTTCGGATTCATCCCCGCATGGCTGCAAACCGACTTGGACTCCATAATGTAGTTACTTAGCGACATACCCCCACCCTCTTCCAACGTGACATAAGGAATGTACGATCCCCTTGTATAACGATATGTATATAGTATACTTCTTCGCCACAAGAGCGACGATAGTGAATAGGGAAACAAACTTTCATGCCCGCTTTATTCTGATGGCGCGTTGAAGTGGCTTGGCGAAAGTGAAAGGTTCAGCGCCGCGTCGCTTGCCTTTTTCGGGCTGGTTCTCGGTCTTGGCGGTGCGCGGGGGACTGCAACAAAAAAAACGGAGGCGTCATGTGCGTCTCCGTTTGTTAGCGTGCGATGATGTGCTTCTATTGAATTGCATGCAGAACCATGCTAAAATGGAGATTGGTCGCCACCTATATTTTGGTTCAATTCTTTAAATTTACCCACTATCATAGTAACACATGCATCGGTGATTGTCAAATCTTTTGGAAAAAGGGGCGGTAACGTGGTTAACATGCAGCAGGCGTGGCAGGAAGAGCAGGAGCGGGTCGAACGGGTAACCCGGGACATCGGCAAGCGCATCGATACCCTCCAGCGGGAGGTCGGCGAGCTGAGGACGGATATCGTCGATATCCGCAAGCATTTTTGGGACGACGTGACCGTCAACTTGGACGCTCCCGACGAAGTCATAGAAACGTACGCAAGCTTGAAGCAGCAAGCGGAGGTGCTCGTCGGCCGCGAACACAGCCACCGGCACGCCCAGAAGCAACTGACGAAGCTGAAACGATTGAAAACGACCCCGTATTTCGGACGCATCGATTTTCTGGAAGACGGGGAGCGGCGCGCCGAAGCCGTGTACCTGGGCATCGGATCGTTCCTGGACGAGAGCGGCGAGCAGTTCCTGATCTACGACTGGCGCGCTCCCGTATCGAGCCTTTACTACGACTACCCGCCGGGACCGGCGCAGTATGAGACGCCCGGCGGCGTCATCTCCGGCGAGATGGAGCTGAAACGGCAATATATTATTCGCGACGCGGTCATCCGCAGCTTGTTCGACACCGGCGTCACGATCGGCGACGAGTTGCTGCAAGAAGTGCTCGGCAAGCATTCGGACGCTCAGATGAAGAGCATTGTCGCCACGATTCAAAAGGAACAGAACCGGATCATCCGCAACGAGCGCAGCCGTCTGCTGATCGTGCAAGGCGCTGCAGGCAGCGGCAAAACGTCGGCCGCCCTGCAGCGGGTCGCGTACCTCCTGTACCGGTACCGGGAAACGCTGAGCGCGGAACAGATCGTGCTCTTCTCGCCTAACCCGATGTTCAACAGCTACGTCTCTACCGTGCTGCCCGAGCTCGGAGAGGAAAACATGCAGCAGACGACGTTCCAGGAATATCTGGAGCACCGGCTTGGCGGCACGTTCCGTGTGGAAGACCCGTTCGAGCAAGCGGAATACACGCTCACGGCAGCCGGAGACCCCGGCTATGACGCGCGAATCGAAGGAATTTTGTTCAAAGCGGGCACTTCGTTCATGCATATGCTGGAGCGGTATGCGGAGCGGCTCGGAAGAGAAGGGCTGCTTTTCAGGGACGTGAGCTTCCGCGGGGAGCCTATCGTCGCGGGCGGACAGATCGCAGACTATTTCTACAGCCTCGATCCGGCACTACCGATTCCGAACCGGATGATCCTGACCTCCGAATGGCTGCTGAAGGAACTGAAGCGGCTCGGGCGGCGGGAGCGGTCCAAGCCGTGGGTCGAGGACGAGATCGATCTGCTCGACAAGGAGGCGTATCTGCAGGCCTATCATCAGTTGCAGCGCAGAAAACAGCATGCCGAAGACATGTTCAACGACTTCCAGCGCGAACAGGAGCTGCTGGCCGCGATGGTTGTCCAGGAGCATTTCAAGCCGCTCCGCGTGAGCGCCAAGCGGCTCGAATTCATCGACGTCCCCGCCGTATACCGGCAGCTGTTCGCCGAGCCGGGACGCTTCGCGGACCTCGCGCCCGAAGCCGGCCTGCCGCCGCATTGGGAGGATATATGCAAGCAGACGGCGGAGAAGCTGGAGCGCGGCGAGCTAGCCAGCGAGGACGGGGCGCCGTATTTGTACTTGAAGGAGCGGATCGAGGGCTTCCAGACGAACAACACGGTCCGTCACGTCTTTATCGATGAAGGACAGGACTACACGCCGTTCCAATTCGTGTTCATCCGGCGGCTGTTCCCGCGCAGCAAAATGACCGTGCTCGGCGACTGGAACCAAGCCATCTACGCGCATGCCTCCGCCAATACGGACGGCTTCGCGCCGCTGACCTCGCTGTACGGGCCGGAGCATACGGAGACGAACGTGCTGACGCGAAGCTACCGCTCGACGCGAGAGATCGTCGAGTTCACCCGTGGCCTGCTGGCGGACGGCACGGCCATCGAGCCGTTCAACCGCGGCGGCAGCCTGCCGGTCGTCACGGAAGCGGCGGATCGGGCCAATCTGAGCGCCAAGGTCGCCGGGCGCATCCGGGCCCTGCTGGCGGACGGCCACAAGACGATCGGCGTCATCTGCAAGACGGCGGCGGAGAGCCGGGAAGCGTACGACGCGCTGCAAGAAGCAGGGGTCACGCTTCGCCTCGTCGGGACGGAGACGGCCTCCTTCGAGCCCGGCGTGCTGGTGATCCCGTCGTACTTGGCCAAGGGCGTCGAGTTCGACGCGGTCGTCATCTACAACGCCTCGATGGAGCACTACGGCCGGGAAGCCGAGCGCAAGCTGTTCTACACGGCTTGCACGCGGGCGATGCACGAGCTGTACGTGTACCATACCGGCAAGCGCAGCCCGTTTCTGGACGGCGCTTCCCCCGACACTTATACCACCGGTCATTGATCGGTCGCACGAATAAAGCCTCCGGCGAGCCTGTGGATGTTGAATCCATAGGAGCCGAAGGCTTTTTTTAATAGGCCAATACCGTTATTTCAGGCCGTCCAAGAAAGGACGGTGGCTGTTGACAAAGCCGTAGCCGCTCGCCGCATCCCAGTTGATGGACCAAGTCATGAGTCCTTTGAAGCCGGGATAGCCGGCCGGGTTTTGCAGCTTGTAGTTGCCGCCGAACGACGTGCCCTTGACGAGATACGTGATCGCCTTCTGCACCTCGGCCGCCGGCGTATATCCGCCTCCGGCCGCGCTCGGCACCGCAGGTACGCCGATGGCGACCTGCTCCGGACGCAGCGCCGGGAAGACGTTGTTCGCATTGTTATTGACCGGGAAGCCCTTCAGCAGCATCTCGGCCATGGCGACGTGGAAATCCGCCGTGCCTTGTGCGTAAGAGCGGCCGTCAAGCCCCGTCATCGAGCCGCTGTTGTAATGCTGAACGTGAATATAGTTCAGCTTGTCGCGCAGCGCGTGGATGATCGGCAGGTACGCGCCCCAAGGGCCGCCGTAAGCGCCCATCCCGCCTTGCACGTACGCCGTCTCCGGCGCCATCGTCAGCACGAAGCCGCTGCCGAACGTGCTGCTGAGCGTGCGGACTGCGTCAATTAGATTCACGATGCCCGGCGTCGTCGGGTTTTTGAAGTCCGTATCGCCGCCGTTCAGCGCCACCGAGCTGCCTTCCAGATCGATATCGATCCCGTCGAAGCCGTACGTCTGGATAATCGAAGTCATCGTGCTGATAAATTGCTGCTTCTTCGTCGCATCGGACAGCGTAACCGTGCCGTTGGCGCCGCCAAGGGAGATCAGCACCTTTTTACCCTGGTCCTTCAAATACGCGACATCCGCTTTGAATTCTTCTACCGTCGCATTGAATGGCGTAAAGGCAATCGTACCGCTGCCCGGAGAAACCGGCTCGGCAAAAGCGACGTTGATCACGTCGTATTTCTTCGAAACGTCCCGCAGCTTGAGCACTGAGGACCCGTTATCGAAGTTGTGCCAATAGCCCACGATGATCTTGCCCCCGCCTCCGGACGGCGCCGGTTCGGTTTTCCCTTGCACACTCGCTCCGGCCGAGACGTTGCCGGCCGCGTCATTCGCCTTCACGGTGAACGTATACGCCGTGTCAGCGGCAAGCCCGGCCACCGTCGCCGTTGTGCCCGCGACGCTCAGAGAGCCGGAGCCGTAATCCACCGTATAGCCGGTGACGCCTACGTTATCTGTGGAAGCCGTCCAGGACAGCGAGATGCTGGACGATGTTTTCCCCGTAACGGTCAGATTCGTCGGCGCGGTCGGCGGCTGCGTATCGCCCGACGCCGGGTCCGTCGTCACCGCGACGGCTTGGCTTGCGGCGGACACGTTACCTGCCGCGTCCTTCGCTTTCACCGTGAACGTGTACGCCGTGTTCGCCGACAAGCCTTCGATTGTGGCAGTCGTTCCTGTCACGCCCGCCGCAACTGTAGATCCGTTGTACACGTCATAACCGGTGACGCCTACGTTATCCGTCGAAGCGTTCCAAGCGAGGGTCACGCTGTTGGACGTTTTGCCCGTCGCCTTCAAGCCGGACGGAGCCGTCGGCGGCTGTGTATCCGTTCCGCCGCTGCCGCCGGCCTTCCATAAGGCCGGGACGTTCGGCGGCTCCCAGCCGTTCAGCGATGTATGCGGTTGCAAGCAGGTGTACGTCTGCCCTGTATACGTTACCACATCGCCGGCTTTGTAGGCGGTGTTCGGCTGCCACTCGGCCGCGCCGAGCGCCATCGCCGGAATCAGACTAAGCAGGAGCAAAGCGACTACAGTCAAAGAAAACGCTTTCCTAATGGTGCGCCGAAACGCGATTTGCGCAAAACTCATTCATGAATCCCTCCTGAAAATATGGATAAAAAATACCGGGAACATTCCATCAATCGACGACGGCTGCGGTAGGCTCACCCCCTTTCGAACCGGGCTTGTACTCTCATTTAACCATGGCTTCGGCAGGGCAGATAGGGATACATTCCATTTTTTAGGGGATAAAATTGTGCAAAAAACGGTGGCCGCCAAATCTGAACCATGAACCCCGGCAACAGGTTCGGGCTGGTAACATTCACTATCGTTTAGTGCTAAAATTTTTATTGACTTATAATTTTGCGTTCAAGTAAAATTAAACACGTCGATTCTATTGATAATGATTATCAATGTTAATTAGGTTCCATCTTTTGAGAGCGGGGGTTCCCATGCACAAACTGTCGTTCACTTTACTTGGCTTTGTTTTCGCGTTCAGCCCCTGTCCGCCTGCGGCTCTGCGCCCGCTCCATCGGCCCAGGCGAACAACGGACAAGCTTCCCCCGCACCGTCCAAAGCCGAAAACAGTACCGTATCCGACGCGGCGATCAAAGAAGGAACCGCGAAACTGCTGAAAACGGCGAAGCAGCTGAGAAAAGCCGCAACAGCAGGCGACGAAGCCAAGATCAAAGAGCTGGGACCTAAATTGGAAGACGCTTGGGGCGCTTTCGAGGATGGAGTCAAGCCGAAATACCCGGACCTGTATGAGAAAATCGAAAAAAATCTCGACCCGGCATCGCGGCGACCAAAGCATCGCCCCTGAATAAAGAAGTGTTGTCCAAAGCCAACGACCAACTGATCCAAACACTGTACGAGCTGTCGCAAAAATTAATTCCTGCCGACCAGATCAAAGCCGGAGCCACTCAAATGCTCGGCATCGCCGGAGACTTGAAAAAAGAAATCGAGGCGGGGAACGAAGCGAAGGTGAAGGAGCTGGGGCCTAAATTGGAGGACGTATGGAGCACCTTCGAGGACGGTGTGCGCCCACGCAATGCCGAGCTGTACGAGAAGCTCGAAAAAAGCTTGAACCCCGAAGTAGCGGGTTCCCAGAAGAGCCCTCTGGACAAGCAAGCGTTGTCCCAATTGAATGACGGATTGACGCAAGCCTTAAACGAACTGCTGCAAACGATCAAGTAAACAACGAAAAGAGAAGGATGCGCTTAAGTAGTTCAATTTTAAGATAGAAAAATAAAATAACACCATAATTTTTAGTCCAATTCTGCATATGAATTGGACTATTTTGTTGATATACCAATGTTTGTGTCTAAATTTAATATTAATTTCTATGCGGAAGTTGTTATAATTTATATAAGGGGGCTGCGATGTACAGATCCAATTTATTTTAGGTAGTTTACCGATTATTTATAGGGAGAGAAAAAATATGAACGAAGCATCACAAATATATTGGAATGAATATTGGGAGTCTCAGGCTCAAGATAAACCAAAATCAGTAAGTGCGTGGCAATTCGGAGCTAATCCAGACGATTTGGCTCAATTAGTAATAGATGGTGTAAAATCAGCCACTTGTTCTGGACTCGTTTTTTATGAAATAGACATCCATGCCGCTGGCGCGGCACCATCAGAAGGATGAAAATGGTGCCGCGTCGAACTTAGTCTTTACGGC
>NZ_JANAVJ010000040.1 GCF_024213375.1 Paenibacillus sp. MZ04-78.2 | reverse complement strand
TTGAGCTTTGCTTTTTTGGCTTCTGCCATGATTTTGTTGAAGTAGTTCCACTATGATGAGTTTTCAGACACGCCCTAGTATATTTAAGAACATTATTGATTGTGCTATAACAAAATGAGACTAAAGTATATGGAAGTGAAGACTTGGATGACGCTTCTGTGGAGTTGGATCACTGGGCGGTGTTCGGTTCTTTTGAGCAAGACCGCCTAGTCAGCGCCGCCAGCATGTATCCCTGGGAGGATGATGTACAAATTGCGGATCTCGGCGTGTTGACTCTGACGCCCTTTAGAGGAAAAGGTCACGCCCGCAAACTGGTGCGTTCCATCTGCAAGTACGCCTATGATCAGGGATACGAACCCCAGTACCGATGCCAGCTCGATAACCAGGCGTCCGTGTCGCTGGCTAAAGCGGCGGGTTTGACGCTGTTTGGAAAGTGGGATGTGGTTTCTCCCGACTCTGCTGAATGAGAGTGCATAGATTTACTTCCTCGCCCTATAACTCACTTCCACGAGGAATAGAAAAAAGGCCTCTCAACAATTCAGCGAATTGATGAGAGACCTTCCTATTTAGGGTGATTTCCTTACATCATGCCACCCATGCCGCCCATTCCACCCATGCCGCCCATATCAGGCATGCCAGGTTTGTCTTTTTCCGGTTTGTCTGCGATAACGGCTTCGGTTGTCAGGAACATAGCGGCAACGGAAGCTGCGTTTTGCAGAGCGGAGCGAGTTACTTTCGCAGGGTCAACGATACCGGCTTCGATCATGTTCACCCATTCGCCGGTAGCGGCGTTGTAGCCGATGCCAACGGATTCTTTTTTCAGGCGCTCCACGATGACAGAACCTTCTTGACCTGCATTTGCTGCGATGGTGCGAATAGGCTCTTCCAGAGCGCGCAGAATGATGTTTACGCCCGTCTTCTCGTCACCTTCAGCCTGCACAGCTGCTACAGCTCCGTAGACGTTCACGAGGGCCGTACCGCCGCCTGCTACGATACCTTCTTCTACTGCTGCGCGAGTAGCATTCAGAGCGTCCTCGATGCGCAGTTTGCGCTCTTTCAGCTCGGTCTCGGTAGCTGCACCGACTTTTACGACAGCTACGCCGCCTGCTAATTTCGCAAGGCGCTCTTGCAGTTTTTCTTTATCGAAGTCGGAAGTGGTTTCTTCCAGTTGAGCACGGATTTGCGATACGCGCGTACCGATGTCTTTTTTGTCGCCTGCCCCGTCAATGATGATCGTGTTTTCTTTCGAAACACGCACTTGACGAGCGGAACCGAGTTGATCCGGAGTCGTGGATTTCAACTCAAGACCGAGCTCTTCGGTGATCACTTGGCCGCCAGTCAGGGCAGCGATGTCGCCGAGCATAGCTTTGCGGCGGTCGCCGAAGCCAGGAGCTTTAACCGCTACGCAAGTGAACGTGCCGCGCAGTCTGTTCACGACGAGCGTCGCCAAAGCTTCGCCTTCTACGTCTTCTGCGATGATCAGAAGCTGCTTGCCGGATTGAACGACTTTCTCCAGAACAGGCAGGATTTCTTGAATGTTGGTGATCTTCTTGTCCGTGATCAGGATGTACGGGTTATCCAAAACTGCTTCCATTTTGTCCGTGTCCGTGATCATGTACGGGGAGATGTAACCGCGGTCGAACTGCATGCCTTCAACCACTTCCAGCTCCGTCGCGAAGCCTTTGGACTCTTCTACGGTGATTACGCCGTCTTTGCCCACTTTTTCCATCGCTTCTGCGATCAGTTGGCCGACTTCGTCGTCAGCAGCGGAGATGGCCGCTACTTGAGCGATGGATTGTTTGCCCTCGACCGTTTTGGAAATTTTCGCAAGCTCTTCTACCGCTGCACGAACAGCTTTGTCAATGCCTTTGCGGATGACCATCGGGTTAGCGCCGGCCGTTACGTTTTTCAGACCTTCGCGGATGATCGCTTGAGCCAGAACCGTAGCCGTCGTCGTACCGTCACCGGCAACGTCGTTTGTTTTGGTCGCTACTTCTTTCACGAGCTGAGCGCCCATGTTCTCGAATGCATCTTCGAGTTCGATTTCTTTGGCGATCGTCACACCGTCATTGGTGATAAGCGGGCTGCCGAATTTTTTCTCCAGCACGACGTTGCGGCCTTTCGGTCCCAAGGTAACTTTTACGGCATTCGCAAGCGCGTCAACGCCGCGAAGCATTGCGCGGCGAGCGTCTTCACTGAACTTAATTTCTTTTGCCATGAATGAACCCTCCCGAGAATTAATCGTTTATTTTAAACGGTTCGAATATTTTCGTAAGTAAGTAACTAACACTTAAGTATCGAATTGAGGCGCTGGTTCTTAAGCCAGAACGGCCAGAACGTCGCTCTCACGCATAATCAGCAGCTCGCGGCCTTCGAATTTTACTTCAGTACCGGCGTACTTGGAGAAAATCACGCGGTCGCCTTCTTTCAGCTCAAGCGCAATGCGCTCGCCGTCTTTGAGTGTACCGCTGCCTACAGCTACGACTTTGCCTTCCTGCGGCTTCTCTTTCGCCGTGTCAGGCAGTACGATACCGCTTGCGGTCGTTTCCTCCTTAGCGATGGCTTCAATAACTACGCGATCACCCAACGGTTTGATCATGAGAAAATAGCCTCCTTTTAAAATTAGGGTAACGATGGTTTATCTTATTAGCACTCAAACGTCTTTAGTGCTAACAACAATTCTTATGATAACTATTTCCAAGCAATTTTGCAAGTGGTTTTACAACAATTTCACACCTCAATCATTGTCTCCAGACCTTTCCAAAATATACGACAAGCAGACAAACAAAAAAGCCTGTCATTCGACAGACTTTGCAGAAGCTTCCGCCTCCCACGCTTGATCCTGCAGCAACTGCTTTCGGTAGATGAACGCCGACAAGTAGACGCTGAACTCGTATAGAACAATCATCGGCACAGCGACGATAATGGCGGACACGGCATCCGGCGGCGTGATCATCGTGGAGATCACGACGAGCGCCAAATACGCGTAACGGCGCAGTTTGCGGAGAAGCAGCGGATTGAGCAAGCGGATTTTGGTCAAAAACATCACGACAATCGGCAGCTCGAAGACGAGCGCAATCGGGATCAAGATGTTGAACATGAATGAAAAGTATTGCGCGATCCCGAAGTTTTCGTTAAGTTGCATGCTCTGGCTAATCGCAGTAGTAAATAACAGCGCCATTTTAAACACGATAAAATAGCCGAACGCCAGACCGAGCAAAAACATAAGAAACGCAAAGGGGATGAACATTAAAGAAGCTTTTTGTTCTACTTCACGGAGTCCCGGTTTCAGAAAAGCCCATATCTGGTATAAAGCAAACGGTAGCGTGACCAAAAGACCGGCAACTAAAGCAAAGCTCATATACATTTTAATTGCATCCCATGGGGAAAACACATACCAGTTCATGTTCGCAATCGGAGAAACGCTTTTCAAATAATTAATTAACGGCTTGGCCACAAGAAGCCCGATTACCATGCCGACGATCAGGACCAGCAGAACCCAAATAATTCGTTTGCGCAGCTCCGCCAGATGCTCCACCAGCGTCATGCCTTCATCATGTTCCATATCGGTTCACCTTCCACACGATCAAAATGGGAGTACGAGGGCCTCCCTAATCCGGCAAACGACGCGAGTCTTGTTTCGTTTCCTGCTGTACGGCATGCGGCTGTGGCTGCTGCGCAGGCGTCGGGGGCGTAACGTCTTCCCGTGGCGACTGTGGCGCATCCGTCCCCATCAGATCGCGGGCGCCCTGCTTAAACTCGCGCAGCGTCTTGCCTAGTGCCCGGCCGAGCTCCGGCAGCTTGTTCGGGCCGAACAATAGTAAAGCAATGAGTCCGATAAGCAAAATTTCGCTGAATCCTATATTTCCGAGCATATCGAGTATCCTCCTTCAGTGGAAATATTGCCTGTTCATCAACTAACAGCCGTAAAGTCCGCCATAACCGAGCTCGGTAATGTCCGCCCGGGTAATCGTTTCTCCCGCGCAAATGCGCGGCAGCAGAACGTCAAACGACGTGTACGGGTCGTGCATGACGCAGCCGGGCAGCCCCATAATCGGAACGCCGTTCAGATAGCCCATCAATAGCATGGACCCGGGAAGCATCGGGGTGCCGTAGCTGACAACGGACGCTCCGGCACGCTTGATGGCGCCGGGCGTCCGATCGTCCGGGTCTACGGACATGCCGCCGGTAACGAGAATAAGATCCGCCCGGTCTTCCTCCAGGAAGCGGCGGATTTCCTGTGCGATCGTTTCGCTGTCGTCCGGCGCAAACCGTTGCTCGATCACTTCCGAGCCGAGCGCCGCGAGCTTGTTGCGTACGGCGGGACCGAATTTATCCTCAATCCGGCCCTTGAACACCTCGCTGCCGGTTGTGATCAGTCCTGCCCGCAGCGGACGGAACGGCTTAACCTCCACCATGGGCTGTCCCGCGGAAGCAGCGATGCGCTCAACGGCTGTAACGCGCTCTTCTTCTATAACAAGCGGAATGACGCGGGTTCCCATCAAGGAACGTCCGGGTTCCGCCACGGTATTCGTTTTCACGGTCGACATGATGACTTGGTCCAGCGAATTGACCTGATCGATCCGGTCCTTGTCGATCTTGACCAGACCGCGGATCGTGGACTTAAGCGTGACTTTGCCTTCGTGCGGCTCAGTCAACGTGACGCCCGCTCCGTGCGCAGCCTTCGCCATCCGCAAGGCCGCTTCGTCTTCGTGGAGATAGCCCTGCTTCAGACGAAGCGTGTAAATATGCTCCTTGCCGATGCTGAGCAGCGCCGGGATATCTTCCTCGCGAATCACGTGTCCTTTTTTAAACAAGCGGCCCTTGAACTTTCCGGGAATAATCTGGGTCAGGTCGTGCGCAAGCACCATGCCGACGGCTTGTTCTACAGGAACCTCTTCGAGCATCGAATCATGCTTCATCGCCGTGGTCTCCCTCGCGTCCGGTCAGAATGGCAAGCGCGTGAGGCAACTGATCGATAACGGCCGATAAATTTTCCGAAACCCCCTTGGGGCTGCCGGGCAAGTTCAAGATCAGCGTCTTGCCGCGAATCCCGGACACGGCCCGGGAGAGCATCGCGCGCGGCGTCTTTTGCAGCGAATACATGCGCATCGCTTCGGCAAAGCCCGGAGCGTGTCGATCGATGACGCTCAAGGTCGCTTCCGGCGTGACATCCCGCACGGCGAGACCTGTGCCTCCGGTTGTCAAAATGAGATTGGCCCGGAAATAATCCGTCATTTCGATCAACGCCGCCATAATTTCATCTTTTTCGTCAGGCACGACACGGTATTCGATAATTTCGCCGTTCATTTCTTCTTCAATCAATTCCCGAATGACCTGTGCACTCGTGTCTTCCCGCTCTCCGCGCGAACCGCGGTCGCTAGCGGTCAAGATAGCCACTTTCCAGCGCATACATCTGCTCCTCTCCCGGATCTCATTAAGTCTCTATGGGACTGCGTGAAAATCTCCGCTCTTGCCGCCGGTTTTGCTCAGCAGCAGCGTCGGTCCGATCTGCATCGTTTTCTCCGCAGCCTTGCACATATCGTAGACCGTCAGCGCCGCGGCAGATACGGCCGTGAGCGCCTCCATCTCCACACCGGTCTGTCCCTTCGTGCGGACAGTCGCTTCGATGGTTAATTGTCCCTCACTGTTATCGCTAAACCGGACATCGACGCCAGTTAACGCAATCGGATGGCACATCGGAATCCAATCCGACGTTTTTTTGGCCGCCATGACCGCGGCAACCTGCGCAACAGCCAGTACATCCCCTTTGCCGATGCCTCGCTGCCGGATCAGCTCCAGCGTAGCCGGAAGCATCGTAACGGTCGTGCGGGCCGTCGCCGTACGGACAGTTTCCTGCTTGTCCGAAATGTCCACCATGCGTGCGCGGCCTTGTTCGTTCAGATGGGTAAGTGGAGACGGCTTCCGCTCCTCAGTCATGGACATCCGCTCCCTTCTCCGTCAAAATGCGGGTTTCCGTCATCAGCTCGTCGATCCGGAAATCGAACAGTCCCATCGGGACTTCCGGGATCAACTGCTCCTCGTAAGCCGCTGCCAAAATATAAGGCTTCGGCAAGCCGGTACGGACATACTGCTGCATAAAACGGTCGTAGAAGCCGCCGCCGTAGCCAAGCCGGCCCATATTGGCATCGAACGCTAGTCCAGGAACCAGCGCGACATCTACCTGACGAATATCGAACAGCTGTTGCGTTTTAGCTATGGGTTCGCGGATTCCCCACGTTCCGCGCTCCAAGTCGGCATACGAACGCACCTCGAACAGCTTCATTTGCTTATAGGCGGGCACGACCTTCGGGACGACGACGCGCCAAGGACGGTTCCAGCAGGCTTCCATGACCGGGGTCACGTCCACTTCGGTTTTGACCGGCATATAGGTGAGCAGTGTTGGACGTCTTCTCATTGACGGCTCGGGACGAAGCAGCGCTTCTAACCGTTCGATCAGCTTGTCGCTGATAATCTCGGACTTACGCTTCCGCTCGTCCTCCGGGATGGCCGAACGAACCGCTTCGGCCTGGCGGCGAAGTTCGATTTTTTTCTCTTTAATATTCATGAAACGGCCTCATTTCATCGGGTCGATTCTGGATTAACAACATTCTAATGGGTACCATGCTCGATGGCAAACCCCTTTTGGGGCATTTTCTCCTAGTTTAACATAAATTGAAGCAAAATAACGAATTTCTACGATTTCACCCCAAAACTCGCTGCAAAATAAAAAAGCCTGCCCGAAGGCAGACGTGTATGTAAAGGGACGCTTCATCAATTTACGTGAAAACGAAAAATTCCCCGTCGTATCCTTCCTACTATTGGGGAATTCCTTGGCCTGTTAACCGTTCCGGCGGAAACACTTGACGCACGGAGGCGATAATCAGGGTGGCCGCGGCAACCTTGATCGCATCGCCGATCAAATACGGGTAGCACCCGGCAACCATGGCTTTGGAGAGCGACATGCCCGTTACATAAGCGAGCCATGGCACTCCGCTTACATACAGCAGCAGTGAGCCGAACAGCTCGAGAACAAGAAATGCAGCAGCGTATCCCCATAGGCCACGAATACGTATCCGCGGCAGCAGCCAGCCGATCAGGAGCGCGGAGATTGGCCACATCCACACATAGCCTCCAGTCGGTCCGAGCAGAACGCCCAATCCCCCTGTGCCCTGCAGCAACGGAAATCCGATGACCGTCAGCACCACAATAAGCGCCATGCTCAAAAAGCCGTACCGCGCGCCAAGCAATCCGCCTGCCAGCATAACGGCCAGCGTCTGCAGGGTGATAGGTACGGGCGTAAAACCGAGCGGAATGCTGATAAATCCAAAAAGTACGACGAGCGCAGCGAACAGCGCACTAAAAACAATGCCTCGAAGCGTGAGCTTCATATTGATGAATGCCTCCTTTTTTGGTATGGTTATGATGATAAAATTGTCAACCAATAACTATTTTTATAGGTTAACAATTGAGGATTATAGCACACGGTTTTTAAAAACGAAAGGATTTTTTACCTATGTCTTCTTCCTTCTTCATAGCATTGCACGAAGCATCCGTGAAGTACCCGACTGGCTCGGGCGTGCATCAAGCTTTATTCAACGTTACGCTGCTCATTGAGCCCGGGGAATGGGTAACCGTTGCAGGTCCGAACGGAAGCGGCAAAAGCACGCTGGCCAGCGTTCTGCTTGGTACGTGCCGGCTTACGTCGGGGCGGATGGTCCGGAAAGAGTGCCTGGACATCCGCGGCGTGCTGCAGCATCCGGAGGCTCAACATATTGGCGATACGCCGGCCGAAGAGTTCGCTTTTACGTTGAACGATCGGCATTTGAGCAGAGAGGAATTAAAGCAGATTCAAAAGCAAGCGCTGCTTCGGGTGGGGCTCGAATTGTCACCCGAAACGCCGCTGAACTCCTTGTCCGGAGGGCAAAAGCAGCTCGTTAACCTCGCCACGGCACTTACAACCGCTCCCGATGTGCTGGTGCTGGACGAGCCGACCGCCATGCTCGATCCGGCTGCGAGAGAAGTAGTGCTGCGGGTCGTCCGGCAAGCTCATCTTCAAGGAACGACCGTCGTATGGATTACGCATCGGCTGGAAGAAGCTGTCCAAGCAAGCCGCATTATCGCTTTTCAGAAAGGCGAGGTAGCGTTTGACGGAGCGCCGGAATCGTTCTTTTATGGCGACCTGGCTTCGGATTCGGATTCGAAGACGCCATGCGAGCGAATTGGACTTGACCCTCCCTTCGTCGTCCAGACGGCGCTGCATTTAAAGAAAAAGGGACATGGCCTGACGGCCCGCCCCTTAAGCTGCGATGATTTGGCGAAGGCGGTGAGCCGCTTATGCCTCTGACGCTGCACAACGTAAGCGCAGCGGCTCCGGACGACCCGAACCGACGCTTGTTAAGCGATGTCCAGCTTACATTCGAAGACGGAACGGTCACGCTGCTCGTCGGACATACCGGCTCCGGCAAGTCCACACTGCTTCACCTGCTGGCAGGCTTGCGGCCGCCCTCGTCAGGCGTCATTCGTCTGGATGACGAGCCGTTATGGCGCCGCAACCGGGTCACCCGGCCGCTTCTTCTTCAGCTCGGCTTGACGTTCCAGTTTCCGGAGCAGCAATTATTCGCGCAAAGCCTTCGGCAGGAGTTCGGCTATTCGCTCCTTCCGTATGGGCTTACAGCGATAGAAAAGGAACGCCGCATTCAATCCGCTTGCGAAGACCTCGGCCTCGGCGCCTCGTTCGACCCGGATCGTTCTCCGTTCGCGCTAAGCGGGGGCCAGCGGCGCAGGCTTGCTTTAGCCACGACAATCGCCGCTTCACCGGATTGGCTCCTGATGGATGAGCCTACCGCGGGTCTTGAATCGGCGGCTGCCAAAGAGCTGCTCCGGTACGTACAAGCCCGCCGGGCGGCCAAAGGCGGCATGATTATCGCGACGCATGATTTGGACTTGTTTCTTCCTCTGGCGGACCGCGTGATCGTGCTCGACCACGGTACGATCGCAGCCGATGGGACGCCCGCCGCTCTATGCGTCAATCCCGAACCATTCGTGCAGGCGGGAGTCGGACTCCCCAGCTGCGTCCTGCTTTCGCACGCGTTGGCAAGGAACGGCATTGCCGTGATGGACGAAGGCAAGCTTTCGCCCGAGGATTGGGCCGATCTGATAGCAGAGCGGCTGAAGGAACGACGCAGCGTTGCGGTAAAATCTGCGATGCACGCAGAACATCCGGACGGCAAACCGCAGATTGAATCCCAGTCCAATGAATCTGTGCTGCACGCGCCGCTTCCGCCGCAGAGTCAAGCGGCCGGCCTGTCCCAAGAAAGCGCACATCCGCCTGCCGCTGCCAAATCGCTCTGGTATCGGCTTGATCCGCGCACCAAATGGCTGCTGTATTTTCTCATTGTCATAGGCACGATGCTGCAAAGCAGCTGGCTCGGTCTTGCCTGCGCCGCATTGCCGATTGCCGCCGCCTATATCGGACTTTCCCGTTCCGCGCTGCTCGGTGCAGTCAAACTCCTAAAACCGTTAGCATGGTTCATGCTGATCTCCGTCGGCTTGGCCGGGTTGGAGTGGACGGCAAACAGCAGCTTTCCCTTCGTCGGGTTTTCCCTTGAGCGCTCCCTTGCTACCGGCTTGAACGTGTTCCGCCTGTTTCTGATCACGCTCGCAAGCTACTGGTTTGCGGCTGCAACGCCTTACGGACGTATGGTACAGGGCCTTGCCTGGGGGCTCGGATATGTGAAGCGGTTGGGGCTTCGAACGGATTCGTTTGCTTTGGCGGTATCGCTCATGTTCAAGTTTATCCCGATGATCGTGCGCGAATGGCAGCGGTTCTCGGATATCGTTCGGGCAAGAGGCAAAGCGGCCGTCCGGCCAGGAGCCGTACGGGGACGCGATATGCCGGCGCTGGTCGTCCCGCTCCTGCTGGCGCTATTCCACCGGGCGGAGGAAATAACCTCCGCTCTGGAGATGAAAAAAATCGGCCACCGAACCGCGCTCTTGAGCCATACCGATTCTCTCCGCCTGACCCGCGCCGACGGAATCGCCATCGTCTCGGGCCTCCTTCTTCTTGGCGGGCTTGCCGTCTTGCGCGGCTGACTTAACAAAAATCCCCCTTCGTCGCACGTGAAGCCGGAAGCTTAGCGTGCGCGGAGGGGGATTTCAGTTTCGTTCAAGCGGGCAAATATGCTAAACTGAGGGAGATTGTCGCCTTTTCAGGACTTTGATTTCAGGAGGCTTTATTCATTATGCTGCTTCAAGTTTCATCCATCACGAAAAGCTACGGCGTCAGCACCGTACTTTCCAATATAACGCTACAAATCGAGGAGCGGGAGCGCATCGGACTCGTCGGCGTCAACGGCGCAGGCAAATCGACACTGCTTCAAATCATCGCGGGCGAGCTGTCTTACGATTCGGGGAACATTTTTAAGGCCAAAGAGACGAAAATCGGCTATTTAAAACAAAACAGCGGATTAACGTCGGACCGATCCATCTGGAACGAACTAATGAGCGTATTCGACCGTTTGCTGGAAATGGAAGAAGAACTCCGGCGGCTGGAAACGCGCATGTCCGATCCGGACGTGCTGGCCGACGAGAAAAAAACCGAGGAAACGATGCGCCGCTATGCCGAGCTGTCGGATGCGTTCCGCGAGCGTGGCGGCTACGAGATCGAGGCTAGAATTCGCGGAATTTTGAGCGGGATGGGCTTCGGACATATGGACCCGGCTACCCCGGTGCAAACGTTGAGCGGAGGACAGAAGACGCGGCTTGCATTGGCCAAAATGCTGCTCGAAGCGCCGGACTTGCTGCTGTTGGACGAGCCGACGAACCATTTGGACATTCCGACGCTGACGTGGCTGGAGCAGTATTTGCGCTCCTATCCCGGAGCCATCCTGGTCGTCTCCCACGACCGCTATTTTCTCGATTCGCTTGTCGGCGCCATCTATGAGATCGAACGAACGGCGTCGCGACGGTACACCGGAAATTATTCGCGGTACATCGAGCTGAAAGCGGCGGATTACGAGGCGCAGCTCAAGCAATACGAAAAACAGCAGGAAGAAATTTCAAAATTGGAAGACTTCGTCCAGCGCAATATAGTCCGGGCTTCCACCACCAAACGGGCGCAAAGCCGCCGCAAAGCGCTGGAAAAAATGGAGCGGCTCGACAAGCCGCTTGGCGAGCTGAAGCGGGCCAGCTTCTCGTTCGAGGTCGAGGCGACTTCCGGCCGGGAAGTGCTCGACATCCGAGGACTGTCCATATCCTACGATCGGCAGCAACCGCTGGCGCAAGGCATTGCGTTCCAGTTGCGCCGAGGCGACACGGCCGCCTTGATTGGTCCGAACGGAATCGGCAAGTCGACCTTGCTGAAGACGCTGATCGGGCAGCATACGCAGGACCGCGGTGCCTTTGATTGGGGAACGAATGTCAAAATCGGCTACTACGATCAGGAGCAAACGGGTCTGAACCCGAACCAAACCGTGCTGGAAGAAGTATGGAACGCCTTTCCTCATCTGGAGGAAGCGCGAATCCGCACGTTGCTCGGCAACTTTTTGTTCAGCGGCGAGGATGTGTTCAAGAAGGTCGGCTCGCTTAGCGGCGGCGAGAAAGCCCGGGTCGCGCTTGCGAAGCTGATGCTGCAAAAAGCGAACGTGCTTATTCTTGACGAGCCTACGAACCATTTGGATTTGTACAGCAAGGAAGTGCTCGAATCGGCCCTGATGGAGTACGAAGGCACCCTGCTGTTCATTTCCCACGACCGTTATTTCTTGAACAAAATGGCCGAGAACATGCTGGAACTGGACAAGGACGGAGTCACCGTCTACCTTGGCAATTACGACGATTATGTGGAAAAGAAGCAGGAGCTGGCCGAGATGCAGCAGCAGCGGCTGGCGGAAGCGGCAAGCCGCGGACAAGCGGAAGGCAGCGCGGCAAAAACGGCTGAACCTGGAGCCGGCAGCGATTACGAAGCCGGAAAGCAGGCGAAGCGCGAAGAGCGCACCCGCTTGCGCAAGCTGGAGCAATTGGAGCAGCAGATTGCGCAGCTGGAGGAGGCCATCGGCGGCTTGGAGGCCGAGCTGACCGACCCGGACGTGTATAACAACTACGTGCTCGTGCAGGAGAAGAACGCAGCTTTGGAAGCGAAGCGCGAGCAGCTTGCGGAATGCTACGAGCAGTGGGAGCAGCTTGCGGAATAGTACAGTTTTCTTGGAGGGCGCCTGTCGTTGCGATCAGGCGCCCTCCAGTTTTAACAGCAGCAGCGGCACGCTGCTGTAGACGATCATTGCGGCGGCGGCGACTATGCCGGAATCGTTCAAGGCGAGCGCGGCCAGCGCGCCGATGACGTTGGCATAGCACCCGTGCATCAGATACGGGTAGCGCTGCTCCCACAGGCGCAGCCGCCCTAAGGGCCGCAGCACCAGAACGGCCATCACGGCCAAGGCCGTGAGCAGCACTTTGCTCCAAGCGGAGACGCGAATCAGGTGAACGTTCATCGCCAGCTTGCGGGCGATGATCGCGCCGATCACGTCATAGCGCCCGTGGCGCAGGTCATCGAAGGCGCGGCCGATATGGCTGCCAGGCCCGCTTCCGCCGGAGGCCAGGGCGTTGCTGGCCGTGGGCAATGCAGTAGCGGCCGCTGCGCTCGGGGCTGCGGTGGCGCTTGGCTCCCCGGCCGGGCCGGGGAGCCAAGCGGCGTTCAGCAGCCAGAGGCCCGCCAGCGCCGCGCCGAGCGGCAGCGCGACCGCCAGCGCGAGGCGGCGCAAGCGCAGGGCGCCGCCAGCGGCGAGCCGGGCCGCCAGCGCGCCGAAGGCGGCGGCGGCGGCGAGCGCGCCGCCAGCCTCGCTGCCGAGCGCAGGCGCTGCGAGGCAGCCCGCGACGGCAGCGCCGACGACGGCGGCGGGCGCTGCCTCGCGCCAGGCGCTGCCGCGGCCGTCAGCGTGGGCGCGCCCTTGGCCGCCGGCGCTGACCTCACGCGCAGCCGCGTCGGCGGGCTGGAGCGCTTCTTCCCCCGCCTCAGCGCCACTGCCCATAAGCGGCCGAGTCCGCATCCGCCTGACCTGCAGCCACGCGCTTAATCCAAGCAACGAAGCACCGAGCAATACGCCCATAAACTCGTTGCCGATTCCGTAATAACGCGCGCCGACGATCGGATCGTACCCAAGCACCGAACGCTTCATCGCTTCGGCGCCGGTGCAGCCGTCAAACAAGATCAGCGCGCCGATTGCGGCTCCGATCCATCCAAGCGTGCGAATAAGCTGTGGAATTTCCCGGGAGCCTGCCGCGGCAAGCGTTCCGAGCGCGAGAGGAGCGGCAAGCGCCACGCCCGCCAATAGCGGCTTGTCCATATGCGCCGCCCAGCCCAGCGCCAGCAGGACGCCAGGCGCAAGCAGCACCGAAAACAGCAAACCGCGCATCCATTTCCGCAAGCGTCCGGTCAGCTTCGCCCACCGTAGCGCGATAAGCCCCAGCAGCATCACGGCCACTTCGTACCCGGCAAGCCCGTATAATAACGTAGGTCGCAGCGCGTAGACGTTGGCCATCTGCCGCATATCGCTCAGCAGTGCAGCAAGCGGTGACATGCTATCGTGTCGTCCCGATTCGGCGCTCGCGATAGGCAAACCGATCATTCCCTCCGGCCGCAGCAGTCCGAATTCGCCCAGCAGCGACGGAGCCACATCGACTGCCGCAACCAGTCCGGGACGCCGCGTCGTAGCCGAAGACATCAGCATGCCTTCCGTTGCTGCCGAAGACCAGCGGATGACCGGGGTAAGCTGCCATTTTTCTTTCCATGCCTCCGAATGCACCTTCGGGCTGACCAGCCACAGCACATGACGTCTGCCGGACGATTCCATCTCGTCCGTAAGCTTCGACAACAGCCGATCCGTCCGCTCTAGCACCGCTCTTTTCCGTTCGACAAACCGGGCAGGCTCGTACCAAGCCTTCTCGGTGTACAGCCGGTACCAATCGCCAAGCTCCATCACCGCGAGCGCCCCACGATCCGTCCCATCCGCAAGCGGCCGCTTACGTCCGGTAACAAACGCTCTCCATTCCTCGATCAACCGTTCCGTGTCCGTCCTGACAGCCGAAGGCATGGCGCCGTCGGCGATGAGAGTGCCCCGGCCCACATCCCCTGCCGCTACCGTTCCCTGACCGTCCATGATCATAAGCGGAGCAGGCCGCTTGAAGCGATCCGTTCCTCCTCCCGGCTCATCGAGATTGCCCCACACCCCCAAGCGGACGCCATGACGTTTCAACGTTTCTCCGAGCAAGCCCGGCCGGGCCAAGAAACTCCCTTCCGCGTTGTTCCGTTTGAGCGAAGGGTAAGCCGGAACAAGCACCGAGACGCTTGAAGCGGCAGCCTCCTCTCCATCGGCAGCAAATCTCCGTATGAGCGCTAAGGCGGACTGCCCATCCCGCCGCTCTGTACGGTTCCACCCTTCGCCTCCTTTGCCGTCCGCCGGCGTTCCCGCCCCCCAAGTCGCGTATACCGACTCGAGTCCTTTATAGGGGACGCGAACATTCATTGCTGCTATTCGTCCCGTTGTCGCCAGTTTCCGCAAGCCCGGAAGACGGTCCAACCACTCCGCCTGCAGCTCCATAAACGATAACCCAGGTATGGAAACAACCGTAACGATCGGATAATTTTCGGAATTGGGGATAACTTCCGATTTTTCCTTTGGAATGGGGGTAACCTGATGATGGGAAATCGAATTTATCCCCAATCCATAAACCGGGGAGGGTTTAAAGAATCCGTTCATCCACAGAAACGACACGGCCACGATACAAACGATCCCTTTGGCATACAACCTGGAGGCTTTTCGAAGAATCGTTCCACTGTGCATGATGTACCGCCTTTCCTTGCCAATCGTTTCTGGGAATTCATCGTATGCAGCGTATCGCACGTACAGCAGCTTCGAATTTTGCATGCTCCGCCGAATCCCTCACAAAGAGCTCTTTTCCGTACTTTGCCCAATTCGTTCCGCTTTATCCAGCTTATCCCCTGTACCGGAGCTATTCACTCTATCCACAACATTATCCCCATAAAAAGGTGTCAGTTTCTCTAGAAAAAACGGGGTTTTTCAAGGAATCCACAAACTTATTCACATTATCCACAGATTCACTTTGAAAAACTTATCCACTCCCCCTCGGGAAAACCGTGCTCTCTAAATGTTCTTCTGACGCGGATTTCCGGGATTACCCACACTATGCACAAAGGCTGTGGATAACTATATCCACAGCCTCTACTCCAGCTTTTCGTCGCTTCATCAACTAAAAAAGCCCGCCGTCTCATGTAAGAGACGACAGGCAAATCCACAATCGCAAGCTTTATTCTCCGCCGACAAATATATAGCGGGCGATCACGAGCACGGCCAGCAGCCACATCAGCCAATGCACTTTATATTGGCCCTTGCCGCCCAAGTTGGCGACCGTCGCCAGCAGCACGTAGCTGACGATCCCGAACGAAATCCCGTTCGCGATATTATACGTGAACGGCATAAGCGCCACGATCAGAAAAGCCGGAATACCGTAAACCAAATCTTGAAAATCGATCTCGCGCACCGCCTGCATCATCAGCACGCCTACGATGATCAGAGCAGCCGCCGTAGCCGGACCCGGAATGAGCGCCGCAATCGGCGCCAGAAAGAGCGCCAGCAGGAAGCATACGCCCGTCGTAACCGCCGTAAGACCTGTACGTCCGCCTTCGGCTACCCCCGCAGAGCTTTCGACAAACGCGGTCACCGTACTCGTTCCGACCAACGCGCCGGCGCTGACGCCAACAGCGTCGACCATCATCGCTTTGCCGACTTTTTTGTTGCCTTCTTCCTTGTTCTTCATGAAGCCCGCCCGGTTGGCCGTGCCTACGAGCGTGCCGAACGTATCGAACATCTCGACAAACGTGAACGTCGCAATGACCGAGATGATTCCCGCATTCATAATACCGGCGAAATCGAAATGACCGAATGCCAGCTTGCTCATGTCGGGCACCCAAGTTGTTTTGTCGCTTGTCAGGTTGGCGAAATTCACCATAGGCGAGCCGTCCGGATTGTGCATGAACACGCCGACGAGCGTCGTGAGTATAATCCCGAACAAAATCGCTCCACGGACGCGCAGCACCATCAGAATGGAGATGAGCGCCAAGCCGATAATGCAGAGCAGCACGCTAGGGTCCTTCATGCTCCCGATATGGAATACCGTTTCAAACGAAAGAACGTTCGTATATTTGTGCGCCGGAATGTCTTTGCCCGCTTCCACCGCAACTGTCAGCAGACCACTGTTCTTCACTCCGATAATCGCAATGAAGAGCCCGATCCCTACGGTAATCGCGTGCTTAAGGCTGTCCGGCACGGCGACCAGCAGCAGCTGCCGCACTTTGGTTACCGTCAATACGATGAAAATCAAACCCGAAATGAAAACCGCCGTCAATCCCATTTGATACGTGAATTGACCTTGCGATGCTAAAATGACCGTTGCAAAATACGCGTTGAGCCCCATCCCCGGCGCAAGGGCAACCGGAAAGTTAATGAACAGGCCCATCGCAATCGTCATTACGCCTGCGGCAATCGCCGTGGCCAGAAACACCGCCGTCCAATCCATGCCTGTCGCCCCGGAGCCGAACGCGCTAAGAATGTTCGGATTCACAGCCAAAATGTAGGCCATCGTCATAAACGTCGTCAGCCCGGCCATGATCTCGGTACGTACGGTGGTGCCGTTTTCCTTCAGTTTAAAAAACCGGTCCATTCTAGAAAGCCTCCCACACATTTAATCGGAACAACGACGAAAAACCCGGGTAATGACCCCGGGCTATCAAGCATAAAGAAGGCTCCACGGATATATCCGTGGACCGTCCTATCCTTGTTCGTAGCCAGATCATTTACGGTGATCTCGTAGATACTTCCAGGCCAATTCCCGGAATTATACGAAACGGTTATTCCTTTGTTGTCAACATTCCTTATTCTAAAATCGGGAGCGGCGATTGTCAAATATTTTTCCGAACAATCTGCGCAACAGTGATAATTTCGTTCGGAATCGTGGCCGAAAGAAAAGCCTGTGTTATAATTCATAACTAGATGGAGTAAATAGATGGAAGCGCATAGATTCCTTCTGGATCTCAACAATCTCTTTGAGGGTGGTTCAAAATGAGCTTTGATGGTTTGGAGCAAATCATAGCGGAGTGGGAGCGAGAACGTGACCGGCTTCGAGTCAATCAAATCACCGTACGGGTCGACTATAAGAAAAAGAGCAAACGCAACGTTTATCAAAAGGAAACAGTCATTGAATATGCCTTTGTAGAACGTGATTTGGATGATGAGAATTTAATTGGGAGGTTTGAACTCTATTTCGCCGATCGCGACACTCTTCTCCAGCGAGATCGGTCTAGAAATAGAAATGAAATTGCTTTTGGTGAGCTTACAGATGAACATGCAGTTGCAACGGCAATCTTCTCCTATTTAGCGGAGTACTATTCTCATTTTTTGGAGGAAACTCCCTTCGCTATCAGCTATAACCCTATTGCAGAAGCTTGGATTGTCAAAGGAACTCTTCCTCCGGGATGTCAAGGCGGGGTCATTTATTATGCTCTTGCAAAAGAAAGTGGAAAGCTTCTCATGATGTATGGAACGAGATAATTTAATGCCGACCCCATTGACTCCAAGATAAAATTTGGATATTTTGACTTTGAAGTCATTTTTGACTTACGAGTCATTTATGGAGTAGATAATATGTCTAAAGAAAAAAATATCAGATTAGAAACCAAACTATCATTGAAACAGCCGAAAAACTTATTAAACAAAATAAACAAAAAGGTTATCATCATTTCAAAATGAGTGATATATCTGATGAATTAGAGATTGCCAAAGGCACAATTTATAATCATTATCCGTCAAAAGAAGATTTGCTTTTTGCACTTATATTCCCGAAGTTTCAAAAGCTGCGAGATAGCCTAAGAGGAATAGCTAAGGAGGATACCTCATTTGATGAAAAATTCCGAAAAGTTATTCAGGAAGCATTAGAAAGTGACAATCATCAATTTTTACTGTTGAGCTTTTCCGATATGGCTGTTCTCTTTCAAGAAAAGAATCAAAAAGATATGGAGCTAATTCAAAATGAAGTCATACAAGAATTTAATAATGTTCTAATCCTAGGAATAAATGAGGGAATTATAAAACAAAACCTTTCGGTAGACTTTTTAAGTCACCAAATTCTTTCTGCCTTAAACCCTCTACTACACAGCCTTCTTGTTAATGACTCTGCAAAAATGACGCATAAAGAATATGTGCAACAGACTACCGAACTTTTATTGTATGGTATCAGGAAAGGATAAATAAATGAACAAACAAGAACTATATCAAATTGCTTGTAGTATGATTCACCACAAAAAATTAAGACGTTTTGGAACCGCAGGTCATGTTGCGTGTGCACTGGAAACCCATAACGGTAACGTTTTTACGGGGATATGTATTGACTTGCCCTGCTCTATTGGTTTATGCGCCGAACAGTCAGCTATTGTTGAAATGGTAAAGAACAATGAAACGGCAATTAAGACGATCATCGCTGTATTTGAAGATGGGAGTATACTCCCACCATGTGGAAAGTGTAGAGAATTTATTACACAGATAGATGACCGAAATGTACAAACTCAAATTGTATTGCCTGAATTGAAAGAAGTGTTGCTTCAAGATTTGTTACCGGAAAGGTGGGACAACCAATGGAACTGAAAAAAATAAGCGATAAGGTATTTTATTATCCACATCAGCCCGAAACAGATCGTCCTATGTTAGCCTACTTAAAAGGCGAAAAAATTGTACTTGCCGTTGACGCAGGAAATTCAGCAGACCATGTTGATGAATTTTATAAATCCTTAGAAGTTGAGGGACTAAAAAAGCCAGATTTTACAGTCATCACTCATTGGCATTGGGATCATACGTTTGGAATGCACCATATTCACGGATTGTCCATTGCTCACCATAAAACTAACGAGTTTTTGAATAACGAAAGAGCAAAAATATTAGACCGTGAATACGTACAATTTCTAAAAAAGGACAATGAATGCCTCGCCAAAGAATATGTAGATAATAAAAGCATGATTGTCGTTCTATCGGATATTCAATTTGAAGAAGAACTTATTCTTAATCTCGGTGGAATGACGGCAAGGATTTTTCATGTAGAATCTCCCCACTCGGAAGACACCGTGCTTATCCATATTCCTGAAGAAAAAATTTTGTTTTTAGGAGATTCTACAAGTGAGGATTTCTTTAATGATGGATATATGGATAAAAACAAACTAAAAACATTGATAAATGTAATTGAAAGTATCGATTGTCAATACTGCATTTTGGGCCATACAGATCCTTTGACAAAATCGGATTTGTTGCATTATTTAAAAACCTTATAGAATGCAGAGCCGATAACCGTGAGTGAAATCACAGTTGTTGGCTCTTTCTTTTTTGTACCCGATTGGCAAATATAACAAATACAAAGAGCCGAAAAGCCCATGAACACTGGCTTTTCAGCTCTCCGCTCGCTACTCCCACTCAATGGTTGCCGGTGGTTTCGAGGTTACGTCGTACACGATGCGGTTGACGTTATCGACCTCGTTGACGATCCGTACCGAAATTTTCTCCAGCACGTCCCACGGAATACGCGCCCAATCGGCGGTCATGCCGTCGATCGACGTTACCGCGCGGATGCCGACGGTGTACGAATACGTACGCTCGTCCCCCATAACGCCGACGCTTTTCATATTCGGGAGCGCAGTGAAATATTGCCAAATTTCGCGGTCAAGACCGGCTTTGGCGATTTCGTCGCGAAGAATCGCGTCGGATTCGCGCACGATGTGCAGCTTCTCCTCCGTAACTTCGCCAAGCACGCGGATGGCCAGTCCCGGACCCGGGAACGGCTGGCGCCATACGATAGCCGCCGGAAGGCCGCATTCCTCGCCAACCTTGCGGACCTCGTCCTTGAACAGCGCTTTGAGCGGCTCCACGAGCTCGAACTTCATGTCTTCCGGCAAGCCGCCGACGTTATGGTGCGATTTGATCGTTTGCGCCGTTGCCGTGCCGCTTTCCACAATGTCCGTGTACAGCGTGCCTTGGGCAAGGAACGCGAAATCGCCGAGCTCGGCCGATTCTTCTTCAAAGACGCGGATGAATTCCGTGCCGATAATTTTGCGTTTTTGCTCCGGATCGTCCACGCCGGTGAGCTTGCCGAGGAACCGTTCGCGCGCGTCGATTTTGACGACGTGCATATCGAATTTGCCGACGAACGTATCCATGACGCTTTCCGCTTCGCCTTTGCGCAGCAGACCGTGATCGATGAACATACAAGTCAATTGGTCGCCGACCGCTTTATGGATGAGCGCCGCCACGACGGACGAATCGACGCCGCCGCTGAGCGCGCACAGCACTTTTTTGTCGCCAACCTGATTGCGGATGTCTCGGATCGTATCCTCGATGAACGATTCCATGCTCCACGTGCCCTCGCAGCCGCAAATATGATACAGGAAGTTGCGGATGATATCGTTGCCGTAAACGGAGTGACGCACTTCCGGATGGAATTGGACGGCGAACATTTTTTTCTCCGGATGGCTCATGGCCGCTACGGGAGCGTGCTCGGTGCTTGCGTCAATGATGAAGCCTTCCGGCGCTTGGACAACAAGATCGCTGTGGCTCATCCAAACCGTTTGTTTTTTATCGAGGCCATGCACCAAACCGCACGCGTCGGTGAAATCAACCTCGGCTTTGCCGTACTCCCGCTTCGATGCCCGCTCCACCTTGCCCTGCAATTGATGCGCCATCAGCTGCATGCCGTAGCAAATTCCGAAAATCGGCACGCCAAGCTCGTACACGGCCGGATCGACCAGCGGCGATGCTTCTCCGTACACGCTGGCGGGGCCTCCCGAGAAAATGATGCCTTTCGGCTGCAGCGCTCTGATTTTTTCAATCGGGGTGTTATAAGGCAGCAATTCGCTGTAAACGCCCAAGTCGCGAATCCGACGGGCGATGAGTTGGTTGTACTGTCCGCCAAAGTCGAGCACCACAATGATTTCGTTCGGCTTGTCCATGTTAAGTAAGTTCCTCCTGGCTTCTTCGTTCGTTTTCAATGAAACTTATTATAAACTTCTGCCCGGCAAAGGGCAATGCCTGAACGGAAAGTCGCGCCGCAGCACCGATGTAAGCGTTATATCTATTCCATAAAGCTCCAGAAAAGGGTTTTCAGGAAAGAAAGGCCGGCTCGGGGCAGTATTCGGTCTGCCACCTGCACGGACCGACCTGCGGAAGAGAAAAGCCCGGAACGGGAGGCGGCTCTTCACGGAAGAGCGCCTACGGTTCCAGGCTCCGGCTTTGACGCAGGCGCCGCCATGCGTCCGTGAGCATACGGCAAGTAACCTGCCCCTGCGGGCCATGCGGATCGGCATAGCGCACCGTTTCAAGCAGCTGCGCCAGTTGGAGCAGCGTGATGCGCTGCGCCTCGCTGCGGCAGCGGCGGGTATCCGCGTATTCGCGCAGCGTTTGCTGCGGCGCCGCACGGCCGTAAGACCGCTGCAGCCGCCGCCACAGCCGGTCGGCGAAGCGGTACAGCGAGGCCCGGCGCAAGCTGCCGCGGGAGTGGGCAACCTGCACGGGCTCGCAGCAGATGGCCCGACGTCTGCCGAGAAACGCCAGAAGGAAGCCGCCAGCAAGGAGTACCATCAGCCAGAGGAAAAGCGGCGCAACTGCGGTGCTCCGTAAAAAGGATGCGGCGGCGCGTATCCGTCCTTCGACCAAGGCGACAGCCACGGATAACGCGGTTTTTGCACGATCCAGTGCGGTATTTGCGAAATCGGTCAGCGATGCGGCCCATTGGGGTACAAGCGACCGTTTTGTCGCTTCGTTAGTTGCCGCTAGAGCTGCGGTTGAGGCAGCCGCAGGGACCTCGTCAGCAGAAGCTCTTCCTGATAGAGCAAAACCGGGAGTCGGCTCGAACGGAACCCAACCGACCGAGGGAAAATACGCTTCTACCCAAGAATGCGCATGCTTTTGGCGCACTTGGACGACGTAGCGCTCCTCTCCGTCGACGGCCGCCTGGGACACCGCCTCGCCGGGCGCGAATCCTTTAACCCAGCGGGCCGGCACCCCGGCGGAACGGAGCAGCACAACCATCGCGGTAGAAAAATGATCGCAATATCCGGTCTTTTGCTCGAACAGGAACCGGTCGACGAAGTCCTCGTTCTTCCCCGTGGCTCGCGTTCCTTCCAAGCTATAGACATAATGCTCCCTTAAATAACGCTCGACCGCCTCCGCTTTCGCATAGGGCGTTTGCAAGCCCCTAGTTAGCTGCTCTGCAAGGCGACGGACTCGATCCGGCAGCGAGGCGGGAAGCTGCAAAAACCGATGCCTCACGTCTTCGGCATAACCGTTCCCCGCATCGGCCGCCGGTATTGTGCGATCGGTCAGCACCAAAGCGTCGACTTCGTAGGAAACGAGCGGGTCCGTTAAGGCCGGGACCGTATACCGGTCTGTCGTGTCCTGTTTCCAGACCCACTCGGCCGGAATCGGCTTCCCTTCGGCCGACTGCATCGACGCTACCCGTTTAAGTTCGCCGCCCGCGAAGAGCTGGCGGTTCAAGCTCGGAGAAGCGATGCGGATTTCCTGCCGAACGAGGGTGGAAGCCGCCGAACGCAGTCGGATGTCCGCTTGCATTTCCGTCTGATTGGGCACGAACGCAGCCGGCGGGTCATTCACTGCCGCCCAGCCTTGGCCGGTATAAAAGCTTTTGGCCTCGCCCCGCCAGTAAGTAAGCCTGGGAGTAACCGCCGTAAAAGCCAGGCTATCGTCCTGCTGCAAAGGTCGCCCGAGCTTGCCGTCGTCGGAGCCGTACCCTGTGCGGGCCCTCGTCTCCGACGTCCATCCGTGCCGCTGTAACCATGCTTTGCTTAAAAAGCGGTCTTCAAGCGACCGGACATACCCGGACCAGTCGGGGGGCCGCATATCCTGCGGATGCAGCGACGCTCCGAGCAGACCGGCGCCAAGACAGGCAGCCGTTAGCAGCAGCGCGGGAAAGATACGCGTCCGTTTTTCGAATGCAGGATCGGAAAAGAACGCTTCTCCCCGCCAGCGATTTGCCCGTCCGGGCTGAAGCATGACTTGAAGCAGCAGCCCGAAGCCCGTGCAGCGCAGCACGGCGTAAAACATATCCAAGACTAACACCGTCTGAAAGAACGCCAAATAGCCCAGTGTCAATCCGAGAAACCAAATCAGCTGCCGACGCTCCAGCACGAACGATTGCACGACGGACACAAAGAATGACCAGCCCGTCATAAAACAAAGCGTCCGTGTCGCAGGCTCCCAGTTCGCCACATTCCCCTGCAAGCCTTCGGCGGCATCGAGCGCCAGCTCGCGACCCCATTCCAGCCACCAGGAGGGGGAAGGCATCGATTGTCCGTTATGAATCCAAGCCGTTACGGCAACGATCCATAACGCTTTGGCCGACCAAGCCGCCGGTCCCGGCAGGCGGAACGTATCCAACAGCATGAATGCCGCAAAAGTAACGGCGAACGGTGCGATACTATATATTTCAGTAAGCTCCGACAATCTGCGCAGCGGGTACAGCCACTCGAGCAGCAGCAAAAGCAGCAGCACGCTGAGGGCGGCGTCTCCCGCCCAATTGGCGGGAGTTCGCGCCCCCGCACGGCTCACGGCCGCGGCGCGGGTGCTTGCCGAGGCGGCTGCGGCGGAGGCGGAAGCCGCCGCCTCGCGGAAGGCGCTGGCGCAGACTGCGATCGCGGCGCTGGCGCCGGAAGCCGCAGCCGAGGCCTTGGCCTTGGCGCAGGCCGCGCGAGAGGCAAGATCCTCCGCTGGCTGAGCGGCGCGAGGATCGGTGTCAGGTGCCGATAGCGGCATCGGCGGCACCTCCTCTCAGCGCCGCAGCGGGCCTATGCGGCGCCAGGATCGTGACCGGGCAGCCGAGCGCTTCGAGCTGCCGCACCCATGCGTGCGCGGGCCCGGGCCATGCCGCCCCGGGCTCGTGCACGTAAACGACGCGCGCGACGCCCCGCGGCAGCCCGCGCAGAGCCGCGGCCAGCTGCGCGTCGGCGCGGGCCGTGACGAGCGTGAGCGCCGCGCCACCCGCAAGCCGCGCTTCGCGCAGCGCGAGCTCGGCGAACGCGTCGGCGCGCGTCGCGCCGCGCGGCACCGCCGCGAGCAGCCGCAGCAGTTCGCCGTCGCGCCCGCGCCCCTGCGCCTCGGCGGTGCCGGACTGGCCGTCGCTGACGGCCAGTCGCACCCGCGCGCCCTGCTCAAGCGCGCGCCGCGCAAGCCCCGCCGCGGCCTCCACCGCCGCCGCGAGCGCAGGGTCCGCCCACAGGGCGGCTCCAGCGCTCCCTCCGGCTCCGGCCGCGTCAAGCACAATGAGCTGCCGCCCGGCGGCAGGCAGCTCCGTCTCTTTCGCGCGCAACTCGCCCGTGCGCGCGCTGCTGCGCCAATGGATCAGGCGAAGCGGATCGCCTGGCGCGTAAGGCCGCGTGCCGCTCACCTGCGGCACGGGGTCCGAACCCGGCGGCCGCCGGGAAGCCAGGCGCGCCCCTTCCGGGGCCGTACCCGGCAGCGGCATCGCCGTCCCCAAACCTCCGGGCAGCGCCCACAGCTGCCCGCCGCCTGCGCTTTCGCGCTTCGCCTGCATAAGCCCGAAAGCGTCCACGGCGCTCACAATCAGCGCCTCCTGCCGGTACACGCCGCGGGCAAGCCCCTGCACCGTACAGCGCGCGACGGCGTCGCGCCGGAAGCCGGCTTCTACCGTTCCTCGCCGGACGATCCGCTCACCGGTGCCCTCGTGCACCCAGCGCTCCTCCACCCGCAGCCGCCCGCCAAACAAGGGCAGCCAAGCCGCGGAAAGGCGGTAGGCCATCGTAACCGGTTCCCCGCTATAGACAAACCGGGCAGCGCTCGACCCGAACTGAATGCGCTCCGGAGCAACCTCCATCCCGTCAGACAATCTTTCTATCCGCGGCCCGCGCCCGCGTCCGACCGCAGCGCGAAACAACCCGAGATAAACAACAAAAAAAGCCCAGACATAAACCAAAAACCAAGCCGTCCGGCCGCCCCAGCCAAACGCCCACCAGCCGAGAATAGCCCCGCATCCCCCGATCCATCCGACCGCTAATAAGCTCCGCATGCCTGCCGCCTTCTTCAGCCCGCGGCATGCCGGCGGACCGGCAGCGACGCACTGGCGACGACCGAAGCGACAAGAGCTTCCGCCTGACGGCCGGACAGCAGCGCAGACGGCGTCAGCGTCAAGCGATGCGCCAGTACGGGGCCGGCCAGCTCCTTCACGTCATCCGGGATGACATAGCTGCGGCCCTTCAGGAACGCCTGCGCCTGGGAGGCCCGCATCAATGCGACCGAAGCCCGGGGACTGGCGCCGAGCGAGACGTCCGGATGCGCGCGGGTCGCAGTCGCAAGCTGGACGATATACTGCTTGATCGTGTCGTCGACATGAACAGCGCGGGCTTCTTTTTGAAGGGAGACAAATTCCTCCTGGAGGACGACCGTACGAATTTGAGCGAGCGGAAACGGCTCTTCCATGCGGCCCAGCATCTCCACCTCGCCAAGCGGGTCGGGATAACCGAGACGCAGCTTCACCATAAACCGGTCGAGCTGGGCTTCAGGCAGCGAGAACGTGCCCTCGAAGTCGACGGGATTTTGCGTCGCCAGAATAAAAAACGGTTCTGGCAGCGGGTAAGTCGTTCCGTCGACCGTCACCCGCTTCTCTTCCATCGCCTCCAACATGGCGGCTTGCGTCCGCGGCGATGTGCGGTTCAGCTCGTCAGCCAATACGATGTGGGCAAGCAAAGGTCCCGGACGGAATTCGAATTCGCCGCTGCGTTGGTTGTATACCGAAACCCCGGTCAGATCGGACGGCAGCAAGTCCGGGGTGCATTGAATCCGCTTGAAGCTGCTGTCGATCGTTCTCGCCAGCGCGCGCACAAGCATCGTTTTGCCTACGCCGGGAACGTCTTCCAGCAGCACATGCCCGCCGCAAAGCAGCGCTACGAGCAGCTTTTCGATGACCTCCCGCTTGCCTATGATGACCTTTTCCACCTGATACACGATCCGCTCAAGCACCGCCTGCGGCGAATCCGTTACATTTATAGATTTCGTCATCCTGAAAACCTCCTGCCTGAATCTTGGTATGCAAGCTTTTCCAAATCTTGCATTCTAGCATTCAGTATGTCCGGTTTTCATAGCTTTTAGACTTGCGCGAGAGGTTTCCTCCTGTTCGTCAAATAGGCATCCATCCGGTCCAGCAGCCGCCGTAGACTGCCGCCTGCATCTCCACTGCCCCCCGTTCATGCGGAACGTCGCTGGATAGCACCCGATCACCCAGCAGCTCCAACGTTTGACGAAGCGGCACATACAGCGTCCCATTCGCGAGCTCCATTTCAGGAAACGGGAGAATGCGCGCCTTTGCTTCGGTATTCCATCCGGCTGCAGGACGCCGTACCCTCAGCTCCTGCCGGGCCAAATCGTATTCGGCCGTAATCGCTCCATAGCGGACGATTGCCGTCCGGCACTCGGCGTTCCACTCTACAGTTCCGCCCATCGCTGCGATCAATGGTCTCAGGGCTACCCTATAGCTCCCATCTCGAAAACGGAACTGCTCCTTCGTTAGAGCAAGCGTGCGGTCACCCAAAAGTACATTCAAACGATCCGGCCCTTCCCTTTGACCTTCTTCCGTATAAGTGCTGGCCGCTGGCGGGCCGAGCAGCGCTTTCGGAGCGTTATCCTTGCCCGGAATACCCTCTACTGCCCAAAGCTCCCGATGTTCGTACGCAGCGGCTAGCAGGTTATCGAACGATTCGCGATTATCGGTTCTGGACCACTTCAGTTTCCCGCTGGAAAACTGTACCGGCATCACCTCCGGAGTGAGCGAAGCAAAAGCGTATCCCTTTTCTTTAAATAACCGGATGATCCGGGGAAGCGCTTTAACCGTCTCGTCATGTCCCGAACCGTCGTGCATCAGCACAATGACCTCGTTTCCGAACGGCCCTTTTTCTACCGCACGGACAATCTGGTTCGCCGTCATCCCGGGTCGCCTTGCATCTTCGCTGTCGATGGTCCAATCGTAAATCTCGTAGCCGGCCTGCCCCAAATAATAGAAATAAAAAGCGTCAAAGTTACCGTGCGTTCCGCCCGGAGCACGAACCAAACGCGGCCTGACGCCCGTCGTCTCCAGCAATATATTTTCCGTCTTCTGAACCTGCTCCCAAAATGCGCGAAAATCGGAATACAGCTCCCGGTAGACGTGATTATAGGTATGATTACCGAGGGCGTGACCGTCCTCCACGATACGCTTCGCTATATTCGGGCGCTCCTGCACCTGCTCGCCCAGTACGAAGAAGGTGGCCCGGACGTCCTCCTCCCGCAAAATGTCCAGCACCTTCGGGGTCAGCTTGCTCGGCCCGTCGTCGAAGGTCAGGTACACCGTCGGCTTCTTGGCCGGGGTATAGTTTTTTTCGATTACCATACGTTTGCCCGATTTCAGCTGCGTAAATAAAGCTTCCTCCCCTTCATTGCCGGGTGCCGCCCCCGCCGGGTGCGTCAAGACCGTAAGCCACAGGATCATGAGGCCAAGCATCGATGTCCACCGAACGGTGCTTATCATGCGGTACGAATAAGCTTGCGGTCTGCGCTTCATGAGAGATCCCTCCATATATTCCTATGAAATGAGTATTGGTAGAATATATATGGATGGTTTTTCTCTTTTATGACCGGGACGCGGCCCTGAAAAGATTCACCGGACGACCATGGAAGAGTTAAATCCTGGTCCGGCAACCCGTGGTACGACCAATTGATAACGATAAAAAAGAAGCGAGCGCCGTCGAGAAAGACTGGACCGGCGACCCGCTTTGGAAAAACTTAACGACATTTGAAACTCCTCCGGCGGGATCATTGCCGCCAATAAGCTGCTCGGTGAGCAATACCTGCTGAATTAAAGCTGTCCGTTATTCGAAAAATTGGATGCACACCGGTTTCGGTATGCGGAGCTCATGAGCTGTGGGCTCCAGCCGGCCGGTGTTTTCATTTACTGCGAGCGTAACAATGGAATCCGAATTTTGATTGGCGGCCAACACGAATTTCCCGTCCGGCGTGACGGCAAAATTTCTCGGCCATGCTCCGCCCGTCGGCTCGTGCTGGATCAGCGTCAGCTTACCACTGGTCCGGTCGATGCGGTAGACGGCTATGCTGTCATGCCCGCGGTTGGAGCCGTACAAGTAGTCCCCGGACACCCCGATATGGATATCGGCGCAGTAGCTCTCACCTGCAAACCCTTCCGGCAGTGTGGACAACGTCTCGATCTCCCGAAGCGTTCCATCTTCTTGTCCGTAAGCGAACACCGTAATCGTAGAATCCAGTTCATTAATCACATACGCATACGGAAGGTCAGGATGAAACGCCAGATGACGCGGGCCTGCCCCGGCATGCACCTGCGCTTCGTCATGTAGAACAAGCATCGGCTGTTCTGCGTTCTCTTGAATGTTGTAGATCATGATTTTGTCCGTTCCGAGATCAGCGACATAAATACGGGAATCTTTCAGGACAGTACAGTGCGCATGAGCCGCTTCCTGCCGGTCGCTGCGGACGCTCTGTCCCTCATGCCGCTTCCGATCCGCCAATGGACCGATGTTCCCATCTTCCGCGATAGAGTACAAGCTTACGCTGCCGCTTGTATAATTGGCTACGACGAGCCGCTTTCCCTCACGGTCCGTTACCAAATGGCACGGCGAAGCGCCGAAAGAAGGCTGTTTGCCGATATAGCGCAAAGCCCCAGTCTCCGCTTCCACAGCGTAAGAAGCCACTTCCCCGCCTTCTTTGCCTGCCTCATCCTGCAGCTCGCTTACCGCAAACAGCCTGCCGCGCTCCGTATCTACCGTCAAGAAGGAAGGCATCTCGACCTCCGCATAAGCGCCGATGGCAGACAGCTCCCCGGTTGACTTATTCATGTTTAACGCATATAAAGAATCGTTTCCGCCGCCATTATAAGTTCCTACATAGACGATCCGACTGGATTGTTTTTCATACTGCGACATTCACGAACGCCCCCTTGCTGGAAATATATTGCTAAGGTTTGTTTTCGTCATCCCCCATATGCATTCCTGCTCCAACCATCTTGATGCTATTTTAAAAAGCCGGGGCTGCTTTGCTCCCGGCCTTTAGATGAACGACTGCTAAGGGGTCCCTACTCCTGCTTGAGCCTCCTTGACGGCTTCCAGCACCTGCTCGACGTGGCCCTTGATCCGCACGCTGCGCCATTCATGGACAAGCTTGCCTTGCGGATCGATGACAAACGTCGAACGAACCACGCCCATATATTCACGACCGTACATCTTTTTCAGCTGCCAAACGCCGAACAACTCGCATACCTCGTGATCGGGATCGGAGAGCAGCGGGAACGACAGCTCGTATTTGGCGGCGAACTTCCCATGGGACTTCAGGTCGTCCGGGCTAATCCCGATCACTTCGGAGTTCAACGCCTTGAATTGTCCGTTATAATCGCGGAACTGGCAGGACTCCTCCGTACATGTCGGCGTCATATCCTTGGGGTAGAAATAAAGAACGACATACTTGCCCCGAAACTGCGAAAGCTTTACGGATTCCCCGCTTCCGGCAGTCAGAGTAAAATCCGGAACGGGTTGTCCGGGTTGAAGCTGCGGCATAATATTTCATCTCCTCGCATCCGTATTTGTTTTGTACCAGCATTATACGAAACTCCTCCGCCCTAAAACAACCTGACCCTTGCCAGACTCCCCAATCCAGGGAATGAAAAAACCGTCCCCATAAAAGGACGGCTTTGCTATGTGTTGAAGCTCTTACTTCTTATTGATGAATGCTTTCAAGGAAGCATTCAAATTGTCCTTAATGCCGGTAATAACTTGATCTTCCGTGAGGCCTTTTTCTTTGGCGATTTCAGCAATCGTTTTGCCCTTGCTGAAGGCCGCATCCAATTCATTTTCAGTAATGCCGAGAGCTTTAGCTACAGCATCTTCATCCACATTGGTTTTCAGCTCAAGTTTTTTGGAATATTTACCACCCAATTTATCTTGATAGCCTGATTTATCGATGGCCGTCGAATACTTGTCTTTGACTTCTTGCCTCAATTGCTTCGCTTCTTCTTCCGTAATTTTCTTTTGGTTTAGTGCATTTTCTACTTTTTCAAGTGCCGGGTTAGTCAATTTATTGTACAAATCCCAGCGACTAATTCCACTTGTACGGGCCAAATCGGAAATCGATTTTCCTTTTTTAAGCTCCGCATTCAGATTGTCCAAACTCAAATTAATAATACCTGAAGACTGAATAACAATGGAATTCAAACCAACATCTACACGGCTGTGCAGAGGAATCGAGGCATCCGGAGAGACCTTCTTAGCATCCCCACTTGCAAATGCCTTAGGCGCTGTTGTCAATCCGCCGATCCCACCAACCAATACAGCTGCTGCTACCGTACAGGCCATCACTTTTCCAGTCCACTTTTTCATGATTCTCTCCACCTTTTCTTTTTTTTATATATCGAACATATATCTTGAACATTTGTTTTGAACAAATGTTTTGAACATATGTTCAATTCCCTATGATTAATATCATACCACTGGATAAACCTCCCTGTCAACTCGCTCAAATTATTATCAAGCATGGCTATTTTTTGAACGACCCGTTTATGGTGAGGAATTTATTTCTAGTATAGGAGCTATTTATAAACTCAACATTACGTCAAGCTTAAATGAAGATGAAAGAAAGCTTAAAAAAACCTTAAAACAAATTTACTCCTATTCCGAGCGAGACGAATGGGTCAAAGGTGTCGGCGGTTTCAAAGGTTTCAAAGAGTAACCTTCTCCGGCAGGTCCGATACGCAAAAGAGGAGCTGCGCTTCATGTCGGCAGCTCCTCGCGATCCCAATATGCTACTTGTTACATAACGCTTCCGCTCTCTACGAGCCCGCTCCACGGTACCGTTTCACCCCGTAATTCCACACCGTCAGCCCGAAGGTCAGGAAGACGAGCCCGACCAGCGGGGTAAGCAAAGCGAACGTTCCCCAATTCGCCCGGTCCAAAAAATAGGCCGCCGGATAAAAGCCGACGAAGCCGAACGGCAGCACCCAGGTGAGCATGATGTTCAGAAGACGGTTATAGATCGTCATCGGGTACCGCCCGTAGTTTTGCAGGTTCCACAGCAGGGGCATAATGCCGGTGGGCGAATCCGAAAAAAACGACCAAGATGTAAAGAAAATGTACACGCCCCCGTAAATCATAATCGAACCGAGCACCAGCACAATCAGAATGAGCGGATCGTACCACATTAGCCCGAGATCAAGTTGTGTCCAGGAATAGATCATGATAATCAGACCGACCAGCGCGCTGAACAGCGAGGACGGGTCCATATTTTCCAGCATCAGCTGCACCAGATTATGCGCTGGACGAGTCAAGATCCGGTCCATTTCGCCTTTGACAATGTAACGCTCGGTGAATCCCCATAAGTTAAAAAACGTAATAAACAAGCCGTAAGGCACCATAAAATAGCCATAGACAAACAAAATCTGCTGCTCGTTCCATTCGCCGATTGCCGCGGTATGCTGGAACACGACGAGGATGAAAAATAAATTCACCCCGTTAAACAACAGATCGGACAGCACCTCGATCCAGAAATCGGAACGGTAGGTGAGCCGCGTTTTCATGTAATTTTTCAAGTAATTGACAAACAAGCCTGCATAGAACATGCGCCATCACCCTCCCTGCACGAACAGCCGCGTCCGCGCGCCCCGCCACAGGACATAGAGCGGTACAATCAACAGCACGAACCAGATGATTTGCACGGCAAATACGTTGTAAACGGCGCTGCCGGCCACTTTGCCGGTAAAGACGGAGCCAGGCAAGTACGTGATCGCCGGAAACGGCAGCAGATTCATCAGCTCTTGCGCCCAGCCCGGGAAGAACGACATCGGCACGACCAGTCCGGAGAACAAATCGACGGTTACCCGTTTCATCCGCATCATGCCTTCGTTATTTTCAAGGAAAAAGGCGAACAGGCCGGTAATAATATTGATCTGCGTATTGATCAGGAAGCTGAAAAACAGCATGGCAAGAAAAATAAGCCAAGTCAGCGGCTCTGACGGCAACTGCACCGGAAAGAGGAACGAGACGATCACCATACCCGGCACGGAAAACAGCAGGAACCGGAACAAGCCTTCGCCGAGCCCCTGCATCATTTTGACGACGATGTAATTGTACGGGCGGATGAACTGGATTGCGACGCTGCCGTCTTTGATCTCATTTGCAATTTCCCGGTCCAGATTGTTAAAATAAAACGCCCGCGCCATCCACGACACAGCCACGTAGGTCGTCATCTGTGTCACGGTCATTCCGCCAAGCAGCTCTTTTGTACCATAAATCGCCTTCCATAGAAAATAATACGCCCCAATGTTAAGGGCATAAACAATAATCCCGCTGTAATAATTGACCCGGTAAGCGAGCATCATCAGGAAGCGGATGCGGATAATGTCAAGATAAGCGCTAACCATGCAGCGTCACTTCCTGTTCTTTGCGCAGCTCCTTTTTCGCTTCCGCCGATCCGGATTTGTATATTTCCCGCACGATGTCGTCCGTGTTCGTTTCGAGGATTTTAATGTCCTCGATTGTCGTTATACCGACAACCCGGCTGAGCACCTCGGAGACGTTTGCCGCCTGCTGCGGAATCCATACTTTGGCCGTCAATTCGTTGTCCAGCGACCAGTCTACTTGCAGTCCTGCGGTCATCTCCTGCAAACGGGGCAGTGATACCGGCTCCGAGAACCGGAGAATGACTTCTTTGCCTTTACCCCAGCGCTCTTTCAGCTCCTCAAGTCCTCCGTCGTAGATGATCCGGCCATCGTCGAGCATAATGACCCGGGAACACAGCGCTTCAATGTCCTGCAGATCGTGGGTTGTCAGCAGAATGGTCGTGCCGTACCGCTTGTTCATGGATTTTAAGAAATCGCGGATTTCCGTCTTGACCATAATATCCAGACCGATCGTAGGCTCGTCCAGAAACAAAATTGCCGGATTGTGAATGAGCGACGCGACAAGCTCGCAGCGCATTCGCTGGCCCAGACTCAGCTTTCGCACAGGCCGGTTCAACAGCTCGCCAAGCTGCAGCCGCTCCACCAGCTCGTCCATGCGGCTGCGGTATTCCGCATCCGGGACGCGGTACACTTTCTTGAGCAGCTGGAACGATTCGATCACGCCGATGTCCCACCAAAGCTGGCTTCGCTGGCCGAATACGACACCGATGTTCCGGACGAATTTTTCCCTCTCCTTATAAGGAACGAAGCCGCCTACGCGGATATCTCCGGAGGTGGGAACGAGAATGCCGGTCAGCATTTTGATCGTGGTCGATTTGCCCGCTCCGTTCTCGCCGATGTAGCCGCAAATTTCGCCCTGCGGAATTTGGAAGCTGATATCCTTCACCGCGGCGATCTGGTTATACTCTCTCCTGAACAGGTCGCGTACGGCGCCTTTCAAGCCTTCCCGGTTTTTCTGCACTTTGAATTCTTTTCTCAGCCGATGCACGTCAATGGCGAGATTCATAGATGTAGGTCCTCCTGTCAAAATATGCCGAAGCTTGCAGGCGTGGATTGAAACCTTTTATAATAATGAAATAGTTTCCTGTCCAAACGTATGCATGTTCCTGTGGCATTGTCAAAACCTATATCCGTTATGATACACCAACCTTACGATCAGGAAAAGCGAACGCAACCAGAGGAGGGACCGAATTCCCATGGCCCGTACGATAAAATGGTTTTTCATTTCGCTGCTGTTGCTGTTGCTTGCAGGAATCGGCTATTTTACCTATTCATTCGTTCAATTTGCCAATAACATTCAGAGCCGTCCCGAAACGACCAAATTCGGCGGGCTTACCCCACAGCAGCTCAGCATGTCGGACAGCTACATCCCGCCCAAGTGGGAGGGCAACTCACGGGTGAACATCCTTATTCTCGGCGGCGATTCCCGGGGACTCAAAAAGAACGAAGTTCCGCGTTCCGATTCAATTATGGTCGCCTCAATTGATCCGGTGACGAAGAAAGCGTACTTATTTTCCATTCTGCGCGACACCTACGTGAAAATTCCGGGGCATGGCGAGGACCGCATCAATACGGCGCTTGCCATCGGCGGGCCGAATCTGGCCATGCGCACGGTTAGCGACCTGCTCGGCATTCCGATTCAATATTTTTTCTATACCGATTTCAAAGGCTTTATCGCACTGACAGACGCCATCGGCGGCATTGATCTCGAAGTGGAGAAGGACATGAAATACCGCGACTCGGAAGACGGCCACGAGTATGATATTGATCTAAAAAAGGGCATGCAGCATCTCGACGGAAAAATGGCGCTGCAATACGTCCGGTTCCGGCACGACGCCATGAGCGACTTTTCCCGCACCGAGCGGCAGCGCAAATTTTTGCAAGCCGTCGCGCAAAAAATGCAGACGACCGGTTCCCTGGTCCGACTGCCGAATATATTAAAAAGTATCGATCCTTATCTCGAAACGAATTTGACGACGACCGACATGCTGAAGCTCGGCACGCTCGCCTTCGAGGCCAAAACCGAGGGCATGGTAAGCCAGCAGATTCCGCCTTCCGAGCTGCTGATCGAAAAACGGGTCGGCGGCGCCGAAGTCCTCAGCGTAAACCGTACCAAGCTGCAGAATTACGTTAAGGCATTGCTTGAAGGCCGGGACCCTCTGGCCCCTGCCGGCAAGCCCGCCGAGGGCGGCCATAAAAGCACGACCGCCACGGCTCCGGTCAAAAAATAATAGCTGCTATGAAACATACGCGAGCGGGAGGCAAGGGGCTTCCCGCTTTTGACCTGAAAGGAGAACAGTTCTTATGATCGAAATACATGTTATTGACGCCTTCGCGGACAAGCCGTTTCGCGGCAATCCCGCGGCGGTTTGTTTGTTGGAGCGCTATCCTTCCGACCCATGGCTTCAACAGGTTGCGATGGAGATGAACTTGTCGGAAACGGCGTTTCTCTCCCCCCAACAGGACGGGAGCTACCGGCTTCGCTGGTTTACACCGACGGTCGAGGTCGATTTGTGCGGCCATGCTACACTAGCTAGCGCACATTACTTGTGGGAAACCGGACGGGTAGACCGCAACCAGGCTTTGACCTTTCACACGCTTAGCGGCCAACTGACGGCCTCCGCAAATGAGGACGGTTGGATTCGGCTCGATTTTCCCGTTGAACGGATTACCGAAACAGAGGCGCCGGACCGTCTAGCCGATGCCCTGGGCGGGATTGTGCCCCGTTTTGTCGGAACCAACCGACTGGACTTGCTGGTCGAGTTGGACTCGGAGGAAGCCGTACGCGGGTTGAAGCCCAATTTCGCCATCATGGCGAAACTCGGCGTCCGCGGCGTGCTTGTTACGGCCCGCTCGCAGGATGAACGGTACGACTTCGCCTCCCGCTGCTTCTTCCCGGTACTGGGAATCGACGAAGATCCGGTTACCGGATCGGCCCATTGCGCGCTTGCGCCATATTGGCGGGACAAGCTGGGAAAAGACCGGTTGACCGCCATTCAATCCTCTGCGCGAACAGGTATTCTTAAACTTGCGTTGGTCGATGACCGTCTTCACATCCATGGTCAAGCGGTAACGGTGCTTAAAGGCACGCTCCTCCACCTTCCCGCGGAATGAGGCACCGATCCAATCCTGAGAATCATTCACGGCCGGAGCGCAATCATTTATAATGGAGATATACATCGTTTGGAAAGGACTTGAATCCTAATGAGCAATCCATTTACGTCTAACGCATCCGAAGCCACACCCCGCACACGCTCCGCAGCGCTTTATGCGGAGGCGCTCGAGCATATCGTCGGCGGGGTCAACAGCCCTTCCCGCTCCTTCAAAGCCGTGGGCGGCGGAGCGCCCGTTTTCATGAAACGGGGACAAGGAGCGTATTTCTGGGACGAGGACGGCAACCGCTACATCGACTATTTGGCTGCCTACGGTCCGATCATTCTCGGCCACGCGCATCCTCATGTGACATCCGCCATTGTCCGAGCGGCGGAGAACGGAGCCTTGTACGGTGCGCCGACCGAACTCGAAATCCGGTTTGCCCGCATGCTGAAAGAAGCGATTCCGTCGCTCGATAAGGTCCGCTTCGTCAACTCCGGCACCGAAGCCGTCATGACGACGATACGGGTTGCCCGCGCCTATACCGGCCGGAACAAAATCATCAAGTTCGCCGGCTGCTACCACGGCCATTCGGATCTTGTGCTCGTCGCCGCCGGCTCCGGCCCGTCCACCCTCGGAATACCGGACAGCGCCGGTATTCCGGTCAGCATCGCGCACGAGGTCATCACCGTGCCGTTTAACGACCTCGCCGCACTGGACGCCGCGCTGGAGCGCTGGGGCAGCGATGTGGCCGCGGTTATGGTTGAGCCCATTGTCGGCAACTTCGGCATGGTCATGCCGAAGCCCGGCTTCCTGGAAGGACTGTGCTCCGCTACCCGCCGGAACGGCTCCCTTGTCATCTACGACGAGGTGATCACTGCATTCCGTTTCCACTACGGCGCTGCCTCCACCTTCGCCGGTTTACCCGAAGGCACCGACTACGCAGCCATCGAGCCCGATCTTACAGCCCTTGGGAAAATCATCGGCGGCGGACTGCCGATCGGCGCTTACGGCGGCCGCGCAGAAATCATGGCGCAGGTGGCGCCGCTCGGACCGGCATACCAAGCCGGTACCATGGCCGGCAACCCAGCGTCGATCTCCGCCGGGATCGCCTGCTTGGAGGCGCTGCAAGAGCCCGGCATCTACGAGCGGATGAACCGGCTCGGCGCCATGCTGGAAGCCGGACTTGCCGAAGGGGCTCGCAAGTACGGCATCGCCCTGACCGTAAACCGCATCCGCGGCGCGTTGTCGACACACTTTTGTGACCATCCGGTTACAAACTACGACGAGGCGCAAAATACGGACGGCGAGCAGTTTGCAGCCTTTTTCCGCTCCATGCTGGAGGACGGCATCTGCCTGGCTCCTTCTAAATATGAAGCCTGGTTCATGACCACGGCCCATACGGACGAAGACGTCACTTATACGATTGAAGCGGCAAACCGTGCATTCGCCCGCATGAACACTTAACTGAGCAGATCGGCAATAAATTCCATTTATCACCCGAATCACGAACTATTATCGGACAACGGTAATAGTTCGTTCGTTTTTTGTCAACTCGCACCATTCCGCTCTGAAATTGCCTTTATTCACCAGTTATGCAAAATAGACAACGCTTACAATTGACTTTTCCCTTCAATGTTCTATTGTCTCACATGAAATTTCGTGATATTCTATAAATACTTTTAAGCTAAAGAAACTCGGCTAAATGAAAGGTTTTTGGCATGTTAGCTATGAAGCTGCGCGGTTGGACGGTTGGGACAGGGAACCTTTAATCACCCTCTTCCGAACAGCTTCTGCTGAATCGAGAAGCCGAAAACTAAGTCAATTATGCAGAATAAATGTATTTTTATTCATCGCAATAATTCACTGACTCTTTCCGCTTTCTTGCTTCACATGGACAAAGCCTTCTTTTCAAGACGAACCCGCAACTAATTTTTATGGGAGGTGACGGTCAGCCTGCTGACCACGAGAATGAATCAAGTTATGCGCAATGAAGGCCGCTTCCAGAAATTATTGGCCACCGAACATGATAGCTGCGGTATCATCTGTATTATTGAAAAGGACGGATTTCCGTCCCGCGACAACATTCAAAAGACGATCGACGCTCTTGTGAAAATGGAACATCGTTCGGGTTTCATTAACGGGGAAGGCGACGGCTGCGGCATCCTGACCGACATTCCGCGCGCCCTATGGGAGAAAAAGCTGACCGACGCCGGTCTCGACGACAAGCTTGCATATGACGAGCGTTTCTCTGTCGCGCACATTTTCGTGCCGCGCAAGCTGGACATCTCCGCTCCCGATATGCAAAAAGGCATCCGCGAGCTGTTCTCCCAGTTTCAAGTCAGCATCCTCCTGGAGCAAGAAAATCAAGTGGATAGCAGCGTGCTCGGTCCGAACGGACGCAACGACGAACCGACCTTCTGGCAAATCGCAGGTCTTTGCGACAAGCAGGAAGTGAAAGTCTCCGATCATCTGTTTGAGCTTCATGTGGCGATCGAAGCCAAATATAACGTACACGTCGCCACCCTCAGCAACGTCACGGCCGCTTACAAAGTGATGGGCGCCGCCAGCATTTTGCCGAAATACTTCAATGACACCCGCGACCCGCTGTTCGCAGCGCAGGTTACTATCGGACACAACCGATACTCCACGAACACTCAATCCAGCTTTTTCCGCGTGCAGCCGTTCTCGCTGCTTGGCCATAACGGCGAGATCAATACGGTAAAAAAGATGCGGATCGAAGCCGACATGGTCGGCGTGCCCCTCGTTGACGGCGGCAGCGACTCCCAAGATATGAACCGTACCATCGAAACGTTCATTCACCGTTTCGGCCTCAGCTTGTTCGAAGCGATGGAAGTCGTTTTCCCTCCGATTCTTAACGAAATGAAGCTTTTCCGTCCGGAACTGCAGGACATGTACGTCTACTTCCGCCAAGCTTGGGGGCATTACGCGCAAGGACCGGCAGGGATCGTTTCCCGTTACGGCAACGAGTGCATTTTCAGCGTCGACGCGCTTGGTCTGCGTCCGGTATGGATGGTGGAGAGCGAAACGTCTCTGTACTTCTCCTCGGAACAAGGCGTCATTACGGTCGGCGAGATGGTCGCAGATCCGAAACCGATCGCACCGGGCGAAAAAGTTGGCGTCGTCCTGACACCGGGCGAGCATGTTCAGGTGATTCCTTATCATCTGGTGCAATCCACTGTGCTGGAGCGCGTGCAAAGCCGTCTTGGCCTCGAAGGACAGCGCAAGCATTTGAACAATGAAATTCCGGCCGTCGAAGCGGCGCCTTCTGCCGACGTCACGCCGACAGATGCGCTCTACAGCGCCTTCGGATGGGACCGCGACGGCATCCAAATGATCGAAACGACCGCCGAGACCGGCGCAGAGCCGATTCGCTCGCTCGGTCATGACAGCCCGCATGCCGCGTTGAACTGGGAGCGCCAGAACATCCCGGACTTCATTAAAGAAAGCGTTGCGGTTGTTACCAACCCGGCGATCGACCGTGACCGCGAGATGGAGCACTTCTCCACGCGTGTTGTCGTAGGACCCCGCCCGGCCGTATACAGCCAGCCGGATGATCGGCTGCGGGTAGAGCTGCTTTATCCCGTCGTGTTGGAGGGCAGCAACGGTATCGATTCTTTGGCTGAATTGAAACAGCCGAGCTACGAGCAGCTTGTCGCCATGTTCGGTGCGCAAAACGGCGATGCCGTCGCCACGTTGTCGACGACGTTCGCCCGCGGCACTTCCCTGAAGGACGCCCTGGAGCAGCTTGCGGCGGACGCCGTGCAAGCCGTGCGCAAAGGCGCTATGCTGCTTGTGCTGGACGACAGCGAGACGCACCAGAACGATCGGCTGTGGATGGACCCGCATTTGGCCGTATCCAAAGTCGATATCGCGCTTCGCGAAGTGAAGCTCGGTTACGGCAACAACCTGCGCCGTCAAACGACGATCGTGCTGCGCAGCGCGGCGATCCGCAACCTGCACGATATGGCCGTTGCTTGCGGCTTGGGCGCAGATGTGCTGTCCCCTTACATCCTGTTTACTACGGCGGCGGCGAAGGACGGCGCACCGGCGGCACGCAAAGTGTTTACCGCTTTGATGAAAGGCTTGGAGAAAGTCATCTCCACAATCGGTACGCATGAGCTTCGCGGTTACACCCGCTTCTTCTCATCAATCGGCCTGAAGCCGGAGCTCGCCGACGTGCTGGATATTGTAAACTACTTGGGCAGCGATAAGGCCGGAACAGGGTTTGCCGAGCTTGAAGCCGATGCCGAAGGCCGTTATAACGACTATGCCAATCCGAAAGCAAAAGCAGCCCGCAACTTCCGCTTCTTCCAACGGATGTGGAAAGCGCTCGGCGATGCGGCTTCCGGGGCGGCTCCGTACGAAGACTATCGCGACAAGCTGCGCGAAGAGGAAAAGAAAAACGGTATTTCCATCCGTCATGTTGCGGATTTCAATTATGAGAAAGCGTACGCCGAAGGCCGCAAGCCGCTCGACCCTTCCCAAGTCGAGATTGGCATCGGCGGCCACGATCTGCCAATGCTCATCTCTTCCATGTCCTTCGGATCGCAGAACGAGACGGCATTCCGCGCTTATGCGGAAGCCGGCGAGCGCCTGAACATGGTGACGATGAACGGCGAAGGCGGCGAGATTAAAGACATGCTCGGCCGCTATAAGCGGACCCGCGGCGCCCAAGTCGCATCCGGTCGTTTCGGCGTTAACGTCGAGCTGGCGAACGCTGTAGCGTTCTTGGAAATCAAGATCGGTCAAGGCGCAAAACCGGGCGAAGGCGGTCACCTGCCGGGCTCGAAAGTAACGGCGAAGATCGCATTGGCACGGAACGCAACCATCGGCTCCGACCTGATTTCGCCGTCCAACAACCATGATATTTATTCGATCGAGGACTTGGCGCAGATCATTTCTGAGCTGAAAGAAGCTAGTGGACGCAAGGCCAAAATCATCGTCAAAGTTCCGGTCGTTCCTGGGATCGGTACGATTGCAGTCGGCGTTGCCAAAGCGGGCGCGGATGTGATCACGTTGTCCGGTTTTGACGGCGGCACGGGTGCGGCTCGGATTCACTCGATCACGCACGTCGGTCTGCCGACCGAAATCGGTACGAAGCTGGCGCACATCGCGCTGATCGAAGCAGGATTGCGCCACAAAGTGGAGCTCTGGTCCGACGGCGGCATGAAATCCGGTGCCGACGTTGTGAAAATGGTCATGCTTGGCGCGAACCGCATCGGTTTCGGCTCTATCGCAATGCAGTCCATCGGCTGTACGACGTGCCGCGGCTGTCATTTGGATACATGTCACGTCGGAATCGCGACGCAAATCGACTCGATGGAAGAAGCCGAAGAAAAAGGCCTTCGCCGCTTCGTGCCTCGCGTCTACGATACCGCTGTTGAATCGCTTGTTCGTTTATTCGGCGGGATCGGCCGCGAAGTACGGGACATCGTCGCTCAGCTCGGCTTTGCAAACCTGCAGGACCTTGTCGGCCGTTCCGACTTGCTGCAGCAAGTAAGCCATCTTGAGAAAATCGATCTGTCCGACCTGCTCCGTCCGGCTCCGCTGTCCTTGGCGGCGGCACAAGAAGCTTTGGAGGAAGTCGCAGCGGCGGTATCCTCGGATATTCGCATTGCGGCAGGCGCAGAAGGCCAGCAATTTTTCCCGGATACCGTTTCGTTCGAATCGCCGGTGGAGCGTACTTGGTCGAAAGTCGATGCGGAATCCCGTATCCTTGGCAGCCGCTATGCAAGCCACCGCGTAAGAGACCGTTTCGACGGCAGCTACGATGCGTTGCCTCCGGTAAGCATCACCATGACCGAAGGTTCCGTACCGGGTAACGGATTGGCTGCTTTCAATGCCCGCGGTGTAAACATCACGGTTCACGGCGGTGCGGAAGACGGCGTCGGCAAAATGTCGCTCGGCGGTAAAGTCGCGATCCTGAAAGCACCAAGCAAGCATAAGCAATTCATCAATGGCTCCGTAGGCAAATCATTCGGCTACGGCGCGCAACAAGGCTTGTTCCTAATTCAAGGCAATGCCGATACCCGCGCCTGCATCCGGTTCTCCGGTGCAGACGTCGTATTCGGCGGCGAAATTACGGCACCAATTCAAGACGAGCTCGGCGGCATTGCAGCCCGCGCGAACTTGAAAGGCTTTGCCTTTGAATACATGACTAACGGCCGCGCTGTTGTGCTCGGCGATCCGGGTCCTTGGATTTGCGCAGGGATGACGGGCGGCGTCATTTACCAACGCCTCGTGCCGGAGATGGGGCTGGATCAAGCCGCCATCGAACGCCGGGTAGCTAAAGGCGCCAAGGTCAAAATCGAATCGGTGGGCGTACAAAGCATGAAAGACTTGAACGAACTGCTCGGTGCTTATCATGAAGAGCTCGTGAAGTCCGGACAACCGGAGGCCGCAGCAAAAGTGGAGCATTTGCAGAACAACCTGGAAACGAGCTTCGTTCGGATCGCACCGGTCGGTCTGCAAGCCGATCAATCGGTAGCTACCGAATAAACTCAATAAGAAAACAACTATTTGATCCCTCTGGAACTTCCGCGTTCTGGAGGGATTTTTTTTAGCCGCCCCGTCATAAGGAGATTCGTAAGATCCTCATCAAAGAAAAAAGCAGCGTATCCCGAACAAACGTTTGGAACACGCTGCTTTTTTGATGAAATTATAGATAATAATGGATAACTTAGCCTTTCGCCGCCCGGTAAGCTTCGATATATTGCGCGGCTTTTTGGGCTACCAGACTGTAATTGCCAGTTTTAACGGCTTCCGTTGTCAGATCGGAACCGATACCGACGGCCACTGCGCCCGCCTTAATCCACTCGGCGAGATTGTCCAAGGAGACACCGCCAGTGGGCATAACGTTGGCCTGCGGAAGCGGCCCTTTGATCGCTTTGATCGTTGATGGCGAGTACAGATTGCCCGGGAACAGCTTCACGATATCCACGCCAAGCTCCAGCGCCTGCTGAATCTCTTGAATCGTCATCACGCCCGGCATCACAGGCACGCGGTAACGGTTGCACAAAGTAACCGTGTCCGGATTTAACGCCGGACCGACCACGAATTCCGCTCCGCTTAGAATGCCCGCCCGCGCCGTTTCCGGGTCCAATACCGTGCCTACGCCGATAATCGCATACTTGGATGGATCTTGCGTGGAGCTTGTATATTTCTTGGCAAGCTTCTCGATAGCTTGTAACGCAAACGGCACCGTCATTGTCACTTCGATAACTTTAATCCCGCCGGCAATCGCCTGTTCCGCCATTTCGATGACTTCTTCCGGCGTCTCTCCGCGCAGAACGGCTACCACGCCTTCACTAGTCAACTGCTGCAAAAGCTTGATTTTTTTCATATTCTCTCATCCGTTCCTAATATGAAGTTAGTATGGCATGTATTCGTTTCATCGGATATTACCTCTCGACATGCTTTACGTTGTTTAAAAACGCCTCCACTTGCTCCCAAGTCGGAATGCCCTCCCAGTCACCCTCCATCTGTACCACCATACAGCCGATCAGGTTACCAAGGCGGACCGCTTCTTCCAAACTATAGCCCTTGAGCAAACCTACGAAAAAGCCCGCGCAAAACCCGTCTCCTGCCCCGACCGTATCCACCACTTGCTCCGCTTTAAAATACGGCACTGAGCTTATACGTCCTTGCTCGACGATATACGTGACGTTTTCGCCGCCTTTGATGATCGATACCGCTTTAAGCTCGCTAAGCCGTGCTACAATTTCTTCGAAGCGATCCGTTTGATACAGCAGCTTCAACTCGTCCAGCCCCGGAAGGAAATAGTCCGCTTCCTGAGCCAGCTCCAGCAGCACCTCTCGGGCTTCTTCCAGAGACCACAGCTTCAGCCTCAAGTTCGGATCAAAACAGACCTTCACGCCATGCTTGCGTGCCAGCTTCATCGCTTCCCTGACCGTCTCCCGGCAGGTCGGACTGAGCGCCGTCGTAATGCCCGTTACATGCAAATATTTAGCCTGCTTAATATATTGCTCGTCCAAATGCTCCGGCTTCAGCGTGCTGGCTGCCGAGCCTTTGCGGTAATAATAAACCGATGTTTTCCCGGACACTACCTCACGAAGCATCAAGCCGGTCGGCGCTTCCGTTGTCAGTTCCACACGGGAGACGTCTACGCCCTCGCCGCGGATTTTTTTCATGATCATGCGGCCCAACGGATCTTTCCCAAGGCGGCTGAACCAGCCTGCTTTGTGACCCAGACGGGATACACCGATCGCCACATTGCTTTCCGCACCGCCGAACAGCCTTTGAAAGCTAGACGAATATTCGATGCCTTTGCTTCCTTCCGGCATCATCAGTGCCATCGATTCCCCGAATGTAATGATTTCCGGCTGAAACATCTGCTGTTGCTCCGCTCGTCCGTTCTCTATCATTATCTCGTCATCCATCCCCCGTCCACGCAAAGTACGTGGCCGCTCATGTAGTCCGAAGCCTGTGACGCGAGGAATACGACCGGTCCCTGCATATCTTCCGAAGTTCCCCAGCGTCCGGCTGGAATACGCACCAAGATTTGTGCGTTGCGCTCTTCATCCGCACGAAGTGCCGTCGTATTGTCGGTAGCCATGTACCCCGGAGCGATAGCGTTAACTTGGATGCCCTTACTAGCCCACTCATTCGCAAGCGCTTTAGTTACCCCGGCAATCGCATGCTTGGAAGCGGTATAGCCCGGCACATTGATCCCGCCTTGAAAGCTTAGCATCGATGCAATATTTATAATTTTACCCGACCCTTGTTTAATCATTTCACGCCCAACAAGCTGCGACAGGAAAAAAACAGAGTTTAAGTTCAAATTCAGCACATCATGCCAGTCTTGCGCCGCGTGATCAGCAGCCGGCGTACGCCGAATAATGCCGGCATTGTTAACCAAAATATCAATTTTTCCAAAAATGGACAATGCTTCGTCTACCACGCTCTTCAATACGCTTTCATCCATCAGATCCGCTATGATAGTGTGTGCCTTGCGGCCCATCGCTTGGATTTGCTGCTCAACCTCACGCGAACGATCGTTGCTTGTTACGATAACGATGTCCGCGCCTGCCTTGGCCAAGCCCAAGGAGATACCCGCACCCAGACCTACGGCCCCCCCGGTTACTAAAGCCACTTTTCCGGTCAAATCAAACAAATTCATCCTCTACACCTCATTTAAACGTTTTAAGCGTATCCGAGCTTACATTCTAATCGGATTGCTCATTCCTTTTATTATAAGTCATACTACTGTAAACTGCTATAGCCGAGCCCAAAATGTAACCGGATCGATAAATGTCGAAATGCACTTCTATCGTTTACCTAGTACCCCAGCGATCTAGGCACCAAACAAAAGAACAGCTCATGCGAGACCGCAGGGAGCTGTTCTTTACAGAGCATTAAGCTATTAAGGCCACTTGCTTTAGCCCGTCTGCGTAAATTCTCCGGAGTAAGCGTATTTCACTTCTTCGATCGATACGGCAAAGCTGCCAGCAGGAATTTCAATCGTTTGTACCGCTCCGGCTGAAGCTAACAGCAATTGTCTTCCCATCGGGGACAAGAATGAGACATAGTTTTTGTCGGGTGCGGTCAGGGTCGGGAAAACGATCGTAAACGTCTCTTCCATGCCGTCATCCTCGTACTTCACTTTCACGCTGCTGCCTATTAGGACTTGGGAATACAAAGATTGCAAGAGCTGAGGTTCATCCTGTGCCAATATACGCTCCAAAGCCGCTGTATATTGATCGATCAGCTTTTCCAGGTTTACCCGTTCCTTTCCTTGCTGCGGGCAAAAACCGTCAAAAAACGCAGTGCTCTGCTCGTCAAAATAAAGCAATTGATTAATTAATTGGGAACGGGCCCCACTTCCGAAACTAGGGTTCATAGTAGATATCTCCCCCAATATACGTTCTTATCCTTCGTGAGTTCAGTCTTTGTATTGCCATAGGACTCATATGCCTTCCTCCTTAAAAAAATAAGCCCCTCGAAAGGAGCTTTAACCCATTGTATCAGAACTCTTCCATAAATGCCACGATCCCAGTGGTTGAATGACGTTGCTTATTCTAAAACACCCCTCGCCCGCTGCATAAACATAACAAAAGAAGGCCTGTTGCCAGACCTCCATAAATTTCAAATATGACGTCCCAGGAGGGATTCGAACCCCCGACCGACGGCTTAGAAGGCCGTTGCTCTATCCAGCTGAGCTACTGGAACTTACACATGGAGCGGGTGATGGGAATCGAACCCACGCTACCAGCTTGGAAGGCTGGAGTTCTACCATTGAACTACACCCGCATTTAAATATTGAATGGTCGGGACGACACGATTTGAACATGCGACCCCCTGGTCCCAAACCAGGTGCTCTACCAAGCTGAGCTACGTCCC